>CAZART010000057.1:0-30472 GCA_964487555.1 uncultured Rhodothermales bacterium
GGAAGCTTCTTACCGGCGACGTACAACCCCGCCACGTCCTGCGATGCGGATCGCGACCAGAGCCCTATCCCCACGAGGATGAGCAGGTAGACGACCAGCACGGAAACGATCACGACGGAAGCCATTTGATCCTACCGTTTCGCGCTGCGGTGCTTCTGAAAGTTCACCCACGCTGCACCCAGGGCGGGAAGCGTCGCAATGAGGATCAAGAGCCAGGAC
This sequence comes from uncultured Rhodothermales bacterium, assembly GCA_964487555.1. Classification (GTDB taxonomy): domain Bacteria; phylum Bacteroidota; class Rhodothermia; order Rhodothermales; family VXPQ01; genus CAZART01. The sequence continues at coordinate 220 of CAZART010000057.1, forward strand.
GTCCAGGGAAGGCCGGCGAGCATGGATAGGGGCTAGATGCGAGCGTCGGTGTCGACGCAATCTAACGACCGCGACGGCGACGGTCCACTCGCACTTCGCGTTGCCGCTCGCACCGCGGCCGGTCGAGATTATCTCTTTGTACGACGCCGCGCGAGCACGGCATCCACGTCCACCGAGCGCAGAGCACCGACGGCGCATTCCCAGGCGCCTTCGTGACAGATTCCGCGCATCGACGCGTCTTCGTAGGCATCGAGTGCGGCTTTCAGACAGGCTTCGCGAACGGCTTCGGCCAGCGTTTTCTCCTCGCTATGTACGTCTGGTTTCACGGAACTCAAGACAGATCTTCTCTCAGACTGTTTTAAGACGGCGCCCGGCACCCATTGTGGAAATTCTGTGTAAAATCTTTTGGCCGAACATATTGTAATTCGGTGAGGCCTCTCCTAGACTACAGATCCCCTCTCAGAGGGTCTCATGCGCATGGGCGGACCGTCGATGGTCCACATGACGAGCCATTGCCTTGCAAGCCGGCACGCCGAGCTCCAAAAGGGCTCGATCGCTCTGTTCGAGCGGATCGATCGACGACGTGGACACACCAATCAAAATACGTAGATCTCCCCATGAACACACTTCTGGATTCGCGTATTGAGCCCACCGCACAGCGCCAGGGATCCTGGTTCGGTGTCGACGTCGCGGGCACTGCCGATGAAATTCGCTCTTGCATCAACGCCATCGAGATCAAAGGCGGCGAGCTTCGCGTCCGCGTTCACAACGACATTCCCGGGCGCATTCATGCTCATTTCGAGATCTACGGTGGAATGAGCATCTACTCCCTGAAGCTCGTCCTCGACGCGCACGACGTCACAACGCTGGCAGAAAGCACCGGATTTGCATAGGCGATCCCGGATTTACATAGGCGATCCATCATTCAGCGGCGCCGAACGCGGCTCGCAAGTCCATAAGGGGGCTCCCCGGCCTTGAAGGGTTCCGGACGCTGCTTCGGCGGTACGCCGTACCCCGGCAGCGTGGATCAGATATTATGAGATGGCCGCTCGCTTAGGCATCGCCGTCAACGCGAGGTCTCTGGGCCTTCTCTCGGCAGGTTCCGCATACCCGGGTCGCGACGGCCTGATACCTCGGTGATAGCCAAGTCCACCACACGCCAGCTCGGCGATCGTGGTTTCCTGACCGTCCAGGGTCAGCCTCGACGATTTCCAGCGTCCGACGAGTGCCCAGATGCGCGCGGCTAGCGCGGCGTCGGTGAGATCCAGATAAACGGACCGCCTCCATCGAAAGCCGATGCGCTCCGTGGTACGGCGAGAAACGCCCCGACAGAGCGCCCGCGCCGCTCGATAATCGCGGCTCAGGTGGTAGACAAATGTAATGCAAAGGATCGACGCACCGCTTTCAGCAAATTTGTTGCCGTCGACTTCATCTGCGACGGTCTGATCACGCTCCCGAGTGAGCGTGGCCTTACGCGGATCCCCTCTATAGCAGGTCGGGCAGGAAGTGGACACAAACACAGGTCGCAAAACTGAATTTGAACGTCCGGAACGGTGGGCCGTCCGATTGACAGCTCCGAAACTAGCACCAAACATCGAGCTGGAGCAGTGCTTTTGGAGCATGCGCCTTGCGCCTTTGGTGACAGATTACGCCGTTCGGCATCCACGTGTGGTGCATTGCGACACGCGCCTGTAGCCGTCCCACCAGACCCTTAACGCGACCCCACCAGGGACACGATGGCTGTAGCTCCTACACCACCGCTTCCGTCTCCTCCCGCATCTGGTATTTCTTGCGCTCGTTCACGTCCAGATGCCGCTTCCGCAGCCGAAAGGCCATCGGCGTCACCTCGATCAGCTCGTCTTCGCGGATGAATTCGATCGCCTCCTCCAGCGACATGCGCCGCGGAGGCACCAGCTTCTCAAGCGATTCCGATGACGGCCTGGAGCGCGGATACCCGGATTCCCGTGCTATCACGACTGAGGCCGCGTAAACCCCCACAGATGACGAGAAGGCGGTCAGGCTACCTGTCCGAGCCCGCCGGCTCGTCAACGGCGCCGACTCGGCGGGCCCAGGCGTCCCAGCGTGCCGCAAGCGTGTTGACGCGATCCGGGAAGCGGGCAGCCAGGTCGTTGGTCTCGGTTCGATCCTTCTCCATATCGTAGAGCTCCCACACCGTACCCGCGCCACGCCCGTCGACGAGCTTCCAACGTCCACTTCGTACCGCCTTTCCGCCGCCCCATTCGAAGAAGACCGCGTCATGTCCCTCACGGTCGCGATCCTGAAGAACGGGCAGCAGTGTCTTCCCTTCCAGCGGGTGTATTGCCTCGCCCCGGTACTTCTTCGGATAGCGCGCCTCGCCGACGTCGATCGCCGTGGCCATGATGTCGATGACGTGGCCGATCTCGTGTGAGATCCGTCCAGGCTCCACAATACCGTTCGGCCAGTAGGCGATTAGAGGGGTCGCAATCCCGCCTTCGTGGCTCCAGTTCTTGTAATAACGGAACGGCGTGTTGCTGAGGTTGGCCCAGGGAGCGTCCACGCTGTGCCAGGCCGTCATGGGGCCCGGCGGGTCGATTGCAGGATGGTCCCGGTCCTGCTGGTGATGGTTCATCTCAGCCGATCCTCCGTTGTCGGAGAGAAAGAGTACCAGGGTGTTCTCTTCTTTGCCCATCGCTCGCATCCTGTCCATCAGCCGGCCGACCTGGCGATCCACGCGGTCGATCATCGCGGCGTATACGGCCATTTTCAGATCCCAATCTTCCTTACCCTCTACCTCGTCCCACGGAAGGATCCCTCCCTCGTCGTTCCAGTACCGGCTCGTGTATTTCGAGGTCTGCTTCTGGTGATCCCGGATAACGCCCCGCTCCGAAAGCGCCGAGACGGAGTCGATGATTCCCATCTCTACCAGTCGATCGTATCGCATGAGGCGAAGCTCATCCCATCCTTCCATATAGCGGCCGCGGTACTTTTTGACGTCCTCCGGCCATGCCTGAATGGGATCATGCGGCGCGGTGTACGCGATATATAAAAAGAAGGGGCGGCCTTCGTCTTCGTACGTTTCGAGGTATTCGAGCGCGTACTCCGTGTAGACGTCCGTCGAATAGAAATCGGGATCGGCAGGCGTATAGGGCTCGTAGACTTCGCCGTCGACTGCCCACGTGCGCCGATTCCCGGGAAACTTGCGCGCCGGCGGCGGCTCACCGGGGCGCTGGAGCCCTGGATTGAAATGATTCACGGCACCGTCGACGAGTCCGAAGTACCGATCGAATCCGCGATCGTACGGATTCTCGTCGCCGTGCCACTTGCCCGTCATCAGCGTCCTGTAGCCTGTCTCACGGAGCACCTCGGCGATAGTCACGCTGTTGGTCAGAGTCCCTTGCTCAAACCCCACTCCGACCTGATGCGCATAGAGGCCGGTCATCAGCGACGCCCGTGTCGGGAAGCACTTGGCGGTATTGTAGAATTGCGTAAAGCGGACGCCCGACGTCGCCATCCTGTCGATGTTGGGCGTCTCGATCTCGCCGCCGAACGATCCGATGTCCGAATAGCCCATGTCGTCCACCATGATGAGGACGATGTTCGGGCGATCGTCGGCTGAACCGGGAGATACCGATCGGCAGGATGCAATTAATAAGACGAGTGCCGCGGCAGCAAAGACGATCGAAGATCCGCGAGAATCGACCGGCAGGATTCGACTTCGGTGGTTCATGGACGTGAAGATTCTGTTGGAGTGATTCTGCCATAGATCGTCACCTCATCGCGATGGTTCTCGAAGAGCTCCGCAAGGGCACCCGCTCCGGCGCCGATAGCCGTGACGGGTTGGGCCGTGGCGCTGCCGAAGCAGGACAAAATGAACGCATTCAGTAAGCAGGTGAGTCAACGCATTCCGATTCCGTCGGCGGTGTCGTCGGTTCCGCCGTTGCGGCAGGAGGCAAAGAAGACGCAAAGAACGAGGACGAGAAGACGGAAAGGTCGGTCAGGCATCGGGGTGCCGAGGATATTGTGCACTACGTTCGCTAAGCAAGACGCGCCGACTGCGTTCTTCCCCCATCGATCTTCGTGCTCGTCAGTAAGGTATTGGATGGCTCCCTGGCACGTTCGCGCCCCTCAAAAATGAACCGTCAGCGAGCCCGCAGCCTCCTTGCGTGCGACCGCGGCCAGACCCCTGCGTTTCTTGAAGAGTGCACGATCGGGATCACCGACGCGGATGCTGTACGTACCCTCCGCAAACACTTTCGGCTGGAACGTACGCCCTTTGATCCGGAGTGTGTAGACCATTTCGCCGATGCGTTCGTCGACGACCTCGATCACCGGATCATCCAGCCCCTCAACGGCAATGTTCGGAAGCCAGGCGCGAGCCGCTCGCCCGTAATTGTCTTCCTGCCGTATCGCGACGGGCCAGTCCGCATATTGGCCATCGGGATGGGTAGACGGGTCCACGTAGCGAGGCCAGCATTCCACGTCGATCGTACGCCGCGCCTTGTCGAACGTCACGATGCCGTATCCCGTCGCCCGATCGTAGATGATGGACGGTTCGCGTCCGGTCTGGTGAGGATTGGCCACGGCGTGAACCGTAATCCGATTGCCGAAGGCGTCGTGGAAATCGCCCGTATAGGGCGGCCGATCGGGAAGAGGCCGGTGATCCTCACCAACCGGAGGCCACCAGCGCCGAGGCCAGATATTGTTCAGGGCCGGTCCGGTAAATGCAAATCCGGCGTCGCCGAACTCGTCTACGCCGTAGTGAACGAGGGTCGCCAGATGCTGGTCGCCCGCAATGTGAAAGGCGAACGCCTTGCGGAGGAGTCGCACCACGTCGTCGCGACGATTCGGCGGCCACCCGTTCGAGTCCATGTCCAGGGCGGGCGCATCGCCCTGCACGTAGACGCCGGGCGGCGGAATAGCCAGACCGGGCACCATCTTGTCGTCCGTGCTCCCGGCCGGCAGCGTGTGGACGGTGCACAGGTTCGTCTGCGACAGGACGGCCTTTAGCTGCGTGCCTCCGCGCCAGTCGCCTACCCAGCGGTTCAGGAATTCCATTTGCCGCTCACCCAGCAAGACGGCATCGGGCTGGTCGCGGAGCCGCGAGGGATCGAAGTCCGTATTGGTGACGAACCCGTTCTCCACCCGGGCCCCCTCCGGCAGTACGTTCTGCGGCGCCGATTTGAACTTGCGGTCCTCCAGCAGGGCGAAGCTCACGCCTGCATAGTCCCAGGCCGTGTAATAGACGCCGATGCCCTGTTTGACTGGTGTCGGATCGTATGGATCGGGGAGGTGGCCGGTCTCTGATCGTTGCACGGCGTCGATCCATTCCGGGGGCATCTTGTATCCTCCCTGATCCTGGGCTGCGTAGCCCCACCCCTCACCCGTGGGAGCGTGCTCGCCGCCTTCGCCCCAGACGTTGCCGTGGTAAACGTCGTGGTCGTCGGGTATGAACGCCGACGGGATGTGGCGGAAGAGGTCGCGGTACGACCAACCGAACATGTACCATTTGCGCAACACGTCGAGGGTCGCCTTCTCCAGCGACGTGGTCTGGATGCCGAAGCCGCCGTGGGATTCGTAGTACTGGTCCCCAAGAAAAACCGCGAGATCCGGACGGTGCCGGCCGACGTGCCGCACGACTTCGCTGTCCGGGAAACCGTAGTCGCTGTTGCAGCTGAAGACCGCGACCTTCAGCCGGTCCGCCTCGGTGGGTTCACGAGCGACAGTTCCTTCGTAATCGAAGGTTTCGGTACCCGAAGCCAGCGGAAGGTGCACGCGAATTCGGTACGGAACGGCGGCAGACGCATCCCAACCTTCGGCGCGGAAGTGGGCGGTCCGAGAAAGCGGGTCTGCCTCGTCTTCACCAACCACCTCCCAACGGCCGCCTCGGTGCACTTCGAGCACGACCCGGTGTCCTTCGATCTCCTCGATGGGCGCAAGCTGGGCCGTGAGCTTCAGCGTGCCGCGGTGCAGTGTGTATTGTGCAAAGCAGACCGGACCGAAGGCTGCCGCCGGATCGGTCACCAGCCGGTCTCCGCCCATCTCCCAGGCGCTAAAGCGTGCGGAAGGTCGCTCGGAATCCTCATCGTCGAAGAAGCTGACCAGCGCTACATTCCCCACGAGCATATCTGCCGCGAGCCCGTCGACCTGCAGCGAGGAGAGTGTCCCGGTGCCGTCCGGTTCGAGGGCCGTCAGCGATAGCGCGAAGTGATCGCCGCTCGGACGGGCCTCCAGGAGCAGACGAACGGCTGAAGTCGTCGGCCGGTCTACCGTGTCGCGTCCGCGTGTCTCTCCGATGAAAAGACGGCCGCCCGTCGTAATACCCGCGTCTATGCCCTCCCCAAAAACGGCCGCGGAGCGATAGTCCGAGAAGCGGCCCCTGGCTCCAATGCGGAAGCCGACGTACCCCTCACGGGCATCCTCCAGCCTCTGAACGACGACTGCCGTACTGAACGTCTCACCCCGTTCTACCAGACGGTGCGTGAGGCAGTGCAGCGTCCGGTTCTCAGCGGTTACCTGACACTCGACGGCGCCGTCCCGGATGTACCAGTCCTGCAAGCGATTTCCCCATAACGAGGGTCCTGCCCAGCGAACGTCGGGCCAACGGTGCCAATCGCTTTCAAACTTGGTACGCTTCGCACTTTCCGATCGGCCGAGTTGATCAAGCAGAAAACCGTGACCCACCGCACCGAGGGCAAGCGTCTTAAGCGATTCACGTCGATTCATGGGCATGAATTTTCCGTACCGTTTCGAAGGAATTCGATCTCAAAACGTCGCCTATATCCGAATAGCCCATGTCGTCGTCCAGGATCATCACGAGATTCGGACGCGATTCCGACGAGGCCTCCTCAATAGAGATCGTCGGCACCGAAAAACAAAACGTCTCCCGACCGAATTGCTTTCCGAATGTCGGCATCGGCCTCACCGCTTCCGCTGAAAAGAGCAAGGTGGGTCGTTAAAGGCCGGCCGCTGAGCTCTGAGGCAACGGCATCCAAACGCCTGCGGAGTTTTTCCAGATCCGGGCGAGAGACGGCTCCCCACTTGCATTCACCGACCAACAGCTCGTCGCGACTCCCGAGGGCAACGATGTCGATCTGCTCGGTCGAGGAGGCATTCCACCACTCCCCGACGCGCCATGGGGAGAAGGGTAATGTCTCACTGTGACGGACGAAATCCCTACATGCTGCCTCAAAGGTCTCGCCCATATAATCGTCGATTCGGGGCCGGACCCACTCCTCCCAAAGCTGCCTGGGTTCGACCATCCCAACCATGCCCGCACTGACCACGGGCGAGACGACTCGGTGCCAAAACCGAACATAGGGATCGGCGATACGATACTGACTCCGCTTCGATTTCGCCGGATTCTTCTCGGTGATAGGGACAACGCGTTCGATGAGCCCCATCTCCTCCAACCACTGAAGCGGACGCGCCAGGCTGCCCCCAGTTCGACCCACCCGACTCGTGATGCCTTTCCAGGTGTGGTCGCCGGTTGCCACGGCCTCAATGATGCCATAATATACCGCCGATTCGCCGAGAAAGGCGTCGAGTAGCATTTGCGCATCGTCCGCAAGCCGACCGGAGGTATCAAGCATAGTCCGCGCAACGTTCTCCGCCAGGCTCTTCTTCCGATCCTGAAGCGCAAGGTTTCCGGGCAGATGTCCAAAAATCCCATATGCAATCAACCGCTCTGTCACGGTATGCTTCGGTGTGAATAGGCCTGCCTCTTTATAGGAAAATGGCCCAAACAAGAGTTTTCCCGTACGTCGTCCGTAAAGAGGCTGGTCCGCCGTCTCAAGACGCGTCATCGCGCTTACATACGAACCACTCAGGATGATCTTCAGGCCGGTCCCTTGCCAGTCGTGATCCCAATACTTCTGAATCACCGATGGAAGCGCCGGGACGGAATCTACCAGGTATGGAAATTCATCAAGGACGAGCAGAAGGGGGCGACCATCCGCGCGAAGTGTTATAAAATTGAAGACGGCCTCCCATGAGGGGAATTCAAGACCGGCTTCCAACCCGGCGTCTTTGAAGTGAGACCCTAACATCCGGCTGATTTCGGCCAGCTGCTCTTTTTCGGCGCGTTTGGTGGCCTGGTAATAGACCCCGTCAACGGATTTCGCGAAGCGGGATAGCACGAAACTCTTACCGATGCGTCGACGACCGACCGCAAAAGCGAGTTGCGGGCCCTTTCTCTCCCATAATTCGCAAAGAAGAGCCCATTCGCGGCTGCGATCGAGAATCTCAGGGGGTTTCGTGAGCATAAGTACCAGAGATGGTAGTTCCAATATTGGTAGTTCCACCACTGGAACTTTCTCAGGTTCCAGAACACCACCATATTCGGCCCTGGCTGTTTCCTGGCCGGATCTGATCGAAATCAGTCCTCGGAGCGAGGCTGAGAGATCCTGCCGAACAGAAGGCGGGCCTGCGTGCCCCATCCGCCGATAAAGACGTCGAGCGCTCCGTCGCCGTTCATGTCACCCACCTCGATGTCCCAGCCGCGGCCGACCGTCTCCTTCGGAATGACCCGGCCGGTCACGTCGGTAAAATGGCCGGTGCCGTCATTGCGGTACGCCCGAACTTGCAGCGGATGGAAGCCGGGAATCTGCACGGCGCATAAGAGAAAATCCGGGTGGCCGTCGGCGTCGAAGTCGACGTGACCGGCGTCGTAGGAGGAGAAGACGTTCGTCGGCAGCCGGGAGGACGTCTCGTCGGTGAACCCGGCCGCGCCGTCGTTGATCAGAAGGCGCGCCTGCGGGTCTTTAAGCCACGGGCCGTTGTTGCTCGTCAAATTGGCGAAGAGCACGTCGAGATCGCCATCCGCGTCTGCGTCGAAGAGAACGACTTCGCGGGTCTCCAGCGGGACCGGAAGATCGAGGCGATCGGTCCGATCGGCGAAACCGCCGTCTCCGTTATTGATGAGAAGCCGATTCGGTGGGACTTCGTTGCCGACGACCATGTCGAGATCGCCGTCTCCGTCGAGGTCACCGAGCTTCACATCCTGCGTGGCGTCACGCACGGGCGGCATGCGATCGGCTGTTACGTCAATAAAATGGCCGGGCCGTTCACGGTCGCCCAACCAGAGGAAATTCCGCTGGACGGTGTCCCAGTCGGCGACCTCGGCGTCATCACCCGAAGATTCGGCGCCCGTATTTCCGACGATGACGTCGACGCCCCCGTCACCGTTCACGTCACCTGTCGCGGCATCGTTCGCTATCGTGCGGCCGAGTAGCCGGCCGCTCACGTCGCGAAACGTGCCGTCGCCCTCGCCGAGGTACAGCTCGTGATTTCCACCGTGTTCCGCGATAAACAAGACGTCCAGGTGTCCGTCCGCGTCGAAATCGGCCAGCTCGACCTCCTCGGAGTCGTTGCGCTCCGCCGCAAACACGTCGCGTTTCCAGGTGAACCGACCGGCGCCGTTGTTCACGTAGAGCCGGTTGACGTCGAATTCGAGCGCACAGACCGCATCGAGATCGCCGTCGCCGTCCACATCACCGAGCTCGATGTCGAGAATATGCGCCTTCGGGTCCGCCGGAACGCGGGTATCCGTCACGTCCCGAAAGTACTCCGTATCCTGAGCGATCGCACTGGAACTCATGCCGGCGCTCAATGCCAGGACCAGAGCGGCCGTGAAGAAGATGGACCGGTTGTCTGAACATTCGTGTCTCATAAGGACCCTCTCCGTTAGCTTGCCATCAATCGTGCAGCGCGCGGGGCGTGCGAATCGAGTAGGCGCCTCTAACCTCCGCAATTTTGAGCCCTCGGGCAACCTGCTATGGCAGAGATGCCAGGGCGTTCAGTGGCGAAGTGTTCCGCGTACGGGATTCGAACCTTTCTAAGGCCGGATCGCCGTGCCGTCGCGCTTGCGCACCTGCGTCCAATCGTAATCGAAATCGGGCAGGGGATACTTTAGGGCCGCTTCCTCGTTCACGTCGACCCCGAGACCCGGCACCTCGTTGACGTACATGTAGCCGTCCTTCATGGTGGGGTGGCCCGGAAAGACCTCGCGCGTCTCTTCGGGGAAGTGCACCGCCTCCTGAATGCCGAAATTCCAGACGGTGTAGTCGATGTGGGCGTTGGCGGCGTGCCCGACCGGCGAGACGTCGCCCGGGCCGTGCCAGGCGGTCTTAACGCCGAAGAACTCGCCGAGCCGGGCGGTCTTCATCGCCGGCGTAATGCCGCCGATCTGGGAGATGTGGATCCGGATGTAGTCGAAGAGGCGATCGGCCATCGGCTGCACCCATTCGTTGGGATTGTTGAACAGCTCGCCCATCGCGAGCGGCACACTCGTCTGCTCACGGAGGAGGCGGAACCACTCGACGTCCTGCGGCGAGAACGGGTCCTCGACGAAGAAGAGACGATACGGCTCCAGATCCTTGATCAGCTGTATGGATTGCATGGGCTCGAGACGCTCGTGGATGTCGTGGAGCAGCTCCACCTCCGGACCGACGGCCGCGCGAACTTCATCGAACATGTCCACCACGCCCCGCATGTAGGTTTTCTGATCCATAAAGTTGTCCTCCGGCTGCCCGAAGCCGGCCTCCTTGAAGTCCGGACGGCCGGAAAGATGGGTGGCGCCATACCCGCCCAGCTGGACGCGGACGTGGTCAAAACCCTGCTCCATCTTCTGACGCACGCTGTCGATCGCTTCCTGCGGTTCTCGGCCGCTCGCGTGCGAATAGGTCGGGATGGCGAATCGACACTTCCCGCCGAGGAGATCGTAGAGCGGCATGCCCGCGCGCTTGGCTTTGATGTCCCACAGGGCCTGGTCGAGACCGCTGAGGGCATTGTTCAGGACGGGACCGTTGCGCCAGTAGGAGCTGACGTAGGCCGTCTGCCACATGTCTTCGATGTTGGAAGGATCCTTTCCGATGCAGAAATCAGGCAGATATTCGTTGGCCGCATTCACGACGCTGCGAGCGCGCTGCCGGAAGGTGGCGCAGCCGTAGCCGTAGAGTCCGGGCTCGCTGGTCTCCACCTTCACGACGATGAGCTCGATGCCGTTGGGCGCCGTTGCGATGGCGTAGACGTTCGTGATATCCAGGGGAGGAAGGCCGCGAGTCGACCGTTCGTAGCGGCCGGCGACAGCTTCGCGAGCCGACGCATCTGCGGCGAACAGGCCGCTCGAGGTAATGCCGGCGACGGCGCTCAGGCCGAGATTCTTCAGCATGTTTCGACGATCCATCATGTCCTCACCTGTAGTCTCGTGTTTAGCGTGTCATTCTCGGCAGTTCATCGAGAAATGTGGCGTTCTTTGCAGCAAAGATAGCCCCGTGCATCAAGCCATGCTCTCAGCCTGAGGGACCAGGACGAGAGCACGGGATCGTTTGGGGCGAGGCCGACGCCGTGCCGGCCGGTTTCGTAGATGTGCATTTCTACCGGGACCCCTGCCTCGCGCAGAGCCAGGTAAAACGCCACGCTATTCTCGGGCGGGACGGCCGGATCATCCGAAGTGTGAAAGAGAAAGGTCGGAGGCGTCCGGTCCGACACCTGCTTCTCGTTGGCGAGCTGAATCAGGAGATCGTCGCCGGGTGCGTCTCCGAGCAGATTCCGCCGCGATCCCGCGTGCACGTACGGATCGAGCATCGTGATGACGGGATAGGCCAGCACCAGAAATTCCGGCCTTGAATTGACCTGTCCGATGGAATCCCCCTCGGAGGCAGCGTAGAGCGCCTCGCGGGTACCAACGGTGGCCGTGAGATGTCCGCCCGCCGAGAACCCCCACATGCCTACTCGGTCCGGTTCGATGCCGAATTGCTCGGCATGGTAGCGCACGTACTGCACGGCTCGCTGACCATCATAGATCGGGGCCGGATAGGCAAAGTCCGGGGCGCGCCGGTAATCGAGCACGAATGCGGCAATGCCGAGTCCGTTCAGCCATTCGGCGATGTCGCGCCCCTCGTGACCGACGGCTAGCCCGACATATCCTCCACCCGGAGCCACGACGACGCCCGTTCCTACGCTCTCGTTTTCCGGAGGCCGGTACACGTGGAGTACGGGCTGCTCGTCAGACGCATAGCCGCTCGGGTCTGTCACGCCGTCGGACCACAGCGCAATTTTCGGGGGCGCCTGCTCACTTGCCGGCTGCGATGCGGCAGGACCGACACAACAGATACCGGCGCAGCAGATCATGAACGCAACAGAAAGTACAGCTCTGGACGACATAGCTTCGAGAAGGTATAGTGAGTGTCCTTACGTCGATCAGCTCCACGTAACGAAGCCGCTAATGGCGGGCCCGGCGGACCGGCTCGAAGCCCTGACCGTAACGCCCACATATTCCTTGATAGCCTCTTCGGGAGCGTGCATCGGACAATGGGCTGTGGTGCACGCCACGTACATAAAGAACGGATCGTCCGGGCGATCTTCCAGATGCTCCTCTACATAGCGCACCGCGTTGTCGCTGATGGCGTGCAAGACGAGGTGCGGGACGTCCTCTACACCCACCGTGGCGTCAAAATGGGACGCTACAAGAACTGGATGTATTGATGTCCATCGGTTTCGCCCACGACCATGTGCTGCTGATGTGCGGCGCGATCGAAGACAATCCGCTGGAACGCTGAACGGTGCCTTCGGCAATGAAGGTTACGTTTTGGGTGCACCGCGTGTCTATATGAATGAACCGCGTCCCAAAACGAACCGGCAGAAGTCCGCGTCGTACCATGAAACACGAAACCACTCGAAAATTCTTCGCCCGCTCGGGGTTCGACGACATGCAGTCCGAAGCCCTCGCCGATATAATCGCCGACCTTTCGTCTACGTTTGCCACGAAGCACGACCTTGAACTGCTTCGCGCCGACGTGAAGCACGAAATCGGATCGCTTCGCGCCGACATGAAGCACGAAATCGGATCGCTTCGCGCCGACATGAAGCGCGAGATCGGATCACTTCGCGCCGACATGAAGGGCGAGATCGGATCACTTCGCGCCGACGGGAAGCACGACTCCGCCGATCTAAGAGGCGAAATGAACGCCCTTAAAGCCGATCTAAGAGGCGAAATGAACGCCCTCAAAGCCGATCTTACCTGGCGCTTTATAGCACTGACCGCCTTCCTCGGCACCGTCCTCAGCCTGGTCAATATCTACGTGGCATAACGGGGGTCGGTTATTCGGCCGCCGGTCACGACGAGGACATTGGGCTGCTGGGCAGAGGCGATGCCGGCGAAGAGGAAGGGGAGGATGAGGGCTATTAAGAGGTTCATGCAACGCCCTTCGCTACCTCAGCTACGCGATCGCGCTGCTCACGTGGCAGCCCCGACAAAAAAGGAAGGTGCGGTCCGGTTCGGGAGATGTCTGCGAGCGCCACGGCCTCGTGCAAGACGACGACAGCGCCCCACCGCGCCCGTAGCTCCTCGAGCGGCATGAAGTGGGCCCGGTGCGCGCGAGCCGCGTCGAAATCTTGCCGCACGGCCGCGTCGAAGAGCTGCTGCGCACGGTGCGGGTTCAGGCAGCCTGAACCCGTGGTAAATCCGGGAAGCCCCCACTCCTCCATATGAACGACCACCGGGGCCTCGCCGAGACCACTGATCACATAATCGCGGTGAACTCGCGCCAGAAGCCGTTCCAGGTAGGCGTCTTCATGGGCGTTCTCCCGTACGATTGCATACTTGATTCCTGCGGCGACGCCGTCGTCGATGAGACGGGCGACGGCGTCCAGGCCGGCGTTCGGGTCCGGGCCGAAATTGTCCTCCGAATTGAGGTAAAGCAGTAGAGGCATTCCTGCCGCTTCCGCGATTTCTCGGTAGCCGTGCTCGAGACCGCCGGCGGTGCGCGGGTCGCTTCCGGGCAGCACCATTGCGAACGGGAAACGGTAGCGACGTAACACGGCGGCCTGCTCCATGGCGCGTCCGAACGTAGGCCCCACCGACGGGATGATGGACAGCCCGTCCGACGCCGTATCGAGACAGTCGAGCAGCAGTTCGTAATCTCCGAGGGAGATGTGATACAGATTTGCGTTCCCGCCGTAGAGAAGCCGGCTCACTCCACCCGAGGCGATATGGCGAACCAGGCGGACGTTCTCGTCCGCATTGATGCTCCGTCGTTCGTCATCGTTTCGAGCGACGGGCGGCACGGCGTATACGCCGCGGTGATCTACGGATGTTGGCATGATGTCGAATCGTTTTGTGATAAAAAAGCTTTGTGATCAAAAAATCGCCGGCTCCGGCACATCGCCGTCGCGCTCCAGGAAGTCGAAATCACATCCCAGATGGGCCTGGGTCACGTGGCTCTCGTACAGGGCGCCGAACCCTCGGCCGGCATGAGGCTTCGGCGGTGTCCATGCCTCTCTGCGGCGCACCAGCTCTCCATCCGAGACGTGAAGCGCCAGGCGGCGGCCGGGCACGTCGAGTTCTACGAGATCACCGTTTTCAACGAACGCAAGAGGTCCACCGACGAAGGCTTCCGGAGAGATGTGGAGAACGCACGTCCCGTACGACGTCCCGCTCATACGCGCATCGGAGATGCGGACCATATCACGTACGCCCTGCTCGAGTAGCTTTCGCGGGATGGGCAACATGCCCCATTCGGGCATCCCGGGTCCGCCGAGCGGCCCCGCGTTTTTCAGCACGAGCACTGAATCGCCGTCGACGTCGAGATCGGGTGCGTCGATGCGGCGACAGAGATCCGCCATGTCGTCGAATACCACGGCCGGGCCTTTGTGATGGTGCAGGTGAGGATCGGCGATGCCGTGTTTGATCACGGCGCCGTCCGGGGCGAGATTGCCGTACAACACGGCCGTCCCCCCTTCCTCCGAGACCGGATTCGAGCGGGGACGGATGACCTCGTCATCGTAGACCTCTGCCTGCGCGATGCTATCATGAAGCGTACGTCCTGTGACGGTCCACGCCTCCGGATGGAGAAGATCTTCGATGCGCCGGAGGAGCCCACGCAGTCCGCCGGCATAGTAGAAATCCTCCATGAGGTATCTGCCGATGGGCATGATATCGGCGATCGTCGGCGTGCGCCGAGAGAGCGCATCGAAACGGGGAAGATCGAGCCTACATCCCGCACGGCCGGCCAGCGCCGTAAGATGAATGATGGCGTTCGTAGAACCGCCAAGGGCAAGGACGGCCGTCGCCGCATTATCAAACGACGCGTCACTCAGGATGCGGCTCGGACGTAGATCTTCCCACACCATCTCGACGGCGCGGCTACCGCTGGCGGAAGCCATTCTGACGTGATTCGAATCCACCGCCGGTATCGATGACGCTCCGGGCAGAGTCATTCCCAGTGCCTCTGCGGCTGAGGTCATCGTGGACGCCGTTCCCATCGTCATGCAGTGCCCCGTCGAGCGAGCGATTCCATCTTCGAGCTCGCGCCACGTCTCGTCCGGAAGCACGCCGCCGCACCGATCGGCCCAGGCCTCCCAGACGGTGCTTCCACTTCCGACCGGCTTCCCTCGCCAGTTACCTCGCAACATCGGTCCCGCCGGTACGAATATAGACGGCAAGTCCATCGTGACGGCACCCATCAAGAGGCCGGGAGTCGTCTTGTCGCACCCACCCATCAGCACGGCTCCGTCAATCGGCTGGCTGCGAAGCATCTCCTCCGTTTGCATCGCGAGAAGATTGCGGTACAGCATCGGGCTGGGCTTCATGTAGGTCTCAGTAACGGAAAGGGCCGGTAGCTCCACCGGAAACCCGCCCGCTTGCAGAACACCTCGCTTCACGTCCTCGACGCGCTGTTTGAAATGCATGTGGCACGGATTGAGGTCGCTCCACGTGTTCACGATGGCGATGACGGGCTTTCCGCTGAACTCTCGGGTCGAATAGCCCATCTGCTTTGCCCGCGAGCGGTGCCCGAACGATCGAAGGTCGTCGGGACCGAACCAGCGGTGACTTCGAAGATCCTCGGTCCGTTTCTTATCGGATGGCATAGTGACCGGAAGGCTGTAGGCGTGAAGAGAATGTGGAGGTGGGTTTATGCGAGTGGGAATAATGCCGCGAGAATGAGAACGACGACCAGACCCGTACAGCCCATGATCGATAGAATGGGCGTGAGCACAAGCAGGCCTTTTTCCTCGCTCATACCGCTCATTTTCGTGATAATCCAGAAAGCGCTGTCGTTCATCCACCAGAGCGGTTTCGAGCCGCAGCCGATGGCGAGGGCCAGATACAGCGGATGAAAACCGAGCTGCGCGGCCGACGCGATACCTGCGAAGGCACCGGCCGACGTTATCATCGCGACGGTGGCCGATCCCTGCGCGCCGCGAATGATCGCCGTCATCAAGAAGGCGATCGGCAACACGGCGAACGCGTAGTTCCCTGCTAGACCTTCCATGGTGGCGGCGATACCGGTCTGCTGCAGCACCTGTCCGAAGGCCCCTCCTGCTCCGATAATGAGCACGATCAGCCCTGCGCTCAGCAGCGCATCTCGAATGAACGGCATGGCGTCTCGCAGTGAATAGCTTCGAAGCAACATGACGAGTGCTACGGCAGCTCCGAGGATGAGTGCCATATTCTTTTCGCCCAGGACGAATACAGTCCGACGCCACAGTGCGACCGCTTCCCCCGAACTCGTATGCATGGACGCCAGGCCCGTCGCGGCGGTAATCAGGAGTACCGGCAGCACGATCGGCAGCAGGGCCAACCAGAGCCGTGGAAGCTCGGCCGACGGCCGCTCGGTGAGTTTCTCGAGGCGAGCGAGTGCATCGGGCGATTCCTCGAGCGGCAGGCCCCACTTTCGTTCCGCCCATCCCGCGTAGAGAAATCCGCTCACGGCGGCGGGGAGTCCGACTACGAATCCGCCTACGATCATCAGCCCCAGATCGATGCCGAGCTCTTCGGCGATGAAAAGAGGTCCTGGCGTAGGTGGAATCAGTGAATGAGCCATGGACCCGCCGGCGAGGATGGCGAGAATATAGAAGAGATAGTGGCGCCCGGTTCGCACGCGCATGGATTTCGCCAGCGGTATCATCAGGTAGAACACCGTGTCGAAAAAGACGGGGATGGATAGCAGAAAGGAGCTGCCGGCAAATACCTGGGGCGCACGATGTTGGCCGAAGCGGCGCAGGGCCGAGCGCACGATTCGGTCCGCTCCTCCGCTTTCCAGCAGGCAGATGCCGATGACCGACGCCATCGCAATCACGATGCCGATTTGCCCTACCGTACGGCCGAACCCGTCGGCTACCCGCGCGGCGATCGGCTTGCCGGCCAGCTCCCCCGCTTCCGCCGGCGTGAGTCCGCGGTTGATGGCGAATTCGTAAATCGTTTCGGGGGTCGTCAGAACGGCGACCACAAGTGCCGCGAGAATCAGGGCCAGAAAGGCGTGGAGACGCAACGCGAGAATGGCGCCGATGACGACGGCAGCCCCGATCAGCAATATGACGAGCGGATGCAGCACTGAAAGTTGGTATTTAGATCGTCTTGGTGCTACGGCGTGCCGGCGACCCACGAATGCCATACGCCCGGTCAGGCACGCGGCCTGTAGCGGGGATGACCAGGAATGGTCGATCGCGCATGCAACAACATCGGCCCGGCCGTTATGTAGAGCGAACGCAAGTCCGCACCGCCGAACGTGCAATTGGTAACGGTGTCTTTCGGGGTCTCCAGATAATCCAACAACTCCCCACTGGGCGCAATCACGTGGATGCCCGGGCGCGTATCGAGCGTCTCGTCCGAACCCCGCCGGCTATGCAGCCCACCCGCGACGTAAAGATTGCCGCGTTCGTCGATGCACATCCCATCGCCACTGCGTCCGGGATAGAAGTCGACCAGGACACGGCCATTCGAAATAGAGCCGTGTTCGTCGAGGTCAAACACCTTGATGTGCCGGGCCTTGCCCCTTCCTCCGTGCGCCTCGATCAGGTATAACTTCGCGTCGTCGTGGGAAACGGCGATGCCGTTCGGCATGTCCACGTCCGGCTCTCGCAAGAGCCGATGCAGGGTTCCGTCGGGATCGAGTCGGTACACGGCGATCGGCGCCGCCCCCTCTCGTGGCGGAATTCCCCCGCTAGGACGTGACGAGAAATAGATGCGCCCGGCGGCGTCGAGCGTGAGATCGTTGGGCGGGGCCAGGGGACGTCCGTCGAACTGATCGGCCAGGACTTCCGTTGATTGGACGTCTACATTTCTGCGGATCAGGCGACCGGTCAGCCCCTCACAAACGAGGAGACGCCCCTGAGCATCGAAAAGGAGGCCGTTCGCCATGCCGCTGTTTTCGTAGACGACGGAGAGATCCTCGGTTCGTGGGTCCCAACGGAGGATTTGCGAGGCCGGTATGTTTGTAAAATAGACCCGTCCAAGCCGATCGACGGCCGGTCCCTCCGTGAAAGCTTCCGAGCTGCTGATCGTCGTTGCAATCCTGAGTCCGGATAGATAGGCCCCCGGCCGAAAGCGATCGTACGCGCGCCTTATTCCCACACTGTGGCGGCATCCGCTCGCCGGAAACGGCAGGATGCAGCTTGCCGCCACCATTCCGAGAAAGGCACGGCGCGTCGTCATATCGGAAAACGAACATCGCATACAATGCGTCCCGGTGCCGGATCCATACATCGGTTAAGGGTGAGTCTTCCTACTAACTTGGAGCCCAGGCACGTTATCCACAATTGAAAACTTGTATATGCTCTTTTACCAAGGGTTAATGTAGATTCCGAACACGCGTCCTCCCACCCGCTCTCGACCAGGCAGTGGATACCGACAAGCTGAACACGTTTCTTTTGTTTGCCGAGACCTGCAATCTGTCCCAAACGGCCGAGCGACTCCACGTAACCCCTCCTGCCGTTCACAAGAAGCTGAAAGTGTTGGAGGATGAGCTCGGCGTCAGACTGTACGAACGCGTCGACCGCCGTCTTCGGCTGACGAACGCGGCCGAGATGCTCTTACCGCATATGCGCTCGCTCAAGGCACAGTTCGAGGCAACGCTGGCCGCCGTCAACGAGTGGAAGAACGTGAAGCGAGGGCTCGTTCGGCTCGGCACGGGATTCACCTTCGGCACGCACGTCCTGCCGCCATTCCTCGAGTCGTTTCAGGAGCATCACGAGGGAGTAGAACTACGGGTCCACATGGGTGGGTCGATCGAAGTAGCTGGCGAACTTAGTAACGGAAATCTCGACGTGGCTTTTATATCAGCCCTCGACGTGATCGACACGGCCGATTTCGACATCGCAGGCAAATGGACCTTTGACGTGCCGGCCGTCGCGAACCGACGGCATGTGTTCTCAAAGGGATGCTCGCTCTCCGAACTCGGCGAACAGCCCTTCATCCTCTACGCCGAAGGGGCGCTGCTCGACCTCCTCATTTCGGAATATTTCGCAGCTCATTCCTTTCGTCCTCGCGTCGTGATGCGGTTGAACAGTCCGGAGATGGTCGAGGCCATGGTGCGATCCGATCTGGGTATGTCCATGCTTCCCGCGTGGATGCTCGGCACGGATTCTTCCGGCCCGGGCGTGCAAGAGGTTCCACTCAGAGAACCGCACCTCGAAGCGCAACTTTACCTCGTGACGCGAAAGATCAGTTTCCTTGAGGCGTCTGTGCGCACCTTCGTGTCGCGGGCGCTCGACTGGAACTGGGGATCGGCATTACGCCCGGCGTCGGGGAACGGCACGTCGCAAGCGTACTAGCTGCGCGGCCGCCCATCATCGGCAGCCTCCATACACTCGTCAACATATTGCAATCATGATGCAAGCACGTCTGTTTGCCGTCGTCTTCCTGGCCGCCGGCATCGCCGGTATTCTGCCCATTTCGCCGCACGAGGCGGTCGCGCAGTCCGGCGCAGGGCCCGTCCATCCCAACATTCTCTGGATTACGACCGAAGACATGAGCGCACAGCTTGGCGCGTATGGCGATCCGATTGCACGTACACCGAACGTCGATCATCTGGCATCGGAAGGCGTCCGCTTCACGAACGCCTTCGGCGTCTACGGCGTCTGCGCACCCAACCGCTCAGCGCTTATCACCGGCCTATATCCCAGTTCCTACGGCGGCCAGCATATGCGCACGATGCGGCGTACGTCGGCGCTCGACATGATTACCGACCCTGAATTGCTGGCCATTCCGACCTACGAGGCCGTCCCGCCGCCTGAAGCGCGGGCCTTTCCCGAATGGCTGCGCCGACACGGCTATTACACGTCGAACAATGCCAAGGAGGATTACCAGTTTAGCGCGCCCGTTACGGTATGGGACGAATCCAGTGAAGAAGCCCATTGGCGCAACCGGCCCAGCGACGAGACGCCGTTTTTCGCGGTATTCAATATCGGCGTCACGCATGAGTCGCAGGTCTGGGCCCGTGCGGACGACCCGCTGATTACCAACCTCGACGACGTCGAAGTTCCTCCGTATTATCCGGACACGCCGATCGTCCGGCGCGACATCGCCCGTAATTACGACAACATCGCCCTAATGGACGAAGAGGTCGGGCGTATTCTGGGTGCGCTCGAAGAAGACGGGCTCGTCGAAGAAACCATCATCTTTTTCTTCAGCGACCATGGGTCCGGGCTTCCTCGTGCGAAGCGGTGGGTCTACGATTCCGGATTGCACGTGCCGCTCATCGTCCGCTTTCCGCACGCAGAACGAGCCGGATCCGTCGACGAGCGCATGATCAGCTTCGTCGACTTTGCACCAACCGTGCTGTCGCTGACCGGCGTACCCATACCTGAGTATTTCCACGGGCGCGCCTTCCTGGGGCCCGGCGCGCACGAATCGAGGGCGTACGTTCATGCAGCCCGCGACCGCATGGACCCCGCCACGGAAACGCGGCGGGCCGTGCGGGACGAGCGCTTCAAGTATATCCGGAATTACCGTCCCGAGCGTCCGTACATCCAGTTCCTTCCCTATCGAGACCAGATGGGGTTGATGCAGGAGATCTTGCGCTTGAAGCGCGAGGGCGGACTCGACAGCACTTCGCACTGGCAGCTTCTAAGCGATACGAAGCCGATGCAGGAGCTCTATGATACTTGGGAGGATCCGCACGAGATCAACAATCTGGCCGACGACCCCCGCTATAAAGAGAAGCTCCTCGAGCTGCGCGCGGAGCAGGAGCGATGGTTCAACGAGATCGACGACTTGGGTCTGATCCCCGAGCCCGTTCTCAAGAACATCCTCTATCCTCCGTACGGCGAGCAGCCCGCCACGGAGACCCCTGAAATCGACATCGCGTCGGCAGAAGGCGGATCGTTGGTGCAGCTTCTTTCCGCGACTCCCGGTGCATCGATCGGATATCGTTTCGCTTCCGATGAATCGTGGAAGGTGTATGATCGTCCGATTTTCGTCGCCGATGGCGTTTCGATCTTTGTAACAGCCCACCGAATCGGATATAAACCAAGCCCGGAGCGCGCGTTCAAACCGTCAAGCGTGTCATCGGGCGAGGTACGGCCATAATCGCCTCTGGAGGCTCGCAGCGGCTCGCCGTTCACACCAGCGCCTCACGCAGGACTTCGGCCGGGTGCAACGCCTTGCGTGCCGTGCCGCGGAGGATCTGCGCGCGGAGCGGCGACTCGCTGAGATCGAGATCAGATACCGATTTCGCGCGCGGACGCCTTTGGCGGCTTCGACGAGGTCCGGGAATGCGGGTCGCGCACTCCCTGATCCATGCCCTGGCCGGGCGTACGGAGACCAAATTGCGAACCGGCGGTTTATATTTTCGGGGATGATGTGTCTATTATAGAAATGTGATCACGGGAGAACTCGAGAAGTCTCCTTAGACAACCATCTATGACGGCGCTTAGCGCTCATGTATGAAAGACTCCAGCCAGGATATTGAAGAGATTCGCCGTAAGGCGGAGACGATGTTTAAACGTGAGATCGAGCCCTTGATTTCGAAAGAGGACCCGCGAAAATTCCTAGCTATCGATGTCGAATCTGGCGACTTCGAGGTCAGCGCGAGCGAACTAGACGCAACGGATCGCGTCAGGGCGAGGAACCCCGCCGCAACTATTTGGCTGCGTCGCGTAGGATCACCGGTCGCTCACCGCCTTCTTAGGAGTCAGGCGACTCACGCATGATCGAGGGGCGCGTCAACGAACGGCTGGAGGCCGTGGTGCCTCTGCAACTCGCGCTGAGATCAGGAGAGGCGATAATAAACGCCATCGTCGATACAGGATTCAGTGGATCTGTTTCGGTGCCGGAATCTCTGGCTGAAGAGATGGATTTGTCCCCTGGCGGTTTTAGCAACGCGTATTTAGCAGACGGTAGCCGGCTTACCTACCGTTATTTTCGCGGCCGCATCACGTGGCACCATCGCGTAGTATCGGTTCCGATATCGATGATTGGAGGAGAGGTGCTTATCGGCATGGCCCTCCTCGAAAGAAGCAGATTATCGATAGAAGTCAAGTACGGGGGATCCGCGCTTATCGACCCTTTACCCTCAGGATGATCTGCCGAGTCATATCTCATTCAACTGAGGCGGCCTTTGTGATTCGGGTTCATTTGCTCTGCTCGTTGCTGCTTCTGCTGGCTGCTTGTGCTTCGCAGCGAGAGACGATTCGCCTGGCCGAGGATGCTCGCCTCAACCATTTTCTGGAGGATGTCCGCGGGAACCTCGAGAGCCATCTTTGGGAGGAAATTCTCGCGACGGCGGACTCCGCCCATTACGCGATTCAGGTCGACGAAATGGGCATTCCGGAACCGCAGTATGTAGCCGAGCTGTTCGGCCTCCACCGCGTGGGCAACAACATCGGCGGTGGTGACCCCATCCAATGGGCCGATCTGAACCGCATCGAGACGGTACATCTTACATCGCTGGAGGTGGACGATCCAGGCGGATGGTCAGTCCGCGGGGAGGCGCTGCTCAAGGACGGATCGCGGCTCAACGTCCACATGATGATTATTCCCCGCGGTCAGCGCTTTCGCCTGACAGGCGGTGTCGGGTAGCTGCGATCGTCGTCGGGTCGTCGGAGGTGCAGGGCGCACGCGCGAGCACCGTCGAGATGAGCCATCTTGGCGGCCGCTTCTTTTTTCTGAACGGAAACCGCGCCGGACGTCCTTTGAGACCCAGATGGGGACAGCGACCGCCGAGGAAGTTCGCTACCATTTCTCCACCCTTCCCCTTCTATTCGCCGTATGTCACCTGTTCGAGGTACTCCACGCTCCGCGGGATGTTGGCCATCGGATCGGGACTCTCGTCTTCGATGTAGTAGTGCACGACGCCCACTTTTTCGGCGGCGCGCAGCACCTCGGACCAGTCGATCTGCCCGGTGCCGACCGGCACGTTCGTCTCCGGCTCGGACTCGCCGCTGAAGTCGCCCGTGGGTGTGCCCTCCCTCATGTCTTTGATATGCATCAGCTTCCAGCGGTCGGGGTATTGGTCCGGGCACTGCCAGCCCACCACCGGTGTGCGCTCCATCGGCTGGGTGCCGGCTCATATGCAGGAAATTCTCCGAATTCCCGCCCACAGCGATCGACCGGGGGCAATTACTGACACATCAAATCCTCCGTTCATCATCCCAGGTCGAAAAGAACGAATACAACGCCGACCGAGTCCTGCCTTCTGCCACGCACGAGGTATTCGAGATAGTCGAACAGACCGTGATAATGAAAATTGGTGTACGCGTCGCGGTACCGCGAGACGATCGAGCTCGTGGTCCAGACCGGCCGCGACTTCGGTGCATCGGTGATGGGCGACAACCTCGGCATGCCCGATCCCGTCGACGGAGCGCGACTGCTCGCCGACGCCGGCTGCGATGTCGTGATCCACCACATAGGCTACGACTACCGGACGCTGCGGAAGCAGCGCGGCGACGCGTTCGAGAGCCCGCACGATCGCCTCCGCGATGTCGTCGCCGCCGTCGACGTGCCGGTGCAGGCCAAAGGCGGCCTCACGCTGGAGCAGGCCGTCGATGCCCCGGCCTACGGGGCCCCCATCGTCGTCGTCGGCGCTCCGCTCGACATCGGCGAACACGCCTTCCAGTCCGCATCAGGCGACGTAGCGTCCGTGCTCTCCGAGATCTGCCGCCGGGTCCATGCCTTCGGCGACGTTGCGGTCAGCTAGCCCCGTTGCCGTTCACGCAGCGTGCAAATCGTGAATCGAATGGCGGCGCTTTGACGCGTCCGCGGGTGCGGGCAATAGCGCTAGGGCCGGGCACCGTCCGCTCACAGCGCACGAGTCGATCCGCCGCGTGGACATTCTTCGGTTTGCTTTTGCCGTCCTGAAGCCCTACCCTCCGCCAGCCAAGCTGCGAATTTTGCGTTTTGTTCTCACCGCTGTAGAGACGGTCGCAACGTTATGGCCTCCGGCCTACCTCACTTCTTATGATCTGCCAGAGGATGAGCACCGTATCCCACCCGCGCCTTTCTTTCTCCATAGCAGCCGGGTGTCGGATCCGGGCGGTACTGTTCCTCTTCAAGCCTCTCTTTGCCGGCATGCGCCTGGCTCGCTTGCGGCTTTCTTCTCCCGACTTCCGCGACCACCTCTTTTAACGATGCGCCTGGGAATTGTACCCGTCTTCGATTTCGGTCTTTTCTGCATCGCCTCCTGAACCGCGCTTCATAGGCCCGATGCTACCCCTGTACAAACGTACGCGACATCTGGGCAACTGGACCCTGGGCGCAAGAAGCCATCGTCGCAGCGTAGCGGCGTAAGATGCCACAACCCATGCAGTTCGTCACCGCTCCATAAAATCAAAGGAGAATAGAATCGTGAAACACAGCCTACTCGCTGGTACCATTTTATCTACGGCAGCTACGTATCTCGTGCTCGCTGCCTTCTTCCTGGTCGTGCCGGTCGAGATTAGCCTTGGGTCGGGAATTTCGGTATGTGTAGCGCCTTGCGACCTCGTCCTGGGCAAGATGACGCGCACGTTTACGCCAGGCCATTTCGCCAGGGCCGGCAGCCATACCGGCTCCCGTGTCAATTTTGAAATGACAAGAGATGACCTCCTGAGGGTGTACGCCATTGGCCGTGAAGTCCACATCAGCTATTCCCCGGAGGGCGAAATCTATGAAATGGACATTGGCTTTACAGACCTGGTCACGGCCCGGAAGTGGCAGCTGCCCGCTATTCCCATTGACGCGCCGTCCATCTGGATCATCACCGATCCCGCCGAGACGGCCCACGTCAGCGTGTTTCCCGAGGCCACCCACGCGCTGGTCACGATGAACGATCACATTTACGAAGGCACGGTGTATTTATACTTCAACGTTGCGGAAGCCGCTCTGGTATTTCTCGGAGAAGCAGTCGAGCCACCGAACGGTGCCCCCCTCGAGACTATTGCGAACGATCGTCTTGTTACGCTCTTCCCCATGAACGAGGCTATGAATATCCATAGCGAAAAGACGATGGAGTTTGAGGGTGAGGAAGTTTTATACACACAAGAAGTAGCGATGCACGGATTCGGCACCTTGCAACTCAGCGCTGACGAGTCGCTGGAGGCCGCGGCGTTTTATGATGACGAAATCCTGCGCAATCCATATGAGCCCGACCCCGACATCAACTTGGGCTGGCGAACCCACTACTCGATTTTCGCGACGGATGGGACGCTCCTGGCGTTCTACATCGCTGCTCCGCCTGAAGGCGATCATACACCCAACAACGGTGAGGTCTACATTGGATCTGTCGAATACTGGCGCGTCGTCGATTCTATGGTCACAGCTATCGAAGCCGAGACGCCGCCCGAAGTCACATCGTGGACGGCCTATCCCAACCCTGCCACGGACGTGGTCCATTTCAGCGAGCCGACGACCGTATCGCTATACGACATTCTGGGCCGCGCCGTGCGCGCGGGTGAACAGGTGCAGGAAATCGACGTGAGCGGCCTTTCGCCGGGGTTATACCTCGTCCGCGCCGACACGGGAGCGAGCAAGACGCTCGTCATCCAGTAACAGGAAACGAAGCGGCCGATCCTTCAGGAGGGAACGGGGATACTATCAAGGATAAAGCGCCGAGAGTTAGCCCTCACTCCATTCTCTGCATGAGCAAGCGCAATCGTGCTCAATCGGCTCCGCCCAAGGCGGCCTCGCGCACCCGGCATCCGGCCGGGTGGATCGGGGGGGCCGTGCTCTACGGGCTCGCGTGGCCGATGGCAGAGGGCGTAAACCTGTCGTTTCTGGCATGGTTTGCGTTCGTGCCGCTCTTCGTCGAGCTGGAGCACCACGAGAGGTTCGGACCGTTTGCACTGCGGGCGGTGGGCTTCATGGGCATCGCCACGCTCATCTCTTGCTGGTGGTGGTTCTTCAATGTGCCCACCCGCGTGATGTGGATGACGTGGGTGGGCGGCGGGCACGAAATCCTTCTCGAATCCACGCCCCTGTTGCTCCTGTTTGCCCTGCGCAAGAAGCTACCGTACCAGCAGGCGCTATGGGCACTGGTGCTGGTGTGGCCGATGTGGGAATGGCTCTACAACAAGTGGGAATTGTCGATGGGTTACGCATTGCTT
This sequence comes from uncultured Rhodothermales bacterium, assembly GCA_964487555.1. Taxonomy (GTDB): domain Bacteria; phylum Bacteroidota; class Rhodothermia; order Rhodothermales; family VXPQ01; genus CAZART01. The sequence continues at coordinate 26,500 of CAZART010000057.1, forward strand.
GCGAACGGGCAGGCGGGCAACATATGGCTTGTGCAGTACGTGGACCTCTTCGGCGTCTGGTCGATTACGGCGTGGGTGGTGCTCTTCAACGTGCTGCTCTACCGCGTTTACAGAGCCGCCAACGACCGATTCACGCCGGTCTTCTGGAAGCAATCCCTGGCCCTAGCGGCGGTGATGATCGTGCTGCCCGCCTCGTATGGTCTCTATCGCGTCTACTCGGTGGAGCCGAGCGATGAGATCTTAGTGACGATGGCCCACACCGACTTCGAGCCGATACCTCGTGCACCTGATGAAGCCCTTCGACGGCTGGAGCGCGTCGTCCACCTCACGGATTCTGCAGCCTATTACGCCAAAGGCCCATCCGACCTGTACGTCTGGCCCGAGGCGGCAATTTCAATGAGCTGGCACATCGCGAACACGCGGCGCTTCATTTACGAAGCCGTGAATGACTGGGAGACCCCACTCTTGACGGGCTACACGAGCGATGTTACTTCAGCCTCCGGCGATACCACGCGTGCCAACCTTGCGGTGCTCATACCCGTCGAAGGCGACACGCTCAAAAGTCTCCTGGCGTACACTAAGCGGCGCTTCGTTCCCTTCTTCGAAGGTCTGCCCTACTACAATTACTTGAAGGGCCTGCCTGCTGTGCGCGCGTATCTCAAGAAGAAGGGCTACTACATGCCCGGGGAGGCCGCGACGCTGCTGCCGCTAGTCGCACGGACGGGGCGAACTCTTCACCTCGGCACACCCATTTGTCATGAGCAGCAGTTCCCGGCCTTCTGGGCGGAATGGGCGCGGGATGGAGCAGACCTGTTCGTACATATCTCCTTCGAGAGTTGGTTCGGCAACCGGACTTTCCAGGCCCACTTTGTCAACATCGCCCGCCTGCGTGCTATCGAAAACCGTCGCAGCATCGTGCGCAGCTCGAATGGGGGACGTTCGCTGTACATCGATGCCTTCGGACATACCTACAACCCTGCTCGCCGCAGAGAAGGCACGGTCACCGCACCAGTCAATATCTATTCGGATACGACCCTCTACACCCGTTTCCCGAATCTGTTCGTGCTTCTTTGTTTGCTCGGATTGCTGAGCATCGGTGGAAATCACTATGTTGCGCGGATCGATCGGAGCCGTTTTTCGTCGTAACGCTAGTCAACAAGGATGCGTTGGACGTTGCGGTCTGCCCGTCTGCCCGGACTGCGGCTGCACCATGAAGGTCATCGCCGCGCTCACGCACCCTCAAGCCACTCGCACCAACCTCGACGGGGTGAGGCTCGCCTCACGTCCTCCGCCCGTCGCGTCCCCGCGGCCACGGCCCCAGACCTCCTTCGATTTCGAATACGCCTAGCGCGCGCCGCGATCGAATTCGTGCGGCGGTTTTTGGTGGCTCGCGGTTGTGAAGGACGGGCATGCTTACAGTCCTCTCTCGTACTGGAGGTACGACCTGCCGTGCGCGCTCGGGATCTATCGAATGACAACGAGCTCGCTGTGGCCCGCCTCGTCACGCAGGAGGTACGGCCCCGGTGTGAGATCGCTCACGTCGAGGTGATCTACCGAAGCGCCGGTGCGAATCAGGCGGCCCAGTACGTCGTAAAGCGACACGCTCGTCGAGGCGCTGAAACGGATCACGTCGTCGGCGGGGTTCGGATAGGCGGACCATGTCGGGCGTTCGGGCAGCGTCTCCGTTTCAAACGCGGTCGTGCCGGCATCGACGATGCGCACATATGCAATGTCATCGATAAGCACATCCCCTTCCGGAATCTCCGTCCCGTCTCCGCCCGCGTCGGCAATCCCGAACTCGAGCCAGGTACCATCGGCGGCGACGAACGAGTAGTACGTTTCGGAGCCGAGAAATTCAGGATTGAGTTGAACCTGATCGCTGTGAAACTCGACGCGGTTGACGAACACTCCGGCCTCCAGGGTCGTCTCGGGGCTCACGTGCCACGCTCCAAATCCGTGCATCCGTATGTCTCTCGTCAAAATCGCGTCTTGTCCGCGATACAATACGTCGAGCTCATCGTTCATCACCAGGGTTTCCGCCAGTGGAAAGATGGCGATCGTCGTGTCGTAGGTATTGTATAGCACATACGCTTCCCCGGGAGGCTCAATGACTTCGCCGCGAGAGTACAGCGCGAAATCGCCAACCTCGTAATACAGATACACGGTCCCTTCGAGGAACTGGTCGTTCGTAGTGACGAGGGCGTGCGTGGCTCCGGGAAAGAGGCCTATGTGCGGCGTATCGGATGCATCGATGAGCGTCCAGATCGAAGGGTCGTCGATGGGCATTGCCGGCAGCGTCCACGACTGGGCCGTTTCCAGATCCCGCGATCCAATGTTCAGTGGATAGACCTCGCCCGGATACGACCAGACAATCGCGACCTTGCTTCCGATGGCGAAAAGACGGAGAAGATCGTCGCGCGTGAAGACGAAATCGGCCGCTACGTTTCCCTTGGCATGGTGTTGCGGCGTGAACGTACGGGCCAGGGGACCTCCCTCTAAGGCCTGGTTGCTGCAGTAAGGCTGTTCGCACGCCCTTACCATAGCGTGGCTGGGCTCCACCGGAGCGAACCAGAAGAGTGTTACGAGTACGAAACAGGCGGCCCTCGTCGAGGAGGTCGCGATCTTGTGCGCACAGTTTTTCATCGCTCTTTCGAATTGTTCGGATGACGAGGCCGCTCGGTTGAGGAATGCTCGTGGTGCCGCTCCTCTTCGACATGGCGGTATCGAGATTTGAGAAGCGCCCAGAGGGCCCCGAGCTCTGAGGCGAGGTACGACGAGGGCTTCTCGGGTTCGGATACCGTGGGTTCGCGCTTCGTACCATCGTCAGGTGCAGGTCGGTCGGGCATAAAAAGAGGCGTTCAGGACCGTTTCGAACAGCGGCGCTTGTTTGCAGAGCGTTCAACGTCAAGGGCGGTGGTCGCCGTAGGAAAGGCAGACCGTTCATTCTGCTCAGAGGATAACCGTCAACGCCGCAGAAGCGTTAGCAGAGATGTAGCATTTCCTTATAGAAATGTATCACCGGATAGAGATGGATCATCGGCGGGATGCGCCGCGAGAACAGCCTGCTTCACCGTCGAGCCGGCCGACACGTTTGTCAACGGACCTTGCGTAGCAGTAATGCAGTGGGTGTCTCGCCGAAATGCTGATGGAAGCAGCTGCTGAAGTATGCCAGGCTGTTGAAACCGACTGCATAAGCCACTTCCGAGACGTTACCTTGTCCTTGGCGAAGCAGCCGGACAGCCCGGTCCAGGCGAAATCGGCGTATGTAGGCCACCGGCGTCGTACCGGTCTCGTCCCGCAGGCGACGGTGGAGCTGTTGCCGGCTCAGGGCCACCTTCTCCGCGAGCATCTCCACGGAGAATTGCGGATCCGACAGATGCTGCTCGATGACCTCGCACACGCGGGCCTCGAACGTGGACTGCGTCTCGATCGGGGCCGTCTCCGGACGAAGCCGGTCCCGCAATCGGTGCTGACGTGCGATCAGGTTGCCAACCTGGAGGCGAAGCGCCCCCGGATCGAACGGTTTCACGAGGTACGCGTCAGCGCCGGTTTCGAGGCCCGCGATGCGATCGTCGAGCGCCGCGCGGGCGGTGAGCAGAACGAGCGGGATCGACCATGTCGATGGATCTTCACGGAGGGCGCGGCCCATCGCCAGCCCGTCCATCCTCGGCATCATCACGTCCGCGAGGATCAGGTCGGGGAGGGCCGCCTTCGCCGCGTCGAAACCTTTTTCGCCGTCCGCCGCCTCCAGCACACGGTAAGCCGGTGCCAGAATGGACCGGATAAAGGCGCGCATGTCGGCGTTGTCCTCCACGACGAGGATCGTCGTGCGATCCTCCCCTCGCATGGGGCGTAGGTCGTCCGCGAAAGGGTAGGGATCGGATCGTTCCGCCCTGCCGTAGATGGGCCCGTTTCCTCGATCATTCGCCCCCTCACCGGGCTTGCACGTCTCCCCGGCATCCTCCCCTCCCGG
>CAZART010000057.1:30572-32116 GCA_964487555.1 uncultured Rhodothermales bacterium
AGCCGCACCGTGGCCGGAAGCCGCACCGTGAACGTGCTGCCGCGTCCGGACTCGCTAACCGCGTGGACGGTGCCTCCGTGCAGCGCCACCAGTTCCTTGACGAGCGCCAGACCGATGCCCGTGCCCTCGTAGGTCCGCGTCGCCGCATCCTCCGCCTGGTAGAAACGGTCGAAGATGTGCCCCAGCTTTTCGGCGGGGATCCCCACGCCCGTGTCTTCGACGACGGCCTCGGCCCCCGTGGATGTGACCTCCACGCGGACCGACACCCGCCCGCCCGAGTCGGTGAACTTCAGTGCGTTAGAGAGCAGGTTGGCGAGCACTTTCTCGAACTGCTCGGCATCGAACCGGACCTCACACGTCGGCACGTCGGCGTGAAATGAGAGGTCGACGCCTTCATAGGTCGCCAGCCCTTCGTAGAGCCGAACGTGGCGCCGAACGAAGGCGACGAGGTCGTGCGGGCGTCGGTCGAGCACAAGGCCCCGGGCTTCCAGCTTCGCGAGGTCGAGGATCTGGTTGACAAGCCGCAGCAATCGCTGCCCGTTGCGCTGCATCATCGCGAGCTGCTCGCGGACGTCCGATTCGAGCGTGCCGTTCGACTCCGCGACGAGCCGTTCCAGGGGTCCGACGATGAGCGTGAGCGGCGTACGGAGCTCGTGGCTGACGTTCGCAAAAAAGCGGCTTTTCGCCTCATCGAGCGCACGAAGCTGCCGGGCCTGGTCCTCGATCCGCGCGTTCTGCGCCTGGAGCGTGTACGCCATTTCCTGCGAAGAACGCATCGCAGCTTCGGCCTCACGCCGAGCCTTCGAGAGCACGACGAGGGCATGATCCTTTCCGTTTTCGATCAGCCGCATGAGGATATAGATCCCGGCCGTGAAACCCAGGTGCAGCAGGATCGAGATCGGGATCTCCAGGTGCCCGGCCAGAAAGTCGGGAAACGCCACGCCGTTGCGCTCAAGGACGAATAGCACGAGGATTTCGGCGAGGACGAGGAGTACCCATACCAGCGAGGACCGCTTGCCGGCCAGCAACAGCGCCACGATCGGCGCCACGACAAGCCACGTCGTCAGCACGCCCGTCGGCCCTCCACCGGTGACGACGAAGAAGGTATGAATGACGAAGGCCGTGCCGGCCAGGACGTTTCCTGTCAGAGCCACCGAGCCCGTCCACCGCAGCATCCAGGGCGAAATGATGTTGATCGCGCAAGCGACGCCCAGCAGTATCGCCCCGCTTGGGTAGCCCAGCTCGTGGACCGGCAGGATGTAAAACGCCGCGAAACAACCGACCAGGGGAAACAGAACCGTCAGGCGCGCCCTCCGGAAGGTGTCGAGATCGTCCTGCAGGTGCGGAGGGATGAAGTAGGTGAGGAGAGCGTTCAGCATCGATACGCGCCTAAGAACGGTGGTTGCCGGCCATCATGACCTGGGCGAACGGCCGAGCCCGAGAACATAGCCGGTTCACCGAGCGGATCCGCCATGCAAGGTATCGATTCTAGACGTGAATGGACAGCGCATGCCCGAGGATGCCGCCCCGACGACCCCACGGCC
>CAZART010000058.1:0-4210 GCA_964487555.1 uncultured Rhodothermales bacterium
TACGGCCGGAATCCGTAAGATCGGAGGAAGGACGATTTGTTTCTCCAGTCGTCCCGCACCTTTACGTGCAGATCCAGGTAAACCGGCCGTTCGAGAAATGCTTCGATGTCGGCTCGTGCGGCGATGCCCACTTTCTTCAGCGCGCTTCCGCCTTTACCGATTATGATGCCCTTTTGCGTGTCACGCTCGACGACGATCTCTGCCGAGATCAGATCCTTCTCGCCCTCCCGCTCCTCGAAATTGACTACGTTGACCTGCGTGGAATAAGGAATCTCCTCCCGGTATAGATCGAAAACTTTCTCCCGAATGATCTCTGCGACGAAAAATCGCTCGGGATGCTCGCTGACTACGTCCTTCGGATAGAAGGGCGGGCCGAGGGGCAGTCGCTCCTGAATCTGTTCGAGAAGGACATCCAGATTGTGGCCCGTTTTCGCGGATATCGGCACCACCGCGTCGAATCCTCGAAGGTTCATGTACGCCTCCACCAGCGGCAACGCCTCCTCCTGCCGGATCAGGTCTATCTTGTTAATGAGAAGAAGAGCACTCCGACCTCTGATAAAGTCGAGGCTGAACTCGTCCGGATCGCTCTGCTTCGCATCGGCCATGAAGAGCAAAACGTCGGCGTCGGCTATTGCATCCTCGACATTGTGCATCATCGATTCGTGCAGGCGGTACCTCGGCTTTATGATGCCGGGGGTATCCAGGAAAATGATCTGTAGTTTTTCGGTAGAAAGGATGCCGAGCACCCGATACCGGGTCGTTTGCGGTTTCCGCGTTACGATCGATAGCTTGCGCCCGACAAGCGCATTCATCAGCGTGCTCTTCCCAACGTTGGGTTTGCCGATCAAGGCGACGTAGCCACTTCGATGTCCTTCCGGAAGGTCGGTCGGTAGGAGGGGTTCTCTGTCCATAAGGGTGGCGTAAATCAGCCGGTTCGCCATGTACAGGCGACGCTTGGTTCGTTCTGCAGGATTACGTGAACCGCTCGCTACTAATAACCTTTTACAATTGCACGCATATCGCGGACCGCCTGTTCGATGCCGACCAGAACAGCTCGAGCGATGATGGCGAAACCAATCGACACCTCGGTAACGCGGGGTACGTGGTGAGCAAACGTGTGATAGTTTAAGTAGTCGAGTCCGTGGCCTGCGTGCACAATGAGGCCAAGCTCCTGGGCTCGCTCTGCGCTCTCTGCCAGTACACGAGCCTGGTGCTCGCGCTCCGATGGCACGCTGGCAAGCGCGAAGTCGCCGGTGTGCAGCTCGATGCAGTTTACTCCGACGGCTGCGGCGGCATCGATCTGTTCAGCGACGGGGTCGACGAAGAGCGCCACTTCCGGGATGCCCGCCTCGAAAAGTCTCGCGACGATATCGAGGAGACGTTCGCGGTGGGCAACTACGTCGAGGCCGCCTTCGGTCGTGACTTCTTCCCGGCGTTCCGGTACGAGCGTAGCCAGCTGCGGACGCACATCACAGCAAATCGCGACCACCTCCTCGTCGGTCGACAGTTCGAAATCGAGCTTACCCTTTACGACCTCACGAAGCAACCGAACGTCACGTTCGGTGATGTGCCGCCGGTCCTCCCGGAGGTGAAACACGATGCCGTCGGCGCCCGCCGCCTCGCAGCGGACCGCCGCGTCGACCGGATCGGGAAAGGTCTCCCTGCGCGCGTTCCGCAGTGTAGCGACGTGATCAATGTTTATTAAAAGGCTTGTCATTTCTTAGCATATTCTTATCCTGACGGCACCGGGTGGTCCTAACTTACGAACGGTTCGGATAATCCCTTCGGCAGGTTACATGGAACGTAGGCCCCCCGCTTCGTACACAGAAGCGCGGCAGGTGCGTCGCAGCGTACAGCTCTACAGGAGGCATTTGGTTGCTTTTCGGAGGGGCTTCCTGTATTTTCGACCGGCGTTACGGGACTGGGATGCCGCACATATTTGATTTCGAGTAGCATAGCACATACCGGAGCAAAGACGCACTATGGCTTCGAGTAGCCAGGGCATTCGAGTGGGCATTCAGATCGTGCTTGCGATTGTGATCGTCGGTCTGGCCTATTGGCTGTATATATCCATCACCGAACCGTGGAAAGTCGTAGAGCGGCAGCAGGAGCTCACGGAGCGCACTCGGGAACGCATGGACGAAATTCGAACCGCCTTGATTCGGTTTGAGGAGCGCGAGGATCGATTTCCCTACACGCTCGACACGCTCCAGACGTGGGTTCAGACCGACTCTATCATCCTCGCACACGCCGATAGCCTTTTTGGCGCGAACTTCAATGCCGACTCGCTGATTTATTCGCCTCGTACGGGGAAGGAGTTCGAGTACGCCGTGAACGACACGGCGCGCGTGATGATGTACGAACTCAGAGATCCGGATTCGGACGACGCGATCGGCACTCTCGCGCCCGATCCCACCGAGCTCAACGCCGCGAGCTGGGAATAAGACATGCCCCGGCATGGCCATCCTCTCTTCCGTGCTCGTACCTCTCTTTTATGGAAGCACACGCCCGGGCAGCCATCGACATTTATGACCGCGTGCTGCGTTACGCCGAAGTCGAGCAGTACGGGTCGCGCTATCGCCTTCTTCGGCTCGGCAGCTGCGATTTTGATTTCGACGTAGGCCGCGAGCTCGCGAATGCGACGAGCGGAAAGCAGCTCGTCACGGTGGCCGATGCTCTTAGAGACGTATTTTCGGGTTCGGTCGCGGCCACGCTCAACATCACGGTGCATCCGCCGCGATGCTTCTCTTTTTTCAGCCCCATGCCCTTCGGTTCGGATCCGGGCGACCGAAAGCTTCGCCTCCAGCAGGAAGCAGCTCTTCTGGCCGGTACGGAGAGACCCGTTCACATCACGGCAGACGTAGTGCACACGCAGGTGCTGCAGTCGGGTGGCCGCGTCGATTGGATGCATGTGTTGGCCATTGAGGAGTCCATTCAATCCCGCGTCGATCGGCTCGCAAGCAAGCTGCCCCAGCCGCGTCGCCGCTTGATGGTCGGTATGCATGCCGCCGCCTCAACCATCGGTCGGCTCCAAAGATGGCCGTCGGGCGAATCCGGACGCGGACCGTTCATTCTGGCGATCGGCTGGTACCCCGACCACGTCGAATACACGCTTTGCCACGATCAGCAGTGGTATTTCAGCAAGCACACCGATGCGATCCCTCCGGTCGATGTGGCGTATTTTGCGGTCGTTATGATGAAGCAGCTGCGGCTGAAGCCGGATCTCGTACGCCGGATCTACGTCTACGGGAACGCTGTCGACCTTTCTCTCTTTCCCGATCTTGAGACGGTGTTCGATCTCGAAGCGCACCGGCTGAACCCGCTCTCCGTCCTCGACCTCGACCCGGGCAGCCTGGCCTCCGATTTCGATGCTGAGGCGTATGTTGGTTGCGTCGGCGCCGCGCTTTAGATTGGGCGCTCGGCGCTCGGCGCTCGGCGCTCCGCGTTCGGCCTTCGGCGCTCCGTGTTCGGCGCTCGGCGCTCCGCGTTCGTCCAGGAGGGATTTTCCGGAGACCGCCGCATGCAGACACGTCTTGAGGAGGTTGACTCAGGTGAGCCGAACGATGAACGATGTGGGCCGAACGATGAATGAAAATCGACGAACTAGTCCAGGACTTGCGACCACGACAAATCTATGAGAATCATTGCCGGTCGATTTGCACGGCGGAAGCTGTTCTCGCCGAAGGGGCATCTCACACGCCCGACCATGAGCCAGACGCGGGAGTCGCTGTTCCACCTGGTGACGAGCCGGATGTCGCTTGAGGGTGCGGATGTGCTCGACCTTTTCGCGGGAACGGGCGCCATCGGCCTAGAGGCAATCAGCCGCGGCGCAGATGCCGTCACGTTCGTCGAGAACGAGGGACAGGTGCTCAAATTCGCGCGCCGAAATGCGGAAGAGCTCGGCGTGGTGGACCACTGCATGTTTCTACGGGCGGACGCGGTTACGTACCTCGAACGCTACAGCGGCCCTCCCTTCGACCTCATCGTTGCCGATCCTCCGTACCGCCTCGAGGCGATGACGCGATTGCCTGACCTGGCGCTTCGGCACGTTCGTGGGGATGGATTGTTCATCCTCGAGCATGACAAAAACGTATCATTCGGTGAACATCCCCGCCTCGACACGAGCCGTCCGTATGGACGAACCCACGTGTCGGTATTTCGTGCCGAGAATGTTGCCTCGCCGGGCGAGGCGGCGCCATTCGAAGAAGAT
>CAZART010000058.1:4310-25526 GCA_964487555.1 uncultured Rhodothermales bacterium
ATTTCGTGCCGAGAATGTTGCCTCGCCGGGCGAGGCGGCGCCATTCGAAGAAGATCGCGAAGCTGAACAATGAAGATCGCGAGGCTGAACAATGTAGATACCGAGGCTGAACAATGAAGATACCGAGGCCGAACGATGAAGATAGCGAGGCCGAACGATGAGGTGCGCCCTCTATCCCGGGACATTTGATCCTTTTACGTTTGGGCACCTAGACGTGCTCGAACGCGCACGGACGCTATTCGACGAGATCGAAGTGACGGTGGCGGTGAACGCCGAAAAACGGTCACTTCTCGATGTGGAGGAACGCTGTGAGCTGATTGAGGAATGTGTGAAGCACCTGGACGGCGTCGTCGTGGCCGCCCACGAAGGGCTGATCGTCGAGCGGGCACGTGAACGTGGGGCAGTCGCGCTCATCCGGGGCCTTCGTCAGGTCAGCGATTTCGATTATGAAATGCGCATGGCACTGGCTAACAAAGAGCTGCACGGAGCGCTCGAGACGGTATTCTTGCCTGCATCCGGCCGGCACGCCTTCATCAGTGCGACCATTGTCCGCGACATTCAGCGTTGGAACGGGGATGTTTCGCCCTTCGTACCGAAGCCGGTCGCTGCCGCGCTGGCGCGGAAAAGGATTGAAGAACGCGGATCGGGGGTCGAAGATCGAGGATCGAGATCGAGAATTGATGGTGGATAATGGTCTCATGCGTCGCGCCAGAGCCAGCTAGCGGCAACCCGCTATCCTCCATCCCCTATCTTCAATCCTCAATCCTCGATCCTCCCCATGCAAAGACACCCGTAATTCACCGCACGAATGCCCACGACACTTACATTCAACCCGCTCGTCGAATCCGTTCAGCCCTCGGCAACGCTGGCGATGACGGCGCGCGCCAAGCAGCTTAAGCGTGAAGGACTGCCCATCATCGGCTTGAGTGCCGGCGAACCCGATTTCGATACGCCGCCGCCTATCTCCGATGCCGGCATACAGGCGATCCGCGACGGTTTTACGCACTACACCGAAAATCTCGGTATGCCCGAGCTGCGAGAGGCGATTGCTCGCAAGCTCGAGGATGATAATGGACTTACATATCCCATTGATCAGATCCTCTGCTCGAATGGGGCGAAGCAGTCGATCGCACTGGCCGTTATGGCGCTCTGCCGGCCTGGCGACCAAGTGCTGATCCCGGCTCCGTATTGGGTGAGCTATCCCGAAATGGTGCGGCTCGCGGGCGCCGAACCTGTCGCGTTAGCCACGACGGCCGAAGACGAGTACCGCGTAGGTCCCGGCGTACTGGAGGAGGCCATCAACGACAATACCCGCCTCCTCATCCTCTGCTCACCTTCAAATCCGACCGGATCGGTATACCCGCGTGGCGAGCTGGAGGCGATCGCCGAGGTGCTGCAGCGACATGAGGACGTTTTCGTCATCTCGGACGAGATCTACGAAAAAGTGATCTACGACGCCGAGCACGTGTCGATCGCGTCGCTGCCGGGGATGAAGGAGCGGACGATCACCGTCAACGGTTTCTCGAAAGCATACGCGATGACGGGATGGCGGCTCGGATACCTCGCAGCGGAACGGCCGATCGTACAGACGGCCGCAACGGTCCAGAGCCAGTTTACATCGGCACCTTCCACCATCACCCAGAAGGCGGGCATCGCCGCGCTCACGATGGAGACGCGCTACGTCGATGAGATGGTACAGGCCTTCCGCGAGCGGCGCGATTTCATGCTCGAACGCATCGGCAACGTCGAGGGCGTTCACTGCCCGCGTCCGGAAGGCGCCTTCTACCTCTTCCCGGACGTATCGCACTATCTCGGCAGTGAATCGCCGGATGGCCGCTCGATCCGCACCAGCGAAGACCTGTGCTTCTACCTGCTCGAGGAACACCACGTAGCGCTGGTGGCGGGTGACGCCTTCGGATCGCCTGACGGGCTCCGCATCTCCTACGCTGCATCCCTGATGAATCTAGTTGAAGCCATGCACCGCTTCGAAGCAGGCCTCTCGGCACTCCGTTGAGAACGGGAGAGCGTGGAGCGTACACGCGACGACACTCGGAACCCAGAACCCGCTAATTCAGAACTCGCCAATCCTCCGTGGAACCTGTCACGTCCGTCGGTTCAAGCAATAATCGCCGATCCGACTCCTATCGGAGCGCACGAGCGACGAAAGAGCACAAAGACCGCTACTGGCTACACGTCCTTCTCTTTTCGCTGACGCTGGCCTCTACTGTCTACATGGGCGGGGAGCTGACCGGCCGCTGGACGCTTTATCTCGAGCAAGGGGTGTGGCTCTACGTACTGGACGGTCTTCGATTCGGCGGCTCGCTGCTGCTCTTCCTGACGGTTCACGAATTTGGCCATTACTTCGCGGCGAAATACCACGGGGTCGACACGTCCCTTCCCTATTATATTCCGCTGCCGTTCGTCGGCGTCGGGACACTCGGCGCGGTCATCCGCATCCGCGAACCCGTGCCCAGTCTCCGGAAGCTCTTCGACATCGGCGCGGCCGGCCCGCTGGCGGGCTTCATCGTGGCCGCCGGCGTGCTGATCTATGCATTCGTGACGCTGCCCCCTCCAACCTACATGCTCGACGTGGGTCCCGGCCACGAGGCGCTGCACCGTTACGTAGAGCAGTACGGAGAATTCCCGCGAGAAATGCTTGAGCAGGGCGAGAATTCGATCATTCTCGTCGTCGGCGACACCTTGCTTTACTGGATCTGCAGCCAGTTCGTCTCAGGCGTGCCTCCCATGTATGAGATGTACCATTATCCAATCCTGTTCGCGGGATGGTTGAGCCTTTTTTTCACGGCACTCAATCTGTTGCCGATCGGGCAGCTCGACGGCGGGCACGTTCTCTATGCCCTTTTCGGCCGCACGTGGCACCGACGGCTGGCGCGCGGCTTCTTCGTGATCCTCCTGACGTCCGGCGCCATCGGCTTCGTCATCGATGCCGTCCCGATGCTTTATGACGTGCATCCCTTGCTCGGTGAAAGCTCGTGGTTCCTTCTGGCTGCCATCCTGTTCTTCTACCTGAACAAAGTCTTCGACGGCAATCTTCGTGTGGCCGCACCGATCCTCATCGGCATCATCCTCCTCGTGGCCGTCACGCAAACGATCGGCCCGTCGCTCGAGGCCTTCGCCTATAGCGGCTGGCTCATCTGGTGCCTTTTGCTCGTCTTCTTGGTGAAAGTCGACCATCCACCCGTACTCGTAGAGCGGCCGCTGTCGCGCATGCAGAAGGTGCTCGGCGTTGCAAGCATCATCGTGTTCATTTTGTGTTTCAGCTTCAAACCACTTTATGTACTGAACGCGCCGATGTAGGCTAAAAACGCCCCCCAGGGATCCTCGCCGGAGCCGCGTTCGTAAGGGGGCCGTTCACCGCGGCGCAGGCAGCGTTCGTGCCGGCATGCCTCTGCGCGATGCCGGGCACGGGGCCGAGGCCTTGCGAGGTTCAGCACCGTTTTGTCCAGATATCCTTTCCACCAGCAAGCACTGCATGAGCGACGGCTACGATTTCTTTTGCTAACCGAAATCAATCTCTCCCGCTCGCTTTGCCTCTCGCTTCGTGCTTGTCCCGGCCGCGCCTCTCGGCGGCGCCGCTCGTCATCGGCATCACGCTCGTCGCGGCGTTGCTCGTCGGATGCGACCAGGCGCCCGGCGTCGAGCCGCCCGGCGGAGACCCGCCCGTACTGACCGAGTTCGAATTTGGCCCGCATTCGGTGGCGCTGGGCGATCCTGACGTGGAGGAGGACGGCGATCAGGTGCGGTTTGCGGTAACGATGCGGGTGAATGTCGTGGACCCTGACGGTGACGTCGAACGGGTCGCCTACGTCGTGCGATCGCCTTATGCGGGCCGGACTCCGATCTCTAACGGCGAGCTGGCGCTCGCGAGTGGATCGCAGTATGCGGGGACGGCGACGGTGAGCGTTCCGAGAGGCGAGGTCGGGGTGTATACGGTGCTCGTCTACGCCGTCGACGAAACGGGATCGCTGAGCGACAACGTGCGGGGCATGCTGACGTTCTCGGGCCAGAGCGAGCCGCCCGTGATCCTCGAGGTTTCGGCTCCGGATACCGTTCGGCGGCCGCTTGAAGGCGAGGATCCCGCCGTTCTCCGCCTTTCGGCTACCGTGACGGACCCGGACGGGCTTTCGAGCATCAGCGAGGTGGTCTTCTGGAATGTGGAGCGGCCGTCGTCCGTGATTGAGATGGCCGACGATGGGGAAAGCTTCGGGGATGAGTTCGCGAATGATGGGGTGTTCACGCGTACCGTGCAAATCGAAAGCGGGAATGCCCCCGGGGAGACGGTATTGGCCTTTCAGGCAACCGACCGGTCCGGATTGAAGAGCAATGTCGTTGAGAGAACGATCGTAGTCGAATGAAGCATTTAATCAACCTTGTTATGCTGGCCGGATTCGGCTGGTTGCTCACGGCGCCGGCGGTTCTGGCGCAGGGCTTCTCAGCGGCTGACGTGCAGGAGCTCGTCGATGTGCGCGGCATCCTTCGAAACAGTGTGACGAATCTTCAGGCGGAGGGCGACTCGCTCTGGGTGGGTCCGTTTTTGAATCTGACGACGGACGGAGGCGAAAGCTGGAAGGTCGCGAACATCGATTCGTTGTTGGGGACGCGGAACAGCACGTTCTCGATCGATGCGGAGGGGCGCACGATCTGGGCGGGCCTTGGATTCTCGAGTTCGGGAGACGGAAGCGGCTCGGTGCAGGCCGTGGCCGGCTACGTATTCTCGACCGACGGCGGTCAGACGTTCACGTATCGTTCGCCGCATCTCGACGACCCGAGCGATACGGAGGTCGTCTACGGCAATAACGTGCTCGAAGCGCTGGCGGTGATCGTGCCGGAGCAGAGCCCGCCGTTCGATATCGACTACGATCCCGTGACGGGCGACGTGTGGATCGCGGCGTGGGCGAGCGGCATTCGCCGTTCGTCGGATCAAGGGCGGACGTGGGAGCGTGTCGTGTTGCCCCCCGACTCGCTCGATTCCATCCACCCCGATTCGTCGTATAACTTTGAGGTGGCGCCGCAGCGCGGAAGCTCGGGCCACCTGAATCACATGGGGTTCAGCGTGCTCGTCGACGAAACCGGAACGATCTGGGCCGGCACGCCGCGCGGGGTGAATCGATCGGAGGACGGCCTGGCCTGGCAGCGTTTCAGTGCGGATGGTACGCCGAATTCGCTGACGGGAAGCTGGGTGATCTCGATCGAGGAGCAGCCGGTCGAAGGACGCAATCCAATCTGGATGGCCACCTGGAATGCCGGCGAGGTCGGCGAGAGCGGCCGGTTCGGTGTGACCGTTACGCGCGACGGCGGCGAGACGTTCGAGCAGATGCTGATCGGCGAACGCGCCTATGATTTTGCCTTCGAAGGGGCCGAGCGCGTGTACGCTGCGGCCGAGTCGGGCCTCATGATCTCCGACGACGACGGGACGACCTGGCGGACGGTCCGGCGATTTCGCGATGCGACGGATCCCGACAGAATCATGCGCCCGGATCTCAACGTGTTCGCGGTCTCGACCACGCCGGACGCCGTGTGGGTCGGCACTTCGGAAGGACTCATGAAAAGCACGGATGGCGGCGGGACGTGGCGCATCTTCCGAACGGACGTTCCTCTTCATCCGGATGAACCCACGGAGGCCGTGCCGGACGTCGACACGTACGCCTATCCCAATCCATTTTCACCGCAGGCCGACCGGTTCGTCCGCATCGTCTATGAATCGCCGAACGGCGGATCGGAGGTGATTCGGATTCTCGACTTCCGGATGAATCTAGTCCGCACTCTGGATGCCGGCGCCGGTGCGACCGGATCGCGGGAGATCGCGTGGGACGGGACCGATTCGGACGGGTTTCGCGTGGCCAACGGCGTCTATTTTTACTCCGTTGACGGCGGCGATGCGTGGGGGAAGATTCACGTCCTCGAGTAAGACAGTATGATGCAGATTCGATCTCTCAAGATTTTCGCGGGCGTAATTCTTTTCGTGGCGTCATCCGCTTCGCTTTTGGACGTGCGTGAGGCGCGCGGACAGGCTGCCGGTGCGTTTGCACGAATGGGCTTCGGCGCGCGAGGCATCGCGATGAGCAATGCGCTCGTCGCCGACGCGTTCGCGGACGGCGCTCCGTACTACAATCCGGCGCTGTCGCCCTTCGCGAGCGGCCAGAGTCTCGAAGCCTCGGCCGCCCTGTTGAGTCTCGATCGGGAGCTTCAGTTTCTGCAGTTTTCGAC
Source organism: uncultured Rhodothermales bacterium (assembly GCA_964487555.1). GTDB lineage: Bacteria > Bacteroidota > Rhodothermia > Rhodothermales > VXPQ01 > CAZART01. The sequence goes on from CAZART010000058.1 coordinate 10,539, forward strand.
GTCGCTTCAGCCGAGCGCGGGCATCGCCGCCGGACTCATCCATGCCGGCGTATCGAACATCGACGGCCGCGACAACAGCGGATTTCACACGCGAGACTATTCGATCGACGAATTCGCCTTCTTCCTGACGTTCGGCACGCACCTGACCAGCCGATTGACGGCCGGCGTCGGGCTGCAGCTTTTTCGGGCCGACTACTTCGACGACCTCGAGCCGGTCAACAGCATCGGCATCGATCTCGGAGTAACGTATCTGGTGACGGAAGATCTGCGGCTCGGTTTGGCGGTGGACGAGCTGCTGGCCCGATATTCATGGGATACGTCCGATCTGTACGGGTCGGCAGGCCGTACCACGTCCGATCGATTCCCCGTCCGGATTCGATTCGGCGGAGCTTTTCGTTTAATGGATGGGCGAGCGCAGGTCACGTCCGAGTACGAATCACGAATCACGTCGTCGGAGCACCGGGTGCGATCGGTGGAGATCGTGGGTGATGCGCCGATGGAGGTGGTCGACTCCGAGAAATCGTCAACGTACGCCGGGCGGCTTCGCGTCGGTGCCGAATATCGGCCGGTAGACGTCATTACGCTTCGCGGGGGTATCGACCGCATCGGCGCGGATGCGCTGGAAGGCGTCACACCGTCGGCAGGGTTTATGATTGAGCAGCCAATAGGCCCACTCAGGGCGCGCGGCGAATACGCCTTTATGCTGGAGCCTTACCATGCCGGCGCGATGCACCTGATCACGCTCCGTATATTTCTCTAAACTCTGCTTTTTGACGGCCGCTCGATGTGCGCCGGCCTGATGACGGCCGCCGCCGGTGTACGTCCAGCACGGTTCTGCACCGTTCTTCCAAACTCACCCGGGGCTCCATGTGTATGTACCGTCTCATTCTGTTCATCCTCGCAGGCCTAGCGGCGTCTGTCGTTACGGCGCGTGCACAGGATTCGGGCCTGGCTTTCCTGAGGTTGGGGACGAACGCCGAGGCGGCGGCGATGGGCGATGCACAGGTCGCCTTTAGCCGGGATGCGTTCAGCACATACTGGAATCCGGCGGGACTGGCCGCGGCGGCGCAGAATTCGGCATCGGCATCGTATCACGCCTGGATCGGCGATACGAAGACGTACGCGGGTGCGATGCGTCTGGGTGCCGGTGAGAACGGTGCCTTCGGCCTTTTCGTGACGGCGAACGGGAACGACGACATTGAAGCACGTTCGGGGCCCGGCGAGCCGGAGGGCCGCTTCAGCGTGCAGTTCGTTAGCGCGGGCGTCGCCTACGGGCGGTCGATCGGTCCGGTGCGGGGCGGCGTCACGGCCAAGTATTTGACGGAGCGGATCTATACGGAGAGTTCCTCCGGGTATGGATTTGACGTCGGTTTGCAAACGTCGCTGCTCTCCGAAGGAGTTCATCTCGGTGCGGCCGTGCAGAACGTCGGGAAGATGAACGAACTGGCGGAGCAGGACACGGATTTGCCCACCGCTCTTCGCGTCGGGGGTGCGTTCCATCCGCTTCGGATGATGATGTCCTACGACGACGCGATGCTGCTTCAGACGGTGTTGACGACCGAGCTCGTGCACGTTTTTCCGGGCGCGATCACACAGGTTCACATCGGCGCCGGGGCCGAGATTTTGGACGTGATCGAGCTTCGTGTCGGTTTCATCACCAACGACGACGTGAGGCGCTACTCCTTCGGGCTCGGGTTCGGCTACGAAGGTGTCGTCTTCGATTATGCGTACCTGCCCCTCGAGAGCGGATTTGAAGGTCCGGGTCACATCTTGACGCTGAGCTATCTGTGGTAGTGACGGGTTAACATCAAAAGGTCAACACGTCCCACAGTGCATCGAATCCGATGCCGTCGACCTCCGTGCGGATGCGCATCGCACACCAGAAATCGAGAATCAACATCTGCGCTGCGTGAATCGGGACTGCGATCCAGAACGACCGGCACCGCCAGACGAGCGCCCCGAGCGCCACGCCGCCCAGGAGACTCAGCACGGCTTCAGGCAAGGGCTTGTCCAGGTGGAGGATGGCGAACGGGAGGGCCTGGACGAAGATGGCGTAGAGACCCAGGGTGTGCATGGTTCCGAAAAGCACAAAGCCGCGCCACAGGTACTCCCATCCCATCCAATACATAAGGAAGAGTGCTTCGTAGATGGCGAACGTTCTCCAATCGATGGCGGCAGGACGGTAATGCGGATACTGCAACTGAAAGGCGGTACTATCTGAGAAAATCCAGGTGCCGATTACGACCAACGGTACATAGGCCGCCGTGATGCCGAGTGCGAATCGCCAGTCGCCCATACCGAGACCGATTGTAGCGGGGCGTCTTTTGAACAGGATGAGGAGGCACGCCACGGGTATTACGAAACCGGTGAGCCCCTGAATGCCGAACCACCATCCCCAAGACAGGAGCCCCCGCCAGGAGTCGGGGAAGAGATGGGCCATTTCATTGCGAAAGAGCCGGCGGCTTCCGAGCGTGTCCTGCACAATTACGAGCAGCGCCGCCGCCACGAGTACGAATGCCGTCTGTCGGTCGATGCGCGACAGAGCCGATCTGAGGCGCTGCGTTTCGCGGGTGAGGAGGGACGAGATGAACACTTCGCGCGGAATGTAAACGGCGGGAAATAACACGGCGGATTTCAGGAACGGTCCGCAAGTCGCGGCTATAATAGCGATCTCCCCATTGATTGACAGGACGCGCGGATGCGTTTCATACGTTATATGAATCTGATAGGACTGGCATGCCTGATGATGGTGCTCGGGTGCAACGACCCTGACGTCTCCGCTGAGGAACGTCTCGCGAGTAGCATCGCCTACGACAGCCTCCTGCAGGAGCTGCCTGACAGCCTGCAGCGCGCGATGGAGGCCATCGACAGGCTTTTTCTGGCACACGGTACTCCGGGTTCGGCGCTTGCGGCCGTGGACAGTCAGGAGGCGGCACGATGGGTGGATTCCGTGATGGCGTCTCTCACACTGGATGAGAAGATCGGGCAGCTGTTTATCGTCCACCTCGATCCGCGGACGTACGGTGGATTGATCGACAATGCTTCGGACGCCGTGCGGAAGCTGAATGTGGGCGGATTTCTTGTGCCGAGGCTGCTGGAGCCGCAGGAAGTGTTTGAAGAATCGCAGCGTCTACAGCGGCTCGCGAAGGTGCCGTTGTTCTTCGCGGCGGATTACGAGAGAGGCGTCGGACGGTTCAATAATGCACTGACGGAGCTTCCGTCGAACATGGCTATTGGTGCCACGCGCGATACGCTGTTCGCCGCCGCCGCCGGCCGTCTGACGGCCATCGAAGCGCGCGCGATCGGAATCAACCTGTTGTTCGCGCCGGTCGTCGACGTCAACAACAATCCCGACAATCCGATCATCAATATCCGATCGTATGGCGAGGATCCGGAATTGGTAGGTCGGATGGCGGCTGCGTTTGTTCACGAGGCGCAGGGACACGGGCTGTTGACGACGCTCAAACACTTTCCGGGACACGGCGATACGGACGTGGATACCCATTCTAGAATGGGCTTTGTCAGCGGGGACAGCGCTGATCTCGAGCAGGTGGAGCTCAGGCCTTACCGGATCGCGTTCAACCGCCCACCCCAGCCTGCGGCCGTGATGAGCGCGCATCTTTGGATTCAAGCGCTTAATGACGAGCCGCTGCCGGCTACATTTAGTGAGAGAATTCTGGACGGCTTGCTGCGCAAAGACATGGGCTTCGACGGTATCGTCATTACGGACGACGTGCGCATGGGGGCGCTTCAGCAGGACTTTTCCGCTGAGGATCGGATCGTTCGACCGCTGCTTGCGGGCGCTAACGTGATCCTTACGCCGGCCAATATATCGCGAGCCGTCGACATCGTGCGCAGCTCCGTGAAATCGGGACGGCTGAGCGCCGAAACGCTGGATCGTTCCGTTCGCCGAATTCTTCGGACGAAGGCCGTGACCGGTCTCCACAACGATCGATTTGCTTCGGAGGAGCGGCTCGAAGAGCTCATGCGGCGACCGCTTGGTGCCTACATCGCGCAGGCGATCGCCGATCGCTCAATCACGCTGCTCAAAGCCACGGAATCACTGCCGCTGAGGCCGGACTCCCAGCGGATTGCGACTATCCATCTGACAAACTACCGGGGGGCGGAGAGTATTGGCGCCGCGATGGATCTTTTCGACGAGACGCTTCGCGTAGAGAGTGCGCGTTTCGATGAAGAACCTTCGGTGCGGCAGATCGACCGCGTCGTCGAAGGCGCGCGAAATGCCGACGTCGTCGTGCTTGCCCTCTATCTGCGTCTCGTCGCCGGACGCGGCCAGGCAAGTCTTTTTGCGCAGCAGACCGAACTGGTCAACCGGCTCCTCGCTCTCGAGAAACCGGTGGTCCTGCTTACATTCGGGAATCCCTATGCGGCCTCCGCCTTCCGCGAAGCCGACGACATCGTCGTCGCATATGACCAGTCCCTTCAGACCGTTTATGCGGCACTACGCGTCTTGCTGGGCGAGCAGCCCGCACCTGGTCGCCTCCCCATCACGGTCGAACCGTTCGGTTTCGGTAGCGGGATGGATTTGAGGCAGTAGGTGTCCGTCGGACCCCGCCGGTTCACCGAATAAATCGCTCCATGAACTCATAAATGCGGAGGATTCTATCCATCCGTAGCAGAGGATCTCCGGAGCGAGACAACTCATGGCCGCTTGTCGGATAGCGCACGTACTCGACAGGGCGCTCAAGAATTTTCAGGCTTTTATACAGTACCTCGCTCTGGGCGACGCCCGTTCGCAAATCTTGATCTCCGTGAATGATTAGAAGCGGAGTTTGAATCCGGTCGAGGTACGTGAGCGGCGAATTACGGATCAGGATCTCCGAGACGGATGGCGGCACGTCAATGGTCGTCGTGCCAAGCGCGCTCGTGTCCGCGATGGACGGATCGGCGGCAAGAGCGAGGGAATCCGCGGTCGCGGTCGTATCCGCCGGCACCATGACGGCGGCGGTGACGAGGGAATCCGGCGCCGCCGAAGTATCCGCCGCACCGTCGATTGCGGCCGCATGGCGGGGATCTGCGACCGCTGCGGAGTCAACCTCCCTGTCCCAGGGATAGCCGCCGAAATGCGTCGGTACGAGGCGCCACGCGTTTCCTTCCCCCAGAAAGGTGCCGAGATCGTACACGCCGCGTTGGGCGACGGCGGCTTTGAAACGATGGTCATGCGCGACGATCCATGCGGTCAGATATCCGGCATACGATCCGCCGGTGACGACCTGACGATTTTCATCCAGCCACGGCTCGCGTACCACCTCGGACGCTACCTCGAGGACGTCACCAGCCGGGCCTGCTCCCCAATCCTGATAATTCGCACGCCGAAAATCATACCCATATCCGCCCGAACCGCGCGGATTACTGAATACAATGCCGTAGCCGCGTGAGGCGAAGAATTGAAACTCATGCCACATCGACGCTTCGCCCGGACCCCACATCGCCGATGGACCGCCGTGGATCTGGAGCAGAAGCGGATATTCCCCTGTTGAATCGAAAAAGGCCGGCTTCATTATCCAATACTGGATCTGAACGCCGTCGCGAGCCAACGTGTGCGATTCGGGAAAGCTGAGTCGCTTCTCTACGAGCCACTCCGCATTGTGATCGGTGAGACGTCGATCCGACGTGAACGGCGTGTCGGAGGCGAAGAGTTCGTACGGATTCGCGGCTTCGGTAGCGACATAGAAGACGGTGGCCGATCCTACGTCGAAGCTTCGAATTCCGCGGTCGAATGACGTAAGGCGTTCAACGGCCGGGTCATTCTGGATGGGCTGCCACGGGTCGGTCATTATCGAATCCGCCCGAGCGTCCGCGGTATCGGCCGGGGCAACCGACATATCGCCCCGTGCAACCGCCGAATCGGCCGGGGCAACCGAAGTATCGGCATCGATCACGGCTGTATCGGCCGCTACGGCGGCTGAATCCGGCGTTTCGCCGGAAGCCGGCTCCTGTTCTTCGGGCGAAGCTTCGACACCGAAAGCCGCCACTCGATACAACGGAAAACCGCCGTTCGAAGCCGCCGTGAAGTAGAGGCGCCACCCGTCGGGCGACCACTTCGGCGCCGACGCGGACCGGTCGAAGTCGAGCGTCAGCAGCCGCGCCGTGAGCGCGTCGCCCACCGAAACCACGCCGATTTCGCTCTGGGCGTAGCCGGCGCGGTCAACCCGCCTCGCTATGAAAGCCACCGAGTTGCCGTCGGGCGCCACGACAGGCGAAGAAATAGAGTAGCCCTCTATCGCGAAGAAAGGCTGCATGCCGCTACCGTCCACCGCAGCAGTGTACAACTCCGTGTCCCACACACGGTCGGGATGCTGCTCCGCGCTCACCATACCCGAGACGATCACGCGTGAACCATCTGCCATCCATTCCCCGTCCTCGAAATCGTAGTGGCCCCTAGTAATGAGGACGGGCTCAGCCGCCGTATTGGGCTGGACGATGAACCAGTGCTTGTATTTCGGCAAATCGTCGAGATCTGTCTCCCCGAGAAAATTCATTCGATGGAATACGCGCGGCTGCCGCCTTGCGGCGTTCGCGTCAAGGTACGCCCGAATCTCCGCCAAGGAGCCGTTCGGATCGGGGGAGATGTCGTCGGAGTCACTCGGCCGACGGCCCGGTCGCTCAATGGGCCAATCCGGTTCGTCGTTCGTTCGGCTCCGAACCTGCTCCGAGGTGAGTTTCGACGAAAAAAGAAGGCGCGTCCCATCTGGCGACCACCGAGGCGACGTCGCACCGGACTCGAGATTCGTCACCGCATACGCTTCACCTCCCAAGAGAGGGAGGATGAAAATCTGCGGCGTGCCGTCGACCGGCCGCACGAATGCGATCCGATCGCTGTCCGGGTGCCACGCGGGTTCCGTCGCGCTATGATCTCCTCGCGTGAGTTGCCGGTTATCTGCAGGGCGTAGCGGATCGGCGAGATGAAGATGCGTGCGATATGCGTAGGTCTCCCGGCTGCGGCCTTCCGAACCGGGATCTGCCTCTACGGTAGAGCCCTTCCGATCGGATATGGGGACGATCGAGCGGACGGAGTAGAGGATTTGACGGCCGTCGGGCGAAAGCGCGACGTTTCCCAACTCACGAATCTTGAGGAGATCGGTGACGGTGACCGGCTGGTCGCCATCCTGTCCGTGGGCTGCCGGGCAGAGGAACCCGACCACGAACAGCATAAGGAGCACCGGACGCCGCATCCACGGGATGTGCCGTGCGCGCGAACCGCTTGAGTACGTTCTCGATGCGCCCTTCATGCGCGCCTCATTTGACAACAACACAGCCTGCGGTCGTACTGGAGTGGAGATATTTCAATGGTTGAAGGACCTGCGGCGGCAGGACGACGTGGGGACGCCGTGCTTCCAGCGAAGATGGGCCGTTACGCGCCTGGGGAGCGTGCCGGTCCCACCCTGCATGATCAAACCAAACCGAGCGCACGGGAATCCCGTTCCGCGTTACAATTCGTTACAGAGAGGGTAGGATCCCTTTTGTTGCATTGTACCATGGGCGTTTTAAATTAAGACGCTGCATTGCGCTCATTTAAAGAAACGCACAGCGTCGTTCATCCCTTTCTTTTTTTTAGTAACTTTCGCCTCATTCTTCCACGCGCAGGAGGTTGATTATCGCGTGCGTGGGGACCGATCGTGAGGAAATGAGTCGGGTCGGAATTCGCGGGAATCGTATCACCTACTTGAAGATCATACATGGGCCATCAATCTTTCTGGCGTGTCTTCTACACGTTTCCACGCGCCGAGAAGAAATGCGAAGATCGTTTGTACGATCGTCACATCGATGTCTTTCTTCCGCAATACACGGTTATCCGCCAGTGGAGTGACCGCAAGAAAAAGGTCGTAGAACCGCTCTTCAGGAACTACATCTTCGCGAAGGTCGACGAGCGGGATCGTCTTCGCGTGCTGCAGACCGACGGCATCGTGCGCTGCGTCACGTTCAACGGCCGGCCGGCCGTCGTGCCGGACGAGGAGATCGATGCCGTTCGGCGCGCGATCAGTGGTGAAGGCGAATTCGCCGTAGTCGACTACGTTCCGAGGCCGAAGCTCGGAAGCAAAGTCGTCGTGATCGAGGGCCCGATGAGAGGCCTTCGCGGGGAAGTCGAGGAGCACCGTGGCCAAACTCATCTGCTCGTCTCGGTCGCTGCCGTCCGGCAAGCGCTTCGGATCAATGTTCCGGCGCAGTGGGTTCAGGCTGCGTAATGCCTGACAAGCCAGTGCGATTGTCATACAAGAAATACGGTGACGGGGACCCTCTGGTCATCCTCCACGGATTACTTGGCTCCAGCGGTAACTGGCACACGCTGGCCCGCTCGGTGTTTTGTCGATACTTCACCGTATATACGATCGACCAGCGGAATCACGGCCGTTCGCCGCACGCCGACCGGATCGACTATCCGATCATGGCCGCCGACCTGCTTAGTTTCTTTGAAGACCACGCCATCGAGAAGGGCCGCCTCATCGGGCACTCTATGGGTGGGAAAACGGCCATGGAGTTCGCTCTTAGCCATCCGGAACGGGTCGATCGGCTCCTCGTCGTCGACATTGCTCCGAAGGAGTATCCGCCCAGCCACCAGTCGATCATCGAGGCGCTGCGTGATGTGGATCTCTCAGGAATAAGTTCGCGGGCCGATGTCGATCACGTGCTCGCCGATCGCATTCCGGCCCCGCCTATCCGCCGCTTCTTACTGAAGAACCTCTCGTACTCTACCACGAAAAATCGATATGAGTGGGAGCTGAATCTGGACGCTATTCACGAGAGCTATTCCCTCCTGAACGCACCCATTGAGAATGGAAGGACGTTCGAAGGTCCGACGCTCTTCGTGCGCGGTGCGGAGTCGGACTACGTCGTAGACGCCGATGAGAAGGCCATCAAGAAGCTCTTCCCGAAAGCCGAGTTTAAGACGATCGAGAAGGCCGGGCATTGGGTCCATGCCGATCAGCCCGAGGATTTCGCCGAAGCAGCCGTCGATTTCCTTGGCTAGCACCTGCCGCTCCGGGTTTCGACGCGGCGGCTCCTAACCTGCGGCGAACCAAATTCCTGAACGCATCGTTGGTCCTACTCTGTAGCGCGAGCGTCTTTGCCGCGCCATTTCTTTCGGCGGGTGAAGTCCATTTCGTTAGCAGCTAACGCGAGCCCCTGTTTTCCATGAAGGAGACTTTCGAAAAGCTTCATCAGATCCTGAGTGAACGTATCCTTGTGCTGGACGGCGCGATGGGTACGATGATCCAGCGATACAACCTGGATGAAGCCGATTTTCGCGGCCGCCAATTCGCGGATCATCCGGGCGAATTAAAGGGGAACAGCGACGTATTGTCCCTCACCCGGCCGGACGTAATCGGAGAGATCCACGCCGCATTTCTCGAAGCCGGTGCCGACGTCATTGAGACGAATACGTTCACCGCGACGACGGTCGCCCAGGCAGATTACCACCTGGAATCGGCCGTTCGAGACATCAACATCGCCGCCGCTCGCATCGCGCGTGAGGCAGCGGATCGTTATGCGGAAGCGACGCCGGAGAAGCCGCGGTTCGTGGCCGGCGCGATGGGACCGATGAATAAATCGTTGTCCCTCTCACCGGACGTGAGTGATCCGGGGTACCGCGCCGTCAGCTTCGACGAAGTCGTGCGGGCGTACCGAGAACAGGCTGAAGCCTTAATCGCCGGCGGTGTCGACGTCCTGCTCATCGAGACGGTTTTCGACACGCTGAATTGCAAAGCAGCGCTCTACGCCATCCAGGAGATATTTGATGATACCGGTCGGCCGTTACCGGTGATGATCTCCGGGACGATCGTAGATCAAAGTGGGCGCACGCTATCCGGCCAGACCCCCGAGGCGTTCTGGCTCTCGGTATCGCATATGCCGCACCTCCTCAGCGTGGGGCTCAACTGCGCCCTCGGCTCCGAGCAGATGCGGCCATACATCGAAGAGCTTTCCGGCGCTGCAACGGTCTTTACGAGTCTGTACCCGAATGCCGGTCTTCCCAACGAATTCGGCGGGTACGACGAGACGGCCGCGTTCATGGCTGAACAGTTGGAAGACTATGCGGAGAGCGGCTTCGTCAACCTGGTTGGCGGCTGCTGTGGCACGACGCCCGAGCACATTCGCGCCATCGCGGCTGCCGCGGCCCGCCACCAACCGCGGCGGATTCCCGAGCCCCCGAAGTACCTGCGGCTCAGCGGCCTCGAGCCGCTCACCATCCGCCCCGAAACAAACTTCGTCAACATCGGCGAGCGCACGAACGTCACCGGCTCTCGCCGGTTCGCCCGCCTGATCAAGGAGGGCAATTACGAAGCAGCGATATCCGTGGCGCGCGATCAGGTCGAAAACGGGGCCCAGCTCATCGACGTCAACATGGACGAGGGAATGCTCGATTCCGAGGCGGCGATGGTCAAGCTCCTCAACCTGATCGCCTCCGAACCGGACATCGCGCGCGTACCGATCGTCATCGACTCCTCGAAATGGTCCGTTATCGAGGCCGGGCTCAAATGCGTGCAGGGAAAAGGCATAGTCAATTCCATCAGCCTGAAGGAAGGCGAGAAATCGTTCGTCGAGCAGGCGCGGCTCGTGCGCCGCTACGGTGCGGCCGTCATCGTCATGGCATTCGATGAGGATGGCCAGGCCGACACGGTGGACCGCCGCAAGGCCATCTGCGAACGAGCCTACCGCATTCTGACGGAACAGGTCGGATTTCCGCCCCAGGACGTCGTTTTTGATCCGAATATTTTTGCGATCGCTACCGGCATTTCCGAGCACAACCGGTATGCGATCGACTACATCGAAGTCACGAAGTGGATCAAGGAGAACTTACCGTATGCTAAAGTGAGCGGAGGGGTCTCTAACCTGTCGTTCTCTTTCCGCGGCAATAACCGCGTTCGCGAGGCCATGCATTCCGCATTTCTATACCATGCCATCAAGGCGGGAATGGATATGGGCATTGTAAATGCAGGGCAGATGGAGGTGTATGATGAAATCCCGGACGAATTGCTTGAGCGCGTTGAGGACGTCTTGTTCGATCGCCGCGATGACGCCACCGAACGGCTCGTCGATCTGGCCGAGAAATATGCCGGCGAAGGCGGCGTACAGCAGGGCCCGAAGCTTGAATGGCGCGAAGCGCCGGTGGAGGAGCGAATCAAGCATGCCCTCGTGAAAGGAATTGTGGACTTCGCCGAAGAGGACGCCGAAGAAGCGAGGCAGAAGTACGAGAGCCCCCTTGATGTGATAGAAGGCCCCTTGATGGAAGGGATGAACGTCGTCGGCGATCTCTTCGGATCGGGCAAGATGTTTCTTCCGCAGGTCGTCAAGAGTGCCCGCGTGATGAAGAAGGCGGTGGCCTACTTGATCCCTTATATCGAAGAGGAGAAGAGGCAGCGCAAAGACACAACCCCGCGGGCGAAGGTGCTGCTCGCCACGGTAAAGGGCGACGTGCACGACATCGGGAAGAATATCGTCGGCGTCGTGCTTGCGTGCAACAATTATGAGGTTATCGATCTGGGCGTAATGGTCCCGGCCGAGAAGATCCTCGATGCGGCCGTCGAACAGAAGGTGGACGTCATTGGACTTAGCGGGCTGATCACGCCTTCGCTGGATGAGATGGTGCACGTGGCCAGGGAGATGACGCGGCGCCACTTCGATCGACCGCTCCTCATTGGAGGCGCGACTACGTCGAAGATCCACACCGCGGTCAAGATCGAACCCGGCTACGGCCACGGCGTGATTCACGTGCTGGATGCCTCGCGGAGCGTCGGCGTCGTCAATCAGCTCATGTCCGGCGCACGCAGCGCCTATCTCGACGAGACCCGGCGCGAATACGATCGTCTCCGCGTACAGCACAGCCAACGAACGGCATCGAAACCGTACCTTTCGCTCGGCGAAGCACGCGAGAACCGGTTTACCTGTGATTGGCGGAAGACGCCGATCACCACGCCTACCGCCATCGGAGTGATGGCGCTTCCAGATTTTTCCCTCGAAGAGATCCGTCGATATATCGACTGGTCGCCGTTTTTTATCACGTGGCAGCTCAAAGGTAAATATCCGAAGATATTCGACTCAGCCGAGGTGGGCGCCGAGGCGGTGAAGCTGTTCGATGATGCAAACCGTTTGCTCGATCGCATCATCGAGGAGAAACTGCTGACTGCGAGCGGCGTGCTCGGGCTTTGGCCGGCCAACAGCGCCGGCGACGACGTCGAGGTTTACGCCGGTGAGGATCGCTCGCAATTGCAGATGGTGCTGCACACGTTGCGACAGCAGGCCCAGAAAACGCCCGGCCGGCCGAATCGCGCGCTGGCCGATTTCGTCGCACCGAAGGAGTCGGGCATCCCCGACTACGTGGGCGCGTTCGCCGTAACGGCAGGCCTGGGCATCGAGGAGCCGCTCGAACGGTTCAAACAGGACCATGACGACTATAACATAATCATGCTCAAGGCGCTTGCCGATCGGCTTGCCGAAGCTTTCGCCGAGTTGCTCCACGCGAGGGTTCGCAGGGAGCTTTGGGGCTATGCGCCTGACGAAGACCTGTCCAATGAAGACCTCGTCCGTGAGCGGTACCGAGGAATTCGGCCGGCACCGGGTTACCCGGCCTGCCCCGACCATACGGAGAAGACGCTCCTTTGGGATCTTCTGGATGCGGAAGCCGCCATCGGCATTACGCTTACCGAAAGCCTCGCGATGTACCCCGCGGCGTCAGTATGCGGGCTCTACTTCGCCCACCCCGATGCGTCTTACTTCAATGTTGGGAAGATCGGCCGAGATCAGGTGTTAGATTACGCTCATCGGAAGGACATGGCCGTGGCCGACGTCGAACGCTGGTTGTCCACGCGTCTCAACTACGAACCGGCTGCCGAGGCTGCTGAAGCCGCGTAAGAGTCGGGGAACGCGCTTAATTCTTATATTGACCGGAAAAGGGGTCATAGGACATTGACTGGGAGATGAATCGTAGGAAATAGGAGATGGTTTCTACCTACGACCGGGCAGACGATTTCCGATCTCCTATCTCCCCGGACTAACGACACCGCGATATTCAATCAATGGCTACATCTGCTCTCAAATTATCAGCCGGCATCGCCCCTATCGACGCCCTTCGCAACGAACGCGCTTCGGCCTCGATTCAGGTGCTCGGCATTCTCGGCTTCGCCGCGTTAACGGCGCTCGGCGCGCAGGTGCGGCTCTACGTATGGGAAGTCCCGTTCACGCTACAAACGCTGGCCGTCTACGGCAGCGGTTTGTATCTCGGGTGGCGAAACGGAATGCTGGCACAGGTTCTCTATCTCGCGCTGGGGCTCTTCATGCCGGTATATGCGGGAGATGGGCACGGGATCTCGTATCTTCTCGGCGCCGTCTCGGCAGGCTATCTGATCGGATACCCGCTCTCCGCGGCTGTCGTCGGCCTCCTATCGCGTCGCTGGAATTCCCTTACGGGCAGTACGCTCTCGATGGTTGCGGGATCACTCGTCCTCTTCACGTGCGGAGTCGTTTGGTTGCATTACGCGGCGGGCCATGCGACGTGGTTTGAATCGCTCGACAAAGGCTGGTTTCGATTCATTCCTGTAGACATCGCCAAGATGTTGATGGTCAGCATACTGTACACCGGAAGCCGCCGGCTCCTCCGCTAGTCTCTCAAGAAACGGTACGTAGAGGGCGCCGCTTGCGAGGGTGGTGCCCTTTTTGCATGAGATGGGTTCGCCTATGAAACGCATGACCCACATAGCTATCCTGGCCCTCGCCTTCGCCTGTTCCGTAGGTCCGGCTACGGCGCAAACCGCCCGTGCACCGGACGAGTCCGTTCTGGACGATGTCGTGGTGCAGCATCAAGTCAAAAAGGGTCTGGACTACCTCTACGACATGGAGTTTGGACGTGCACTGCGAATGTTCGAGCTGATCGACGAGTCCCATCCGCGGCACCCGATCGGGCCTTTCCTGATGGCCCTCAATACGTGGTGGAAGATCCTGGTCGATCTGTCCGATGAGTCGCACGACGCCGCCTTTTACGCGGCGATGGACGAAGTCATCAGTCGATCCGACAAGCTGCTCGCACGGAACAAGAACGACTTCGACGCCTGGTTCTTCAAAGGCGCTGCACTGGGCTTTCGAGGTCGTCTACGGTCGAATCGAGGTGAATGGTTTTTGTCGGCCAAAGACGGTCTCCGGGCAATGGACTACGTCCTGGGAGTCGTGAAGCGGGACCCGTCGAACGACGACTTTGCCTTCGGCAAGGGGATCTACGATTATTATGCGGCCGCCATTCCGGCCAAGTATCCGTACGTGAAGCCTGTCATGATCTTCTTTCCGAGCGGCGATCGCGAACGAGGCATTAGAGAGCTCGAGCGTACGGTCAAGGGCGGGCGGTTCATCCAGACCGAAGCCGCGTACTTTTTGCTCCAGATCTATTATCTGTTCGAGAACGACTACTCCAAGAGCGTCTATTATGCAGATTGGCTGAGAAAGCGGCATCCAAACAATTCGTTTTTCCACACTTTCGAGGGGCGGGTTTACGCCAAATGGGGTCAGTGGGCGACGGTTCGTGACATCTTTGCTGAGGTCCTCGCGCGATACAAGGCGCGTCGAACCGGCTACAATGCTGCGGCGGCGGAGCAGGCGCTCTACTTCCTTGCGCGTAGCCACATGGCAGGCGGCGAATTCAATGCGGCGCTCGACCACCTCGATCAGCTTCAGTCCCTCGCCGCGCGCGATCACGAGAAGAGCTACTTCGAAATTCTCGGGCGCCTCCGTCAGGGTATGTCCCACGATGCGCTAGGCGGGCGCGAGGCTGCCGTCGCGGCTTACAAGGAGGTTCTCACCATGAATGACACGTCGGGTTCACACGAACGAGCGCGCCGCTACCTCGAAAGCCCCTTCGGACGCTGACGCATCATGGAGCCCTTTCGGTCTCGCCGCGTACCATAGTCGGACGCGTGCGGAATCCGACCGGCGCGTGCGGAATCCGACCGGCGCTTGCGGAATCCGACCGACGCGTGCGGAATCCGA
>CAZART010000058.1:25626-31334 GCA_964487555.1 uncultured Rhodothermales bacterium
GCGTGCGGAATCCGACCGGCGCTTGCGGAATCCGACCGACGCGTGCGGAATCCGATCGCCGCGCGGCATTCTATCAACGATTGACACCCGGAAGAGCAACACAGACGCCTATGCATTTCCGATATACCGAGTGGGACGCGACACACAGCGGAGACACGCGCCCGATTTTCGACCAGCTCTTCGATCTGTTTCAGCAGCTCCTGCAATACACCGCAGGAGACGCCGGGGAAGCGCTGAACTGGCTAACCCAGCTCGACAAGAAGTACGACATCACAGGCGACGAAATGGGCATCGGCGACTTTATCGAGGAGCTGACGAATCGCGGATATCTGCAGGAGAACGAGCAGGGCCAGATGCAGATTACCGCCCGCACGGAACGGTCGCTGCGTCAGCGTTCGCTCGAAGAGGTCTTTCGCCAGCTTCGCAAGAGTGGCCGCGGCAACCACAAGACGCCGTTTGCAGGGATGGGCGACGAGCGCCTGACCGAAACACGATCGTGGCGGTTTGGAGACGATCCGCATCTGATCGACGTCACCGGGACGCTCTCCAACTCGTACCGCCGTTCCGGGATCGATAACTGGAACCTCTCTGAGGACGACTTCGAGGTCCACGAGACGGATCACCAGACCGACATGGCGACCGTGCTGATGATCGATCTGTCACACTCAATGATTCTCTACGGCGAAGATCGCATCACACCCGCTCGCAGGACCGCGATGGCACTCGCGGAACTCATTATGACGCAGTATCCCAAAGATTCACTGGATATCGTCGCATTCGGCAATGATGCATGGCAGGTATCCGTGAAGGATCTGCCTTACTTGAAGGTCGGTCCGTTTTATACAAACACGCGGTCCGGGCTGCAGCGTGCTCGCGATCTCCTTCACCGCCGGAAAAATCGTAACAAGCAGATCTTCATGATCACCGACGGCAAACCGAGCTGCCATTTCGAATACGGTCGCATGTACCGAAATGCGTTTGGTCTAGATCGCCGAATCGTCAATAAAGTGCTGGATGAAGCCGTGATCTGCCGCCGCGAAGGGATCTCGATAACCACCTTCATGATCGCCCGCGACCCGTATCTGCAAAACTTCGTCCGCGAGCTTACCGAGTCGAATCACGGCCGTGCCTACTACGCAAGTCTCGACGACCTTGGGGAATACATCTTTGAGGATTACATCCGCAACCGCCGAAAGAGGGTGCGGTGACTTCGACACTTCCTTCCGATCGGGGACCGAAGACGGTGGCCGGGTGACGGATCACCGGATCATGCGACCGCCCGTTGTCTTGTATCCCGGGTCTCCCTCAGGGATACACCTCCTCGAATCGAACCTGATGCAGCTTCGTCCGAAACAAAGTCTCGGTCAGAACTTCCTACGCGATCCGAACATTGCGCGGAAGATCGTCGATGCCGTACGCGCTCCCGACGATGCGCATGTCGTCGAGATCGGACCAGGCACCGGCGCCCTGACGGGTTTTCTGATGGCGCGCTATGCGACGCTCACGGCCATCGAGATCGATTCGCGGGCCGTTGCTCTGCTGCATGAAGTGCACCCCGGTCTGGATGTAAAGCATCAGGATACGCTCGAACTCGATTGGGGTCGTTTGGCCGCGGAGAAAGGCGGGCCGATGTGGGTTGTCGGAAACCTGCCCTACAACATTACGAGCCAGGTGATTTTCGGGCTCATCGATGCCGGAGATACGGTGAGAGAGGCCGTTGTAATGATGCAGCACGAAGTGGCGCAGCGCCTGGTCGCCCGTACGAGGACGAAGGAGTACGGAATCTTGAGTGTCCAGGTTCAGCTTCACGCTCGTCCCGAGCTGCTCTTCAAAGTCTCGCCGAACGTGTTCTTTCCCCGGCCGGCCGTCACGAGCGCTGTCGTTCGTCTCGATTTCGGGAGACGTTCGGAAGCGATCCGAACGGTCGGCCACGAATTTCTCCGAAACATCATCAGGTCGTCCTTTAACCAGCGGCGAAAGACCCTGCACAACAGTCTGAGCGAATGGACGCGCGCGCGAGCAATCCCGCTGCCGGAGTCGTTCAAAAATCGTCGCGCGGAGGAGCTTGAGCCGGCAGAGTTTGTCGAGCTCGCTCGCTACCTTGAGGCGAGAATTTAGTCGAGACGATCCTCCCGACTCCTTCACGTATGGAAAAATCGGCTGCTGTAACACCGGAAGATGAAACCAGGGCAGGACTCCTGGAGATAGATTCCGATCTCGTCGGTGACATTGCCGCGCTACTCGCATCGGATCAGCGCGGTATGGTCATGAACGTCGTCGCCGACCTGTATCCGGCGGATCTTGCGCGGCTGTTGACGCACCTCCCCATGGAGGACGCGAAAAAGCTGTTTCACTGGCTACCGTCGGAGCAGGGGGGTCTTGCGCTCGCCGAGATCGACGACACCTTTCGCGCCGAGTTGCTCGAAGAGGCCGAACACGGCCGGCTGACCGAGCTGCTCGATCATCTCGAGACCGACGATGCGGCCGACGTCCTCGCCGACCTGCATCCGGATGTGGCGTTCCGAGTGCTTCCCACGCTCGAGGACAGCGAAGACCTCCGCGAGCTGCTAGGCTACGATGAGGAGTCGGCCGGCGGCATCATGGCGAGGGAGTTCGTGGCCGTGCCCGCCGGTTGGACGATCGAGGAGGCGACGGAAGAGATGCGGCTGCATGCGGAGACCGTCGAGGACATCTACGCCCTCTTCGTGGTGGATGACGACGGTACGCTCGTCGGTACCCTATCCCTGAAGGACCTTTTGCTCACGTCGGCCGGGGCCCGCGTCGGGGATGTCATGGACACGGATCTTATCTCCGTAAACCCGGAAGTAGATCAGGAGGAAGTGGCGCGGATCATGCAGCGCTACGACCTCGTCACGCTTCCGGTGGTAGGGGCGGACGGTCGTATGCTGGGGCGAATCACGATCGATGACGTCGTTGACGTCATACGTGAGGAGGCTGAAGAGGACATTCAGCTCATGAGCGGTATGTCCGGCAGCGAGGAGCCGACCGATTCCGTGTTACGCATTAGCCGGGGGCGCCTTCCTTGGCTTATCGCCGGTATGTTTGGCGCCGGTCTCTCAGGCCTCGTCATCGGCCAGTTCGAAGGCGCGCTTGAGCAGGCTGTCGTCCTTGCGGCTTTCATCCCCGTCGTGATGGCCATGGCCGGCAACGCGGGCATTCAGAGCTCCGCCATTGTAGTCCAGGGTCTCGCCAGCGGTGAGCTCTGGCTTAGCGACGTCACGCGGAGGCTGCTCAAAGAGGTCGGCGTGGCACTGGTCAACGGCGTCATCCTGGCTCTCGTGCTCGGAATCGCCGTGTTCGTTCTTCCGATTGAAAGCGAGAGCGCCTTCCTGCTCGCCCTGACCGCCGCCCTGTCCATGCTGACGGTAATCGTACTTGCGACGGTAATCGGAACGACTGTTCCGATATTCCTTCACAAATTTAACATCGATCCGGCTCTCGCCACCGGGCCGTTCATCACGACGAGTAACGACATTCTCGGATTGGCCGTCTACTTCTTGCTGGCGACCGCGATCTATCTGTAGTCCTTAATCCTGAACTTCCTCACGTTCCTACGTTCTCCAGCGACCGCTCGTCATTGTACTTAGATGGGCATTTCACCAGGATGTGCTTGGCTACGAAGACATCCCCGTCGGTGTAGCCTTCCACGACCAGGCGCTCGGCGTCCTCGAAATTTGCCGGCTTCGGGTTTGGATAGTTTACGAGCCGCACCGCACCGGTCTCGTCCGCCATATAGAAGCTGAAGACATTTCGCTCGCGGTCGTACCTGAAATTTCGATCCTTCACCCAGTTGCCCACGACGTGCGCGCTCGAGCCGGTCGCCTGAGCCTGCTCGAAATCCATATATCCGCCGACCTGTTCGCCGAAGTTCGCGAACAACAGCGTACCGAAGCCGAGGATGAGCACGAGTCCGATGATCGTCTTAGGTTTCACGATCCGAATCCGACATAGTAGCGTTACAATTGATCTGCTGGTTCTGGAATGCGCTCATCCAATTTCCGTTCCAGCCGCGAGATCTTGGCGTCCGTACGGTAGATCAATAGAACCAGGCCGATCCAGATGATCAGCACGACCGCCAGGACGACGTAGAGCTTGTCCTCCGCCAGCATCACTTTCTCAAGGCCTTGCTCCTGTTGGACGGGTACTTCGGTTTCCGTCCACACCGAGTCGTACGCCGTAGAAGTACCCTGATCCTGTAAGGGATAGATCGTCATAGCTGTGATTCGTCCATTTCTTCCATGCGGCGGGCCGCCACGGCCAGACGCACTCGCTGCGTGTAAAGCACCCAGAAGAGCCCGATGAATCCGATCACGGCCGGATAGAAAATGAGGCGCATGACGGGGTGGGTGATTTCACTGAACGCCGGATTCCCCTCGGCCCCCGGATGCAAGCTGTCCATCTGACGCGGCAGTACGTACAGAAGAAAGGGTACGGTCGCCGCGGCGAACAGATTGTAGACGGCGGCGATCCTCGCACGCTTTTCAGCGTCGTCCAGTGCGGATCGAAGTGTGAAGTAAGCTCCATAAATCAGGAGCTGCACGGCCGCCATCGTCTGCTTCGGATCGAAATTCCACCAAACGTCCGTCCCCACGTACCACGTAAATCGGGCCCATACAATTCCTGTCGCAAGACCGAGAAGGCCGAAAACGACACCCACTCGGGCCGCTTGAACCGCCCGAATGTCTCGCAAGAGGTCTCCGGCCTGTAAATATCGCAGCGAATGATAGGCGGAGACGAAAAAGGCCGCCATCATCGTAAACCACATCGGCACGTGGAAATACAGATTTCGCGCCGTGTGTTCAAGGATATTGATGCGCGGGATATCCAGGAGGAATCCACATAGAACCACCGCCGTCAGCACGAGAACCACGCCGTTGCGTATCCACCGGTACACGCCCGGGTGAAAGCCGTCGTTTGCGATGTGCGAGTTCATGGCAAGAGGATGGAGGAACGAGGGCCGCCGGGTGAATGCCGGCGCATGCTAATCGTTCCACACATAATCGAAGAGCAGTACGGAGGAGGTGATGACGACGCCGGCGAATGCCACCAGCGTCGTCAACTCGTCCGATGCGAAGGTCCATGCCGCCTCGCCGATCAGAGCGTGGCGGGTTGCCGATACGACCGACATCAACAAGGGAACGAGCACCGGAAACAACAGGACGGGTAGCAGCGGCCCGTGGCTCGCCGAACGTGCGATAATGGCGGCGAGAAGAGTCGTCGCGCCCGCGAGGCCAAGGGAGCCCAGGAGTACCACGACGGCAAGCAACCCCGGCTCAGCCACCCGCATGCCGAGCAGCACGGCGAGCACGACTACGGCCACGAGGTTTAGTACCAGCACAAGCAGAAAGTTGAATAGAAACTTGCCCGCGTAGACCATGCTTGGCAACGTGTTTAGCTGCAGCAGCAGAATCGTACCACGCTCGTCCTCACTC
This sequence comes from uncultured Rhodothermales bacterium, assembly GCA_964487555.1. Lineage (GTDB taxonomy): Bacteria > Bacteroidota > Rhodothermia > Rhodothermales > VXPQ01 > CAZART01. The sequence goes on from CAZART010000058.1 coordinate 31,080, forward strand.
ACGAACGAGCGTCCAAGCCCGATCGAAGCGGCAAAGAGAATGACGATCCACAGCAGGGCTGATTCGACGCGCCGGCTTAGCGGCTCCTGACCCACGGCGAAAAGCATCAACAGCAGCGACGCTAGTACGAACATCAGCAGCATGTTGATGGCGTACCGGCTGCGAAGTTCGAGCCGAACGTCCTTCTCAAAGACCGCCCAAGCGCCGGCAAACCAGTTCATGCCGCCCGCTCCTCCGGTACCCGAACCGGCGTAG
>CAZART010000059.1:0-14886 GCA_964487555.1 uncultured Rhodothermales bacterium
GTGTTCATGAAGGTGTGGGCCGGATCGTGGTTGATCTGCTCGGTCTGCATGGAGCGGATGATGCAGATCTCGTCGGCGATCTGGCTCATGTAGGGGAAGAGCTCGGAGATTTCCTGGCCGGATTTGCCGTGGCGGGCGAAGGCGTACTGCGGTCCCAGGCACCGGAGGGACTGGCCCTGGAGCTGCGCCAGCTGTTGGCCCTGTGTGACGGAGGCGGGCATCGGGTTGCCGTGCTGGGCGGCGAGGACGGGTTTGTAGTCGAACGTTTCGAGATGGGAGGGGCCGCCGGCCATATAGAGGTAGATGATCCGCTTGGCGCGTGGGGGGAGGTGGCGCGGATTGACGATGCCCGCCCAGGGGTCGGTGGCGCGGGGGGTCCGCGTCGCGGCGAATCCGGCGCCGTTGAGCAGCGTCGCGAGGGCCATCGTGCCGATGCCCTGCGCCGAGCGCACGAGGAATTCGCGCCGCGTTTGCTGCCTCTTTATGTGCTGCAGGATGTCCATCGTCATTAATCTCGTTGTGCTGCGCGGGCGAGGGTCGCCGGATCGCGGGCGGCGTCGGTCGCGTGGCCGGATTCGATCCCGATCCGCGACGAGCGTAAACCGGTCAGTACCTCGTCACAAACTCATGTGTGTTGAACAGCGCTCTCGCGACGGCCGTCCACGCCGCCAGCTCGGCCTTGTTTTCGGGTGGATCGATCGGGGTGCGGGCGGTGAGCTTCACCGCCTCGTCCGGCTTCATCGTGTACCATTCGAACTCTTGCCGAAAGAGCCGGTCCATCTCCTGAAGTTCGTCCGCCGTGGCCTTTCGCGAGAGCGCGTGCCAGAAGGCCCACTGCACTTTTTCGGCGGGCATTGCGCCGCCCTCGCGCACGATGCGGTGGCCAAACGCCTGAGCGGCTTCGACGAACGATGGATCGTTCAGGAGCACAAGCGCCTGCAGCGGCGTATTGGATCGCGCGCGGCGGGCGGTGCACTCCTGCCGGTCGGGGGCATCGAAGGCGAGCATGGCCGGATGCAGGAAGGACCGCTTCCAGTAGGTATAGAGTCCGCGGCGGTACTGATCGGCGCCCGCGGAGGCGTTCCACGTCGCGGCGGGGCCGTCGGCGCCGAACGTCTGGATCTCAGACCAGTAGCCGTCGGGTTGATAGGGTTTGACGCTCTCGCCGCCGATCGACTTGTTGAGTAGGCCGCTGACGGCGAGGGCGTTGTCGCGGATCATCTCGGCGTCGAGCCGGAAGCGGGACTGGCGGGCAAGAAGCCGGTTTTCGGGATCTTTGTCGCGATGTGCGTCGGTGGCGCGGGAAGACCGGCGGTAGGTGGATGAGGTGACGATCAGCCGGACCATGTGCTTGACGTCCCATCCGCTCTCGATGAATTCAACGGCGAGCCAGTCGAGCAAGTCGGGATGACTGGGCCATTCGCCTTGCGATCCGAGGTCGTCCAGCACGCGCGAGAGACCGTTTCCGAAGAATCGTGCCCACAGGTGGTTTACGAAAACGCGGGCCGTCAGGGGATTGTCGGGCGAAACGAGCCAGTCGGCGAGATCGAGTCGCGTGGCGCGGCGGCTCGTCGGCGTCGGTGCCGGAAGAAAGGACGGCACCGCGGGCTCGACGATCGGTCCGCCGTTGTCCTGCCAGTTGCCGCGCCGGAGCAGCCTCATCGTGCGTGGCTCGACCTGGCGGGTCGCCAGTACGTGGGGGATCTCGGCGAGGAGTTCCTCGCGGCGAGCGAGCACCGTTTGCACCGGTGCATTGCGGCGGCGAGCCTCCTGGATCTGCCGATTCATGGCTTCGATCCGCCGTGCCTCTTCGCGGTTCGGCAGGGGCATCTCCGGATCCAGCCGATTACTATTCAACCAGACCCCCTTCTCCTTCACGTCGGCGAAAAACGCCGCCATCCGGTAGAAGTCGGCCTGCGTGAAGGGGTCGAACTTGTGGTCGTGGCATTCGGCGCATCCGACCGTAGAGCCCATCCAGGCGGTCGACACGGTGCGGACGCGGTCGCCGGCATACTTCGCGAGATACTCTTTCGGCTGGGCGCCGCCTTCCTTCGTCGCCTGGCCGAGGCGGTTAAATCCGGCCGCCACGAGTTGCTCGGCCGTGGCGTGCGGCAGAAGGTCGCCGGCGAGCTGTTCCCGCGTGAACTGATCGAACGGCTTGTTGGCGTTGAAGGCGCCGATAACGTAGCCGCGGTAGGCGGATACGTTGCGGTGGAGATCGGAGTGGTAGCCGTCGGTATCGGCGTATCGGACCAGATCCAGCCACATCATGGCCATGCGCTCGCCGTAGTGCGGAGAGGCGAGGAGCGTGTCGACGAGCCGTGCGTAGGCGGCGTCGCCGGCGTCGCCGCTCTCGTCGCCGGCGGATCCGGGATCCGCACCGGACCCGTCGCGTCGATCCGCGAGATAGGTAGCGACAAGACCGGAATCCGGCGGAAGGCCGACAAGATCGAACGACAGCCGCCGCACGAGCTCGGCCGCGCCCGCTTCCTGCGAGGGGTGAAGGCCATCCTTCTCGAGACGCGCGGCAATGAAGCGGTCGACGTCGTTCCGAGTGGGCGAGGTCGTCGAGGGAGGCTCACGGCGAACCGGCGCCACGTAAAACCAGTGAGGTTGCCACTCGGCACCCTGCTCGATCCAGCGCTTGAGGAGGTCCCGCTCGCGATCGGTCAGGGGCTCGCGCGTGTCAGGCGGCGGCATCCGCACGTCCGGATCGGACGCGTGAATGCGGTAAACGAGCTCACTCGCGGAGGGGTCGCCCCGGACGATGGCCGGGCGTTCGTAGCCATCCCGGCGCGCCGTGGAGACGTCCTGGAGATCGAGCCGCAGATCGGCCTCCCGCGTGCCGGGGTCCGGTCCGTGGCACGTGAAGCATTTGTTTGAAAGAATCGGTCGGATGTGCCGGTTGAACTCGACCGTCTCCGGCAGGTCGCCGCCGGTTCCGCCGCACGCGAATACAGCCATCGCAAGCACGACGGCCGCGGCGGCCGGAACAGGGCCATGGCGGAACGAAAGCAACGGCTTCATGAGGCGAGAGGGAGGTTTCACCACCGGGGAGCGCCCATGGACGCGTTTTCACGGATTCATCAAATTACGCAGCGACTCTCTGGCGAACAAGGGAAGAGACGGGCCACACCGCACACGTTCTCGCTTCTCTGTCCTCGATTCGCTTACCTTATGCCAGCCTGTACCGAGCAACGTTGCTATCTCGCGGCATGCTTCCCCGCAGGCAAGCACCACCACGCACTTAAACGTTAAACAAAGACCCAGGAAATATGACCATCGGAGTACTCACCGGAGGAGGCGACGTACCCGGGCTTAATCCGTGCATTAAGGCGATTGCCTATCGCGCCATCGATCAGGGGCACGACGTAATCGGCATCAGGCGCGGATGGGGCGGCCTTCTGTGGTTTGACCGGGACGATCCGGAGTCACCCGAGAAATTTACCATGACGCTGAACAAGCGGACCGTTCGGACGATTGACCGCACCGGCGGTACGGTGCTGCATACGAGTCGCGTGAATCCGGGCCGCGTGGCACCGGCGGATGTGCCGGATTTTTTAAAGGATCCGGAGCATCTCCGTGCGGAGGAGAAGGATCCGCGTCCGCGTGATTTTACGCCGCACGTGCTGAAGAATCTCGAGTTCCTCGGCATCGATACGCTGATTCCGATCGGCGGCGACGACACGCTCAGCTTCGGCGAGCGGCTTCACCGTGAAAGCTTTCCCGTCGTCGCCATCCCCAAGACGATGGACAACGACGTGTACGGGACCGACTACTGCATCGGCTTCGGAACGGCCGTCACGCGCAGCGTAAAATTCATCCATCAGCTCCGCACGAGCGTGGGCTCCCATGAGCGGATCGCCGTGATAGAGCTCTTCGGGCGGAACTCGGGGGAAACCAGCCTCATCAGCTCGTACCTCTCCGGCGTAGATCGGGCCATCATCTCCGAGGTGCCGTTCGACCCTGAGCGCCTGGCCGAGCTGCTCATGCGGGACAAGCGTGCCAATCCAAGCAACTACGCGATGGTGACCATCAGCGAGGGTGCCCACATGGTCGGCGGCAAAGTCGTCGAATTTGGCGAGGCGGATCCGTACGGTCATCGAAAGCTCGGGGGTATCGGAATGATCACGGGCGAGGCGCTGAAGGATCTGACCGGCCAGAACATCATCTATCAGCAGGTCGCCTACCTGATGCGTTCGGGCGCACCCGACGCGCTCGACCTCATGGTCGGGGTCAACTTCGCCAATATGGCGATGGACGTCATCCAGAAGGAAGAGAGCGGTCGGATGGTGGCCTTACGAAGCGGAAAGTACACGCATATCGCGATGAGCGACGTCTCGTCGGGTGTGAAGCGCGTGGATATCGACGAGCTCTACGAAGTCGACGAGTACCGGCCGAAGGTGCACCACGTGATGGGCAAGCCGATGTTCTTGTACTAGGGTTTTACGCATGGCGGCGCCAGATTCGACAGGGACTACGGTGCGAGACGATCCGAATGCGCCGCCGGCCGATATTCGCTACCCGCCGCTGCCGCCGGAGTTGCGGAGGGGCTATTCACCGCACCTGCTGAAGTACTTCGGCGCCGGTGCCATCGTGGCCTCCGCAACCATCGGATCCGGCGAAACCATTTTTGCGTCCCGCGGAGGCGCCATTTTTGAGTATACGTTGCTCTGGGCCGTGGCGGCGGGAGCTATGCTGAAGGCGGTTCAAGTGTACACGGCTTCCCGTTACATCACGCTTACGGGCGAGCATCCCATGACCCACTGGCGCCTTTTTCCGGGGCCGAAGAACTGGGTACCGATCGTCTTCGCCGTGCTAAGCCTGGTCTCGTTCCCGTTCTGGCATGCGGGTCTCCCGCTCGCGCTGGGCTCGATGATGAACTGGATGGCGGGACTACAGGGCTCGCCCGGTGAGGAGCTCTTGTATGCGCGCTTGTGGGGAACGGGCAGCGCGCTCGTTATCGTCTCGATGATCTGGTTTCAAAGCTACGGCGTGATCGAGCGGACACAGCTCGTGATCGTGGGCATCCTCATGGTGAGCGTGCTCGCCGCCGTGGCGGCGACGGCGCCCGAGTGGTCGGGCCTGCTGGCCGGGTTTATACCGATCATTCCCACCGAATACGAGCCGTGGGTACGTGAGGCCTACCCGGCCGTAGCGGCTCGACCGCCGTGGCTGGAAATCGTCGTCTACCTCGGGGCAATCGGAGGCGGCACGTACGACTACATCGGATACATCTCTTGTTACCGCGAGAAGGCGTGGGGTGCGCTCGGGATCAAGAGGGACCGGTACGCCGTGGAGCTGGATCCGCAGCGTATTACGATTGCTCGAGACGCGGAAAACGTTCGTCGCGGGCGCCGCTGGCTGCTCCCGGCAAAGATCGACACGGGTGTGGGCTTCCTGTGCGTGCTGGTCTTCACGTGCTGCTTCCTGGTCCTTGGCGCCGTGATTCTTTATCCGCAGCGCCTGGTTCCCGACGGCGCGGACCTTCTGACCCACCAGGCGTCGTTTCTGACAAGCCTTCATCCCGCGCTTCTCTTCGTCTATCAGGTCGGCATCTTCTTCGCCTTTCTGGGAACGATCTACGGCGCGTATGAGCTGTACATCCGCACGGCCTTCGAGTGCCTGAGCCCGCTGTCTCGATGGGTCCGCGAGATGCCGTTCCCCCGCTTTCGCCGGCTCGTGCTGGTCTACTGCGTGGTGCCGGGCCTCTTCCTGCTGTGGACGATGGACGATCCGGTCGAGATCGTCACGCCCGCCGCGCTGCTCGGCGGCGTCTTCGCTTGCGGCATCTGGTGCTTTTTCATGATCTGGGCAGACCGTCGCTTTCTCATCCCGGAGCTGCGCATGAACCGGATCCTTCTAGGTCTGACCCTGATCGCGGGCACGTTCTTGACGGTCGCGGGGGCCAGGGCCATCTGGGATTATGCGATTTCGTTCCTGGGATGAACGCTCTCGCCGAATCGCTGCGGTCACTCCAGGACGATTTTCACCGTAACGTTCGGTATTTTGACGGCTCGGAGCCCCGTGCATGAGGCGATTATGACTCGAGGTAAGGTGATATCCTACGACGCGGACGAAGACGCCGGATTCATCGATCCGGACGACGGTGACGAACGGATCCCGTTCGACAAGAATTCGCTCGAAGGCTTCCGTCGCGGCGCCGTGCCGCAGGCCGGCGAGCGCGTCTCGTTCGTTGTGGAGGGTGGCCTTGCGGGCATTTGGGCCAGGCACGTCAGACCATTGGAGAAGGAATGAAGCCGGTCGTACAGATTTCTCTTGATTTAACCACCGTCGCCGAGGCGCTTGAGACGGCCGAGATGGCGGTTCGAGCGGGTGTCGATTGGCTGGAGGTCGGCACACCCCTCATTATCGCCGAAGGGATGCGACCCGTAGAGGCGCTGCGTGAGCGGTATCCGGACATTCCGATCATCGTGGACCTGAAGACGATGGACGGAGGCTGGCTGGAGGTCGAGTTGATGGCTCGCGCCGGCGCGAGCCACGTCGTGGTGATGGGGCAGGCTCACCGCGAAACCATCGAGCTCGTCGTACGGGCCGGTGGCGACTTCGGGGTCGAGGTAATGGGCGACAACCTCGGCATGCCGGATCCCGTCGAGGGCGCTCGCCTCCTCGGGGAGGCCGGATGCGACATCGTCGTACATCATATCGGCTATGATTATCGCACGGTGCGGAAACAGAGAGGAGAGGCGGTCGAAAGTCCGCTCGACCGGCTTCGGGACGTCGTCGCGGCGGTGCCGGTCCCGGTGCAGGCCGTCGGCGGCCTCACCATCGAACAAGCGGTGATGGCGCCCTCGTATGGAGCTCCGATTGTCGTGATAGGTGCACCCCTGGCGATCGACGAGCACGCGTTTCAGACCGCTTCCGGAGACGTTGAATCCATGCTTCGCGAGGTTTGCCGGCGCGTTCATGCCTACGAGGGCCTATATTAGGGCTCGTCGGAGCGGATCGGATCGGCTCGGATCGGCGCCGAGGAGCCGTCTGCGAAGTGAGTCGACATCGTACATCGCTTTTATGAAACGACCATTCTAGATTTTGCCATGAACAAGTCGACCTATGCCACAGGGGCTGCCGTACTGGCGCTGCTCCTCACGCTTTCGGCCTGCGAGGCCCGCGATTCCAATGAAGAAGGAGAAGGGTGGGAGCTGCTCTTCGCCGGAGAAAGCCTGGACCGGTGGAAGGGCTTTCGGACGGACAGCATCCCGGGAAAATGGATGATTGACGACAACGCCATCCACTACGATCCGGATGTTGAGGGATCCGGAGGCGACATCGTCACCCGCGACAAATACGGAAGCTTCGAGCTTGCATTCGACTGGAAGGTCTCAGAATGCGGGAACAGCGGAGTCATTTACCTCGCTTCGGAGGACGAAGGCTATGAGGAGCTGTGGAATACGGGCCCTGAGTACCAGATTCTCGACAACTCCTGCCATCCGGATGCCGAAGTCGGCGCCCACCGCCAGGCGGCCGCGAACTACGACGTTCATGCTCCGTCGGCGGACGTCACGAATCCGGCCGGCGAGTGGAATCAGGCGCGGATCGTCGTCGACAGCACCCGCGTGGAGCATTGGCTCAACGGCACGAAGGTACTCGAATATGAGCTGGGTGGAGAGGAGTGGCAGCAAAAAATCTCCGAAAGCAAATGGACGGACTATCCCGACTACGGCACGATGCGTGAAGGCCACATTGCGCTGCAGGATCACGGCGATCCCGTCTGGTTTCGGAAGATCAGGATCCGCGAGCTCTAGGACGGCTTCGTCATGCAAACCGGTTCGAAGCTTTTAAAGCGATTCGAAGAAGTGATGCACCCGCATCATTTCGATGGCTCGGACAGCACACGTTTCTTCTGCGCCTCGGCGGGTGGGTCGCGATAGATGTCGCCTTCCGGCCGATCACCGGCCGCGAAGTCCGGCGCTACCGCGACGACATCTTCCGAACCACGACCTGTCAGGAAGCCGCCAATCGCACATGGCTTGCCCTCATCGGCTAGTTCTCCTCGAGACGCGACGCCGATTTCTCGTTGTCGCGGCATGGTCCCTGTTCACTCCCTGTATCTTCGAACCCCGAAACGATAACGCGACGCCGTCATCAAACGGCACGGCATGCTGAAGGAAAAAGTCATCCTCGTAACCGGCTCGACGACGGGCATCGGCGAGGCTGCCGCACGGCGGTGTGCTGCGGAAGGCGCATCCGTCATGGTTCATGGACGGGATGAAGAACGGGCGAGGGATGTGGCAGGCGAGATCGGGGCCGCGCACGTCATCGGGGATCTCGGAGATCCCACCCTACCGCCGAGGATGGTTGAGGCCGTCGTTTCCGAGTTCGGCCGGATTGACGGCATCGTCAACAATGCCGCACTTACCACTCGCAGCAATCTCGAAGAGACGACCGCCGAAATATTCGACCGTGTTATCGCTGTAAACCTTCGCGCGCCGCTCCTTTTAATTCGCGCGGCGCTCCCGCATTTCAGGCGGCAGAGGGGCGGCGTCGTCGTAAACGTCGGCTCCATCAACGCCCTCTGCGGTGAGCCGAAGTTGCTGGCCTATTCGGTTTCGAAAGGCGGTCTCGTCACGCTCACCCGCAACCTCGCCGACGCGCACGCCGCCGAGGGCATCCGCATCAACCACATTAATGTCGGCTGGACCCTCAGCGAAAACGAGCGCAAGCTCAAGATCGAGGAAGGCCTCGGCGAAGGTTGGGAGACGCGCCTGCCGGCGGAGTTCGCTCCCTCCGGCCGCATCTTCACCACCGACGAGATCGCCGCCCACATCGTGTTCTGGCTTTCCGATGCCGCCGGCCCGGTCAGCGGGGCCGTGTTCGAGGTGGAGCAGTATCCGATGGTGGGGCGAAACCCACATAAGGAATCGTAGATCGAGAATCGTAGATCGTGGGCCGGGGATCGTAGTTCGTGTTGCCCGATTCGCCGCTATGCCTTCGTCCGCTCCCTCGTCTCCGCCCCCGAAAAAGACGATCCACAATCCACGAAATACGATCCACGAATTACGAATCCCATGCCCTTAGCCGCTTTCCCCAAGTGTTTTCTCGACCAGCTCTGCGTCAGTCGTGATATGAGCGTGGATGAATGGATCGAGCTTTCTGAACAGCTCGACGTCGACGGACATGAGTTCTACTGGGGCTTTACCCCGCAAGAGAATGATGCTGAGCTTGGACGGCTTCGCCGGCTCGTGGAAGAGCAAGGCCGCCGCATCGTCATGATGTGCTACTCGTCCGATTTCACCAAGCCGTCGCCGGAGGCCAGGAAGTCAGAAGTCGAGGAGCAAAAGCGCGCGATCGAAGTCACCGCGGCTCTCGGCGGCGGTTATTGCCGCGTCCTCTCAGGCCAGCGGCGCCCCGAGGTCTCCATCGAAGAAGGTCTGGACTGGGTCGAGGAATGCATCCGCGAATCGCTCGACCACGCCGGCGAGAACGGCGTCACATTAATTATCGAGAATCATTACAAGGACGGCTACTGGAACTACCCCGAGTTCGCCCAGAAGATGGACGTTTTTCTCGATCTCGTCGACCGCCTCGGCGACCATGCGTGTTTCGGGGTGAACTACGATCCGTCCAACGCCATCATCGCCGGCGACGACCCGATCGAGCTGCTCGAAGCCGTGAAGGATCGCGTCGTGACGATGCACGCGAGCGACCGCTTCTTCGAGGGCGGCTCTTTCGAAGATCTGCGGCAGCTCGAAGCCCATCCTCAGAAGGGCTATTCGGAAATTCTACGGCACGGAGTCATCGGAGAAGGGCTGAACGACTACGACCGGATCTTCTCGATCCTGCACGACGCCGGCTTCAACGGCTGGGTCTCCATCGAAGACGGAGACGACCCGGAGAAGGGCATCGAAAATCTCGAGAAGTCCGTGACGTTCCTGCGGGCAAAGATGGCGCAACATGGACTCGAATAGAAGCGGCGGATAATTCGATATCGGCTCTCCTTGAGGTGCATGGCGATGAGGTAGAGGCTCTTCGCGTCGGGAGTGATTTGCGGTGCGCGTTACTCACCCGCGGCCGCCGCCACGTAGTCTTGTCATCTACGCGACGACCGCTTGCTTCGAATGAAGGCGGGGCGGGTGCCGGTCCGGGGATGGCGGCATCCCGATGGCGGGCGCAGCGATGAGGTCGGCGAGGTTCCGTTCTCACAAAGAAAGGTTATGTATTCGGCCGGTGATGTGTCTAATAGTAGGTGGTCCGAACGAATGGGCGGCGTAGCGGTGAACGGGCGAAGCCTCGATGCATGACGCCGCAGCACGAACCTGATCCCGAAATCGGACGTACGATGACTGAAGACCTCGCTCGCAAATTTCTTCAGCAATCGGAATTTACCCCGATGCAGGCGGACGCTCTTGCACAACTCCTTGGCGAGACGGCCACGAAGGACGACCTGAACGCTCTTGAAGCGAAGCTCGATGCGAAGGTCGACGGCGTCGAAACGCGGTTGCGCGCGGAGATCGTGCGTGCGGCGGCTGAGCTTCGGAGTGAGTTCAAACAGGCTCTTGCAGAAACCCGCGCCGACCTGAGGGAAGCCATTTCCGACACTCGAGCCGAGCTGAAGGGCGCCATCGCCGACGCACAGATGCAGACGATGCGCTGGGGCATTGCAATGATCATCGCAATGTCATCGATTTTCACGCTCCTCGACATTTTTATCGATTAGTCGACTTCATCTGTGGGCGGGCGTACGTACGCAGATGGGCGCGATGACGTCGCGTACATAGTCGTCAAACAACACATGGGTGGCGCGAGTGATCGATGCGGCCGTCCCACCGATCAGTGCCACGGCCGGTATTCTTTCGGCACCTCGTCGACTACGCGTTCGAATGCCAGGTAGCCGTAGAACGTAGAAGGCCTCACTCGTATCGCAGCGCCTTCACGGGATCGACCAGGGCGGCGCGGACGGACTGGAAGCTGACCGTCAGCAGGGCGACGCCGAGTGCCGCTGCTCCGGCCAGTAGAAACACCCACCACGCGATGTCGATGCTGTAGGCGAATCCATCGAGCCAGCGGTCGGCGGCCAGGTAGGCGAGCGGAACGGCGATCACGAACGCGATGAGGACGAGCTGCAAGAACTCGCGCGTCATCAGGTAGAGGATGCTATTGACGGAAGCCCCCATCACTTTTCGCACGCCGATCTCGCGCGTACGCTGCTCGGCCATGTAGCTCGCCAGTCCGAACAGCCCCAGGCCGGCTACGAGCAGGGCGAAAAGCGCGAAGGCGCCGGCGATCCGGCCCATGTCCGCCTCCGTCTTGTAGAGCCGGTCGAGGCGTTCGTCCAGGAAAAAGTAGTCGAACGGCCGATTCGGAACGAAGCGTTGCCACACCTGCTCGACGTGCGCCAGTGCGCCCGGCACGTCGTCGGGCGCAAGGCGCACCGCCACGTATTTGATGAACAGATTGAACGCGCCGGGCGACGTGTTCAACGCTAATACGAGCGGTTGAACCGGCTGATGCAGCGAGGTGAAGTGGAAGTCTTCCACCACGCCGACGATGCGTCCACGCGGCTCGCCATCCCCACCGCCATAGAACCGCTTCCCGACCGCCTCGTCGGGCGCCCAGCCCATCTGCCGGGCCATGGCCTCATTGATGATGAGGGCCTCGCGCTGGTCCGTTTCGATCTCCTCGTCATAATCTCGACCTGCTACGACGTCGACGTCGAATGTGCGCGTGAAGTCGTGGCGAACAAACAGGCGGGCGAATAGACGCGACTCCGTCATGCTTTCCCATTGATAGTTGCCGGTCTGGTGCTTCGCGCCCAGCACCTCTTCGAGCGCCGTCACGCTCGTCACGCCGCTGCGCTCCAGCAGCTCATCCTTAAATGTTTCATAGTTCGGTGCCAGCGGCGACCGAATGACGGGCAGCATCACGACCTGCTCGCGCTCAAATCCCACGTCGGCGCTCAGCAAATGGCGAAGCTGATGGTAGGCGATGATTGTACCCGCGATGAGGGCAATGGAGAGGCTGAACTGCGCCACCACGAGCACCTTTCGCAGCCCCCAGCTGCGGCCTTCGGTGAAGATGGAGCTCTTCAGCACACGTACGGGCTGGAAGGCGGAGAGTACGAAGGCCGGATAGATGCCGGCCAGCAGACCTACGCCGAGGGCGACGGCCGTCAGCCCCAACCAGACCGACCCGTTCAGCAGATCCAGGGAGATAGCCTTTTCGGTGAAGGCATTGAAAACCGGCAGGCTTAGAATTACCAGCGCCAGCCCCAGAAGCACCGCGAGGAACGTGAGCAGCACGGCTTCAACGAGGAATTGACGCACGAGCTGCCGGCGACGGGCACCGAGCGCTTTCCGGATGCCGACCTCTCGAGCGCGCTTCGCCGACCGCGCCGTCGAGAGATTCATGAAATTGATGCAGGCGATCAGGAGAACGAGCAGCGCGATGGCCGAAAAAATGTAGATGTTCGCCATGCTGCTGTTCGGCTCGATTTCGTAGTCGAGATGCGAATGAAGATGAATTCGGGTGAGCGGCTGAAGTTGGAGCTCTACGTCGGTTCGGATGACGTCCGGGAAATTGGCCTCAACAAAGGCGGGAAACTGTGTCGCCAGCGCCTGCGGCGACGCTCCTTCCGGCAGCAGAACGTATGTCCACGCCGGGTTCCAGTACCAGCTCTCACGGAGGCCCTCGGGCAAGAGCTGCTCGAGGCTGGCGAAGGAGGCGAGAAAGTCGAACCGAAAATGCGCATTGTGCGGCATCTCGGCCAACACGCCGGTCACCGTCAGAGGGTGCTCCTCTTCAAAGCGAAGCACTTTGCCGATCGGATCCTCATCGCCGAAGTACTTGCGGGCCATGGCCTCGGTGAGCACCATGGTATTCGGCTCGAGAAGGGCGGTCTGCGGATTGCCGCGCAGCAGCTCGAAGCTGAACGCCTCGAATACGGCTGGATCCGTAAAGAACAGACGTGGCTCGTTGAACTTCCGGTCGTTTCCATAGGCCAGCGCGAGCGTGGGGGCCTGAAAGTTGAAGAACCGCACGGCGTGGTCGACGAGATGCGGAAAATTTTCCCGAAGCGCCTTTCCGACCGGAATCGGTGCGCTCGCGGAGTGCTCGCCGCCGCCCTCGCTCCCGATATACTCGACGACGCGGTAGAGGCGGTCGGCGTTCTCGTGGAAGCGGTCGTACGAGCGTTCGTCCTGCACGTACAGGAGGATGAGCATACAGCACGCGATGCCCAGGCCAAGCCCGACGACGTTGACCAGGGAATAGCCGAGATGTTTGCGCAAGCTGCGCAGGGTGATCTTGACGTAGTTTTGAAGCATGCGATTGGGCGGCGTGGTGCAGGAAGGGAGGGCCGTAGCTGCAGCCGTTCCAAGCCAACTATCGTTCCTAATCTTTTAAGGAGTAGAAGGCGGTTGTTTTCGGGCCCTGCCGGCCGGAGACGTGCCTGGAAAGTGTCCGTCTATGCGCAAACGCCGTTCGTTTTCGCACGATAATTCGGGGGGGAACCGGGGGTTGTCCCTGCCGAGCGGCATCGATTCGCGGGGCTGACATGAAATTCGGATTACGCAGTCCGCCAATATTTTCGTACCTACTGATACCTGGCCAGCGTACAAAATCGCCCACCAACCGCTATGGCTCGCCTCTATGTCGTTTTCGTGGGAGTCCTCCTGCTGCATCCCGGTGCGTCGTACGCGCAGATCGACTACAGCTTTTCTGCCGGTCCGAATTTCACGACCCTGGAAGTAGACTTCCAGAATATCCAGAATCCCCAGTACGATGCCGTTCTGGGATTCTACGCAAGTCTCTACGGTGGCCTGTCGTTTGGACCCGTTTCGGTTCATGGCGGCGCCATGTTCGTCAATGCCGGTGCGATCTTCGACGGATCCGATTTTCTCGATAAGGACAATTTCGACGTCAATTTTATCACCATTCCGGTCGACGTCCGCGTCTTTCTTCCCCTGTCGCCTATCGCGCAGCCTTACCTGGCAGGAGGAGGTGAGCTGCGGTACCGCCTCGATCTATCTGATGCCGATGCGGATTTCGAGGAGGCCCTGAGTCGGCGGAGCGCGGCTGCCAGCATCGGTGTCGGCGTTCGTTTCAGCGCGCCCATCCTCGGTATTTCGCTGTCACCGGAGTTGCGGTACGCCATCGACCTGGAGGGGCTTACTGACGGAGACCTCACCCTTCGCGACGAGGTCGTGCGCATCCGAAAAGAATTCAGGGCCGACATGCTCCGCCTCGGTCTGGTTGTGGGTTTGTAAGGTCGATGTCGTATACGCGATTTCGGAGGCGCCCACGACCGCCGGGCGCCACACCGTCCGACGTTGCGCCCGGCGGCCTGTTTACCGCATCACACCATCTGTTTGGCGACGGTCTCACGTTCCGTCCGTGGAATCGGCCGCGGCCTCACCATTCGCGGGACATTCTCGGCGATGAACCACGTCGAATCGCCGTCCGCCCGTTTAAGAACGCATCGCAGACTGCGATACATGGATAGACGCGATGTAAAGCACGTAAGTACCGGAAGCGTCGCAGGAGAAGCCCGAGCCTGAAACATTGGCCCAGGGCTTTTCTGCTTGTAGTAAGGGCCGGGCAGCAAATAGCCGCCAGGCCCTTGTTGAGGAGACCGGCCAGGGATGGAAAACAATCTCCCCAACCACGCGACAGGATAGTGGATTTCCTCCGCGCGTCTTGATATGACGGGCTACCCTTTCTGTGATTTCTGGCTCCAATTCTATGCGGATAGATGGCCGTGGTCGGTGTTCCTGTGGAGCATGCCTCACGACGGGGGTATAGAATCACGATCCGCTCTAGACTTGTCGGCGACGTTACTTCATCGACGCGGGTGTCGAGTTAGATTATCGATGGAAGAGCACGACGCGGCGAGAATACGACCTCGCGGCGAGAATACGACCTCGCGGC
>CAZART010000059.1:14986-31212 GCA_964487555.1 uncultured Rhodothermales bacterium
TCGCGGCCAGAATACGACCTCGCGGCCAGAATAGGACCTCGCGGCCAGAATGGGAGCACGCAGCGAGACGGAACGGCAGAGAATGAGCGTGAAGTGACGCGGGTTGATGAGACGATAGAAGTTGAAGTAGCGAACGATCGTCCCGATGCATTTCGCTGGCGTGGACGCCTCTACGAAATCGTCGAAGTGCTTCACACCTGGAGCACGGAGGAGGGCGCCTGGTGGAAATTGTCCAGGCCGGAGAAGCGTCGCCACTATCGGGTTCAGGCCGGCTGGAACAGGCATCGCATTACGGCTGAACTCTACGCCTCCGTTCGGGGAGATAATGTGCAGTGGATCCTCGCAGCCGTGTACGATTGAGCCGGCATCACGTTGGATGTGCAGATAACGCAGCGCGGACGACGGCTCGAGGATCTTGCGAGCTGGTGGGCCGCGTTGGAAGAGAGGTCATCCGCTGGCACCTTCGAGTACCACG
The DNA here is from genome assembly GCA_964487555.1 of uncultured Rhodothermales bacterium. Lineage (GTDB taxonomy): Bacteria > Bacteroidota > Rhodothermia > Rhodothermales > VXPQ01 > CAZART01. Next base: position 15,462 of record CAZART010000059.1, read on the forward strand.
CCTTCCAGCTCGTTGATGAACGGCTGGTCGTAGAAGCGACGGCCGGTCGCTTTCGCTAGTGCATTCGCCAGGGCGCCGGAGACCGGTGGAAGAGTCGGCTCGCCGAGGCCCGTCGGATCGATGCCGTTGTCTACGAAGAACGCCTCGATCTCGCGAGGTGCTTCGCGAATTCGGATCATCCGGTAGCGGTCGAAATTCTGCTGGTCGGGTCGGCCGTCGGTAAAGGTCAGCGCGCTGTACGTAGCGTGGCCGATGCCGTCCACAATACCTCCTTCTACCTGATTCTTTGCAGCGTCCGGGTTGATGACGATCCCACAGTCCACGGCGCACCAGACCTTCTGCACCTTTGGCTCCGTGCCCTCGACGACGACGTCTACGACCTCGGCCACGTACGAGTTGTGGCAGAAATAGGCCGACACGCCGCGGTGCACGCCCGGGGCTGCCGAATCCCAGCCCGATTTCTCGCGCACCAGCCGAAGCACGCCCGCATAGCGTTTCGCATCGTAATCATGCTCGTCGCCGACCGGGTCGGAGATCGCCCGATCGAACAGCTCGAGCCGGAAATCGATGGGATCTTTGCCGGCAACCTCCGCTACTTCGTCGAGAAACGATTGCTCGGCCCCCGCGATGAAGTTCGACCGGGGCGCCCGCCAGGCGCCCGTCGATATGTTGGAGTCGAGCGAGAAATTCTCCGCCAGGTAATGATCGACGGCGCCGGCCGGGAAGCGGTTTGCGAAAACCGGACTCCCGTGCACGCCCGCTCCGCGCACGTGGAAACCGATCAGGCGGCCCCGATCGTCGAGTGCTGCGCGATACACGACCCTGTAGGCGGGACGATACGTGCCCTGCGTCATGTCGTCCTCGCGGGTATACACCAGCTGCACAGGAGCGCGGGCCTTCTGCGAAATGAGGGCCGCTTCCACCCCGAAGTTGCCGTAGAGCCGCCGTCCGAATCCGCCGCCCATGCGCGTCATCTGGACGGTGACCTGCTCCTCGTTCATGCCGAGCAAGGTCGCAACGGACGTCCGTAGTGCTGCGGGCGTCTGGATGGGGCCGACCAGCTCGGCCCGGTCCTGACGCACGTCGGCGAAGAAGTTCATCGGCTCCATCGTATTGTGCGCCAGGAAGGGTGCGCTGTACGATCGTTCGACGACCTGCGCTGCCTGCCGGAACGCCGCCTCCGGATGGCCGTCCCGCCGCGCCGGCTCCGCGGTTCCGTTCTGCAGCAGCTCCGTCAGCCTGCGCGAGTGGTCTACACTGCTTTCGAGAGGGGAGAGAGTCTCCCATTCCACCTTCAATGCCTTCTTGGCTTTCATGACTTCCCACGTGGAGGTACCTACTACCACCGCGAGCTCCGGGAACGCGTTGACGTCCGACCACTGCGGGTCAAAGCCGTCAGGCGCCGCATTGATCGTGAACACGTGGCGGATCCCCGGCATCGCCCGGGCCTCGGCGTCGTCCAGCGATTTGATCGTCATTCCAAAGGCCGGCGGATGAACGATCATGGCGATCAGCATCCCGTCCCGTTTCGTGTCGATCCCGAAGAGGGGCTTTCCGGTCACGATCTCACGCCCGTCCACGTTCCTGCGGGCCGTTCCGACGATCGTAAAGTCCTTCGCGTCTTTGAGATCAACCTCCTCGGGAACCGGTATCGAAACGGCCTCCGAGGCCACCTCGCCATAGCCGAGCCTCTGGTCGCCATGGCGAATAAAGCCCGCCTCCGTCGTCAGCTCGTCGACCGGCACGTTCCACCGCTGAGCAGCGGCTTCGAGGAGCATGCGGCGCGCCGTCGCACCGGCCATGCGAAGCCCCGGCCATCCGTGCCGGATCGACTGACTCCCGCCGGCCATTTGCCGGTCAAAGTCCTCCGTGTTCAGGCCCGCCTGTTCGACCACCACGTCCTTCCAGTCGACATCCAGCTCCTCAGCCACGATCATGGGCATGGACGTCTTCACATTTTGCCCGATCTCCGGGTTAGGTGACATGATGGTGACGAGCCCGTTGTTTCCGATCTTCAGGAAGGCATTGATGTCGTACCACTCCTCTGGAATGCCCTTGACCGCCGGCGACGCCGGCCGGCATCCGGCCGTCCAGCTGAAGCCCAGCATCATGCCGCCGCCCGCCAGCGCCGACGCCTTCAAGAAGGATCTTCTATTGAGTGTCGTTTTGATCCGTGCCACAGTGTTCTCGCATCTAAGTGAAAAAGAGCCGGGCGTGCGGCGGAGCTACGTCAAATTCGCCGCCGTCTTGATGGCGGCTCGGATGCGCACGTAGGTTCCGCAGCGACAAACATTGCCGTGCATGGCGTCCTCGATCTCCAGGTCCGTCGGATTGCGGTTCTCCTTCAGCAGCGCCGCCGCGGTCATGATCTGCCCGGCCTGGCAGTAGCCGCACTGCGGCACGTCGTGTTCGAGCCACGCCTGCTGCACCGGATGGTCGCCCTCTTCGGAGAGGCCTTCGATGGTCGTGATGGCGCGGCCGCGAACGGCCGACATCGGGAGGGTGCAGGATCTAATGGCGGTCCCGTCCAGATGGATCGTACAGGCCCCGCATTGGGCAAGGCCGCACCCATACTTGGTGCCGACCAGATTCAGGTGATCCCGAAGGACCCACAGGACGGGCGTGTCCGCCGCCACGTCCACCTGATGAGATCGTCCGTTGACGGTGAGCTGAAACGTAGCCATGATGTTCGACCAGCAAGGAATTAGACTCGACGTTCCGACAGTTCCGGTTCCACCAGGGAATGTACGGAAGCGCTTCGTTTCCTGCAGAGGAACCCAGAGGCTTCGTTCGGTCCCTGCGAAGAGCCCCGTGCGGGGCGGAGGTGTCTTTCGGCCGTGAAGATGCACCGGACATCGAGCGCACGATGAAGCACGCCTTGCAAGAGCAGGCTCAAGTCGAACGACCATACGTTTCGACGCCACGCGTATGCTCGTCACCATCTGAGCGGCACCACCGAAGACGGGTAGCCGCTCGGGATAAGCGGGCCTTGCCCTCCTTGTCTACGCATCGGGCCTCGTAACATTATTTCCACGCTTTGACGCCGAGCGCGCAATACCGCCGTCGGTCGGTGCAGAGGAGTGAATGGGAAGACAAGAACGGTCCGGAATCTCGCCGGGCGGAACGCCGTGCTCGTCATCGGCTCACCGCCATGGTCGGCGTATGGATGTAAATACGCGAAACGTAATTTATCGTCTAAGGAAAGCGGACGTTGACTTCCCGCGCTTTGAAGTAGTAGATTGGCGGCCCTGAAGGCCGATCTCCGGTACGTCTCATCGAGGTGATTGTGGGTGGGAGGTATGCCTCTCCTCCCATCCGCATGACCCGGGACGTATCCGGCTCGCGCTCAATTCCCCTACTGAGGCGCTCCGAGTCATCTTCGCGTGAGCGGAGATCCGTCCATGCGCTTCTTCACACCAAACCTCCTGCGCATTATGCGTAATCTCAGCGTTCTCCTACCTCTAATACTCATCGCGGCCTGCACCGCCCAGTCGGCGGAGGATTCTACGACCGTAGAGCTTGGCCCGGATGCCAACATCGCGGAAGGTCCCGTCCTGTCGTACGCGAGTTTCGATCCGAGCGGCCTGCCGACGGCGATAGGTCTGCGATTCTCCGCCAAGTCGCTGGACACCATGCCCGCTGCGATGTCCGACGGGCATCACTGCTTCGACCGCGACGGCGACGGTACGATTCATCGCGATACCGAATGCCTCGCCACGCACGAGCGTGTCGTGCCGCTGCCCAGCAGCGCGGCCGCGCGATCGGATATTCCGTTCAAGTGGGTGCTGCTCAACTGGAATCCGATGGGCCACGTCCCGCCCGGCATCTATGACACGCCGCACTTCGACATCCACTTCATGATCGAACCCATCGAGAGTATTTATTCGATCGAATCAGGCCCGTGCGGACCGGAATTCGTTCGGTGCGATCAGTTCGACGTGGCGGTGGAGCCCGTTCCGGCAGAGTACGTGGCCGCCGACTTTCAAAATTTCGATGCCGTGGTCCCGGCAATGGGCAATCACCTCATCGATGCGACGTCGCCCGAGCTACACGGTGAGCCTTTTACCCGAACCTGGATCTACGGCGCGTACGACGGCCGCATTACGTTCTATGAGGAGATGGTTACGGTCGATTATCTCAAGACGCGTCCCGACACCTGCTTCTCGATCAAGCAGCCGGCCGCGGTGGAGGTCGCAGGATATTATCCAACGGCATCATGCCTGCGGTACGACGAAGCGGAAGACGTCTACACCGTATCGATGGAGTCGTTCGTTCACCGTGAGGCCACGCCGAGAGACCGTCTGGCGGTTGCCGGCGATCCGGCCCGTCACTCCGGTCATTGAGCGAGCAAGCGGGCGTTCCGTCGGGTCTCAGTGGCGGTCCGCGACGAGGTTCGAGCCGCTTCATTTTTGGATTCGAGGGCCGGCCATCGACCGCCGACTCGTTGGACGTATACCGGCTGCGTTTCGTATCGCGGCCTGGTCGTCAGCGATTCCCCGGACGATGGCCTCCGGGAGCCCGGTTATGCCGGGGTTCATACTGCCTTCTTCTCTGTCGAATACCAGCAACGAGGTCGTCCAGATGTTCTCCTCGGGGGTTTCGTTGTTCAGAGCCATGACGATATCCTCCGCTAAACCTGGTGTGTCCCATAGGTGCCGCTCCGATCCTATGAAGAGCGGCATCTTCAGCGGACTGTCAGCTGCAAGCCGCGCCGGCAGTGGCCTTTTGATCACCTGTTTGTGGAAGCGCTTCCAGACATAGTCTAGGTCGAAAAAAAAGAAACGGGGACGGCTTTTCGCCCTTTGACGAGGTGACTAATGGCGCGCCCTATAGTCCACCTCCAGACCGGCGCCGCCGGCCATATGTGCCGATTGGCCGCCAAATCTCCTCCGGACGGTTGAGTGAGGATCTACACGCGGATTCCTCGCGCGGTCGAGACTCCGGTGTCTAGTTCCAGTGCAACCGGCTTCCCGTTTTACGGCAGGGTTACGGTAAACGAATAACCTCCCGTTAAGCTGCCGCGAGGATTCTGGATGAGCGTGTAGGTGCCGGCCTCGAGGGTCGCCGTCAGCGTGGACGTATTATTCGCCGACGCGGTAGCCTGACCAACGCGTGTTCCGTCCGCCTCATAGAGTTCGGTGATCAGAAAGTTGCCGACGTCGATGTTCGTCGTCACTACCTCCACCGTCCGAGCATCCGGCAGCGTGAACGAATACCTGTCGTAATCGAAAATGTCCGTGACCTGGCCGTTGATCTCCGTTCCATCCGGCGCGATCTCCTGCGGTTCGGCGATGCGACGCAGGACGAAGGCATAATCTCCCGTCATGTCCCGGCGAGGATCCTGTTCAACGAAATACGTGCCTCCACTCAGAACGACGTCGAGCTCCGACGTGGAACCGTCCGAGGCCGTGACAACGCCCAATTGATCGCCATCGACGTCGATGAGGCGCGTGTCGAGGAAATTTCCGACCGACTCGTTGATCGTACCCAGCACGTAAGCACCCGCCTCGGTGACATTCACAGCGAAAATGTCATATTGAAACTCTTCCGTAACAGATCCGGGTGTGAGGACGTCCACGTCCGTGCTCAAAGCAGGTTCGATGAGCCGCACGACGAACGACATCTCGCCGGTCAAATCGGCGCGAGGATTGAGTTCGACATCATAAGTCCCGGCAGGCAGTGAAGATTCGATTTGCGTGACGGCGAGCGCGGTGGCCGTCGCGTTCGCGATGATCTGCCCGGATGCGTCGTACAGCATCATGTCGAGAAAATTGCCGACGGAGATGTTCTTCAATCCGATTACGACGGTCTCCGGCGTCGCGAGCGAAAACCGGTGACGGCTCACACCGAAAGCCTCATCGATATCTACGTCGACGAACGTGTTCAGCGGTGCATTTGCGAAGGCACCCACCGTCCGGACGACCATACGGTATGCGCCGGTCCGATTCTCTCTCGGATCCTGCTCGACGACGTACGTACCCGCCGGAAGCACTCTGCGGATCTCGGTAGTAAAATTACCAAGAGCCGTCGCTAAGCCGAGGAGGGACCCGGCCTCATCAAACAGGCGGACGTCCAGAAAATTACCGACAGATTCGTTGACGGTCCCGATGATGACCTCGGTCGAGACCGGAATCGTAAACACCCACTTCTCCGAGGTAAACGGTACGGCGACGTTCCCGGCGACGTCGGAGTCGAGGCTCACAGAAGCCGGCGTCTCGAGCGTAATCTTGTAAGGCCCGGATCCTGCGACCCCCGTAACGCGAACCTCGTAGCGTCCCGCCGATGGAAGGGGCGTGATCATCCGCCCGCAGTTTGAGGTAAACGAGGTGGATGCGATCGGCGATCCTCCCGAGATCGAGAGCTCGACCTTACCCTCTACGACATCGCCCCCAAAATCGATGGAACACGCCTCGATCACGGCTCCCTGACCCGCCGATGCGTCGAATACGAAGGTGTCGACGTCGCCGTTGGTTTCAATGCTGCAAAGCACCGAAGCCGGACGGTCGAGCGTCTCTCCTTGGCCGCAGTCTCCTTCGAGGTTGTATTCGAGGAGATAGGACCCGCGGCTTACGCCCTGACCACTTACGAGAAGACGGTACGTACCGGTTTCGGGAAGCCGAATGCGGCGAGCCGCTCCGGATGCTCCAAACTGTGCCTGCCAGATAGGTTCTCCACCGGGCGTCGAGAGCCAGATATTTCCGACGAAAGCCCGGAGAACCTGGACATCGCGAAATGCAAGAAGCGCGAAGTCGCCTTCTTCGCCCTCAAACATGAAGCAATCGAGATCGCCCACCACCTCCACACCGCGGCGAATGGTTCGCCCTGCGACGAGGCTCTCACATCCACGGGCCATACTCCGCACCCTCGGCTCGAGCACGACGTCGAACGCGTCGCCGCCGGTGATCGGCGATGCATCGGGATCTATCGTCAGCTCGCCCACCAAAATCTCGTCCGGCGGCACGTCGCCCGGGTTCGGATCGACGGCTGCCGTGATCCGGATGGGACCCATGTCGAGCGGAATGAGCACACCACCCAGGCCGCCGAGCGGGAACGTATCGACCGCATCGGACCGCGGCCCGCCGGTTGAGACGGACGCCCGCACGCTGACGGAAGTCTCCGGGGGCAGAGAGATCGGTGCGGCGCCGACGGCCGGAATGAAATTCAGGCCGATCCGTTCGGTGTCGACGCTCACATCCACATTCCACCACGAGAAATGCGTTACCTCGGCGCGCAAGGCAAGTCCAGTCGGCGTGGCGTCGCTCGCGATCACACGACCGACCGTCTCCTCGATCCACGTTCCTGTTTCCTCATCGAGCGACCAGACGGGGATCGTCTCACCGATTTCCAGCGGCCGGCCGGTCTGGTCTAACTCTGTGTACAGAGGCAGTTCGATTACGGCGTGTTCTCCCAGGTCGAGCTGGAGCCCCTCGCCATCACTGCCCGTGACGCTGTAGTCTGCGACGCCGAAGGTCGCGAGCCTGGCAGAAGTCCCGTCCGCCTCGAGGCCGGCGAAGGATCCCGGGAAAGCGCCGAGTTCGACGGCGTCGCTCACGTTGATTGGGGTCATGCTAACCTCGGCTCCGCCCGTGACGGGGCTTCCCTGCGAATCAACCAGCGAACCCGGCGTGAGGATGAGTGATGCGCCGCCGTTCCCTCGAAAAACCCCACCTGCGCCGATGTTCGACACGACGTCGGTCGATCCAACCTTCAAAAGGAACGTCTCGAACTGGCCGGCTTCAGCGGCCAATGGAAGGTGTACGCGGACGAACCCGGTCGCATATCCTGTTTTGGACAGCCGCACAGTGAGAGGCACATTTGTGGGCATATTCTCCAGTATCAGCATGCCGGCCGCGTCCGATTCGGCTGTTACAGCTGATCCTTCGATCGAAGCGCGGACGCCGGCGATCGGATCGCGATCTTCGCCCGCCACGAATCCGTAAAGCGTGGCCGTCTCGGAGGATGCCGTCGAACCGGTAATGGAGACATCCATCGAAATAGACGCTCGTGAGTTCTCATAATCGGTCACGACGAGCGTGGCTTCATACGGGCCTTCGGCGGTGAATAGGTGCGCAACCCGCGGCCCGGTGCCCCTCTTTCCGTCGCCGAAGTCCCAGGCATACGTGCGAATGTCGCCGTCGGAGGCGGTCGCGTCGAAGACGACGGCGGATCCGGCCTCCAGTAGTCCGGATACCTGAATACGCGGGGTTAACGGTCCGACGGGTGACAGCTGAAAGTCCACCTGTTCGGCACCTTCCGGCGGTAAATCATGAACGACTTCCACGCTCTTGAAGCTACCGCGCCGAACCTGGATCAGCACACGGCGGTCGTTTGCCGCACCCTGCTTGGCCGCGCCGGCTGACATTGATCCGGCTGCATTGGACGCGACCTTCGGGCTCAGGGAGCGTGTCGGTTGGAACCGGAGGACGGCAGGCTCGGCGACCACCAGCGCCCTCGAGGTCGAGAGATGATCGCTCCCGAATCGCAGGCGATAAAAATACACGCCGCGGGCGAGATGACTTCCCGGCCGGATATGACGCCCTAGGATGTCATGGACTTCCACGATGGGATCGGATGCGACTTCGTGGGGGGCTTCATACGGGATGTACACCGTACCTGCCGCCGTTGGATTCGGATGGGCGGATCCGACGCGATATCGATCCTTCGAAGCGGTGACCTCGGATTCCACGGCCGTTCCAATTTCCAGAGAAACCTCGAACCGCCCATCTGCATCCGTGAGCACGCCGGAAGCAAGCGTATCGTAATCGGCCGCTCGGAGTACGGCGATCCTCGCTCCCTCAACCGGGTCGCTTGACGTCTCGTCTCGCACCGTACCTTCGAGCGTTACCTGCGCGGCGGCATCGAGGCTCGTGAATATCACCGCCACGCACAAGAGGGGAAGAAGCCGTTGAGCATGCATAAGTCAGAACGTCTCGTGTCTGGTATACGTGGCCCGAGCGGCAGCCCCAATTCGCGAATCTGCGCCCGGCTCCAATAAAATTTACGATCGTCTCGAGATTTCTTATAACGGAATCAGATTTTTCGTCGCGATGTACCCGCCCGAGTGGGACTCTCAGTGACCGCGGAAGCCGTAGGGACTCGGCCTGGAAAGATTGCGGTGGCCATTTTAATCCGGCTCGAAGGACAGGCCATCTATGTGGCGTTTTGCCGACGCAATAATCAGCGCGTAGAACCGATAGTGATGAATGCATGTACGTCTGCGTCTCTCGAAGGATAGCGTGCGCCGGCTATGAGCCCGGCCAAGCGGAATTCGGAGTAATGACGAAACGGGCCGAGAGGCTGTCGCCGGGTACCTCCAAGTGCTTTGTTTACATAGGTCTTTGTAATACCCCGCGAAAAAGTAGCACGTCGCCAAGGCGTAATACTTCGCCGCGAATGTAATACGGAGCGCCTGCCCGACGCCCGTTTTTACGGCAGGACGCCGCATCGTATTACGTCGGGCCGAAAAGTGCCTGATGGAAGGCGATTGCGGTCGAAAAGAACTACGTTTTCAAAGAGTAATTCCGATCACGAGAAGTGTTACGTTTTCGAATCGGGCGTACAAAAATCAATTGAATAAGGCGCCCGAAGAACACTACCCCTCTCGGCCATCCTACAGGCTCGAAGGATGACAACGGGTCGGACGCATTTAGCCCGGTTGGGACGTATAACCTCAGGCATCAGGATGGACAAGGCTCTCGGACCACTTGGAATCGGCATCATCGGCTACGGCGGGTTCGGTCAGTTTCTGCATCAATGCTGGGCGGGAATGGAGGAGGTCGAGGTGCGTGCCGTTGCTGATGCAGATTCCGAGTTGGGCACGGCAGTTGCAACGAATGCGCGTGGATTCGTCGAAACGAATGCGGCGCTGGCCGCGGGGCCTGCGTGGAGCCACCGCGATAGAAAGAGGGAGGTCACCTTTTATGGCGACTGGCGAGAGCTGCTCGACAACCGGGACGTCGACATTATCTCGATCGCGACGCCGCCTTTCACGCATGCCGACCTGGCCTGCGGCGCGATGCGAGCCGGCAAGCATGTGCTAATCGAAAAGCCGCTCGCCACGACACGGGACGACGCGCTGCGTATCCGTGCGGTAGCCGATGAGACGCATCGAATCGCTGCGGTTGACTACATGCTTCGATTCAATCCCATCGTCGAGGCCATTCAGTCGTGGGCGCGCGACGGTGCGTTCGGGGTGCTCCGGCGCGTTGTGGCTGAGAATTATGCGCAGGACGAGTCCCTCTCAAGAGATCACTGGTTCTGGGATCGCGCGAAATCCGGCGGCATTCTCGTCGAACACGCCGTCCACTTCATCGACGTCGTCAACGGATGCACGGATGCCGAGCCGGTCTTCGTAGACGGCCTTATGCTCGACCGGGGCGACGGGCGCATCGATCGGATGGGACTCACGGCGATCTACGACGACGGCCTCGTCACTCAGCAATACCATGCCTTTTCCCGCCCGGGATTTTTTGAGGAGACCGGAATGAGATTCGTATTCGATCTCGCGACGGTCGATGTCGAAGGATGGATCCCGCTCTGCGGCCGAGCCACCGTGCTGACGAACCGCGATACGGTCGACGCGTTGGAGAGGATGCCGGGCTTCAATATTCACGAGCGAACTCCTCTTGCCGACATCGACGACACCTCTCGGCCGGCCGGATGGGGTGCTGCATCGGACGGCGGCGCGACCGAGGCCGACGAGGCCGGCGTAAGACGTTCGAGAGACCTGGCTCGACGCCAGATTTACTCCGGCGGAGTGCACTACGAGGTTACCGAGCAGATCCGGGCCGAGTTCGCGCTTCCGTTGTCCAAGTCGGCAGCCTACGCCGACGCGCTACGAGCCATGATGGCCGACGTCGTCGCGGCCGTTCGCGACCCAACCCATCAGGTGCGGGCCGACGTGCGTGAAGGGCTGCGCAGTCTCGACATCGCACTCGCCGCGACGGAACGTGCCTTCCTACGATAACGCCTGTACCGAGATCACGCGTGCCTGGAGATTATCCATTGACAATCCCTGCGCGCGAGCCGACCTTATCGAAACGTTTCGATAAAATCGGGGAAGAAAGTACACGGACCCCTGCATGATCATACCAGGAAGAGCCCGGTTTTCGACGCGGAGCGTTTCCATTCTGATGATGGCCGCGGCGCTGTGCATCTCCCCGTCGGCCCTCGCGCAGCAGATCGACATTCCTCGCGTAGAGGCCATGCCGAACCTGCCGCAGCCCTATGAGATGCGCGACTGGCGCGCCGTCGCCCTGGCCTACGACTCCCTCGTATTCGACGTGAATCAAGCGGGCGACTACTTGCCGCTCGTTTGGATCAATCGAAACACGGTCAATTACCCTGAACATCCGTCCTTCGGACTTCATACGGTCGTAGGCACCCCGTATCCCGAGTCGGCCGAAGCCATCAATGCACTGCCCGCCCTGGTGGGAGCAACGCTCGCGGGGGCCGACAAAACGGACCAGTACGGCCGAAACTGGGTGTTGATGGCCGAGGAGTGGTTCAATCGGCGTCCGGCCGAAGACGTCTACCTCAATCATCCGGTCACCACGAGCGGCGGTGATTGGTGGTATGACACGATGCCGAATGTCTTTTTCTACCAGCTCTACGATCTCCATCCCGATGCCGACCGGTTCGGAGCGCATTTCGACGAGCAATTTTCCGCAGTGGCCGATCGGTGGCTCGCCGCCGTCGCGGCGATGGGCGGAAGCGCCGCGCCGTGGACTTCGCCCGAGATGACCTATCGCGGCTGGCATCTGTCCAGCATGACGCCGAATACGCAGAATCCGCCCGAGCCGGAGTCGGCCGGGGCCATTGCCTGGCTGCTGTATCACGCCTTCGTCGAGACCGGCGAGATGCAGTACCGTCAGGGAGCTGAATGGGCCATGGAGTATCTGAACGGCCTTTCATCGAATCCGTCCTACGAGTTGCAGCTCCCCTACGGCGCGTACGCCGCCGCCCGCATGAATGCCGAGCTGAGGACCGACTACGACGTCGAGAAGATCATCAACTGGACGTTCGACGTGGGTCCCATTCGCAACTGGGGCGTTATTCTCGGCACCTGGGGTATATACGACGTTCACGGGCTCGTCGGAGAGGCCGGGTCGAATGGTTATGCCTTCGCGATGAACACGTTCGAGCAGGCCGGAGCTCTCGTTCCGCTCGTCCGATACGACGACCGGTTCGCCCGCGCCGTCGGCAAGTGGATGCTCAATGCGGCCAACGCTGCACGGCTTTTCTACACGGAATTCTTGCCGGACAGCCTGCAGGACAGCGACGCATGGGCGCGCGAGTTCGACCCACGGTCCGTGATTGCTCATGAAGCACTCCGGCAGTTCAAATTCAACCGTTCACCCTATGCCACAGGCGACGCCATCGACGGCGGCTGGGGTGCCACAAATCTGGCGCTGTATGGGTCTTCTCACGCGGGCATTTTCGGTGGGATGATCGATACGACGGCCGTGCCGGGCATCCTGCGGCTCGATGCAAGGAAGACGGATTTTTTCCAATCCGACGCGCATCCGACGTACCTCATTTACAATCCGTATGCAGAAGTTCGCACGGTCGAAGTCCCGTTCGAACAGGGTACCTACGCCGTCTACGACGCCGTCACGAATACCTATCTGGTGCAAGCCGCGACGGGGGCGGCCTCCATCCAGATCCCACCGGATGAGGCCGTCCTCGCGGTGATCATCCCACAGAACGCCACGGTTATCTACGAGGACGGCAAGATGTTCGCCGATGGCGTCGTCGTGGACTACCGCTCGGCGCAGCCGGCCGATCATCCACTGCCGCGGGTGAAGGGTCTCGGCGTCGATCCCGGAACGGTGCAACCGGGAAGCGAGAACCGGCTGTATTGCACGGCGGAGCATGCCGAGGAGTACGAATGGCACGTAGAGGGCGGAAGACTCGTGGGGGGAGGGGAAGCTGTTGTGGAGTGGGTGGCTCCCGATCTGGAAGGTTCCGTCGGGATTACGTGCGTGGTGCGGGGGCTGCAGGGGGAGGAGGCGTCGGAGCGGATGGAGGTGGACGTAATAGCTTCCGCCCCGGTGATTACGGCGGTTACGGCGGATCCGCGAAAGGTTGATCTCGGGGGGATGAGCGCGCTGACGTGCACGGCGGAAGATCCAACCGGCCTTACGTTTTCGTGGGAGGCGGATGCGGGTTCTTTCTCGGGCAGCGGACCGGCGGTGACGTGGCAGGCGCCGTGGTATGAGATTGATGTTGAGGTGCGATGCCGGGCGGAATCCGAGGGGGGTGCGGCCGCCGAAGCAAGTGCGGCGGTCGTCGTCCGCGATTTCACCGCGGGCGGGGCGGGGGACCTGGTGGCGTTTTACCCGCTCGACGGCAGCGCGGACGATGCGAGTGGGTTCGGACACCACGGCGCGGTCGCGGGCGCCGTGCCGTCGGCCAATCGCGAGGGTGCGCCGTCGAGCGCATATCGGTTTGACGGGGAGAACGACGCGATCCGCATTCCAAACAGCGTTCGCCTGAACTTTCGAGATGGAATTACGGTGGCTTTCTGGATGCGGGCCGACCAGATGTTCGAGCGCGAAGCCTACCCTATCTCCCATGGTAACTGGGAGCGGCGATGGAAGGTCTCGGTGACGGACGAGCGCGTGCGGTGGACGATTAAGACGGATCAGGGCGTCAAGGACGTCGACTCGGAAACGACGATCCGGACCGGGGTCTGGTACCACGTCGTAGTGCGCTACGACGGCTCGGACGTCGAGATCTATTTAGATGGTGCGCTCGACGCAATCGACGCTCATGGCGGCCGGCTGTTAGCCACCGGCGTCGATTTGACGCTCGGACAGGTGCTGCCGGACAACGATCAGTATAACTTCGCAGGCGTCCTCGACGACGTGCGGATCTTCGATTACCCGCTTTCGACGAATGCCCTGCTTGCGTTGTATGCCGAGGCCGTGCCGGTCGATCGTCCCGCATCCCTTCCGGCAGCGGCCGCGATCCATCCGCCCTATCCGAATCCATTCACGGCGACCACGACGCTGCGTTATGAAACGCCGACGTCGGGCCGCGTCACCATCCACATCTACAACCTGCTGGGACAACGCATCGCGATCCTCACCGACGCCGAGCAGCCCGCCGGCGTCCACGCCGTCCGGTGGGACGGGCGAACGGACGGCGGATCTCCTGCTGCTTCAGGGATCTATCTGATTGAACTCAGGGCCGGTGATGCTTCCGTCCGGCGGCCGCTCGTCCTCGTGCGTTAGGCGGGCACCCAAATCTTTTATGTAGGCCGCTCTTGATCCACTGAAAGCGTTTCCGTACTCTAGGAATCGAAACGCTTTAGTAAACCTTTCGATTTGCACGCTTTAGTAGAGGCGGTCTGGCGCGACGCCCGAAGATTCGCAGACCTCGACATTCGCAAAACCGATTGAGCAAGCCTGAATCCCAGCGCAGAAGTACGATCAAAGATGTGGCCGCGGAGGCGGATGTCTCCATCTCCACCGTCTCGCTGGTAATGAATGAGAAGGACGGTGTAAGTCCGGACACCCGCGAGCGCGTGCTTCAGACGGCCGATCGCCTGGGCTACGTCCCCACCGGGGCGGCCCGGCACCTTGCGACGCGGCGCACGGGCAACGTCGGTTTTGTCGTCCGCGAAGACCACTTCACCCGCAGCGAGCCGTTCTACACGCGCGTCTTTCTCGGCACCGAATTCGAGGCACGCAACCACAATCTGTACGTGCTGCTCACGACGATCCCCGAGCAATACGAGCCGGGCCGGCACACGCCGCGGTTCTTGCGGGAGCGCAACGTCGACGGCCTGCTCATCGCCGGGAAAGTCGACACGAGCTTTATTGAAGAGGTCCGCAGCATGGATGTGCCGATCGTCCTCGTAGACTTCGACGCGGACGGATGTCCGTCGGTCATGATCGACAACCAGAGCGGTGCGCGCGAGGCCGTCGAGCATCTCATTGCGCGGGGGCACCGGCGCATCGCCTTTCTCGGCGCCGATCTCGATCATCCGAGTCTGCAGGAACGTCACGACGGCTATCGGCTGGCCCTTGCCGGGTTCGGCATCAGCGAGGATCCGGACCTGTTGTTCGTGTCGCACGATGCCAAGCCGGAACGAAGCACGGGGTTGGCACTGGCGAGTTCGCTCGTGAAATCGGACGCTACGGCGGTCTTTTGCGTAAACGACGCGCTCGCGCTCGGCGTGCTGGAAGCAGCCCGCCAGTTAGGCCGGGACGTACCGGATGAGCTGGCCGTCGTCGGTTTCGACGACGTTCCCGGAGCGGCGGATGCAATGCCGCCGCTGACGACCGTGCGCGTCTTCAAGGAGCAGCTCGGCGAAGTCGCGCTGCGCCATCTGAACGATTTGTTGTCCGAGTCGCCGGAGCGCGAAGTGCGTTATGCTCGGAGCAGTCACCGCGTCAAAATTTCTACGGAACTCGTGATACGATATTCGAGCCTTCAGCGGCGGCCGCTCGAGGCGAAGCCGTCGCATGCAGAGACATCCAACAAACCGAAACAAGATGGCCGCAGACAGTGACTCGGCATCCACGTACCCTCAGCATTCAACCAAGCATCAACACGATACACCACAGGTGGCTTTCATGAACACTTTGATAAGATTTTCAACGGCTGCGCTCTTGACGGCCGTTCTCGTGCTGTCGGCATTGACGGTCCCGACCGCCTCAGCCCAATTACACAGCGCGGCAGCGGACGTGAATCTCCTCACGAACGGCGGTTTTGAGGCGGATGAGCCCGCGTACTGGGACGC
>CAZART010000060.1:0-31120 GCA_964487555.1 uncultured Rhodothermales bacterium
CCCCGACATAGACGCAACCCGTCACCGTATCCCCTGCGGATTTCTTCGCCTTATCGGCCAGTCGCACCACGACATAGACGCAACCCATCATCGCCGAAGGCAATCTATCGGCGTGGAAAACTCGGCCGGTTCCTATACTTTGGACGCACAATCATCTTCGGCCTACCCACCGATTCGGGATCATGACGGCGAGTTCAACAACGGCACAATCCGTCACTGCCCGCTTCGGGACCTTCAAAGGCGTCTTCACGCCGAACGTCCTTACGATCCTCGGTATCATCCTCTTTTTGAGAACCGGCTGGGTCGTCGGGCAGGCGGGCCTCTGGGGATCGCTAGCGATCATCCTGTTGGCCAACGCCATCTCGTTCATGACGGGTCTATCGCTCTCGGCTATCGCGACGAGCATGGACGTAAAGGCGGGCGGAAACTATTACCTGATCTCGCGTTCGCTAGGGCTCGAGATCGGCGGCGCGATCGGCATCCCCCTCTACCTCTCGCAGGCGATCTCCGTCGCCTTCTACATCATCGGCTTTACCGAGGCGATGATGAACGTTGCGTTCATCGCCGCGTTCGACCCACGCCTCGTATCGACGATCGTCGCCATCGTCTTCGTCGTCGTCGCCTACGTCGGCGCGGATTTCGCCCTTCGCATCCAGTACGTTGTCCTGGCCGTTCTGGTCGCCGCCCTGATCTCATTTTTCACGGGCGGATGGGGTGATTTCGTCCAACCGAATCTCACGCCTCAGTACACGGGAGGAATCAGCTTCTGGATCGTTTTCGCCGTCTTTTTCCCTGCCGTAACGGGCATCGAAGTCGGTATCAGCATGTCGGGCGACCTGAAAGATCCAAGCCGAAGCATTCCGCGCGGAACGATCGCTTCAATCGTCGTGACGGCGTTCGTTTATGTCGCGGCGGCCATCTGGTTTGCCTTCCAGCTCTCCGCTGACACGCTGATCTCCGTAAACCTCGCCATGGAAGAGGTGGCGAGCGTGCCGGCGCTCATTCTGGCGGGCGTCGCGGCGTCGACGCTCTCCTCGGCGCTCGGCAGCGTCCTCGCCGCTCCGCGCACGCTCCAGGCGATCTCTCGCGACGGCGTTGCGCCGTCGTGGCTGGCCGCCGAGATGGGCTCGCCCACCGAGCCCCGAGCCGCCGTTCTCGTCACGGGCTTCGTCGCGCTTTCAGTTATCTGGATGGGTGACCTGAACTTCGTCGCGCCCATCATCACGATGTTCTTCTTGAACACCTACGGGATGGTGAACCTCGTAGCGGGAATCGAGCGGCTCGTCGGAAATCCAAGCTTCCGCCCCCGATTCAGAGTGCCGACGATCGTCTCGCTGCTGGGGGGATTCGGATGCTACGGCGCGATGTTCTTGATCAATGTGCCGGCGACGATCGTTGCCATCGTCGTCTCGTACGGCATCTTCTTCTGGCTCACGCGACGCAACGTGGTACGCTCCTTCGGGGATGTGTGGAGCGGCATCTGGACCTCGCTCGCTCGTTATGCCCTCTTGAACCTGGAGCACCGTCCGCCGTCGCATGGACGTAACTGGCGTCCGAACATCGTGGCGTTTACCGGACAACCACATAACCGCGAGCATCTCGTGCGGCTTGCCGAGTGGCTCAGCCTGGGGCGCGGCATCGTCACGTTCATGCAGCTCCTGGCCGGGCCGCTCGAACAGATGAACATCCCCGCGCTTCGCGAGCGGGCGCAGAACAGGATTCGCGCCTACATTAAGAACCGGCGAATGGCGGCGTTTGCCGAGGCGCATGCCGTCGCGAATTTTTCGGAGGGTGCGGTTTCCGTCGTGCAGGCGCATGGGGTAGGTGCTCTTGAATCTAATACCGTTTTGATGGGATGGAGCGATTCGCCTGGAGGCCGCACCACGCTGATGAAGGTACTTCGAAACATGGCCGACCTTCGCAAATCGGTGCTCTTTCTGAGGGTTGATCCCGAACGCGGATTCGGTGCGGGACACGTAATTGACGTCTGGTGGGGAGGTCGGGGCGGCAATGCGGATCTGATGCTGCTGTTGGGCCACGTGATCAGCCGGCACGGCGACTGGGGGGAGGCTGAGCTTCGCCTCTCCCGCATCATTGAACACGAGACCGGCCGCGCGCAAACACAGGCACATATGGAATCGCTCCTCGAGGAAGTGCGCGTCGCCGCCACGCCGCGAATTATCGTGCGCCCGCAAAGGATGCCGGTGCATCAGCTTCTGTCCGAGCACAGCAGGGATGCCGACCTCTCCATTCTCGGCATGCAAATTCCCGAGGCCGACCAGTCCCAGGCGTATGGAGAGCGTCTCAACGAGCTGGTGAACGCCGTGGGAAGCGTAATGCTCGTTTACAGCGCACAGCCACAGGAGGATCTGCTCGGAGCCGGCTGACGTGCATTCGACAACCATGCCGGTACGCTGAAGGCGGCGATCTAAATAGTCGGCGTGATCGACTACTGCTCGTCGTCCGGCAAAAGTGCCGTTAGCAGATTGTAAAGATCCGACTTCCTGAAGGGCTTACCGAGATAGGCGTCGAACCCTTCCGCGATGAACCGTTCTTCGTCGCCCGGAAGAGCATACGCCGTGCACGCCACGACGGGCACGGCCGCATAGGCCGGCCACTGTCGCAGCACCTTGAGCACCTCCGAACCATTTCGGCTCGTGCCGCCAAGATTGATGTCCATGATGATGAGGTCGTAGGCGCGGCCTTCGGCTGCCGCGAGCGCATCTTCGGCCGTCGTGGCAAGATCCACATGATACGTTGGGCGCAGTAAGTGCCGGAGCAGATGCTGCGCGTCATCCTGATCCTCGACGACGAGTATGCTCGCGACCCGTGGACGCGGCTCCGCATTTACGTGGGACGTCGTGCCTCCTACTTCTGACCGTGATACGCGGGTCGGCAGGCGAACGGAGAACGTGCTGCCTGCATTCTTCCGACTGGTTACGATGATGGTCCCGCCCATCAGATCCACCAGTCTTTTTGTAATGGAAAGACCGAGACCGACGCCTTCGTAGTTGCGTGAAAATCCCTCGGACTCCTGCTTGAACTCCTCAAACAGCCTCGGCTGAAAATCCTCGGCGACGCCGATGCCGGTGTCGACGACATCGATGAAAACATAGTCACCTGCCTCTCTGACCTTAACGCAGACGCCACCTTCCGTGGTGAACTTGATGGCATTGCTCACCAGGTTGGAGAGTACCCTGAAAAGGGCTCCTGCGTCGGCATAGGCAAGAACCTGAGGGCGGTCGCAGTCGAACTTCAGATAGAGGCCCTTTTGCTGGGCATGTTGTTCGAACATCGACCGCAGATCTCTCACCTGGGCTACGACGTCGAGCTGGGTGGCGTCGAGGCGCAGCGCGCCGCTCTCGAGCTGCGCGAAATCCATCACGGAATCGAGGGTCATCATGAGCCGGTGGCCCGCACCCCTGATCAGCTGAGCCTTGGCGGTGACTTCACTTGTCGGGTCGGCCTCCAAAATTTCGGCGAATCCGATGATGCTCGTGAGGGGCGTCCGGATCTCGTGGCTCATGTTTGCGAGAAAGGCCGACTTCAGACGTGCCAGCTCCTCCGCCTTCTCCTTCGCAGCGAGTAATGTTCTCTCGGCCTCTTTCTGTTCGGTGATGTCGATCATCACACCGGCCGACGTGACGACGTCTCCATCCGTATCGACGACGTGCACGAGATCGCGCAGCCACACGACGCCTCCGTCTGCCCTGACCATTCGATACTCCAGCGCATGATTGTGCCGATCCCGGCTTGCCGCCATACAGGCGGCCGGAGCCCAGGATCGATCCTCCGCGTGGATCGCCGCCACCCATCGCGAAGCGTCCTCGATCCAGGACTGCGGCTCATAGCCGAGAATCTCTCGCAATTGCTCAGACACGAGCGTAAATGTAAACTTTCCCGACGCGACGTCGACCGATCCCTCCCAGACGATGCCGTCGAGATGATTGACAAGCCGCTCATACCCTGATCTCGTCTGGAGGATGTCTTCGTTGACCCGCTTTTGCTCGCTGATATCCGTCACGGTGCCCACCAGACCGGCCAACATGCCCCCGGCATCACAAAATGGACTGGCCGTGATCAATGCCGAAATCGCTGAGCCGTCCCGCCGATGAACGAGTAATTCGCCCGTCCAGCTTCGACCATCGCGCACGCCGTCCATGATATTCTGGGCCGGGCCGTGGGTCGAATCGGTCGTCATGACCTCGACCACATCGCGACCCAGCACCTCGTCGGACGTCCAGCCGCAAAGCTCCTCGGCGGCGCGATTCCAATAGGTGACGGCTCCATGGACGTCCGTCGCGATCACCGGCTGCGCCATGGCGTCCAGGATTTGCGCCTGAAAAGCGCCTGTCGAGGATGAGGATAAGGACGCTCCGTTATGTTTCTCGGGCGAGACCATCTTCATAGGTTTCATTGCTCCAGTCGATCGAATCCTTCTCTCGGTGGATCTGCGCCGAAAGGAGGAACGTTTAGGGTATCGGCGGAAGATCGACAAGTTTAACGAGCGTGAAGGCGCAAGCCCGCTCGGCTATGAATCGGATCTTGAATGGGGCAGATATTGCGACGCGCGTAGCGGACGGTTTGCACGAAGCCGACATCTATCAGTGCGGTATCCCTGAACGTTTCGACGTTCCCAATCCGCAGAGTCTGCTCCCGACCGGACGAAATGTGCTGGCGGTAGAGGTGCACAACATCAGCACGAGCTCCTCGGACCTCACGATCACTCCGCTCGTAACGCTGGAGACCTCGAGCCCGCCCGCCGAGTACCGCGGTGTCGCCGCCGAACCGGGGCCGATTGGCGTACACACGCTGCCCCGCTGACGTTCGCTACATCATGTTAACAAACCTGGCGGCACTGGGCTCCGACGGAGAGAAGCATGGACGTAACTCACCGAAGTCGAGGGACTGTGATCCGCCTTTCAGAGCCCTGAACAATCCTGTTTTGTACGCACAATTTGGAAAAGTAACACCGTGCCTGGAAGTAACACCAAAGCGGGAGAGTAATACCAAAAGACCTGGATGGCTCGTCCGACGTCGCAAAGCCGCCCTCCGGAATTACATCGGCCTAGAAAACATCGTCTGAAGCCCCCTTCGTGCGCGTTCGTAATACGTTACTCGCCCGGCAGTACGATGCCCGGCGCGTGTTACCTTTCCAAAACGTACGTACGAAACCCACTTCAATCAGGCTCGAGAAAAACAGCCCAACCCATAATACAACCTAACCCATGCCGCCACCGTCGCCACCGCCACCGTCGCCACGGCCACCGTCACCGCCACCGTCACCGTCACCGTCACCGCCACTGCCTAGCACAGCGCCCCAAAATGCCGGCATCGTGAGTTCGCCTTCGGATATGGAATAGGGCACACTCCGCTTGCCCATCTGCACCGACGTCTTGTTAATCCGCACCCCGCAGATTAGCTTTTACCCCGGCTATCCGCCCATCTCATTTCATTTGTGCGTATCGACTACGACCGTTACGAACGACGTTATTCCGACCGTATTCAGAGCGTCGGATCTTCTGGATTGAAGTTCGTAACAGCACCGCTTCCCCGGCGCCGTCCCGTGTGACGGAGTCCGGCCGCGCCTCGTCCCATGCCCTCGGCATCATTGTTTTCTAAGACGGCGTCCGCCGCCGTCATCGTCGCACTCATCACGACCATGTCGTCGGTGGCGCAAGACATTCAATGGACGACGCTCGACTCCGATCCGGAGGGCCTCGTTCTCGAGATCGAGGCAAAATGGCCGATCCCGCTTCAAACCATCGTCGACTCAACGGCGATCACGATCTTCGATCTGGCTGCGGCACGGGCGCTCTCTCTGGGCGTTCCAGAGACCTCCGAAACGCTCGATCTTCCCTCGCTCGAGCATCCGGACGTAACCATCCTAGCCGCCGAGTACAGCGACCTTCGCCTGCCGACGCGCTCCGACACCAGCACATGGTTCCAGAGCGTCACCGGACCCATCGTCTACGCAGAAGATCTCGGAATGAGCCGGAAACGACCCGTCATTTCCGTGACGTCTCGCCTGCTTGCGTATGACACCTCCAGCGGCACCGTCCGTCGCTATCGACGCCTCCGCATTGCCGTTCGCTATCGCGGCGGCGCGCCTAAGCTGAACGAGCGCGTCGCCAACAATCCCCACCTCGGCATCACCGAGAGCGCCCTGGCCGACGGCGCCGTCTTCAAGATTCCGGTGTCCGCCGAAGGCGTCTACGTGATCGATCGTTCGTTCTTATCGAACGTTGAGGGCCTGGATATTTCGCCCGATGCTATCGATCCGGACGACATTCGAATCTTCGGGAACGGAGGGCGGCCGCTGCCGGCAAGAAACGACGCACCACGGCCGGCGGACCTCGTCGAGAACGCCGTCCATCGCGTCGGCGGCGGCGACGGACGCTTCGACGAGGGCGACCGAATCCTATTTTACGCGAAGGGCCCGACAGGTTGGACGTTCAACGCCCAAACGGACGAATGGGAGCATTACGTCCATCCCTTTTCCAACGTCAACTACTACTTCCTCAAAATCGAATCCACGAACGAACCGGAATCGATTGACGAATCGACGTACCCGAATTACGGCGACGCCGAGTCGATCTCGAAAGCGACCGGCCGGTACGTCCGCGACTTCGACGAATTTATGTGGAGTCGCGAGAATCCGACCGGCCATACGTGGGTCAGCCAGACCATCCGTACCGGCTCCACACGCGATCTAATCAGCGCCCTGACGCTGCACGGCTACGACGGCTCGCAAATCGACGTCCGCGCACGCGTCGCCATTGCATCCAATCCGGCCGCAACATTGCTCTTCGAAGCCGATGGCGAATTCCTTGCCGAAGAGCGCGCTCGCGGCACGGTCAGCCCCGCCACAGAATCGCCGGCCGCGCGACCGAGCACGGCCTCCTTCACCTACCCCCTCCCCGCCGGTGAGCCACTCAGTCTGTCGATGCGTCTCGACCCTGCGACCGAGGGCGCGCATGAAGCGGCGGCGGATTGGATTCGCATCTTCTATCCGATGTCCCTCACGGCGCAGGCCGACATGCTGCACTTCACAACGCCGCCCGGTCGCGCCGGACGCTTCGAGATACTCCTCAGCGGATTCACAGCCGCCCCGTACGTGTGGGACGTCACCGATCCCACCGACGTCCGCGACGTTGCCGTCCGGGCGGAGGGATCATCCACGTACAAAATTCAGGTCGAAGCCGGCGATCCTGCTCGCCCGCGGGAGCTGCGTGCATTCGTGGCCGAAACAGCCCGCCCGCTGCCGGTCGACGCAGCGCGGCGCATTCCAAACCAGAATCTGCACGGCACGACGACCTATCCCGAATTCGTTATCGTCACGCCGGACGAATTCATCGGACCGGCAGAAGAACTGGCGGAGCACCGGCGGCAAGAGGGACTCCAGGTCCTCGTTGCGGACATCCGTGAGATCTACAACGAGTTCTCCGGAGGACTCCACGACGTGCGCGGCCTCCGCGACTATCTGAAATTCCTGTATGATCGCGCACCATCGGAAACAGCGCGTCTGCGGTATGTTCTCTTATTCGGCGACGGACACGTCAATTATCGAAATCTCGGTCTCGACACCCAGCAAGCGACGCTCCAGAATTGGATCCCACCCTACGAAACGGAGGAGTCACTTCACCCCGTCACGTCCTACACGAGCGACGACTACTTCGGCTTGCTCGACGACAACGAAGGAGACTGGCATTGGCCGGGCTGTTATGCCTGCAGGGGCGCCGAGCGCGTCGATCTCGGCATCGGGCGCTTTCCCGTGCAGACGGTCGAGGAAGCGCGAGCCGTCGTCGCCAAAATCAAGCACTACGAAAATCCTTCGACGTACGGACCTTGGCGCAGCCGCTATCTCTTCGTCGCGGACGACGGGTACAACGGCCTCAGCGGAAGTCTGGAAGGAGAACCGGACCTGCACACGCAAAACTCGGACGTCGTTGCCCAACTGGTCGGACAAGTTCAACCCCGGCTGAATCTCAAGAAAATTTACGGCATCTCTTATGTGAGGGACTTCCGAAATGGATGGCGGCTACCGGGCGTTGAACGCGACGTCAAATCGGCCCTCAACGACGGCGTCCTCATCATGAACTACAGCGGCCATGGGGGCGAATCCGGGCTCGCACAGGAGGAAATTTTCACGCGAAGTGACGCGGAAGCCCTGCAGAACATCGACCGGCTTCCCCTATTCATCACCGCCACGTGTTCCTTTGGTTGGTGGGACCTCGGCCGCGAGCAAAGCGGTGCCGAGGTGCTCCTGCTCAATCCGAACGGCGGCGCCGTCGCCCTGATGACGACGGTCCGGCTCGTCCACACCAGCCGCACAATAACTACGCTGAATGTAGGCCTGAATCGCGCCCTTAATGCCGCGCTCTTCGAGCCCGATGCCGACGGCCTTCCCCCGCGGCTCGGGGAGGTCCTTCGGCGAACGAAAAATGTCCCGGTAGGGCTGGAGGGTAACAATCGCAAATTCAGCCTGCTCGGCGATCCGACCCTCAGAATCGGTCTGCCGTCCCGGCACGCCGTCATCGAGGCCGTCAATGAGTCGCCCCTCTCTGCTCGGCCACAGCTCCGCGCCCTCGAAGAAATCACGCTTCAAGGCGCCGTCCGCGATCGTCGAGATCAGGTAGATCCCGAGTTCAATGGAAATCTACATGTGAGCGTGTTCGACGCGCAGCGGCGCGTGCAATTAGACGAAGATGATGTTTCCGCCATGCCCCAAAACTACTACATGGTGCGCGAGGACGTGATCTGGCGCGGTACGGTACCGGTGCGTGCGGGCCGGTTCGATGCGGCATTCATCATCCCGAAAGACATCTCCTACAGCAACGAATCCGGCCGCATCAGCCTTTATGCTCACAGCTCGACCGATCACGCGGCCGGTGCGACGGAGGACGTCACCGTTGGCGGCACCGCCGAGAATCCGCCCACCGAAACGATCGGCCCGGAGATAGAGCTCTTCCTGAACGACACCACGTTTGTCTCCGGCGGGCTCACCGCCGCCACGCCCAAACTTCTCATCAAGCTCGCTGACGACTCCGGCATTAACTCCGCGGGCGCCGGCGTGGGTCACGAAACACTCCTCGTTGTCGACCACGACGAACAGAATGCCGTCGACGTCGGCTCAAAATTCGAGAGCGACCCGGCATCCTATAAGAGAGGCCGCATTACATATTCCTTCGAAGATTATCCCGTCGACCTGGACGACGGCCCGCACACCCTCTCCGTCCGCGCCTGGGACATCCTCAACAACTCCACGACCGAGTCTCTCGATTTCTTCGTCGCCGCCGATGACGGGCTCGTCCTTCGAAACGTCTTCAACTACCCAAATCCCACGAGCGGCTTCACCCGATTTGTCTTCGAACACAACCAGCCGCCCGGCACCGCAGCGGACGTGCAGGTGCGCATATACACCCTCGCCGGTCGCCCTATTCGCACCATCGAGACGGACGAAGCCGTACCCTCAGGAATTCTGCCTACCGGACCCGTCCAGATACCCTGGAACGGGCGCGACGAGGACTTCAACGCGCCGGCATCCGGCATCTACCTGTACAAACTCCGCGTCACTGTCGACGGCGCGGACGGCGAGCGCTACGTATCCGAGCGCATCGAAAAGCTCGCCGTCATCCGCTAGCGCAGCGGCCGGAACCAACCTAAACTCAGGATCAAATCTTCAGCCACGCGCGGGAATTCGCTGTGCCGATAGGTTGATCCGTCATCACATCAATACGTACATTCACGGCCCAACCATCCATCGTAAATGATTCAGCCATGAAGCACCTGAACTTGTTCACTATCGCAGCCCTCGTTTTGGCCGTTCTAGCCTTTGACGCCTACGAAACCCTCGCCCAGGACCTCCACCCGTCGCGGCGGCCCAGCCCCATCGGCATCGCAAAAACCCATGTCGGAGACACGTATGTCAAGGTCACCTACGGGCGTCCCTACGTCCGCGGCCGCGAAATCTTCGGCGCCAACACGGACGACCAGACATTCCTCGTGCCGTTCGGCGAAGTCTGGCGCACGGGTGCCAACGAAGCGACGGAGATCACGGTTACCGGCGACGTGATGCTCGGTGGACAACACCTCGATGCCGGCACCTATTCCATCTTTACCGAGCCGAATGCGGACGAGTGGGTCATCCACGTGAGCCCGTACCTGGGCCTCGACGGTACGGGCAACTTCGACCCGTCGACCCAAACGTTTACCCCGGTATTCGATCCGGCGAATGACGTGCTCACGCTGACCGTTCCATCGAGCCGCATCGACGAAGCCGTCGATCAATTCACGATCGAATTTGAGGAGGCCGGCAACGGCGCCGACATGGTCCTCCAGTGGGAGAATACCGAAGTGCGCGTACCCGTGCGGGCTATGTAGTCGAGGAACCGAAAGAAGGTACGTCCCTCGCAGCCATCCCAGCAGCCCATGTCGATTCGAGCGATCAGTGTCCTCACGGCCGTATTAATCCTCACCGTCGTATCAGTCCTCGTGGGGCCGGCTTGCGCCCAACACGATCCTTTGCAAGTGCTCTCCGTCCAGGCGCACCCCGACGATGAGGTCAGCTATTCGGCCGCCCTTTACGCGATTACGCATTTCCTGGACGGACAGGTGGACGTCGCCGTTCTGACCGACGGAAGCGGCGGCTTTGACTACGCCATGCTGGCCGAGCCGATCTACCATAAGACGCTCGCCGTCGAACCCGAAGCCCGCGATTTCCTGCCGGCCGTCCGAAAACAGGAAATGCTCGCCGGCGGCGAGATTTTGGGCCTGCGCAACGTCTTCTTCCTCGACGCCTACGATCACATGTACACCCAAAATCCCGACACCGTCATCGAGCACGTCTGGGACTACGACCGGATCGTCGACCGCGTAGAGGAGATCATGACGCGGCGCGAGTACGACTTCGTCTTCACGCTGCTGCCGATGGATTTCCAGCACGGTCATCACAAAGCCGCCACGATCGCCGCGCTGCGAGCTGCCGAGCGAATGGGGAATGACGCCCCGGTCGTCATCGGCGGCGTGCCTACGACCGTGGCGGATGGCGATACGGTGAGCTTTTCGGCCCTCGAGGGCTATCCGACTACGCGTACCACCACATCAGGACCGTTCTACCAATTTGATCGGCGCAGCCCGCTAGATTCCGACAGCCTGCTTTCCTATCACGTGATCGTGAACTGGCACATCGCCGAGCACAAATCGCAGGGCACGCTGCAACCGCTCATGAACGTGTGGGATCTGGAGAATTTCTGGATCTATTCGGCGAATCGGGAGGATGGTGCTGCCCGTGCGCGCCGCCTGTTCGAGCGGCTCGATGCGATTGTTCCATGGGAGAACCGATGATGAAGAGAGTAGCCTTCGCCATGCTTCTCCTCGTCGGGGGGTGCGACGACGCGTCGCGCCAGGAAGAAGTCGCCTCCCGCGGTGCGGAGATCATGACGTTCGACCTCGAGAAGACGATGCACGTCTTCGAGAATCATCCCTATGGCGGGATACAGCGGGTCGTCGCTACCGACGCCAGTGACAGCACGCAGATCCCGCTCATCCGCGCGCACCTTCGCGAGGAGGCGGAACGGTTTGCGGACGGAGATTTCACGGATCCGTCGCAAATTCATGGTGAAGACATGCCGGGGCTCACGGAGATGAGTGCGGGCGCCGACCGGCTTTCCGTCACATACGGCGACCTGCCGGACGGCGGGCAAATCCGCTACTCGACCGATGATTCGGCGTTGGCCGCCGCCGTGCATCGGTGGTTTGAGGCGCAGCGCAGCGACCATGGCCGTCACGCACGCCCGCACTGAGCACGCTCGAAACCCACGCGCGCCAACCACGCGTGTGAACCAGCCAACCACGCGTGCGAACCAAATGCGGCGCCCGGCGATTCAAGAACCTTGCAAGAGCCCACAAATTCCCCAACGCGATGATGAGCGAGTCCGTGTCGAAAGCCACGCTAGGAGGCGGATGCTTCTGGTGCCTCGAAGCCGTATTCGAGCAGCTCCGCGGCGTGCGCGAGGTCGTCTCCGGCTACGCGGGCGGCGACGTTCCGAATCCCACGTACCAGCAGGTTTGCTCCGGACGAACCGGCCACGCCGAAGTCGTGCAGATCACGTTCGACCCTGCGGAGATCGCATTTCGAGAGCTCCTAGAGGTGTTTTTCACGCTTCACGACCCTACGACCGAGAATCGGCAGGGGGCGGACGTCGGGACGCAGTACCGATCCATCGTGCTCTATCACGACGATGTCCAGCGCCAGACGGCCGAAGACGTCATCCGCGAGTTCGAGGACGCCGACGTGTGGAACGATCCCATCGTAACGGAGGTTGAGCCGCTCTCCGACTTTTATGCGGCGGAGGCTCACCATCAGGAATACTACCGGAACCACACCTGGCAGCCGTACTGCCAGGTCGTGATTGCGCCGAAAGTCGCCAAGCTTCGACAGACGTTTCTCGGAAAGCTCAAGCCGGATTTCGAGAGTGCATAAGTCCTCACAAAACCGGGGCCGAAACGATTGCAGTTCGGTTGGAAAGGCATAGCCCGAAGAATGAATCTCATCGAAACTGGAATCCCTATCGCCGCAACCCGCATGGAATTCGACGGCTCGGGCCCGGAGCTGATGACCCTCGAATGGCTTCTCTAATACGATTCTCGAAAGCCGATGATCACGCTTTTTCGGCAGCGCGACAGCAAGGAGGCGGATGAGATCCAATCGCGCCTCGAACAAATGGTCGCGGCCCATCACGTCCGCTCAGCCGAGGAGTTCGACGGTCCTCAGGAAGATCTACCCGTCATCGACGATAGCGGCGACCGTTACTCCGGCTCCGACATTCAACCCTTTCTACGC
Organism: uncultured Rhodothermales bacterium; assembly: GCA_964487555.1. Taxonomy (GTDB): domain Bacteria; phylum Bacteroidota; class Rhodothermia; order Rhodothermales; family VXPQ01; genus CAZART01. The sequence goes on from CAZART010000060.1 coordinate 12,845, forward strand.
AAGCTCGAGCGGGAACTGCGCATCTCTCGCCAAATCTCCGCCGACGCCTGTTATGTCGACCCTCATACCGGCGAGACGTGTTGACGTCCGGACATTCGGGTAACGATCGGCCATCCGGTGAGCGCCGTCCAACATCGCGACGCCGGAACGTCCGCCCCACTCACGTTCTCGCGAAACGCGCCGTAAAGTGCCGCAAGAGCGCGGGTTCCCAGGTGATCACGTACCCCGGCAGATCGTCCTTCCGCCGCACGATCTCCTCAAAACATTCGATTACGTAATCGACGTGGCTCTGCGTATAGACCCGCCGCGGAATCGCCAGCCGCACCAACTCCATCCGCGCGGGCTTCTCCGATCCGTCCGGCTGCCGCCCGAACATCACCGAGCCGATCTCGACCCCCCGGATGCCTCCGATCTCGTACAGCGCCACCGCCAGGGATTGCCCGGGATACTGCAGCGGCGGAACCCCGGGCAGGAGCCTTGTCGCGTCCACATACACGGCGTGTCCGCCGACCGGCCGAACGATCGGCACCCCCATGTCCAGCAACGCCTGCCCCAGATACCGCGTCGACGCGAACCGGTATTCCAGGTAGTCCTCGTCTATCACCTCGCCGAGGCCGATCGCAATCGCCTCCAGATCGCGCCCCGCCAGCCCCCCGTACGTCGGAAATCCTTCCGTTAGGATCAGCTGCGTCCGCGCCTTCGCCGCCAGTTCGTCGTCGTTCAGCGCAAGCCACCCGCCGATGTTCACCAGCGCATCCTTCTTGGCACTCATCGTCATCCCGTCGGCCAGCGAAAAGATCTCGCGCACGATCTCCTTCACCGTCCAATCCCCGTACCCCTCCTCCCTCAGCTTGATGAAGTACGCGTTCTCCGCAAACCGGCATCCGTCAAAGAACAGCGGCACCCCGTGCCGCGAGCACACTTCCCGCGCGGCCCGCATATTCGCCAGCGACACCGGCTGCCCACCTCCTGAATTGTTCGTAATCGTCAACATCGCGAGCGGCACGTTTCCCTCGTGCTCTCGCAAGAACGCATCCAGCCGCTCTACGTCGATATTCCCCTTGAACGGATGCTCCCGATCCGGATCGAGCCCCTCCGCGATCACCAGATCCACCGCCTCCGCCCCGCTGAATTCAATATTCGCCCGTGTCGTATCGAAGTGCGTGTTGCTCGGAATGAACGTCCCCCGCCCGCCGACGATGCTGAACAAAATCTTCTCGGCCGCCCGCCCCTGATGCGTAGGAATGATGTGATCGAACGGCATCAGGTCGCGCACGGCCGCCTCGAACCGAAACCACGACCGCGACCCCGCATAACTCTCGTCGCCGATCATGATGCCCGCCCACTGCGCCGAGCTCATCGCCGCCGTCCCCGAATCCGTCAGCAGGTCGATGAGAACATCGTCCGCATGCAGCGTAAACAAATTGTAATCGGCTTCCTCGATGAGCCGTTCCCGCTCCTCACGCGTCGTCATCCGAATCGGCTCGACGGACTTGATGCGGAACGGCTCGATGATCGTCTTCATGTTCGGCCTCGGCTGGTTGTCATTTCGTCTCCCTCTACCCGCCCCCGACCGGCGCCCTGCTCGAAGTTCATTCGGGAGAACGGTCGCGGCACCGCCGGCCGGATCGGCATGCGCGCCATCAGGCCGCGCCGTCTTCAGCTGCCGGGTTGGCTGTATACCCGAAGAGGCTCCGACCACTGATCATCTTTGGGCGTTCTGCGCGTATAGAAGACGTCTCCAACCGACGGTACCGAGTGAACGGTCGCGCTCCGCCCGACTGGAGCGCGGCTTTCTCGCCTGTCCCGCGGGTGCGCTCAGAGCCTCCGATCGCAGTGCGTAGCTGGGATCGGATTCAGATCCCATGTGTATGTCTAATCACGTTACGCGAAAACGAACAGAATAGAAAAAGAGACATCTGCGACGCATGCGAACGCGAACGCTCGGATACACGGGAGAAGAACTTACGACCATCGGACTCGGCACCTGGGCCATCGGCGGCGGCGGCTGGCAGTTCGGCTGGGGGCCCCAGAACGATCAGGAGTCGACCGCCGCCATCCATCGCTCGCTCGAGCTCGGCATCAACTGGATCGACACGGCCGCCGTCTACGGCCTTGGGCACTCCGAGGAAATCGTCGGAAAGGCCGTCGCAGGCCGCAGAGATGAGGTCTTTCTTGCGACGAAATGCAGCCGGCACTGGACGGATGACGGCTCCATCTATGGGAAGCTTGCGGCCAAGAGCGTCCGAAAGGAATGTGAAGATTCTCTGCGGCGCCTCAACGTAGAGGTGATCGATCTCTATCAGATCCACTGGCCCAATCCGGACCAGGAAATCGAGGAAGGGTGGTCCACCATCGCCGATCTGATTCAGGAGGGCAAGGTGCGCTTCGGCGGGGTCTCCAATTTCAATCTGGAGCAACTCAAGCGTGCGCAGGAGATTCATCCGATCGCTTCGCTTCAGCCGCCCTACAACATGATCCGGCGCAAGGTCGAATCCGAGATTCTGCCGTTCTGCGCTGAACATGAAATCGGCGTCGTTGCGTATAGCCCCATGATGTCGGGCCTGCTGACGGGGAAATACGATGCGAGCAGCCTCGCCGGTCTTGCCGACGACGATTGGAGGCGCGGCAGCCGGCATTTCCAGGAGCCGGAGTTTAGCGTTAACGTCGAGCTCGTCGAACGATTGAAGCCGATCGCCCGGCAGAATGAGCTTTCCCTCGCGCAGTTGTCGATCGCCTGGGTGCTGCGCCGGTCGGATGTCACGTCGGCCATCGTGGGCGCCCGCCGCCCGGACCAGATCGAGGAAACCGCACCCGCCGGAGAGGTCATCCTTTCGGACGAGGACATCCGAGAAATCGAAGACCTCCTGGCCTGGCGTGAAGAGGCCATTCACTCAACGGCCTGAGGTCACGTACGCCGCGTCACCAGACCCGCTGCGAGGGCCGGGCGCGCGAACGCTATGCGGTTGCCGTCAAACGTGACCTTTACACCACGCTGTAACCTCTACGTGCGGCTCTTGACCGTCTATTGTTCACTCCTCATCTTAACTTGCTGATGGCCGGCGGAGAGAGTGCCTGCACCTCCTGGTCTGATCTTCGTGATTTGACGGACGTGAACGATCCTTTACAGAAGGTAAAAACTCGAGTGGGCCGGCGCGTGCCGGTCTTCTGGCATTTCGTCGTACAGCGGTTCAAACACGGAGAGCGGTACGGACTGGATTTCACGCTCGCGTTCGTCTTCATCCTCGCGGCGATGTGGGGCTTCGTCGAAATCATGGATGCTGCCGTCACCGAGGCCGAATTGAACGAGCTCGACGTCCGCATCCAGTCGATGATGTCCTCGATTCTCACCCCATCGGTGACCGAGTATGTGGTCTTCATCACAAATCTCGGTGGCACGCGTGCGACAGCCATCGGCGTGCTCGCCGTGGGTCTCCCCCTGCTTTTCCTGCGACGGTGGTGGAGCCTGTTCGGACTCGTCTTTGCAACGGCGGGAGGCGGCCTCATCATTTGGGGCCTCAAGCTTTTTTTTCAGCGCGCTCGTCCCGCCGAAACGGTCATCGACGTCGGCGGCTATGCCTTTCCGAGCGGCCATGCTTTCGCGGCCATGGTGTTCTTCGGCTATCTCATCCACCTGTCGTTCCGCCATTTTCGTCTCCCGGCCATTCAGATCTTCGTCACGCTGGTCGCGACGGCTATGATTTTCCTGGTCGGTTCGAGCCGCGTCTACTTAAACGTGCACTGGCTGACGGACGTTGTCGGCGGGTGGATCGCGGGCTTCGCATGGCTCCTCATCAGCATCCTCATCGTTCGGCACATCGAGTGGCCCCGGCGCCGCCGCCCGGAGGATTCCGCAGGCCCTCCCGAAGACGTAGAATCCGCGTAGATTCCGGAAAATTTTACCCATCTGATCATGGATCGATCAGATTTACGTAATCATTTCCTCCTCCCGCCCTCTAGCCGACTTCAACAAACACATCCAGGAATGCATTTGCGCGAAAAATATTCGCAATTCTCTGAGCCTCATCGGCAAATACACCCATCAGTCGTGCGTCTTATTACTTATTTTTGATACTATTACTCGTTCGTGACACAGATTCGCAGAGTGGGGTCATATTATTGCATACTCACCATGTAACCAGCCGCACGGACGCTGCGGCCGCCGTTTAATAGGGTGGAGATTTTAGTGATGCGAGACCGACGGAGTCCGGTCCGAAGAGTATCGAAGCGTGCGGACGAGGATCACGCGTTGCTACTACGCAACTGCCGCACCGTTTATGCCACGGCCGCCGTCCTCATTTTAGCGTTCGGCGTTGTATACCGCCTCGCCGTTCCGGACGCCATAGATCCCTGGGCCGTACGCCTGTCTCTGGCCGCCGTATCTGGCGGCCTCCTTTTCGGGACGACCTACTCGGATTGGCTACGACGACACTGCGTGGAGGTCACGGCGGGCCTCCTCGGTGGACTCACCGTGTGGTTCATCATGTTGACGGCCGTAAACGATTTCTCCGCATCCTACGGGTTAGGCCTCGTCTTCACGATCGCGGCGATCGGGTTTGCCCTTTTGATGACGCAGGACGGTATCCGTACCGTGTTTTTTTATGTGTCGGCGTCTACCGTAACAGTTTCGATGTTCGTGCTGCTGATGCAACCGCCGCGGCCGAATGCTCTTCTTACGGTGGGGGCCGTCGTCGGCATCGGTGTCATCATCGTGCTCTCGTCGCGCCTGCGAACCCACCTCGTCACCAGCCTCGAAGCCAGCGAAAAACGCTTCCGCAAGCTCAGCGAGGCTGCCTTCGAGGCTATTTTTATCACGGACGATGACGTGATTATTGACTGTAACACGAATGCCCTCGTCCTTCTCGGTCATAGCACGAGAGAACGTCTCCTGGGCTGCGTGTTGTCCGACTTTATGCCGCAGTTCGAAAGAAACCGTCGCGGACCATCCCCAACGCCGGATTCACCGTACCGGTACGAATCGACCGTGCTGCGCAGCGACGGTACGCTCGTGCCTGTGGAAATCCGGGGCCGCTCCATTTCGGAGAAAGGACATGAGGTTCGTGTCGTCGCGGTGCGGGATATTTCAGAGCAGAAGGAATACGAGCGCGAACTCATCGAGTCTCGTCAGCGCGTCGAAGAGACTCTTGAAATACGCAATTCGATTCTGACCAATGTCAGCCACGAGTTCCGCACGCCGCTCGCCATCATGCTCGGGTATGCCGAGATGCTGAAGGAGGAGAAGTTCGACGACGTCGCCGATCTCGGACAGCTGATCTATGAAAGCGGTCGGAAGTTGAACGATACCTTAAACTTGATTCTTGAGCTGGCGCAGATCGAGGGCGGCGGATTCGCCCTGAACAGAGAAAGCATTGACGTAGCGGAACTGGTCGACGATGTCGTGCGATCTCACCGGCAGCGCGCGTCGCTGAAGCTCCTGCCCCTCCGCTTCGAAGCGAACGGCTCCGACCATACCGCCTTCGTCGACCGCGTTCGCGTACTCAAGATTATCGACTATCTTGTCGACAACGCCATCAAATTCACGGACGAGGGCGCCATCGACATCCGCGTTGAGTCGGATCCCGATTGGACTCGCATTGTCGTGAAGGACACCGGGATCGGAATCGACGACGCCTTTCTCCCGCAAATCTTTGAACCCTTCAAGCAGGAATCATCCGGACTGACTCGTAGCCACGGCGGCCTGGGAGTCGGGTCGGCGATTGCGCGCCATATGGCGACCTCCATGGGAGGCCGCATCTCCGTCGAGACTACGAAAGGAGAAGGTTCAGCGTTTACCGTCTCACTGCCGAGAAGTCGCAGTGCGAGCGGTGCGGAAGCGGCTGATTTTAATGCCGGTCCGTCCGTCAAAGCAGGCGAAAACCGGCGGAGCACCAATGCGGCTGCAGAGGGGTAGCCGTCAAACGGCTGCAAAAGGTAAAGGTCGTTGCACCTCCGTTTCTTTCGTGAATTGATCGTGGCGAGGCAACCCTTTCGTCATAGTCTTCGTTTACGAAAGTGATCGTCATTGAGTGAGATCGCACCAGTCAACGGTATTCCGTCATGCGGTGTCAATCACACCGGCTTAGAGCAAGGACCCTCCTCTCAACCGCACTTACCGTAGTCATGCTTGCAGGCGGGTGTGCCACGTCCAATGAAACAGAGGCACCGAGTGACAGATCTTTCTCCACGCTCGAGAACATTGTCGCAAACATTCCTCTCAACGTCCAGGTCGCCCGCCTTGCAGCCGTAACATTGAGCGACAACGGAGAAGTGCGGGTTCGATATGCGTCGGCACCACCTCTCGTGATTGTGGATGGTACTCCGATAAGCGTCGGCAACGGTGATCTGTCGTTTCTTAGTCCGGCGGAAGTGGCACGCGTCGAGGTGATCACCGGACCGGATAAGGCCGTCTACGGGCGGAAGGGTAGCCACGGCGTCCTGAAGATTACTACGAAGCATCAAGCTTTCATAAACAGCCAGTAGATTAGCCTCGACAGCGGCTTGTCAGTGCAAGGAATCCCACTCAACGCCCGGCGATCACCTGAACGGTTATTACCAGAAATGGCGCCCGGTGTGATCAACCGCAAACGTTTGAATCATGTGGCTGGTTAGCGGTTATGGCGTGTTCACCCGAAAAGCTTGAGGAAAATGGTTGTTGCGCACGATAATAATCATGGTGTCGCCGCCCATCATCCTTGCTCGTCTCACCCGCCGCGCCTCGCCCCTCACAATTAGCCCACTCTTGTCTACGGGATACGGCGCGAAGGCTCCTTCTCCATCACCAAGTAACAGGGTACCGTAGTCCGCATCATATCTTCCCTGCTTCGTATCTGCTCCAAAGAAGTTACCTACCGACAGGATGTCCGTAATCCCGTCCCCATCGAAATCGTGCGACAACATTCCGCGAATGGGCGACCATTGTGTCTCTGCGGGAAGCTCTTGACTCGTAAACCCTCCTGGGCCTTCATTCTCGAAATACGTGGACGAAAGCGTATACACGGTTTTCCGTTCGGCATTTTGTAGCTGCCGTCTTTCGAAGATGTCCTCTATGGCCAGACTGGAGTACGCCGTATAGGTCGGCAGCCGGCCCTGCACGGTCGGAAGCTGATCGATAAGCTCATCCTTCCGTGCCCACGTGTAGAGGCGGCTATCTCGGTATTCAGCAAGTACTGGATCCGATCTGCCGTCTTCATCGAAATCGCCCACGAATAGCTCAAGAGGCCTGTTCTCCGATGCCCTGAACGCAGTGTTGGCGCCGAGATTACCGGCCACTATATCGATGTCCCCATCGCCGTCAAAATCATCCGCTAGGAGGCTGTTCCACCAGCCGTTCGATGTAGCTAATCCGGTTGCTTCGGTTATGTCCGAAAGGGTCCCGTTAACATTCTGCAGAATCGTAATCGGCATCCACTCTCCAGCAAGTACAAGATCCGGCCGACCGTCTCCATCTATGTCGGTCCATACGGCGTCCGTGATCATCCCCGCGTTCAGAAGTGCACCTGCTCGTTCTTGCGAAACGTCCTCAAACGCTCCGCTGCCGTCATTCTCAAGTAGAAAGCTTGGCGGCGTCGTTCCATAAGCACCTGGCACCGAACGACTCCCAACGAAGAGATCGAGGTCTCCGTCGCCGTCGTAATCCGCCGCAGCGACGCAGCAACCGTCGGCACGCAGGTCCGGTAATGCGTCTACCGACCGAAGAAACGTTCCATCTCCGTCATTGACGTACAATCTATCCTGTAGCACCTCGTCTCCGGCCGGGTATTCACCGCCGCCGCTTACTACGTAGAGATCAAGATCACCATCGCCATCCACGTCGAGGAAGGCAGCGCCAACGTCCTCACTCCCGCTATCCTCGTTGAAGGGACGTTCACTCGATCGCATGCCTCCCTGTTGTTGTATAAATAGCTTACCTGACTGGTGATGCGCCCCTCCGGCGAAGAAGTCGTCCAGCCCATCGCCATTTACATCGCCGACAGCGAACGCCGGACCCTCGGTGGAGAGCTTGTGGGGAATGAGAGGCTGGGACTCGTAGTCCACGTACTCATTTTCGCGATGGGCGAAGTCCACGCCGAATCCCGACGTCACATCGGTGAAATATTCCGCGTCGCTCTCTTCCTTCGCATACGAGTAGGATCCTTCAGCTTCGCTCTGCCTGAGGATCAGCTCACGATCGACGCTCACCTGTCGCACGTGCTGAAATCGACCGTCCGGCCAGATCACGAGGAGGGAGTCCACATCCTGTACGGCTCCCAGGCCGAAATGGAGAAGATGCGAAACCGAAGATTGGAACCCCCGCGTGGGCATTTGCTCCTGAAAAAACCGATGGCCGTCGGCGTAGATCAGAACCTTCGTTCCGATGCCGGTCGTATTACGTCTCATCCCCTCGAGCTTAACGCTTAAATAGCGCCCGCTTCTCGCGGCTTCACTGTTGTTGCGGTATACGGATGCCGGCGCATTGATGTTGTTAACGACGAGATCGAGATCTCCATCGTTGTCTAGATCGCCGTAGGCGGCACCATTTGAGTATCCGGGTGTGTCCAGGCCCCAGTCCTCTGCTCGATTTGTAAACGTCAGGTCACCGTTATTCCTGTACGCATAATTGGGGATTCGTACCGACGGCATCTTCCTGGTCACGCTGAGCTGTTCATCACTACTACCTTGGTTGAGCAGCTGCTGTACGTGCGGCTGAGATATGTATTGGACGTAGTCTAGATCGTTCGGCCGCCGAACGATGCCGTTCGTGACGAAGAGGTCTTTCCAACCGTCATTGTCCAGGTCCGCGAACAGCCCTGCCCAACTCCAGTCGCTTGCGTGTATTCCTGCGTATTGACCGATCTCACTAAATAGAGGATATCCCTCACGATCGGTGCCTCTATTCAATTGCAACGTGTTTCGGGCGTATTGCGGCGCGTAGCCGAAATTCCTCTTGATCCGCGCGAGGTCGTCCGAGTCCGGGCCTCCGGACCTCCGGTAGGTGGCGATGTCGGCGGGGAGCATGTCGAGCGATACGATATCCACACGCCCATCATTGTCAAAATCGGAAACGTCGTTGCCCATCGACGATTGGCTCGTGTGACCGATCACTCGTTGCAACGCCTCTGTAAAGGTGCCGTCTCCATTGTTGATGTAGACGTAGTCGTTTTCGTGAAAATCATTCCCGATGTAGATATCGGGCCAACCGTCGTAATTGATGTCGCTAATAGCGAGACCGAGGCCATACCCCAGCGCACTGCTGTAGATCCCGGCATCCGCCGTCACGTTGACGAATCGCCCTTCGTCGTTGCGGTAGAGCCTATCCCCTACCCGCGGAGCGTCGATGATGCGCCTCCACGATTCTACAAAAGAGTCTCTCGTATGAACGGAGTGATTGAGGAGATAAAGATCCAGATCACCGTCCCGGTCGTAGTCAAAGAAAGCCGCCTGCGTAGATAGCCCCTCGAAATCGAGTCCGTAAGCTTGCGACTGTTCTGAAAAGGTTCCGTCCTGGTTGTTTACGTACAGCAGGTTGTGGCCTTTCTTATTCTTGTAGTTTACCTGGCAGACGTACAGGTCGAGCCATCCGTCTCCGTTGACGTCGGCCATCGCGACGCCGGTGGACCAGTCCTCTTCGCTACCGCCCACGTTCGCGGTGGCGGTAACGTCCTCAAACTCAAGCTCCCCCCTGTTCAGATAGAGTGTATTCGACGCCTGATTGGCCGTCAGGAAGATGTCGAGAAGGCCGTCATTATTGACGTCACCCACAGCAACGCCGCCCCCATCGTAGAAATAGAGATACTCAAGAATGTTAAAGTCCGCCTCGTCCGTGATCCGATTAACGAATCCGACGTGAGTCTCCCTCTCGTCGAGTAAAGAGAACAGTTTGTCATGATCGCCGACGCCACGAGTACATCCCGACACCAGCCACAGGACGATAATTACAGCACATAGGTGGCACGTCCGACAGGAGGATCTGAATCTCATAGCGTCGTAGATGCCTGGACGCGTCGAAGCCTGGCGTTCAATGGACAACTTAATTCCCGTACGTGAACACGTTCAGGGGGGCGTTATTTCGCGCGACGATCAGCAGCGTTCGGCTGCCTGTCTGTAGGATCTGAATGCGGCGGACCGGTCCACTTACCCAGAAACCCGATTGCGAAAACGGAAGCGATGCTAAACCGGAAGGTCCGGTCGCGGTCACTGCTCCGTAGCTGGCGTCGTATCGGCCCACCTCCGGCTTGGTTTCGTAGAGATTTCCCCCCATCAAAATGTCTTGTCGGCCGTCGTCGTCGACGTCGCTAATCGCTATGCCGTACATCGGGGCCAATTGGGACTCTAGCGGCAGTGGCTCGATACGAAAGCGTCCGCTCCCGTCATTCCACGCCACGACACTCCGCAACTCTACGGCCTGACGGTGGACGGCATTTCCGAGCTGCTCGTCCGAAAAGATGTCGTGGACCGTTTGCCCCGAGTACGATGCATACGTGGGATAAGCCTCCTCCAGCGAGGATATTTCATCGATCAAGTCGTGCCTCAAGGCCATGGGATAGGCCCGAGCATGCTGGTGTGTCGATACTACCTGTTCGACGCGACCGTCACCGTCGAAATCGTCTATCCATATCTGCACGGGTTCGTCAGGACTCGCCCGAAAACGGGAATTAAGACCGTGATTCGCTCCAATCAAATCCAGGTCGCCATCGTGGTCCAAATCGGCCACCTCTATCGCGTTCCACCAGCCGGCGGTCGCCTCTAATCCGGCCTCCACGGTTTGATTGACCAATTTCCCCTGACGATTTTCGAACAACGTCAACGGCATCCACTCTCCAGCAACAAAGAGGTCGAGGTCTCCATCTCCATCGACGTCCGCCCATCGGGCATCGGTGATCATGCCCATGTCTCGCAGACCGGGGGCTTTTGAATCCGTGACTTCCTCAAACTTCCCCTTTCCGTCGTTCATCAACAGGTGTCCGTCAACCGGCATGCCGAAGCCGAAGGGACGAAGCCTCGTTCCGACGAATAGATCCACGTCGTCGTCGCCGTCAAAGTCCCCGGCGGCCACGGCACCCGTAGCCTCGAATCCGGCCGACGCCGAGGTCAGCTGCTGATCGGACCGCACGAACCTGCCGTTGCCGTCATTGATGTAGAGCCGATCCATCAGTGCAGAACTGCTGGACGGAAATTCGCTTCCTCCACTGGCTACGAAAAGGTCTGAATCTCCATCCCCATCCACGTCGAGCCAGATGCAATCCGTGTCTTCCGAGATCCGGTCTTTCTCCAGCTCCGGCTGCTCGTCCCGATCAAAACCACCGTTTCGATTTTGGAGAAAGACGACCCCGGACTGGTCTTTCGCACCTCCCAGATAGAGATCCTGGCGACCATCCCCGTTCGCATCGCCCACACATAACGCCGGCCCCTCAGTTGATAGCATATGAAACATCAACGGCTGGCGGCTGAAATCGTTGTGGATATTTTCGAGGTGGCGCCAGTCCAGGCCCACATCGGCGGGGTCCAACGTTCTGAGCTTGGGGACGTCACTTCCTGGACGATTCTTTACCCCCTCCCGAGGTCTTCGTCCTTTTCCTTCGACGTTCCTCGCCTCTGAGACGGCCACGATTCCCGGATGAGTCTGTGACTCGAGCGCATCTCCTTGCCGCAGCGTAAGTCTTTGATTGACCGCGACTTTCTCTTGCATGTCGATCGTTCCGTCCGGCCAGCGAACGACCAGGGAATCCAGCCTCTCCGATGTAAGATCCGATCCGAAGCCGAGGTGCAGCGTGTGATCCACCGTAGACTGAAAGCCCCGCACCGGCTGCTGCTCGACGTACCATAGACGGTCGCCCGACCAGGCGCTGAGTTGAGCCCCAACTGCAAACGTGTTCGGCGATTTGCCTTTCAATGCCACCTGGAGCCAGGCTCGCTCTGGATAATGCTCCGTGGCTCGATTCTCGTAGACGAAGGCCTCCATATTCACATTATTGACCACGAGGTCAAGATCGCCGTCGTTGTCCAGATCGCCGTAAGCCGACCCGTTCGAGAAGCTCGGGTCCGACAGACCCCACGCCTTCGTCACTTCGCTGAAACGGAAATGCGAGCCCCCGGCAAACATGTAATTCGGGATCGGCGTCGATGGAATCATGTCGATCAATCGTTTATAGTCTACGCGGCGATTTTGAGTCAGCTCGCGCATGATTTTCTCATCCCTGATCTGCACCAGATAATCCGCGTTCGTCAGATCCTGGAAAATTCCGTTTGCCACGAACAGATCACGAAACCCGTCCAGATCGAAGTCGGCGATCATAGCCCCCCAGCTCCAGTCGGTGGCGTCGACACCGGACATACGTCCAATCTCGCTGAAGTGAACGAGCGGTGCTTTCCTGTCGTTGTGAGACGAGGTGTCGAGGGAAGCCGGGCCACGGTTGAGCTGCAACGTGTTCCGAGTAAACTGGTGATGGTAGTCGTCGTGGACATAGTCCTGATACCGATCCCAGCTGTCGAAGGACGTCACGGTCTTCAACCGATGCTCTTCCCGCGGCAACATGTCGGTGACGAAAACCTCCGGGTAGCCGTCCCCGTTCAAATCCGCCATGTCGGCCCCCATAGCGGCCGCGCTCACGCTCTTTATAGTGCGTTCCAGCACTTCGTCGAACGTGCCGTCCTTCGCGTTGATATAGAGGTAGTCGCGTTCAAAGAAATCGTTGGATACGTACATATCCGGCCAGCCATCCCGGTTTAAATCGCCCACCGACACACCGAGACCAAACCCGATCTCGCTGCCCAATATACCGGCCTCCGCGCTCACGTCGATGAAGCGCGGGGGAGCATCGCCGGATAGCGCGCTCGCCCTGGCAGCGTCGGGCGACAGCGTATTCTCGTACAACCGGTCACCGCCGGCCTGATGGCGGACGTGACGCGTGTTGTCCTGCAAATTAAAACTACCGATGCTTCGATAGGAGTTGTTTACCAGATACAGATCGAGATCGCCGTCGCCATCGTAGTCGAAAAAAGAAGCGTGAATCGATAGGCCGGAGTCTGCAATGCCGTACTCTTCAGCTCGCTCAGAGAAAGTATTATCTCCGTTATTTACGAAAAGCTCATTCTTTTTGTCATCTTCTTCTACGATTCCGGAGTTACATATATATATGTCAATCCATCCATCTCCATTAATGTCGACAAAACTTACTCCTGTCGCCCAGGCCTTGCTACCCGCTACGCCTGCATGATCAGTGACATCCGTGAACCTCATGTCACCGGAGTTGATGAATAGCTTATTGTCTACTTGATTACCAACCAAATATATATCATTTAATCCGTCGTTGTTTATGTCACCAATGGCAACGCCGCCACCGTTGTAAAAATTACGGTATTTATATATATTATATTCATACTCGTATTTTAATGTGTTGGAAAATTCTATTCCAGTATTACGTGCATCCAACAATTCGAAAACATAGTTTTGCTTTTCGGGCGAATCGACCCTGCAGCCAACTACGATGAGACATGCCAATAAACATCCTGTCCCGATGAGCGGAAAAGGAAGCGGTATAGGCCGGCCGCACTTTATCGTCCACATATTATCTTTTGTCGGCATACCCTTCCTTCCGGCTCTCAATCTCTTTCTCCACGACAATATCTGTGAACACGGCCATAACCTCGCTATCCGTGTATTTGCCAACGACTATGCGCCGGTTGCCGTCCACCTTTGCATACTGCACAGTCTCACCGAAAGCATCCCTAGCGCGCTCAAGCTCAATGAAGCCGTCACCATACCACGCTGTGAATAGATCAATGACGGCCCGCTGAAGGCTGTCGGCTGACAGATCGTCGTTCCAGGGTGCCCAACCGTCGTAGAGGAAGCGCGTGCGCATCTGGAATACTTTATCCTCATGGAAATCCGGATAGAAGAACATTTTAGCCGGGTGAGGTAGCTCGTCGTCGAGTTCGTACCGGACCGTCTGGTTTCGAGGACCCTGCATCACCATACCCTTCCTGTTCAAAGCCCAGCTGTGCTCGTAGAACGCCTCTTTGGACATTCCCAGCTCGTAGTCTAGGAATAAGGTATTATATTTCGTCCCGGTCGCTAGTTCACGTTCTACGAGCCGTTCGTAGTCGGAGCGCCTGTCACACCCCGCGATAGCAAGGACGACGAAGATCAGGAAAACAGGTAAGCGGTGATGAACGGTGGACATCGTCTCCGACCCTAGTAACTATGACCGAACGAGGAATTTTTGGAGGCAGCCGAGAGCAAAGTGCCGAATGCTTTCGTTCTTACTCGCAGCCATGGCCGGCTCTCCGGAAAGCACGCGATCCCAAGCCGTATCTCCTCATGGAGAGCGGGCGCGCAGCCTCTGGTTGACCTCAACGTTCTCCAACGTGAACGTGTCTCCGTCCGGCCAGCGGACGACCAACGAGTCCAGACGACGCGACGGCACCTGCGCTCCAAAGCTCATGTGCAGTCTATGATCCACGGTCGACTGAAAGCCGCGGACCGGCTGCTGTTCAACGTACCACTGGCGACCGGCCGACCAGGCACTGACTTGGGCACCGATGGCGAACGTATTCGGCGGGCGGCCTTGCAGATCGATCTGGAGCCATGCTCGTTCAGGAAATAGCTCTGACGCTCGGTTCCGATAAACGAACGCTCCCATATTTACATTGTTGATTACGAGATCAAGATCGCCGTCGTTGTCCAGGTCGCCATAGGCCGATCCGCTTGAAAAACTCGGCTCCGACAGCCCCCATTCCGCCGCAACGTCCCCAAACTGGAGCGTCGGGCTCCCCGCATACATGTAATTGGCGACCGGATTCGAGGGAATTCGGTCGACTATTTTTAGAATGGGCTCTGATTGGCTCCTCATAATCGAACGAAGAGTTTCCGGGTCCGACATCTCTGCAATGAAGTCCTGATCGAGCAGGTCTTTGTAGATCCCATTAGGAATGAAGAGGTCGCGGTATCCGTCGAGATCGAAGTCGGCTATCAATCCGCCCCAGCTCCAGTCACTGGCCTCCACCCCCGCCAGCCGGCCGATTTCACTGAAATGGACGAGATGCGGCCCCGTCTCACGTTCATCACCCGGCATCGGTGCCGGACCACGGTTCAACTGAAGCGTATTGCGCGTGAACTGATGGTGATAGCCTTGTTCGGCCGCGGCGTTATGTTCGTCCCATGTCGCGAAGGCTATCTTCGACTTGGTCCGCTCCTCCGCCTCGGGTAGCATATCGGAGACAAATATTTCCGGGAAACCGTCCTGATTCAAATCCGCTATATCTCCGCCCATAGAACTGAGGCTTATCTCACCCATGACCTGAGGCAGGACTTCGATGAACGTTCCGTCTGCATTGTTCAGGTACAAATAGTCTCTCTCGAAGAAGTCGTTCGAGATGTAGATGTCCGCCCAGCCGTCACGATTTACGTCCGATACCGAGATCCCCAGCCCAAAACCAATTTTACTGCTGAAGATACCGACCTGGTCCGTTATGTCCGTGAATGGAACGTGGTTATGGTTCTGGCTGCGAACCCCTGAGGTCACGGACTCGTTCACACGCTCAGAAGCCAATTCATTTCGAAAGAATCGATTACCTCCACCGGGATCGGGGATCTCGCGAAGGCCTTCCTTCGGCTCAAGATCGTCGAGGGAGCGAATTGGATTGCTTAGGAGATACAGGTCCAGATCACCGTCTTTGTCGTAGTCGAAAAAGGAGGCATGAATCGATAGACCGGTCACGTCGACGCCGTACTCCTTGGCTCTCTCGGTAAACGTATTATCTGCATTGTTAATGAACAGCTCGTTATGCCTTCTCTCTCCTCCGGGTGGACCCGATTTGCAGATGTAGATATCGAGCCATCCGTCCCCATTGATATCCGCCATGCTGACCCCGGTCGTCCAGGTACCTCCCGAAGCAAGCCCCGCCTCATGGGTAATATCCACAAATCTGAAGCCACCTTTATTCAAGAACAATTTATTTGAAACTTGATTTCCCGTAAACACAATATCCGGAAGGCCGTCATTATTTATGTCGCCGATAGCTACTCCTCCGCCGTTATAAAAATTCCGAAATAGATAGGTGTTAAGCTCTTCAGTCGGGGAAAGGCTATTTTCGAAGGTGATTCCGGATTCTGACGAAGGAATACTTTCGAACATAAAGTCGGCATCGGATTCTGGCTGGCTACATCCTGTTACTAAAACGAACAGGCAAGATGCGACGCAGCTTATATGTGCACGTTTGCAACTCATATGTACACTATGGGCGAATAATAATCACTAACTTGGATCTGTAATATTTTTTGGTCTGCCAGGAGCTGCTTCACAATAGGCTCGCAGCGAGCATTTCATTTGGCCACGCTACTTGTGCGTAATCCAGCTACTCGTGCGTAAACCCAGGCGCTTTCTGCGCGGCTCGAGCGGATGTGATTGCGGAAAGTCGGCCGTCGTAGATGTGTAAAGATATCCGCATGGCCTCTTTTCGGAGATCGTCGGAAGAACGACGCCCCACCTACGCAGCTGCGCTAGTGGTCGGATGCACCGAATAGATCAGTGGAATGGCCGGTCGGCGCCACGAAGGGACGCAGATATACGATGTTCTCTCCTTCCTCGAGGCCTTGCCTCCTTCGCTCGATGGACTCCGGAGGGATCTGCGATTCGTGGCATCGCAGGGCCTCCAATGCCGTCAGACCGTCTTCATCGGTATACGGAATCTGTACCGTCAGATATTTCTCCTGAACACCTCTCAAGACTCTGTCCGACTCCGGAACGCTCGATGCGGGCAGGGCGACATAATAGAGCGCCGGCGTTTTTGCCCACTCCTGGCTTACGAGTACTTGCTCGACCGACGAGCCGACCAGGCGATGGTCCATATGATTGGAAATGCCATCCGGGCCGAACGTGATGATGGCGTCCGGCTGTTTTTCGGTGATAATTCGTTGCAGATCCCTTATCAGACCTCTCAGCTGAGGTATGAAGCCGTCGTATCCCTGAGCGGATCTAAACTGATCTTCGTAGTCCAGATGAATGAGTTCGACCCCTAATGTTGAGGCGGCACACTTCAACTCGTCGCGTCGTATTGCTGCCAGGGTATCGCCGGCCGGCAAGCCTGAAAACTCGTTGGTGCCCAGGCGCCCGTCCGTAGCCGTTACCAATGTGACGTCCGTACCCTCTCGAGCATACCTGGCCAGGATGGGACCAACCAGTCCCTCGTCGTCCGGATGAGCAAAGATGGCCATCAGCACCTTGTCTCCAGGGGATCCGGAACGCTCTTGCGCGTGCAGCGGTGCGCTGCTTAGTACGATCGGACCAAAGACTACGACAACGTACGCTACCAGTGCGCCGCGCGTGAACGCCCTCCAACGGTCGACACCTCTCCGCGCCAGACGCGATCTTGCCATGGACTCACCTTAGTATCCGGGGTTTTGTACCAGATTAGGATTCGTTTCCAGCTGGTCTCTGGGAATAGGAGCGACATTTCTGAAGGGCTGCGAGACGTCTTTAAACTGCCACGGATCGTTGTACCGCGTTTGGCCACCGTTGATACCGGCAAAACGGATCAGGTCCTGGCGGCGCATCTGCTCCCAGAACATCTCGCGCCCACGTTCAGCGAGGAGCCGCTCTGCATTCAGGGAGCTGAAATCGTCGACGCCGGAACGGTTTCTGATTTGATTGACCAATGCAAGAGCCTCGCCGCTGCCGGAATTTTGACGCCACAGCGCTTCTGCCTTCATGAGCAGCACGTCGGCATACCGGTACACGACGAAATCGTTGCTCATGTCTCCACCGATGCCCATTTCGAACTCGTATTTGCCGATGCGGGCACCGCACTGACGGCATGCGACGGACTGCAGATCGTTGATCGCCGGCGTAAACGTCAGCGGCGGTCCGTTGGCATCGAAGTCGGAAAAGACGCCGCTGTCCTCGATTCGGTCGCCCGCAGCGGTGAATTGTGGTCCAACGACGAAATTGCCAAGCCGATCGTCGAGCGTGCCCTGGATGCGGTCGAGGCCGTCGGAGGTCGCGGTAGGCTGCGTGCCCCAGACCTCGCCCTGCGGTCCGGGATTCTGCTCCGGATCTATAACCGATTCGTAGATCTCCTGCGTCGCCGACCACCCGTTCCATGGCTGATTCTGGAAATTGTACGTGTTCTGGCTTCCATAATGGAAGGTCATCATGTTCAGGTTGAAGCCTGCAAGAAAAACCTTGTCGTAGGGTACGACGAAGATGTTCTCAGGAGACCCTTCATTCTGGACGGCAAAATTGTCGTGGTAGTTGGCGGCTAAGTTATATTGACCTGAGTTTATGATGGCGTCGAGATGCG
>CAZART010000061.1:0-31119 GCA_964487555.1 uncultured Rhodothermales bacterium
GTGGACGCAGTACGCCTTCGTGGTGTATCCGCGCGAGGATGCCGTCGGCATGGAGCTGAGGCTGCGCTACTGGCACCATTTCGAAGGGACCACCTACTGGGACGACGTCGCGATCGCGAACATCGGCGGGACGAGACTGCTGAGTACCTCCATCGACGACGATCCGCTGAGCGAGGTGCCGCAGGCGATTGCGTTGCATCAGAATTTCCCGAACCCCTTCAATCCGTCGACGACGATTGCGTTCGATCTGTCGACGATCGACAACGTCACGCTCGAGGTCTACAACGTGCTCGGGCAGCGCGTCGCGTCGCTCATTCAAGGGCGTGAGATGACGGCCGGCCGCCACGAGGTAGGCTTCGATGCCACGCATCTCTCAAGCGGAACGTACCTGTACGTGCTGAAGACCGCGCGGCGTACCGAGACGCGAACCATGGTTATTCTGAAGTAGAATGGGAGAAGAGAGAACGGAGATGGGAGGTGGAAGATGGGAGATGGTCTTGTCGCAGACCATCTCCTGTCTCCTACCTCCTATCACCCGTTTAACCAATTTGGTTTCGCGCGGCCTCATAGCTTTCTTGCTACTTGCCCTGGCGCCGGCAGCCTACGCCCAGACCGGCAAGATTGCCGGGCGCGTCGTGGACGGCGATACGGGAGAGACGCTTCCGGGCGTCAATGTCGTCATCGTGGGGACGACCCAGGGCGCGACGACGAACGTCGAGGGCTACTTCACCATACTCAACGTCCGGCCGGGGACGTATGCCGTCCGAGCTTCGTTCATCGGCTACACGCCGGTCGTCGTCGAAAACGTACGGGTGCGCATCGATCAGACGACGGAGCTCGACTTCGACCTATCGACGGAGGTCCTGGAGGGAGAAGAGGTCGTCGTCACCGCCGAGCGCCCCCTCGTACAGCGCGATCTTACGGGCACGCAGACCTCCGTCTCGTCCGAAGAGCTCGACGCGCTGCCGGTGTTGAACTTCAGCGACGTGATCAACCTGCAGGCCGGCGTCGTCGACGGACATTTCCGCGGCGGGCGAACGGGCGAGGTGTCCTGCATGGTCGACGGCGTGCCGATTAACGACGTCTACGATCAGAGCTATGCCTACCAGGTGGAGAATAACGCCATTCAGGAAGTGCAGATCATCAGCGGCACGTTCAACGCGGAATACGGTCAGGCGCAGTCCGGCGTCGTGAACATCGTGACCAAAGACGGGGGCGATACGTTTCAGGGGTCGATCAGCGCGTTTGCGGGCGACTACCTGACGACGCAGACGGACCTCTTCCAGCGTACGGGCGACGTTTCGCCCACGGATTTCTACGAAGTACAGGGGACCTTTAGCGGACCGGTCGTGAAAGAGCGGCTGACGTTTTTCGCCTCCGGCCGGTACGTGGACGACCGGGGATATCTGTTTGGCCGGAACGTCGTGCAGCCGGTGAGTGAAACGGAAGGGGAGGGGGAAGGGGAAGTGGTCGCGGTCGATGGCCGGAGCGTTTTCGTACCGGCACTGGGCGACAGCGGCTTTCATTCGATGAACTGGAGCCGGCAGGCGACGGGTCAGCTCAAACTCACAACGCGCCTCTTCGGAAGCAACCGTCTGTCCGTGAGCGGGCTCATCCAGCGCGACCAGGGCCAGAATTACGATCATCTTTTCCGATACAATCCCGGCGGCATCCCCACGACCTACGGGGACTCCCATTCGGCTACCGCGACGTACAGTCAGATCTTCGGCAGCAGGACGTTCATAGATCTGAAAACCGCCTATTTCGTCAACACCGTCGAAGCATACGTCTATGAGGATCCGCTCGATCCTCGATACCCGGCCGACGACGCGCTCCGACGCCTGGGCGGCAATTTCTCCTTCTATCGCGGTGGCGCGCGCATGCAGTACTTCCAGCGCGAGACGACCACCGCGCTCGGGCGGATCGACCTTACGAGCCAGGCCACTCAGCGTCACCAGCTCAAGGCCGGGCTGGAATTCAAACAGCACGAGCTCTATCTGAACGATTTCGAGATCAAGAACAACGCTGGAACGGGCTTCGAGCCCTCGATTCCGCAGGTGGGGACGCCGGATCACGTGCAGTACACGCGCCGTCCCGTCGAGGCTGCCGCCTACGTGCAGGACAAGATGGAATTCGACTATCTCGTCGTTAACGCCGGCGTACGCCTGGACTACTTCGACGGCAAGGGCGAGGTGCTCGAAGATTTCGGCAGGCCGCGCAGCTCGGCCCGACGATCGTCCGATTCTAAATGGCAGATTTCGCCGCGCATCGGGTTTGCGTATCCACTTTCCGAACGAGGCGTGGTCCACGTGTCGTACGGCCACTTCTTCCAGGTGCCGCCGTTCGAGTTTCTCTACACGAATGCGGATTACATCTACGATCCGGACGAAGGGCTGAATCGCGCCTTCGGCAATGCCGATCTCGAGCCGCAGCAGACCGTCGCCTATGAGATCGGTCTTCAGCAGGCCTTTAGTCCGACCATCGGGCTGGATGTCACCGTCTATTACAAGGACATCCGCAATCTGCTCGGCACGCGCATCGAGGTGATCCAGCCGGGATTCGACGAGCCGTTCCCCCTCGAAAAATACGGCCGCTTCATCAATCGCGACTACGGGCAGGTGAAGGGTGCCATCCTCGCCTTCGAGAAGCGCATGGCGGAGGGCTATGCCCTGAACGTGGACTATACGTTCCAGATCGCCCGCGGCAATGCCAGCGACCCCCGGTCGGTGCTGCTCGACGAGCAGAGCGGCGTAGAGCCTGAGAAGCAGCTCGTCCCGCTGGATTGGGACCGGCGCCACCAGCTCAACACGAGCCTTACCTTGGGCCGCCCCGGCAGCTGGCTCGCCACGCTCACGGGACGCCTCGGAAGCGGCCTGCCCTACACGCCCTCCCTTGCAGACGAGCGCATCGGACTCGAGAATTCCGCGCGCCGTCCGGGGCGTGCCACGTTCGACCTGTACGCCTCGAAACAGGTGTCGCTTTCCGGCCTGAACGTTTCGTTGTTCACGCGCGTCTTCAACCTGCTCGACACGCGAAACGAGATTCACGTCTACACCGACACCGGGAGGGCCTTCCCTAACCTTCGCTTCTACACGGGCGAGCCGCAGGGTCTGAACACGAAAGACGAGTTCCTGGAGCGCCCCGACTTCTATTCACCCCCGCGGCAAGTGACCATCGGCCTTTCGTTCGATTTATGACGATGCGACTCGAGCCATTCATAGCGAAGCTTCATCCGGCCGGCTCCGTCCTCGCGGCGGCGCTCATGATGATGATGATCGTGACGTCTGCCGCACTCGCGCAGCGCGAGCCGGATCCCGAACAGGGTCAGAACAAGTGGACGCAGTGGGGTGTGCTCGACGGCAACCGGGTGCGAACGCTCTACGCCAATCACGGCGAGATCGCCCATTGGCCCGACCAGCCCTCCGGAGAGTGGCCCAGAGGCAGCGGGCATTCCTATGTCGACGGCGTCGCGTTCATCGTCTCGACCAGAACGACCGACGCGGAAGGCAAGAGCATCTATCCACTCAGCACCAATTACCGGGAGTTCATAGATCTCGATCCGGTCACCAAGATTCCCTGGGGATGGGCGCCGCTGCCGGGGTATTCCAATCCCAGGCAGGATTCTCCGGCCCGCAGCGACGACGAATCCACCTGGCCTTCCGAATGGCCCGACCGCCCGATCGACTGGGCGGGGCAGTGGAACGGCTTTTTCGGACGCGGGGTCAAGAACGCCGACGTCGAGACGTACTTCGTCTTTGACGACGCCTCCGATCGGGAATGGACCCTTCCTCCTCACCGTTTCTATCCGTGTCCCGGCGACACGTCCCGCGGTGGGCTCGGACTTGAAGTCGCCACCCGCGGCTTTCAGTGGAATCACCCGCTGGCGCAGGACGTGATCTTCTGGCTCTACGAGATCACGAACGAGTGCGAGGTCGATTACGACGAGATCTTCTTTGCCCAGTATATCGATTGGGGCGTAGGCGGCACGGACGACTCCGGCGACGACGAAGGCGCGTACAACAAACAACTCGACCTGGCCTTCGCGTGGGACTTTGACGGCGTCGGCTCACCGGGACAATGGGGACCTGTAGGCGCCGTCGGCTATGCGTTCCTCGAATCGCCGGGCATCGCGACGGACAACCGCGACAATGACGACGACGGCATCACGGATGAGCGCCGGGAGAGCGGTCCGGGACAACTCATCGAGGGGCAGGATGCTATCCGCAGCTACGTGGAGTCGAACTACAACTTGCAGAACTTCGACTCCTTTTATCGCGGTCTCGAAGGGCGCCCTGCTTTTATCGCGGGACGATGGTGGACGGGCGACGAGGACATGGACTGGGTCGGCTTCCGGGACGACAACGACAACGGCGAATGGGATGAAGGCGAGCTTCTGAACGACGACGTGGGGGAGGACGGCCTCACTCCGACCGATGCAAATTATCCCGGGCGCGACCTCGGCGAGGGCGACGGACGCCCGACCGACGGAGAGCCTAACTTCGACGCCCTCGACAAGGACGAGTCGGACCAGATCGGGCTTACCGGTTTTGCGGTCTTCGACGTCCATCGCTACGAGCTGATCGACGACGAGGAGAATTTCCGCATCTTCGCGCGGGCCCTGCCTCCGCTCGAAGACATCACGCTCGAAGGCGGGCGAAACCTCGGGATGTTTTTTTCCTCCGGACCGTTCCCGCTGAAAGCCGGCCAGACCGAGCGGTTTTCGATGGCGCTGCTGTTTTCGGAGAAGGATTTCGGCCATCCCGCCGACATCGCCAATTCCGCCCTCGCCCGCAAAAAAGAGACGGTGCAGCAGATCTACAATGCCGACTACCGCTTCGCGCGGCCGCCGGACAAGCCCACCGTGAATGTCGTTCCCGGCGACGGGATGGTAACCCTTACGTGGGACGACGTCGCCGAGCGCTCGTTCGACCCCTTTCTGCGCGAGTTCGACTTCGAAGGCTACATGATTTACCGCTCGACCGAACCAAACTTCGAGGAGAACCTGATCGTCACGGATGCCTTCGGCAATACGATCTTCCAGAAGCCGGTCGCGCAGTACGACTTGAGGAACGATTACCGAGGGTTGCATCCGGTCGCCGTGAACGGCGTGCAGTTCAATCTCGGCGACAACACCGGTCTGCGGCACACCTACGTCGATCGCGACGTGCGAAACGGGGAGACGTATTACTACGCCGTCGTGGCCTACGATCGCGGCCTCGTAGCTCGGGACGCCTTCGGCAACGTGCAGACGGAGCCGAGCGGCGCCGCTCGGGGGCTTTCGCCAAGCACGACGACGGCCGTCATCAAGAACGACGTGGCGGGCAACGTGGTGACCGACGTCAACACGGCCGTCGCCACGCCGCGCGCTCCCGCGGCCGGGTACATCCCGCCGGACGTTCTTACCTACGAGCGGTCTACCGTCGGTACGGGACCGATCGACGTACAGATCATCGTTCCAGGGCTCGTTCCCGAGCAGGCGGAATACGAGCTCACGTTCGAGAATCCGTCGCTCTGGCAGGACAGCTCGATGGTCTCCTACAAGCTGACGAATACGGCGACCGGCACGGTCGTCGACGAGGCGACGATCGAGGGCGGCCGACGGGAGCTGCCACCAACCGAAGGATTTGTAGTCGAATTCGACGTACCCTCGCAGGTCGCCGTGATCGATTCGACGATCCGGTTCGTCGGCGACGGCGGCACGGTCATACCGATCGTGCGGCCGGCAACGACCAGCGCGGTCATTCCGCCGGAGCGCTTCGTAGCCCGGCCCGCTGATTACGCCATCCACTTCACGGATGTGCCGGCGGACACGTCGCTGCGACTCACGTTCGGCACACGGGAGATCCCCACGAATTTTTACATCGAGAACACGACGACGGGCGAGCGGGAAGATTTCCTCGTCGTCGAAGACGTCGATTCCCTCCGCAATACAGAGTATGACCACGGCGACCTGATCATCCTCGTTACCGGCGAGACGCCGGACGCCGAACCTGAATTTGCCGCGGGGAAATGGCGCGGAAGCTGGGCGATACGGCTCGTTCCTCCGGATCCCGATATCGAACCGGATCTTCCGTCCATTCCCCCGGCAACAGGATCGGTCCTCCACTTCCGAACCGAGAAGCCGTTCCAGACCGGCGATCGTGTGACCTTCTCGCTGCGCCCGCCGTCGTACAGCGCGGAGCAGGCCAGAGACGAGCTGGACGACATCTACGTGGTCCCAAACCCCTACGTGGCCGCGAGCGCGTTCGAGCCGCCGAATACGTACCGGGCGGGCCGCGGCGAGCGGCGCATCTACTTCATGAATCTGCCCGCCGAATGCACGATTCGCATCTATACGATTACCGGCCAGCTCGTAAACACGCTGAAGCACGATTCGTCGATCGACGACGGACAGCTCTCGTGGGATCTTGTGACGAAAGACGGCATGAATGCCGCATACGGCATCTACATCTATCATGTGGATGCTCCGGGCGTAGGTGAATACGTAGACCGTTTCGCGGTGATCAAATGAAAAAGCCCGCTCGCATCGTATGGATTTTTGCCGCGGTCGCTTCAGTCGGAGCGTTGTGCGTCCGGCCCGCCGCGGCGCAGGCCGTCTCGAAGGTGGGCACGACGGCCGGGGAGTTTCTGCAGATCGGAGTCGGTGCACGAGCCACGGCGCTGGGCGGCGCCTTCGTCGCCGCGGCCGACGACGCGTCGGCGCTCTACTGGAATCCTGCGGGATTATCCCACCTGACGCAAGGTGAGATTATCGCCACGCACAGCGAATGGCTGGCGGACGTCAACTTCGACTACCTGGGCGTGAGCCTGCCGCTCGGAGCGATAGGCACCGTCGGCGTCTCCGTCACCATGCTGAACGTGCCGGAGATGCTCGTGCGAACGGAGGACCGGCAGGAGGGAACCGGTGAGACGTTCGACGCGGCCGATCTGGCCGTCGGCCTGTCGATCGGGCGCGCGGTCACAGACCGGTTTTCGGTCGGCCTCACCGCTAAATTCATCCAGCAGCGCATCTGGCATTCGTCGGCGACCGGCTTTGCGGTCGATCTCGGTACGCAGTTCCGGACGGATTTCTTCGGCGGCCTCACGATCGGCGCCACGCTCTACAACTTTGGGACCGACATGCGGATGGACGGCCGCGACTTGCGAACGTTCGTCGATCCGGATCCGCGCCAGCTCGGCAACAACGATCGCGTTCCCGTGAATTACGAGCTCGACCGCTGGAGTCTGCCGCTCAACTTTCAGATCGGCGTCAGCACGCGTGCCGTCAACTCCCGCATGCATCGGCTGACCGTGTCCCTCGACGCCCTCCACCCATCTTCCAACTATGAAAGCGTGAACGCCGGGATGGAATACGCCTTTCAGGAACGCTTTTTTCTTCGCGGTGGCTACCAGGCGCTCTTCCTGGACGATGCGGAGGGCGGCGTCTCCGGTGGGGTAGGTGTGCACCAGCGGATGTTCTACGGAGGCGACCTCATGCTTCATTACGCCTATCGCACGGCCGGCCGCCTCGACGGAGTGCACGTGATCGAGCTGGGCATTTCTTTCTAAGAAATGCGAATCGCTCCCATCCTCCTCCTTCTTGTTCTTATCGCGGCCTGCGGCCCGACCCATCGATCGGGCCGGTCGGACTCCGTCGTGCGTCTTACGTATTGGCCGGCGCAGAACGAATACGAGCGGCTCCTGGCCGGCGAACTTGCTGCGCAATGGAACGAAGCCCATCCGGGCGTGCAGGTGACGGTTCAGCCCATCCCGGCCGGACAGTCGAGCGAGGAGGTCCTGCTGGCCGCCATCGTGGCCGGCACGACGCCGGACATCTGTTCCAACATCTGGCCCGGCATCGTCAACGACTTCGTCCGCGCAGGCGGCGTGATGGCGCTCGACGATATGCCCGGATTCGACTCGCTCGTGACGAGCCGCCTCCCCGAGCAGATTCCGGACCAGTTTCGCTCCGCTGACGGGCGGCTGTACCAGATGCCGTGGAAGACGAATCCGATCATGATGCAGTACAACAAGCGCATCTTCCGGGAAGCCGGCTTCGACGATCCGCCCGGAACGTACAGCGAATTTCTGGCTGCCGCTGAGGCGATCACCAGAGATCTCGACGGTGACGGCCAGACCGATCGGTGGATCGGCTACCGCGATATCCGCCCGATCTGGTGGCAGCGCTACTTCGATTTCTACGCCCTGTATATCGGGGCTTCGAACGGAAAGACATTCTTCAGCGATGGAGAGCCCGACCTGGACACCCAGGCTGCGACGGACGTGTTCGATTTCTTCGCCAAGATCTACGGGGGCGGCTATTTTCCCATCACTACCTACCAGGGAAGCGCGTTCGTTTCGACGGCGGTGGCTACAGAATTTGTCGGCCCGTGGAATATCTCCTGGCTGCAGGAAAACGCTCCGGACATGGAGTACGACTACGCGCCGCTGCCCGTGCCGGATGACCACGAAGGTCCGCCGTACACCTACGGGGACTTCAAGAATATCGTCATCTTCTCCGACACGAGGCATCCCGACGAGGCCTGGGAATTTCTGCAGTTTCTGGTGACCAAGCAGGCGGATTTGCGCCTGATGGAGTTGACGAAGCAGATTCCGGTTCGGCGCGACCTGCTGACCGACTCGACCTTCGCCGATTTTTTCGAACGCCAGCCTCTCGTGGTGCCGTTTGCGGAGCAGGCCCCGTACACGCGCGGTGTCGACGCGGTGCCCTCGTTTCAGGAGATTCTCGATGCCATTGCCCAGGAATTCGAGGCGGCGGCGGTGTATCGCGTCCGGACTCCGTTGGAGGCGACGGAGAAGGCCGTCGGGCGCATCAGGGTCATTCACGAATGGAGCTTATAATGGCCGGCCGCGCACACAGACGCCTAATGGCCGGCCGCGCACATAGACGGCACGACTCAGGATGAGTACCGCCGTTCTCGACCATCCGAAAAAATCCGCATCCAAGATGCAGCGGCTCGTCGCCCGCGTGCGCCGTGCGTCGCCGTGGAACAGCGGCTACGCCCTGGTCGCTCCGTACGTCATCCACCTGCTCATCTTCTTCGGGTATCCGCTGCTATTTTCGATCGTTCTGGTTTTCCATCGCTGGGACGTCATCACGCCGATGGAATTCGTCGGCCTCAAGAACTTCTGGCGCCTGTTTCACGATGATCTCTTCTTTCGTGCGGTGATCAACACGGGCGTCTTTCTGGCCGTCCACATTCCGCTTCAGATCTTTGTCGCGCTCTTCTTCGCGGAGCTGTTGAACAAGAAGTTCTTCGGCCGAGGGGTTTTCCGGTCCATCTATTTTCTGCCGGTCGTCGTCTCCGGCGTGGTGGTCACGATACTTTTCCAGCAGCTCTTCTCTTTCGATACGGGGTTCATCAATAATCTGATTACCGCTCTGGGCGGCCGGCGCGTGCCATGGCTCTCCTCGCCCGATTTAGCCATGCCCTCTATCGCGATCCTGGCGACCTGGAAAAACGTGGGGCTCTATATCATCTTGTTCCTCGCCGGCCTTCAGAACATACCGGCGACGATCTACGAGTCGGCGGAGATCGACGGTGCGAACGCCTGGCAGCGGTGGTGGAACGTCACGCTCCCGATGCTGAATCCGATGGTCGTGACGGTCGTGGTCCTTTCGACGATCGGCGGCTTCTCGCTGTTTATCGAGCCCTACGTACTGACGGGCGGCGGCCCGCTCAACAGCACCCTCTCGGCGCTGCTTTACATTTACAATCAGGCCTTCTATTTCAATCACATGGGCTATGCGGCCGCGCTGGGCCTGTGCTTCGCTTTGATGATCCTGGTCGTCGTCCTGCTGCAGCGGCGCTTCGTCGAACGCGACATTTATTGAACATGATTTCGTGAAACGTTTTTTCATCTACATAGCGCTCCTGGTCGGCGTCGCGATCTTCGGCTTTCCATTCGTATGGATGGCCGCCGCGACGCTTAAGCCCGAGCTGGAGATCGGCGACCTGTCGCTGATTCCCTCGGAGTGGACGCTCGACAGCTACCGGCTCGTTTTCGATACCATACCCATCGGCCGCGCTTTTGTGAACAGCGTCGTGGTGGTCACCGCCGTGACCGGCTCTGTGCTCGTCTTTGGGTCGATGGCCGGCTACGCCCTCGCCAAGCTGCGCTGGAAAGGCCGCGAAACGGTCTTCATGGTCATCCTCTTCACCATGATGGTGCCGTTTCTGGTGTTGCTGATTCCCCTCTACACGGTCGTCGTCAAGTTCGGCTGGACGGACTCGCTCCTCGGCGTCATCATCCCCTTCATGATGAACGCGACGGCCGTGCTGATTCTGCGGCAGAGTTTCCTGACGGTGCCGTCCGAGCTTCTGGACGCCGCCCGCGTAGACGGCTGCAGCGAATGGCGGATTCTCTTCACCCTCGTCTGGCCGCTGTCTGTGCCTGCGCTGGTCACGGCGGGCATCATCGTCTTTGTCGGCACGTGGAATGAAGTCCTGTGGCCGCTCGTAGTCATCCGCCAGGAAGCGTGGATGACGATGCCTCAAATGGTGGCGCTCTTCGCCGTAGGCGGCGGTGCGTCGGCGCGCCTCGGTCCGCAGCTCGCCGCCGCGGTGCTGCTCGGCCTTCCGGTGATCGTGGCGTATCTGTTCTTCCAGCGGCAATTCATCGCCAGTCTCGCGTCGTCGGGGGTGAAAGGGTGACTGTAGCGTCTTCTTTTTGTTCAGGACGATGTGCCGGCTCCGTCCGTTTTACGTGGCGCGGCCGGGCGGCCGGGGTCAGGGGACAGGGCTGCCGGGTACGTAGCTTGGGCGCCACTCTTCTCCTCCTCCTTCTCCCAGCCTGCATGACGCGGCCGAGTTCGCTCGAGGCACCGCCAGCCTCTCTCGTCAACTTCGGCCATCTGGACCATTTGCTGGAGGTGGTGGAGAGGGACGGTGTCGAGTACGGGATCGTGCATATCTACTCGGAGGCGCCGGATTATGGGTGGGTGCATGACGACGACGAGGGCGCGGCGTGTGTGGATGATGCGGCGCGGGCGGCTGTGCTCTACCTTCGGCATTTCGAGTTGACGGAGGATGCCGACTCGCGTCGAAAGGCGGAGGCGCTCCTTCGGTTCATCCTGTACATGCAGACGGAAGAAGGGCTCTTCTACAATTTCGTCTGGAATCGCGATCTGAATGTGAATACCGAGCATCCGAACAGCCGAGCGGATGAGCTTTCGTGGTGGACGGCGCGCGGTGTATGGGCGCTCGGGCGGTGCGCGGAGGTCTTTTCCGGAGAGGACCTGGGGAGTCGCTGCGTCGAAGCCGCGCGGCGCACGTATCCCCACGTGGAGGCACGCCTCGAAGCCTACGGAGAATCGTTCGAGGAGAACGGCAGGCGGTACCCGCGCTGGCTACCCTACGAAACGGCGTCGGACGCGACGAGCGAGCTCTTGCTTGGACTCCTGGCGGTTTCGCGCGTGGACTCTTCCGAGCGGCTCGACATCATGATGCGGCGTCTGGCGGAAGGCATCGGGATGATGCAGTACGGCCGCATCGGCGAATTCCCCTTCGGCGCCCATGCGTCGTGGACCGAGACGTGGCATGCCTGGGGCAATGCGCAGACGCAAGTCCTCGCGCAGCTCGCCCCGAGATCGGCTATGCACGAGGCCGATCAGTTTTACCCGCTCCTTCTGGTGGATGGCTGGATGCATTCCATGGATTTCAGCGATCCCGCGAATGTGCGGCGGTTCGAGCAGATTGCCTACGGAGTGCGGGGCGTGGCTCTGGGTCTTCTCGAACTCTACGAAACCACCGGGGAGGCGCGGTACGCCACGATGGCCGGACTCGCGGCGTCGTGGTTCACCGGAAACAACGTCGCCGGAGTCGCGATGTACGACCCCGCAACCGGACGCGGCTACGACGGCATCGGCGGTCCCGGAACCGTGAATCGGAATGCCGGTGCCGAGTCGACGATCGAGGCGCTCATGACGCTCCTCGCGGTGGAGCGAGACTCCACGGCGCGGAAATGGCTCTTCGCGCGCGGCGACGTGCCGCGTGATTTGACTCGCGACGGTAAGGTGTATCGGTACCGGGTGTTTCGGGTCGATGGGGCCCGCGTCGGCGTCATCTTAAATCTCACAGACCAGGAATCCATGCTTCTCGAAGGCGACGACCTGGCGGCATTTTTAGATACATAACGGATCCGCGAATCGAGACCGCGGAGAAACCTGCCTATGAACCTATTTGCGAAGTCGGAGCGGCCCGTGTTGGAGCCCATCAGGGAACTCCCCTGGGCCAGTGGAGCGGTGTTCAATCCGGCCGCGTGGTACGACGGTCAGACGATCCATCTGCTCTTTCGTGCGGTGGCCGAAGGATATGAGCGGATCCGACTTCCGCACGCGGCAGACGGCGAGCCGGACACGGGCTTCGACGACTACGTCTCGAGCATCGGATACGCAGCGAGCCGAGACGGACGTGCCTTCGAGGTGCGACCGGAGCCGTTCCTCTCACCGGATAGCCCGTCCGATCTTTACGGCGTCGAGGACCCGCGCCTGGCGCGGCTGAACGGCGAGTACTACGTGACCTATACCGCACTGGAAAGCGAGGCGTTCGCTCCGGATGCAATCGTTCGGATCGGGCTGGCGTCGACCCGCGACTTCCGGACGGTCGAAAAACACGGCGTGATCGGTCCGCCCGAGCGCGACAAGGATGCCGTGATCTTTCCCGAGCTGATCGGCGGCAGGATCGCCATGCTGCACCGGATCGTGCCGGACATCCAGCTGATCTATTTCGACGATCTTCAGCAGCTGCGCCGGCCGCCGGCGGAGCTGTGGAAGGCGCACATGGAAGAGCTCGATCGGCACGTCGTTATGCGGCCGCGGGAAGAATGGGAGGCGATCAAGATCGGTGCCGGTCCGACGCCGATAAGGACCGACGAAGGCTGGCTCTTGATCTATCATGGCGTAGACCGTCAGCACGTCTACCGAGCCGGAATCGCGCTGCTCGATCTGGAGGATCCTTCGCGCGTGATCGCCCGATGTGCGGAGCCCGTACTCGAGCCCGAGGCGGAATTTGAGCGCCTCGGCGACGTGAACAACGTCGTGTTTCCTGAGGGGGCCGTCGTAATCGACGGCACGATCCACGTGTACTACGGCGCGGCGGACCGCGTGATTGGCCACGCTGCCGCTTCTCTCGACGACGTGCTCGCAGCCCTGACCGCCGGCCGTTAGTCTTTTTTCTATGCGCTCCATCACGACGCCACCCCCGATTTCGCCGTTACGGCTGCACGGCGGCCGCCCGATTCTCGAGCCTGTCGCCGATCACCCGTGGGAGTCGCGCGTCGTGCTGAATCCTGCCGCGGTGCTGCACGAGGGTGCCTGCGTGATGCTCTACCGCGCACAAGGGGAGCGGATGGACGGAGTCGCCCCGTCATCCCTCGGGCTGGCGCGTTTCACGCCGGGCCTCGAATTGCTGAATCGCCGTCCGGAGCCGGTGCTGGCGCCGGGCTCGAGTTATGATGCGCTGGGCGTCGAAGATCCGCGCTGCACGCGCGTCGACGACACGTTTTTCCTGCACTACACGGGCTATGCAGGCGGGGAGGACGTCTCGATCTGCCTGGCCACAACGCGAGATTTCGAGCACTGGGAGCGACACGGGCCGATTGCGGGAGACGTCAATCAGGTCCCGAACAAGAATCCGGCGCTGTTTCCGGAGACGGTCGACGGCCGATGGCTTCTCCTGCATCGGCCGATGAAGGGTCTGGATGCCATGACGATTCATCTGGCGGAAGCCGATACGCCCTACGGTCCCTGGCGCTCGCGTGGCCGGCTCATGGAATCGTATTCATACCGCGAGTTCGAGCGCTCCTGGATCGGCGCCGGCGGACCGCCCATCCCACTCGGTGATCGCCGGTTTCTTATGATCTATCATCAGGGCCATTTCACGGCCGAGGGTTCGCGCGAGTACGACCTCGCCGCGGCGCTCCTCGATTTCGATCGGGAGGATCCGATTCTGGCGAGAATCGAGCCGCTCATGCGTCCGACCGGTGCTCTCGAGCAATCGGGCGACCCCGATCTTGGCGTCGACAACGTGCTCTTCACCTGCGCCGGCTATGTCGCAGGCAACGACCTCGTCATCCCCTACGCCGGTGCCGACAGCCGTATTTTCGGTGCGTCCGCACCCCTTCTCGATCTGGTGGCCGCGCTGGAAGGGAGGCGATAAGCGACAAATCTTTTGGCCGGGTGACCCTCCGCCGGACGTTCTTCCGATAGAGAGGTACTGTGAGCAGCTTCCTCCAACCCGGGAAGCGGACGGGTCGCCGCACATCACGACGGCCGAAACCAAGCGCGGGAAGCATGGCCATGAACAAAAAACTGATCCTGTTAACACTGGCGGCGTTGCTGGCCGGACTCCCCGCAGGAGAAGCCGCGGCACAAAGCAAGTACCCGACGGATGCCCCGCGGACGAACAAGCCGCCGGTGTCCTCCGCCATCGACGTGAAGCTCGCCGCGCCGGAGATTTCGGCCGTTTACATCCTGGCCCCGAACGGGGAGGCCGCGACCGTCGTTTCGGGCTCGGGGCTACATTTTCAGCTGGGGCTGACCGGCGGACCGCCGACGCATTTTCGGCTGAGCACGGTGAACGGTTTCCCCGGTGCCGACTGGAAGGCCGTGCCCTCGACCTCCGGGTTCCTCTACGAGCTGCCTTCTTCGGCACGGATCGACGGTCCGAAGACCTTCTACGTCCAGGCCATGAACGACGCGGGAAAGAGTCAGGTCGTCAGCACGCCCTTCGAGTACCGCACGCTGCGCCCGGACCTGGATCCTTCCGTCACGCAGTCATCCGCGACCGTGTATCCGGGCCAGAACGTGACGTACACCGTCATGGTGCAGAACAGCGGCGAGGCGGCGGCCGCCGCGGTCACGGCCGACAACGACCTGCCGGACGGGTTCGACTACATCTCGCACATGCCTTCGGCGGGCTTCGCATGCGAGCATCAGAGCAGCCAGAACAAGCTGCGGTGCACGGGGGGATTGATCGAAGCGGGGCAGGCGGCAACGATCTCGATCGTGACGAAGCTCGCGCTGTCGGCGCAGGCGGGACATCAGCTGTTCTTTGGCGTTACGGCCGATCCGGAGAACCAGATCGCCGAGTCCAGCGAGACGAACAACACGGCCGGCGCCGTGGCTACGACGGTGGAGACGCCTCTGGTCGAGCAGGTGGTGCACGGGGGGGATGCCGTTCTGTTTTCAAGTAAGCACGGTTTCGCGTTCCTGGCGGCGGCTCTCGATGAACAATCCGAGTGCCTCTTCGCGCGGGGCAATGGCGAATACCACCTCCGATTCAAACTCGCGGCGGTCTTATCGATCTCCAAGCCCGTTGTCGGCCGATGCCGTTTCGACTTCTTCGCCGATAAGCCGCTCAATCCGCCATGGAGGCTGGCTGCGGTGGAGCTCGCCGCCGATCCGATGCCTCATGGGACAAGCTGGCACACGGAATGGTTAGTCAATCCGAAGCTCTCGACCGACGACCCGCACTTCAGCCTAAAGGTTGAGGCCGGACCGGTGTACGGGCGAGTCCTGTCAATTACGCTGGCCGGCCCTTCCGGCGCCGATTGGCGTGACGCCTTTCAGGAATAAAGCGCGAGACGATCATGAATCGCATACTTCTTGTTTCGAGCCTGGTGCTGCTGTTCGGTTTCCTGGGCGTCCTAGCGGGTCCTGCTAATGCACAAAGCAAGTACCCGACGGATGCCCCGCGGACGAACAAGCCGCCGGTGTCCTCCGCCATCGACGTGAAGCTCGCCGCGCCGGAGATTTCGGCCGTTTACATCCTGGCCCCGAACGGGGAGGCCGCGACCGTCGTTTCGGGCTCGGGGCTACATTTTCAGCTGGGGCTGACCGGCGGACCGCCGACGCATTTTCGGCTGAGCACGGTGAACGGTTTCCCCGGTGCCGACTGGAAGGCCGTGCCCTCGACCTCCGGGTTCCTCTACGAGCT
The DNA here is from genome assembly GCA_964487555.1 of uncultured Rhodothermales bacterium. Lineage (GTDB taxonomy): Bacteria > Bacteroidota > Rhodothermia > Rhodothermales > VXPQ01 > CAZART01. The sequence continues at coordinate 15,939 of CAZART010000061.1, forward strand.
GCCTTCTTCGGCACGGATCGACGGTCCGAAGACCTTCTACGTCCAGGCCATGAACGACGCGGGAAAGAGTCAGGTCGTCAGCACGCCCTTCGAGTACCGCACGCTGCGCCCGGACCTGGATCCTTCCGTCACGCAGTCATCCGCGACCGTGTATCCGGGCCAGAACGTGACGTACACCGTCATGGTGCAGAACAGCGGCGAGGCGGCGGCCGCCGCGGTCACGGCCGACAACGACCTGCCGGACGGGTTCGACTACATCTCGCACATGCCTTCGGCGGGCTTCGCATGCGAGCATCAGAGCAGCCAGAACAAGCTGCGGTGCACGGGGGGATTGATCGAAGCGGGGCAGGCGGCAACGATCTCGATCGTGACGAAGCTCGCGCTGTCGGCGCAGGCGGGACATCAGCTGTTCTTTGGCGTTACGGCCGATCCGGAGAACCAGATCGCCGAGTCCAGCGAGACGAACAACACGGCCGGCGCCGTGGCTACGACGGTGGAGGCTCCTCTGGTCGAACAAGTCGTGCCGGGTGCGCTCGCGATGATGCTGGCGAAGGAGAACGGCTACGAATTTAGAGCGTCGGACGTCCAGGGGCCATCGTCCAATCCATGCAGGATTCTTGTGAATCAAGGAAAATTCGACCTCACGCTTCATCCGAAGACGCCGCCGTTTCTCTGGACCATAGATGACAGTGCCGGTGCCGCCAGGTGCAGGTACGAGTTCTTCGCCGAGAAGAGCTTACGCGGACCCTGGAAGCTTACGAACGTTGAAGTATCCGTCAACGGTGGTGACATGACGTGGATTACAGCCCCGGCCGTTCAAACGGACAATCCGCATTTCACGCTCGAGGTCGCGAATCAGGAAGGCAACTCGATCGCACACGGACGGATCGACTCGATCACGCTCTCTGCTCCCCAGAATCATCACGATTGGCGCGACGCTTTTCGGGACTGACCGTCACCTGGCACCGTGCGACGAGAGCACCCTGAGCCTTGGGATCGGGCAGCGGCCGCGTGCGAACTCAGCTCAGGTGGGGTCCTGGTTCTGGAAGAAGGCAAGGGCATCGTTACGAAATTGTGAAATTATCTCGCTAACGAGCGGGGGATGTGAGATGGACAATTTTGTCCGTATTCAGGATGAATTGAGCGCTTCACCCAAGCCTCGTCGATTCACCTTACCGGATGGAAACGTCACATGCGGCTACCCACCTTATCCCTCGCGCTGTTTCTGGTCCTCGTGGCCGTTCAAGCACGCGCTCAAGTTCCCCAGACCACCTCCTTCCAGGGCGTCTTGACGGATGCTGATGGTACTCCGCTGCCCGACGGCACCTATGACTTGGAGCTCGCCCTGTTCGAGGCGGCCACAGAAGGTGCGGGCGCGTGGACCGAGAGCCATGCCGACGTCCCGGTAAACGGCGGGGTATTCAGCATCGTTCTGGGTATTTTGAATCCACTGGATCTCACATTCGACCGGCCATATTGGCTTCAGGTAACGGTCGGGAGCGATCCTCCGCTGATGCCCCGCATCAAGTTGACATCCGTGCCCTACAGCCTCGCCGCAAAGGCCGTTTACGGAGACACAAACACCTTTCCCTCCGACGGAAACGTCGTCGTGGGCTCGACGGAAGACGGGATTGCGAAACTCGACATTACGGGAACGCTGCGGGTCAGCGAGGTGCCGGAAGCGGACTCTGTCCGTTATTTTCTCGTGCATGATCCATCCGACCAAATCATTAAATCCGCACATGTCGACTCTCTGAAGGCACTTGGACTTACAGGTCCTCCCGGGCCGGCGGGACCGCCGGGACCGCAGGGTCCGGCCGGGCCACAGGGCCCTCCCGGTGCGGGCGGCAATCTCATCGTGAATCTTCCCTTCGTGATCGTGAATGCCGCGGGCGATACGACGACGGTGATTTATCCGGACGGCACTTCCGTTCACAGCGGCGCCGAGACCTTTGAAGACGGCATATTCATCACGGATTCGGACGGAAACACGATCATACATATCAGTGAAGACGGCATTCGCGTCCGCGATCCCGTGACGGGCGACACGATGTACGAATTGAAAGCGGACGGTACGTCGTATCACGACGGGATGGAGCAGTTCGCCGGCGGCATACAGATCCTGGGCGCCGATGGGGAGGTCGTCACCGAGTTTCTTCCGGACGGCACCTCCCTCCATACGGGTGAGGAGACCTTCACCGAAGGCATTGTCGTGACCGATCCGTTAGGAAATCCGATCGTAGAAATGGATTGGACCGGCATCCGCGTTCTGGATGGCAGCGGAAATACCGTCACTGAATTTTTCACCGACGGTACGTCCCGTCACACAGGCCTCGAAACCTTTGAGGGTGGACTCCGAGTCGTGAACGAGGAAGGCGACGTCGTCACTGAGTTCTTCCCGGACGGAACTTCGTTGCACGAAGGGAAAGAAACGTACAACGGTGGAATTCAAGTCGATCCGGAAGAAGGCATCGTGCTCGTCGATGTACTCGGAGACACCCTCATGGTCCTCGACAATGAGGGCTTCACGCTTAACCTCGAGGGGGACGACGGCCAGACCGGCATGACGATGGTATTTGACAGCGTAGGCTTCGATATTTTCGACAAGGACGGGCTGCCCCTCTTCACGATCCTCCCTGACGGCCGGTCCTTTCACACGGGCAAGGAGACCTTTTCCGGCGGCATCGTCGTGAATTCCGACTCGGGCATCGTGCTCCAGCAGGACAGCTTCCTCGGCTGGGAGACGGGACGAATCGACTCCGAGGGAATTAAAGTCCCAATGGGACAGGGATTTTCGGATTTCTCCGTTAATGAAACGGGACTTCAAGTAGTCAGCGGCCTATTCCTATCCGATACGCTTTTCGCGGTCCGACCCGACGGGACCTCTTTCCATAAAGGTCTCGAAACCTTCGCCGGAGGCATCGCGCTGACGGGGGACGCCCAGATCACTTTCCCGGATGGTTCGACGCAGAACACGGCGGGCGAAGGAACGGGGGGATCCTCCTTCGACGGAACGCTGGAAAACAAGCCGCTCGTCGTCACGAACGCGCAGGGTGCCGAGGTCTTCCGCGTGAACACGGACGGCACGTCGATCCATGCGGGCCGAGAGACCTTCACGAACGGCATCCAGGTGCCGCTTGCCAACGGGAATACCGCCTTTCTGGCGCCCTCCGACGGGTATTCCATCAAGACGTCGGACGGGGAGTACCTGGTTCACAACGATCCTAACGGGAACGCCCTCTTCACGGGCAACGTGAGCAAAGGCGGAGGCTCATTCAAGATCGACCACCCGCTGGATCCACAAAACAAATATCTATATCACAGTTTTGTGGAAAGTCCCGACATGATGAACGTCTACAATGGCAATGTCACGCTCGACGGCAGCGGTGAATCATGGATCGAACTTCCGGCGTGGTTCGAAGCGCTGAATCGTGATTTTCGATATCAGCTTACAAGTATCGGCGCATTTGCCCCCGTGTATGTCGCAGAGGAGGTTCACGAGAACAGATTCAAAATAGCCGGCGGACCGCCGGGCGCAAAGATTTCGTGGCAGGTAACGGGGATTCGCAAGGATCCATACGCAGAGTCGCACCGCATCCCGGTCGAAGAACCGAAGCCGGCAAGTGAGCGCGGGACGTATCTGCATCCGGATGCCTATTGGAATTTCGGCGCAAATCAGTAGCCCGGAGGAGATCTATGGGACCGAGCACATGTGCGCGGATTTTCGCAGTCGTGGTGGCGTCCGCATTGGCGGTCGCTTCGGCGGACGGACAGCCGCGGCTTCAGTATGCCGTATTCGGAAGCGGTGTGGGCCAGGCGTCAGGCGCCAACTACGCTTTCATCGGAACGATGGGGCAACCGCTCGCAGCTCCCGGCTTCGGCTTCTGGTCGGGACCGGCGACCGTCGCCGTCGCCGTTGAGGAGGAAGAGAACGGCGTCATACCCGATCGCTTTTTCTTGCATCAGAACTATCCCAATCCGTTCAATCCTTCGACCACGATCAGATACGACGTCGCATCTCCGGCTCACGTGCGCCTCGAGGTCTTTGATCTGGTGGGTCGACGCGTATCGATACTGGTGGATCGAATCCAGCAACCCGGAATTCACCGCGTCGACTTCGATGCGCATCAGCTGGCTTCAGGCCTCTATTTGTGCTTCGTCGAGATGGGCGGTCAGCGCTTCGTACGTTCTATGGTGTTGATGAAATGATGGTGGACCACTGGGCGGCCTTGCAGTCAACGAGAGCAGCGCATCATCAATCCGTCGGATACCACACGTACCGTCCGCTCCGATCGACGTAGCCGTAGCGCTGCGCCTCGCCGACGTCGACGCGGACGCGCGCGAGGCCCCGGGAGAAGTCATCCACGCCGTCGAAATGCGGTGCGACGACGTCGCTTCCGCTCGTGTTGATAAAGCCCCACCGGCCCCCGACCATCACCGCGGCGCGGCCTTCGTTAAAGGGGCGGGCCTCCTCGAAGCGAGCCTCGATCGCCATGCCGCCCGCCGCGTCGGTGTAGCCCCACAGATCGCCGCCCTGCCGCACGGGAGCGAGATTCTCGCGAAAGCTTGCCGCGCTGATGAAGCGGGGGCTGATCACCGTTTTTCGCTCCGTATCGATAAAGCCCCACCTGTCGCTGATCTTGATCGCCGCCCTGCCGTCGGAGAACCCGCGCGCCGCGCTGAACTGCGGAGATATCACCGGATTGCCGTCCGCGTCAATGAAGCCGTACTGATGGTCCCGCGTGCGGACGAGAGCAAGGCCGTTCGAGAACGCGTTATCCTCGACGTCCTCGAGCTGTGGCGTTTTCTCGGTGCGGATGACGTTCCCCTCGCGGTCCACATAGGTCCATTGATGTTGGGCCGTTCGCACGAAGGCCCGCCCTTCCGAGAACGGCCGCGCGCTCGTGAACTGCGGATTCAGCACGTAGGAGCCGTCGCGGCCGACATATCCCCAACGGCCGTCCGATCGGACCGCCGCCAGATCCTCCGAAAATGTGCCGGCTTCCTCGAAACGATTTTCGATCACGAATTCGCCCTTCCGGTCGATGAAGCCCCACCGCCGGCCCGATCGAACGGCGGCAAGCCCGTTCTCGAACGGCATCGCCGCCTCGAAGGCCGGCTCGATGCTCATGCGTCCCTGCGAGTTGATGTAGCCCCAGCGGTCGTTCAGTTTCACGGGATAGAGGCGAACGGCCTCGTCATGGGTGTCTGAAATCCCCAGGAGGTCGCATCCCGGTGCTACGAGGGCGAAAGCCGCCAACAGGGTATAGAGAAGGAATCGCTTCATGTGTTTAGGGTCTTTCTGCATCACGGTTGTCAGCTCGTCGGATACCACACGTAGTCGCCGTTCCTGTCGACGTAGCCGATCCGCTCCTGCTGGCCGGCCGCCACATACACGCGGGCCAGCCCGCCGCGGTACGGCTCGACGCGCGAGAAATCACGCGATCCGGCGATGCGGCCGCTCGAGCGAGCGACGAACGTCCAGTATCGGTTCACGCGGACCGGTGCCAGGTCCTCGGCAAATTCCTGCGCTTCCTTGAACTGGGGCTCGATGGCGAATCGGCCTGTCCGGTCGATAAATCCGTAGAGATCGCCGAGCCGCACGACGGCGCGGCCCTGGGAGAAAGCCTCGGCCTGATCGAACTGCGGCGCGATGACCGGCTGGCCGCTTTTGTTGAAATAGCCCCACCCCTCACTCGTGGCGAACGGCGCCATTCCTTCGACGAAATCGCCCGCAACCTCGATGGCAAACGACGGATCGATGGCGACGGCCCCAGATCGATCCACATAGAACCATCCATCCGGTCCTTCCACCGCTGCAAGCCCGTCCGAAAAGCCGCGGGCATCGCTAAACCGCGGCTCGACGGCGAAATCACCGCTCGTGGTGATGAATCCCCATTGACCGTTCACGCGGACGGCCGCGAGCCCTTCGGAGAACGGCAAGGCACGCTCGAATACGGGGGCCGCGGCCTCGGCGCCGGCGGCATCCACGTAGCCGTACTGTGCCTCGAAGGCCGTGCCGCGAACGGGCGCCAGTCCATGCCTGAACGGCCCGGCGAAGGCGAACTGGGACGCGATCACCTCAACGCCGGCGCCGTTGATGTAGCCCCACGCCGCACCCGTTCGCACCGCCGCCATGCCGTCCGAAAAATCCTGCGCCTCATCGAAGCGCGGCATCACGGTGATGCGGCCATCCTCGTTGACGTAGCCCCAGCGGCCCTCCGACAGCACCGGATGCAGGCCGCTCGGGCGCCGGTCGTCGTCGCCGCCGACGCCAAGGAGATCGCAGCCCGCCAGGCCGAGTGCGAGAAGGAAATACAGGGAGATGCGGTACGTTGTGTTCGATTTCATTGAGCCGGGAATTCATTGAGCCAGGATCATTTTTCGCGTGCGGCTGCCTTGCGCCGTGTCGAGGCGGTAAAAGTAGGTCCCGCTCGGCAGCGCTTCGCCGCTGAAGGAGACGTCGAAGGAACCGGCCGGATGGATGCCGTTTGCAAGCGTGCGGATGAGCCGCCCGCTCGCATCGAACACCTGCAGGCGAGCGCGGCCCGGCCGATCCAACCGAAACGTGATGCGGGTGACCGGATTGAAGGGGTTTGGATAGTTCTGCTCGAGGACGAACCCCGCCGGGAGCACGGCTTGCCGGTGCATGCCCACGGCGCTCTGTCCGATGAAGTCGAGCCGCTGATACGCGCCGTCGAGAAGCGCCTCCACCTCGGGCGCAGGCAGCCCGAACCAGTCACTCAGCATCGTGCTGTAGACGGACCGGTAATCAGTCGTATAGCGTGGATCGCCGCCGTAAAGGTCCTTCAAGTCGGATGGCGTGCCGTAGAGCCCGCCCTGAAGTCCGGTGCCGAAGAGTAGCATCGGTGCGCCGGCGCCGTGGTCGGTCCCTTTCGAGCCGTTTTCGGAGAGCGTACGGCCGAACTCCGAGAACGTCATGATCATCACGCGGCGGTCGAGGCCGTCGGCCGCGAGATCCGCATAGAAGGCGGCCACCGCGTCGGCGAGATTTTGCAGGCGTGCGCCGTGCGATCCTTGGGCACCGCCCTGCATCGAGTGCGTATCGAATCCGCCGTGCGCGACCGTGTAAATCCGCGAGCCGAGCTGCCCCCGAATCATGCGCGCCACGACGCCGAGGCTCTGGCCCAGGCCCCCCGGATATTCCGCAAAGTTCTCCGCATTCCCCGCCGCATTCTGCACCGCCTCGACGTATCGAAAGGATGCGTTCGTCACGTCCCGCGCGTACGCCAGCTCGCCGCCATAGACGGTGGAGGGAACGTCCGCCGCATCGTAGTAGCCGCCCTGCGCCACGAAGCTTTGAAATTGCCGGGTGTCCGCAAACGTCATCCCGACGTTGCCGTACCGGCTCTGAAACAGCGCCGGCGACGCGCTGCCCAGCCGCACCGCAAGCGGAAAGGGGGGAGGATCCGTCAGATAGTTTTCGAAATCGTCCGCCAGATACCGTCCGGCCCATCCCGTGCCGACGTACTGGTCCACGTCGCTGCCGGTCACCCAGACATCCGTCCCGCGGAAATGCGAGCGCGTCTGGTTTTCGTATCCGACGTTGTGAACCACCGCCATCCGCCCCTCGCCCCAGAGCGGCTCCAGACTCGCCATGGCCGGATGGAGACCCGTCTGATCGTCGAGGCGAAGAGCGGCGCCTTTCGGGATGGCGATCGTCGGCCGACGCTGATAATAGATGTCGTTCTCGATGGGGATGACCGTGTTCAAGCCGTCGTTCCCGCCGTTCAGCTGGATGAGAACGAGGATCCGGTCCGTCTCCATCGCATGAAGCGAATGAGGATGGATGCCTCGTCCGTACGCGCTTACCGTCTGTCCGCCGAGGGTGAACGTGGCCCCGGCCGCGGCGAGGCCGAGCCGGGCCAGAAAATCGCGGCGCGACCAGAACCGATGATCTTTCCCATGCGCGTGGCCGTGCTCGAGGCAGCTGCCGTGCCGAAGGTGCGGCCCGGCGCCGTGCTTGCCGGCGCCACCGTTCACTTCCGGGGCACGGTGAAGCGCGTCGGCGCCCGCTGTGTCTGCGGCAAGGTGATGGGCGTAATGCATGTCCATGAATTTTCTCACGTCAGCTGATACTCGGGAAGCTGGATCAGGTATGTCGTGAAGGCCTGCAGCAGGGCCCATGCGCCGCTCTGCCGGGCCTCCTGCTCGTTCGTGAAGTACGGCCACTCGTAATGGTGGACGTTGCCGAGCAGGATTTTCGTCAGATTGATGCTGTAGGCGGGCCCCTCCTCGAAGGAGCGGGGCGGCGGCACCTTCGTGCTGCCCGGAAGCGGCTCCTCGATCTCGCGGATGCCCGCATGCTCCAGCGGTACGGCCAGAAACGTCTCGGCGAGGTCGGTGGGCAGACGATAGGGGTTGCCCGGATCCGAGATCTTGCCGACGAGCTGCGCCGGATCAAACGCCGCGCCTGCGTCGCCGTAGATCAGCTTCTCCAGCAGGGCCCAGCGATCGGGAAGCGTGCTCGTCGTCAGCCAGGCTCGGTGGCCCGGCTGTCCGTCGGATCCGGGCGGATTGAGCCCCGGCCAACCGGCCACATTCGGAGGATTGAGCACATCCTGATTGAGCTTCACCAGGCTCTTTCGCAGATTTTCGAGCAGGTCGCTCGTCGGCGTAAGCTCCGCCTCGCGCAGAAACCCGATCAGCAGCTCCACCGGACTCTTGATTCGCGCCGCGACGAACGTTTCGTCGAAGAAGTGCGTGCTTGCCAGGAGTCGTCCGAGCACCGGCGCGATCTCAAAATCCTCTGCGACGAGCTCATCCGCCAGCTCAGCCACCACCACCTCGTCGGGCACCGCGTGCACGAAAAAGCAGTAGAGCTTCCGGCAGACAAACGTCGCGATTTGCCGGCCGCGCGTTTCGAACAGCACGTCGATCACATCGTCGTATCCGTAGGCACCTGATCGCCCCAGGAACGACTTCACACCGCCGTCGTGGCGTTCTGGATCGAACGACGCCGTCCCGCGGCTCGTCACCACCCATCCCGTCAGCGCCCGCGCGATCTCCTTGACGTCGCCCTCGTCGTAATTGGGCGCCCCGTCGGCATCGAACTGGCTCATCGTGAACAGCTCGAGCAGCTCGCGGCTGTAGTTCTCATTCGCGCGGCCCGCCTCGTTCACGTACCCGTCCAGGTAGACGAGCATCGCCGGATTCGTCCCCACCGCGTGCACCATCCCCTTGAAATTTCCCAGCGCGTGCCGCCGCAGCAGCGTGAGATAATCGTAGCAGAGATCTGGAACCGACGCCGGCGCCTTCTGGATCAATGCCGGATACTCCGTGACGAAGTGATTTTGCCAGAAGAGCGTCATCTTCTCGCGCAGCCCTTTCGTGCGCATGGCCTCGAACCATCGGCGCTGGATGTCGTAGATCCGCTCCATGGCATTTGCCGAGGAGTTGCCTGCGTACCATTCGGGTGGATCGGGCAGCGGTTCGGCGGCGGCCTGGGCGAGCAGCCGCGCGAGCGCCGCCTGAGCCGAGCCGTCGGCCAGGACCTGGTCGACTTCCCGCTTGATCGCCCCGAAGCTCGTTCGGCGAACGAGATGAGCGGCGCGCCGCCGGTCCCACGCCCCGTTATAGGGCGCGAGTCCGGAATTCGCAGGCGTCCCGGCCTGCACCGCAGGGCCGGTTCGAACCGAGGGGAGAGCGACTCGATTCATACGTAGGAGGTTGGGTTGCTTTGCTGCCAGGACCCGACGACGCCGCCGCGGCCGCGAGAATGCCCTCCGACGCAAAGCGCATGCCGCGTCGCGGTAGATCTGCGCACGCAGCCCTAGGTAGAACTGCTCAAATCCGCGGCACCCCCCCTCGAGTACGCTCCGCCCTCCGAACGAAGATGATCGCGCCGCACCGGCGCTTCGGCGCGAGGCACGCCTTCGCCGCATACCGTTACGTCCGGTAACGCGGCGGCGTAGAAATGTAGTCCGGATGCGGTGAACCGCGACGTGTCGTCACCCGGATCTGAAGAACGGTCCAGATCCTCGCCGGCGCCCGCGCCGTGCCCGTCATCGCAAAATCGGCGCTCCGAAGCGGTCCTCGCCCGGCTGCGGACGATGCCTTCTCGGGGTCCCTTTTCGCTGCCCCCTTTTTATCGGATTTTGTAGCACGCGCGGCGAATGTAACACCTACGGCGAACGTAATACCCGGCCGGCAAAGTAATACGGAGCGCCCGCGGCCGCCTTTCCAAGACCGACGATAGCCGCGGGCGGATTACATTTTCCCGCAATAGGCTCCCGAACCCCGAATGCCGCCAAAAAGTAATACGAATACGCCACCGTAATACCGTTCGCCGCAAGTATTACTTTGTCAAAAGAGGCGTACAAAATCCAACTAAATAGGGCACCCTCAATACGCACCGCGAACCGGCAGCACGCCGCCCCAGTGCGCGCCCCCGCTCGCCATCACCATGCGCTCCTGAATCATGAAAACGGTCGTGATCCTCGCTGCAGCCGCCGCTCTGCTCCTTATCGCGGCAGCGGCGCCCTCCCCTCGCAATATTCGTGTAGACACGACCGGCGGCACGCTCGAAGGCGTCACCGAGCCGAGTGGCATCCACGTCTTTCGCGGCATCCCGTATGCCGCGCCGCCCGTCCGCGACCTTCGCTGGCGGCCACCGCAGCCGCTCGAGCCGTGGGAGGACGTCCGCCCGGCCGATCGATTTGCCGATCAGTGCATGCAGCAGCGCGTATTCGACGACATGCAGTTCCGCAATTCAGGCGTGAGCGAGGATTGTCTCTACCTCAACGTATGGACGCCATCCACCACGGATTCTAATCCCGTTCTCGTCTACTTCTACGGCGGCGGCTTCATCGCGGGCGACGGATCCGAGCCCCGCTACGACGGCGAGAGCATGGCGAAGGAGGGGATCGTCGTCGTCACGATGAGCTATCGCCTCGGCGTCTTCGGCTTTTTCGCCCATCCCGAGCTGACGGCCGAATCGCCGAACGGCGCGTCCGGCAACTACGCCCTGCTCGACCAGGCGGCCGCGCTGCGCTGGGTGCACGAGAACATCGCGGCCTTCGGCGGTGACCCGGACCGCGTCACGATCGCCGGAGAATCCGCCGGCTCCTTCTCCGTCAGTGCCCAGATGGCCTCGCCGCTCTCGCGCCGGCTGATCGCCGGCGCCATCGGCGAGAGCGGATCCATGCTCGGTTCCCGAGCCCCCGCCTCCCTCAACACGATGGAAGCCAACGGCACCGCCTTCGCCGAGCGCATCGGCGCCGCGTCGCTGGAGGCGCTCCGAGCGGTGTCCGCTCTCGAGCTGCTCAATGCCTCCTCCCGATCCGGCATGCCCCGCTTCTCGACGACGGTCGACGGCTATTTCTTCCCCAAGTCGCCCGCCGCCATCTACGTTGCCGGTGAGCAGGCTCACGTGCCGCTCCTCGTCGGCTGGAATTCCGAAGAGTCGAACTTCCGCTCCATCCTCGGTCAGAACGATCCCACGCCCGAAAACTACGAGGCCGCCATCCGTGACCGCTATGACGACGCCGCCGACGCGATACTCGATGCCTACGCGGCGACCACGTCCGAAGAGGTCGTGCAGGCGGCCACCGATCTGGCCGGCGATCGCTTCATCGGTTACAGCACCTGGAAATGGTTCGAGCTGCACCGCAAGACCGGCCACGCGCCCGTCTTCCGCTACTTCTACGCCCACCCGCGCCCGCCGATGCTCCACGAGTTCGGCGGCCCCCCGCCGGATGAACCCACCACTCCGCCCATCGGAGCTGCGCACTCCGCCGAGATCGAATATGCGCTCGGCAATCTCGACGTCAATCCGATTTACGCCTGGACGCCGGACGACTACGTCGTTTCGCAGACCCTGAAGGCCTACTTCGCCAACTTCGTGAAAACCGGCGACCCGAACAGCGCGGGCCTCCCCGAGTGGCCCGCCGCCCCCGGTGACGGCCCCGCCACGCAGATGCGCATCGAAGTGAATTCCCGCGCCGAACCTGCCCCGCAGCGCCGCTATCTGCTGCTTGACAGGCTTGCAGAGTAGTAGGTGCCGGAGGGGGCATATTTGTGCCCCTACGTGGTCATCATGATCCTCTCACGTACTCACAAGGCAGCTGAGTTACCCAAAAAAGAGAGGAAAATCATGAGATTTCGCTACGGCTTCACAACCCTTCGCTATGGCTTCACAACCCTTCGCTACGGCTTCACCACGCTTCGCTACGGGCTCACCACGCTGCTGCTGATCATCCTCATCTCCCCGAGCAGCCGAGCGCAGACCTTCTTCACCGCCCACCTTACTGCCGCGCAGGAATCACAAGCCATCGACAGCACGGGCGCCGGAACGGCGGCCCTCGTCCTCGATGACGACGGCCTGCGCTTTTTCGTGAGCGTCGACAGCCTGTCGGGCCCGATCCAGAACGCCCATTTCCACCAGGCCCCGACAGGCGTAGACGGCGGCGTCGTGCGCGGCATCCTGGACGATTTTGACGGTAACAGCGCCTCCGGCATCTGGACCGACGCCGACGCGCAGCCTCTCACCGGCGACCTCATCCGCGAGCTGCTTTCCGGAAATCTCTATCTGAACGTGCACACGACGGCTTATCCGGGCGGTGAGGTTCGCGGTCAGATCCTGCCCACCTCCGGTGCCGGCCTCACGGCGCATCTCACGACGGGCCAGGTCACCTCGGACGTCGACAGTGACGGCTCCGGGACGGCATCCGTGCAACTCACCGATGCAGGCGTTCTCTACTACGTAACGGTCGACGGCCTCACCGGCGACATCGGCAATGCCCATTTCCACGAAGCTGCTGCCGGCACCGACGGCGGCGTCGTCCGCGGCATCATGGACGACTTCGACGGCAACACCGCGTTCGGACTCTGGAGGCGGTCCGACGACGAGGCACTCACCGACGAGCTCATCCAGACGCTGCTCGAAGGCGGCCTCTACCTCAACGTGCATACCGCCGCCTACCCCGGCGGCGAGATCCGCGGACAGGTGTATCCGTCAACCGGATGGGGCTTCCACGCCGAACTCGACACCGATCAGGTGACGAGCGAGATCGACAGCGACGGCTCCGGTACCGGCACCTTCACATTGACCGATGCCGGGCTTCTCTTCCAGGTCACCCTCGACGGCCTGACCGGCGCCGTTGCAAACGCGCACTTCCACCGGGCACCGGCAGGAACGAACGGCGGCGTCGTGCGAGGCATCATGGATGATTTCGAAGGCAACACCGCTTCCGGACTGTGGACCTCCCAGGACGACGAGCCGCTCACGGATGAGCTTATCCGTGAGCTCTTCGCGGGCAATTTGTATGTAAACATCCACACGGCGGAGTATTCCGGCGGTGAGATCCGGGGCCAGGTGCTTCCGAGAGACGGCGCCGAGCTGACCGCGCGCCTTACGCCGGAGCAAGAACCGGGCGGCGTCGAAAGCGACGGCTCCGGTACCGCAGCGCTTTCGCTCACCGACGAAGGCCTGGCCTTCCGCGTCACCGTAACCGGCCTCACCGGCGCCATTGCCAATGCGCACTTCCACCGAGCCGACATCGGCATCAACGGCGGCGTCGTGCGAGGCATCATGGCTGAATTCGAAGGCAACACGGCGAGCGGCGTCTGGACGGTCTCCGACGGCGAGGCGCTCACGGATGAGCTGATCGAAGCGCTCCTCCAGGGCGAGCTGTACCTCAACATCCACACGGCGGAAAACGCAGGCGGGGAGATCCGAGGCCAGGTGATGGTCTCCGAAGGCACCGGCCTTCGCGCGTTCCTGACGAACGAGCAGGTCTCGGGCGAGATCGAACAGGAGGGATCGGGCACGGCAGCCCTCACCCTGACCGACCGCGGCCTCCTCTATCACGTCACCGTAACGGGCCTGAGCGGCGCTATCGCGAACGCCCATTTCCACGTCGGTGCGGCGGGCGTGGACGGCGGCGTCGTGCACGGCATCTTTGACAACTTCGTCGGCAACACGTCCTCGGGCCTCTGGCCGGCAACCGGCGATCAGGCGCTCACTGCCGAGCAGATCCAGGCGCTGATCAACGGCGACTACTACATCAACATCCACACAGCTGCTAACGCCGGCGGCGAGATACGCGGCCAGGTCGTCCCGAGCAGCGGCATCGGCTCGGCCGTCCAGCTCGATCCGCAGCAGGAGGGGGCCGGCGTCGAAAGCAGCGGATCCGGAACGGCCTCTCTCTCGCTCACTCACGCCGGCCTGGCGTACGGCCTCACCGCCACCGACCTTACGGGCCCCGTCGCCAACGCCCACTTCCATAACGCCCCGCAGGGCCAGAACGGCGGTGTCGTGCGCGGCATCTTCGACGATTTCAGCGGCGGAAGCGCGGCGGGCATCTGGCGCCCATCCGACGAGGAGGCGCTCACGGACGACCTGATGCAGGAGCTTCTCTCCGGCAACATCTACCTGAACCTGCATACCGCGGCGTATGCCGGCGGCGAAGTCCGGGGCCAGGTACTCCCCGGCGGCGTCGTCTCCACCGCCGTCGAGCCCGTATCGGGTGAGATCCCCACCGCCTTCCAACTCGAGCAGAACTATCCAAATCCGTTCAATCCGGCGACCACGATTCCGTTCTCGCTCGCCGCGCCGGCGCAAACCCGCCTGGCCGTTTACGACCTCCTTGGGCGCCGCGTCGCCACGCTGGTCGATAATCCGCTACCGGCGGGGAGCTACCGGATCCGCTTCGACGGCCGAACCCTCGCGAGCGGCGTCTACGTCTACCGCCTCACGGCCGGCGACCAGCAGACCACTCGGCGCATGCTGTTGTTGAAATGAATGGACTAAATGGGAGAACGGTCGGGAACCACGCCGGGGCGGTCGCCGCGCTCGTCCCGGCGTCCGCGGCGGCTCGCGCGGGCAGGGGCTCAGACGCTCCCCGCTGGTGGCGTGGACGCGGTTTGGTTGCAGCAGGTTCAGGGCACCGGTCTGCACGGCCGGCGGTGGTGGCGTGGATGCGGTCTGGTCGCCGAACGTTCAGGGCAGGGTTCGGACGCCGCACGCTGATCTCTTGGGGCGGAGTGACAGATCGGTACCGTGCCGCCGGCGATCTCGACCACGAGGCGGCGATAGACAACGAGGTTGTGATTTCGCGACAACGAGAAAGCGACTTCGACAACGAGGGTGCGATTTCGCGACATCGAGAAAGCGACTTCGACAACGAGGGTGCGATTTCGCGACAATGAGGACGTGACT
>CAZART010000062.1:0-6890 GCA_964487555.1 uncultured Rhodothermales bacterium
AGCAAATCTCAGAGCGTGCACAGGCATCAGGATAGAGGTTGAGGGGTTGGCCCTCAGAGCCCGCCGAGATGCCAATGCGACACTCGCCGTTTCTTTTCCCGCTGTCACGCTTTCGAGCGAAAGCTATACTCGACCCGGTCGTCGGCGTCGCGCTTTCGAGAGCCGCGCTAAGAAGGCCTGAAATCGCAACCTTATATCCCCAGACGAAAAGTCGCCTCGACCACACCCTATGAAATCCGAGCAGAACTCCGCAACCAAAGCCATGCCTGAGACGAGAGGAGACGGTATGCCTGAAGCCCAGCCCACCGTGGAAGCGACGCACCGCATGAGCGGTGCCGAAATATTCCTCCGGTGTCTCGATGCCGAGGGCGTTGACGTCGTATTCGGCCATCCCGGAGGCGCCGTCATCAAGGTGTACGACGAGATGGCGCGCATCAAGCCGAAGTTCCAACACGTCCTCGTTCGTCATGAGCAGGGCGGCGCCCACGCCGCCGAAGGATATGCGAAGGCGACGGGAAAGGTCGGGACCGTACTGGTCACCAGCGGACCCGGCGCAACGAATACCGTCACGGGCATTGCCGATGCCTATATGGATTCCGTGCCGATTGTGGTCTTCACCGGGCAGGTACCGACCCCGCTCATCGGAAACGATGCCTTTCAGGAATGCGACACGATAGGCGTGACGCGCAGCATTACGAAGCACAGCTTTTTGGTGCGCGACGTAAAGGATCTCGCCAAGACCGTCAAGCAAGCCTACTACATCGCCCGAACCGGCCGCCCGGGTCCGGTGGTGGTCGACCTCCCTAAAGACGTTCTTCTCGCCGAAACGGAGTTCGAATATCCGCAGGAAGTCAATCTCCGTGGCTATAAGATCCCCGTGGCCGGAGACGACCGGGCTATCCGCAAAGCGGCCGACATGATTGCCGCCGCCGAAAAACCGCTGCTCTACGTCGGAGGCGGCGCTATCAACGCGAACGCCGCCGGATTCGTAACCGAGCTCGCCCGAAAAGGACAAATTCCCGTCACCACGACCCTGCATGGCCTCGGGGCGTTCCCGGAGAATGATCCGCTTGCCCTTGGCATGTTGGGTATGCACGGTACCTGGTGCGCCAATATGGCCGTACAAAACGCCGACCTGATTATTGCCGTAGGCGCGCGTTTCGACGATCGGGTAACGGGCAAACTCGATTCGTGGGCTCCCCACGCCAAGATCGTCCATATCGATATCGATCCGTCGTGTATCTCGAAGAACGTCTACGTCGACTGTCCAATCGTCGGCGACGTCCGGAATGTGCTCGAGCGCCTCGTGCCTCTGGTGGAGGAGGTGAGTACGAACGACTGGCTCCGGAAGATTGAAGCCTGGCGCATGGAATGTCCCCTGGAATTCGACAAGAGCGATAGCAAGCTGCGCGCACAATTCGTCATCCAGAAGTTGCGGGAGAAGACGCAAGGGGAGGCCGTGGTCGTCACGGACGTCGGGCAGCACCAGATGTGGTCGGCCCAATACTTCCAGTTCCTACACCCTCGATCCCATATCACCTCAGGCGGCCTGGGTACGATGGGTTTCTGCCTGCCCGCCGCCATGGGAGCCGCCTTCGGCCTGAGAGGCACCGGAAAAACAGTGGTGTCCGTCAGTGGCGATGGCGGCTTTGTCATGAATGCCCAGGAGCTGAGCGTTTGCGCTGCGCACAAGCTGCCGATCAAGGTGGTGGTCATCAACAACAACTTTCTGGGGATGGTCAGGCAGTGGCAGGAGCTCTTCCACGAGAACCGTTTCAGCCATACGGACCTGAAGGACACAAATCCCGATTTCGTGAAGCTGGCAGAGGCGCATCACTGCGTCGGTCTGCGCGCCAGTGCTCCGGAGGACGTCGACGGCGTGCTCGAGGAGGCCTGGAAAATCAATGACGGCCCCGTCCTGATGGAATTCCAGGTCATCAAGGAAGAGATGGTTTTTCCCATGGTGCCGGCCGGGGCCTCGACCGACGAAATGATCACCAAGCGCCTCACGCCAAACGCCTTCGTTTAACGCGATTCAAAGGGAGAATTGAAGGCGAGATCCCGCCTCCCATCTCGCCTCAAAACCGGCTAAACAGCAGGGAATAGAATAAATGGCAACTACCGTTACACTCACTCCGCAGCAGATCATCCGAAAAAAGGCTCAGGGTGAGCCGATCTATCCGGATGAAGCCAAGCACGAGCATCGGCACATCATTGCCGTGCTCGCCGAGAATTCCATTGGTGCGCTGAACCGTGTGATCAATCTATTTTCAGCGCGCGGATTCAACCTGGAAAGTGTCGCCGTTGGGGAAACCGACGATTCTTCCCTCTCGCGAATGACCATCGTCACGACCGGCGACGACCGCATCATCGCGCAGGTCAACCGTCAGCTCGAACGGTTGGTCGACGTGCTGGAGGTCGAAGATCTGACCGAACATGCGAACGTCGAACGCGAGCTCTGCCTTCTGAAGGTAGAGTACACGTCCGACAATCGATCCGAGTTGATGGACACGCTCGAAATCTTCCGAGGAAAAGTTGTCGACGTCACGACGGAAACGATGACATTCGAACTCACCGGTCCGACCAAGAAAATAAACGCCTTTATCGGAATGATGCGCGGGCACGGAATCGTCGAGATCGCCCGTAGCGGTCGAGTGGCCATGCGACGCTCACTGCAGTTCGGCGACTAGCCGATAAGCACGGAATCAATTTTGCACACGTAACACAATGATTTGACTGGAGATAGGCGATGGAATATTGGAGATCGTGGCTCAAATTCGATGTCCGCCTCCAATGGCCGGTCTCACGTCCCCAGTCCAAACGAAGTCTAGGACAAGGAATATGGCGATAAAAGTTCACTACGAAGCCGACCTCGATATCATCCGCAACATGCGCGTCGCCGTGATCGGCTATGGCAGCCAGGGGCACGCCCACGCCCTTAATCTCCATGACAGCGGCGTGGACGTCGTCGTCGGTCTGCGGGAGGGCTCGTCCTCGAAGGCCGAGGCCGAAGCGAAGGGGTTGGTGGTCAAAACCATTGAGGACGCGACGCAGTGGGGCGAGGTCATCGTGGTCCTGGTGCCGGATCAGCACCAGAAGCGCGTCTACGAGGAGCATATGAAGGAATTCATGAAGCCCGGCAAGGCGCTGGCCTTCGGTCATGGCTTCAATATTCATTACGAGCAGATCGTACCGCCGGAAGGCGTCGACGTATTCATGGTCGCACCGAAGTCGCCCGGCCACCTCGTCCGCCGCGTGTACGAGGAAGGCAAGGGGGTACCGTGCCTGGTCGCTATTGCCCAGGACGCTTCGGGAACCACGCTCGATCTCGCACTAAGCTATGCTAAAGCCATCGGCGGCATCCGTGCGGGTGTCATCGAGACCACGTTCAAGGACGAAACGGAGACCGATCTCTTCGGCGAGCAGGCCGTGCTGTGCGGCGGCGCCGAGGCCCTGATCAAGGCCGGATTCGAAACGCTGACAGAGGCGGGATATCCGCCCGAGCTGGCGTATTTCGAGTGCCTGCACGAGCTCAAGCTTATCGTCGACCTCATCTACGAGGGGGGCCTCGAGTACATGAACTACTCGATCAGCGATACGGCCGAGTACGGAAACTACACGCGTGGACCCCGCCTCATCGATGATTCCACGAAAGCCCGCATGCGGGATATTCTCAAGGAAGTGCAGTCCGGTCAGTTCGCACACGAGTGGATCGAGGAGTGCGAGCAGGGCGGTAACGGACTGCTGGAGCTCCGCCGTCAGTCGAAGGAACATCCGATCGAGAAGATCGGCAAGAAGCTGCGAAGCATGATGAGCTGGATTCGCTCCAGCGCGCCCGCGCGCAGCGAGCAGGAAGCCGCCGCCGCGGAGGTATAAGCGACCGGCTCGACACAAACTATCGCAATACGCCAGAATACACACAGTACGCGGTACAAGGCAGCCACTGCCTGACCGACAGAAATATTTGACCAAGCCGAAAACATACAGAATTGCCTGGCTGCCCGGAGACGGCATTGGGCGGGACGTGACCCAAGAAGCCCTGCGCGTCCTTCGATCGGCGGGCGATGCATTCGGATTCTCGGTCACCATAGATGAGCATGCGGCCGGCGGGGCGGCGATTGACGCGTACGGTTCGCCGCTACCCGACGAGACGCTCGCGGCCGCCCTTGCATCGGACGCCGTTCTACTCGGCGCCGTCGGGGGCCCGAAATGGGATAACCTCGACGGCAGCCTGCGTCCGGAGGCCGGGCTGCTTCGCCTTCGCAAGGAACTCGGCGTCTTCGCCAACCTCAGACCCGTCGTCGTCTCCGAAGCGCTGGCCGGGGGCTCGCCGCTTCGCAAAGAGATCGTCGCGGGCACCGACCTGCTGATCGTCCGCGAATTGACCGGGGGCATCTACTTCGGGCAGCCGCGAGGACGCAACGCCGTCGAGGCCTACAACACCATGCGGTACTCGGCCGATGAGATCGAGCGCATCGCACGCGTCGCTTTCGAGTGGGCGGGCCGGCGGAGCGGTCGGGTCACCTCCGTCGACAAGGCCAACGTTCTCGACGTGTCGCGCCTGTGGCGAGAGGTTGTTAGTCGGGTGCACAACGAAGAATATCCGGACCTCTCGCTCGAACATTTATATGTCGACAATGCGGCTATGCAGCTCGTACGCCGGCCTTCGGAGTTCGATGTCCTCGTTACGGGGAATCTGTTCGGCGACATCCTGTCGGACCTGGCTGCTACGCTGCCTGGATCGCTGGGCCTGCTGCCCTCCGCCAGTATCGGAGGCACCGTAGGAATCTTCGAACCGGTACACGGCAGCGCACCCGACATTGCGGGGCAAGACAAGGCGAATCCGATCGCCGCGATCCTCAGCGTCGCCATGATGCTCGATTATCTCGAGGAAAATGAATCCGCCGCGGCCGTGAGGCGCAGCGTAGACGTCGTTCTCGGCGAAGGGATGCGAACGGCAGATATTTGGGAGGAGGGACACCGCAGGTCATCGACCTCTGAGTTCGGTTCGCGTATCGCGAAGTTATTAAGCCGGACGGTCTCCGAAGTGCTTTCCTAGGCAAATTATACGCAGCATGGTGATGGATCGAAATACATACGGAAGCCAGTCGTTTCGACTTATGAGGCACCCGGCTACAACATGGGCACGGCGACTCTGCGTTGCCGAACAATCCGGGTGCACGTCAAGAGCCCAGCAATGAAGCTCTGAAACCACTTGTCGAACGAAGCAGACCACATGCAAAACCACGTAATCATATTCGATACCACGCTGCGTGACGGCGAACAGGCGCCGGGCGCATCCATGACGATGCCGGAGAAAGTCCGCATCGCTCAGCAGCTGGCCAAACTGAAAGTCGACGTGATTGAGGCCGGATTCCCGATCTCATCACCCGGCCAGTTCGAAGCCGTCGCGCGTGTCGTCCTGGATGTCCACGGCCCGGTCATCTGCGCGCTTGCGCGCGCGCTGGAAGGCGACGTCCACTCGGCGGGTGAGGCGCTGCGGGGCGGGACCAACACACGCATCCATACGTTCATTGCAACGAGCGATATCCACATCGACGCTAAATTCGGTGAGAAAAAGTTCGGGAAGACCCTCGCCGATAAGCGGCAGACGATCGTCCGGATGGCGCGCGAAGCCGTGGAGCTCGCGCGTAGCTACACGGACGACATCGAGTTTAGCGCCGAAGACGCTGGACGGACCGACCTCGGCTACCTGTGTGAAGTCGTTGAAGCGGCCGTAGAGGCCGGCGCAACGACCATTAACATACCGGATACGACGGGGTATTGTACGCCGTCGGAATACCGGGCGATGTTTGAAGAAGTCCGCTCGCGCCTCGCGCATCCCGAGAAGATCATTCTTTCCGCGCACTGCCACGACGACCTGGGACTCGCCGTGGCCAACTCCATCGCGGCCGTCCGCGCCGGCGCCCGGCAGATCGAGTGCACGATCAACGGGATAGGCGAGCGTGCAGGCAACGCCGCCCTCGAAGAGGTCGTCATGGCACTTCGCGTGCGGGCCAATCAATTCGGCGTAGACACGGATATCGAGGCCCGGTATCTGACCGAAACCAGCCGGATGGTGTCGGTGGCCACGGGATTTCCCGTCCCGCCCAACAAGGCGATCGTCGGGCGCAACGCCTTCGCGCATGAGGCCGGCATTCATCAGCATGGCGTGCTGAAGCGCCGCGACACCTACGAAATCATGCAGGCGGCGGACGTCGGCCAGACGGCCGAGCAGATACGCCTGGGCCGTCATTCCGGCCGGCATGGATTCCTGAGCCGGCTAGAGCGTCTCGGCCTTCACGTTGAGGAAGAGCGGAAGGACACGCTTTACCAGCTATTCGTGCAGCTGGCTGACCGCAAAAAGGAAATATTCGACGAGGACCTCGTCCATTTAGTCAAAGGAAGTGAGGAGCACAAGATGAACCCGCATTACCGCCTGGACGGCATGACCGTAACCGTCGGCACCGGAAAGAAGCCGGAGGCCGAAGTCGCCCTTTTTCACACGCGTACGGGTGAGCTTCGCCGCGAGCGCGGAACGGGCGACGGGCCCGTAGATGCCATCTACCGCGCGATCAATCATGCCGTAGGCAGTGCGCACGATCTCGAGAGTTACTCGATACGCTCTGTTTCGGAAGGCGCCGACGCCATCGGCGAAGTGACGGTTCTCGTGGGTCAGGGCGGCGCCTTCTTTAAAGGCACGGCCCGGCATACCGACGTGATCCAGGCCTCCGCCGATGCCTACATCAATGCGCTGAATCACCTGGAGGCCTATCGCTCCGAGGAAGAAAACATGGCCTTCGTAGGCAATGGGATTATGCGTTCCTTCCAGGGAGGTATTGCGTGAGTATTGGGTTCGAGAATCGCGGATCGAGAATCGAAGATCGCGG
>CAZART010000062.1:6990-31031 GCA_964487555.1 uncultured Rhodothermales bacterium
GGTATTGCGTGAGTATTGGGTTCGAGAATCGCGGATCGAGAATCGAAGATCGCGGATCGCCTGTACGAGCGTGCGATGCTCGATCCTCGATCTTCCGAACTTCCGATCCTCCCCGAACGGAGCATCGACGTACAATTGATTAGAGTCGCCATAAAATGACCATTACCGAAAAAATCCTCGCCCGCCACGCCGGACGCGATCGTGTTGCCCCGGGCGACAACATCTGGGTCGATGTGGACATCCTCATGACCCACGATGTGTGCGGGCCGCCGACGATCGACATCTTCAAGCGGGAGTTCGGCGCGGAGGCAAAGGTGTGGGATAAGGAGAAGGTGGTCATCATTCCGGACCACTACATCTTTACGAAGAACCACCACGCAAACCGCAACGTGGATCTCCTCAGGACGTTTGCCGCCGAGCAGAATCTGCCGTACTTCTACGACGTCGGCACGCCGAACTATAAGGGTGTCTGCCACATGGCGCTTGCCGAGGAGGGCTTCAACCGCCCGGGCTCGCTGCTGGTCGGCACAGATAGTCACAGCTGCACGTCCGGCGCATTCGGTATGTTTTCGACGGGCGTCGGCAACACGGATGCGGCGCTGATTATGGGTACCGGCAAGCTCTGGCTTAAAGTGCCGGAGACGATGAAATTCGTCTTCGAAGGTGCGCTGCCGCCATATCTCATGGCCAAGGATCTCATCCTTCAGGTGATTGGCGACATCGGTACCGATGGCGGGACCTACCGCGCGCTTGAATTCGACGGCGAGGCGGTCTTCGATCTGGCCGTGCACGAGCGGATGACGTTGACGAACATGGCCATCGAGGCCGGCGGAAAAAACGGCATCATCCCTGCCGATGAAAAAACGTTTGAGTACGTGCGCCGGCGTACGGATGCGGACTGGGAAGCCGTTTACGGTGACGATGACGCCCGCTTCCACACCTTCAAGACGTACAACGTCGAGGAGATGGAGCCGCTCGTCGCAAAGCCGCACTCACCCGACAATCGGGCGACGGTCACTGAAGTTGCCGGGACGAGGCTCGATCGCGCCTACGTCGGCAGCTGCACGGGCGGCAAGCTCGAGGATTTCGTCGCTGCGGCGAAGATCTTGAAGGGCCAGGAGGTCGTGATCGATACGTACATCGTGCCGGCCACGACGCACATCGGCAAGGAACTTCATACGACGTTGATTGACGGCCAGACGCTCTATGAGATATTCGAGCGGGCCGGTTGTAAGCTCGGGCAGGCTTCCTGCGCCGCGTGTCTGGGCGGGCCCGTGGACACGTTCGGCCGTACCCATGGCACGGAGGTCGTGATATCAACCACGAACCGCAATTTTCCCGGTCGAATGGGCAGCAAAGATGCCAGCGTGTACCTCGCCAGCCCCTATACGGTAGCGGCCAGCGCCGTCAGCGGCGTCATCACGGATCCGAGGGAAGTACTGGTCTAGCGTTCTTCGAGCATCGAGCGTCGTTCGCAGGCACGAACGACGAATGATTTTTTTGAAATGAGACGATAGCGACGATGAAGAAGGTCATTAAAGGCAAGGCGTACGTAGTAGGAGACGCGATCGACACCGACCAGATTATTCCGGCCGAGCATCTCGTCTACAGCCTGTCGGATCCGAAGGAAAAGAAATTCTACGGCCGCTACGCGTTATGCGGCGTGCCGAAGGATCAGCAGGGCCTTCCGTTCGGCAATAGGCCCTTTACCGATCCGGAAAAATTTGAAAGTGAATACACGATCGTCATCGGGGGTTCGAACTTCGGCTGCGGGTCGTCACGCGAGCACGCACCTTTCGCGCTGCAGGAGGCGGGATGCGAGGCCGTGGTCGCCGAGAGCTATGCGCGCATTTTTTACCGCAACGCCGTCGACGGTGGATTCGTCGTGCCGTTCGAGGCCAACGACCGCCTGGTCGACCACGTGCGCACCGGCGATGAACTCGAAATCGACACCACCGTGGGGAAGCTTACCAATGTGACTACAGGCAAAGAATACCTCCTGAAGCCGCTCGGAGACGTTGCAGATATTCTGAAGGCGGGCAACGTATTCGAGTATGCACGCCAGGCGGGGCTGATGCCCCAGACGTAGCCGCCACGGCCATGCGATGCCGGCCCGAGACGTCGATGCCCACGCGCGACGTGTCGATGCCCGAGTGCGACGTGCCGCAAAGGTCGGTGAGACGGTACCGAGTACCCGGTACCGCGTGGTCGATGCGAGGCGTAGTGGATGCGAGGCAGAGGAAGAGATATATTCCTTATTAAACGTTTAAGTGATGATGACAGATCGAACCGTTGAGCTCTTCGACACGACGCTGCGCGATGGTACGCAGGGTGAACACGTCACCCTCACGGCGCACGACAAGCTGCGCATCGCGCGCAAGCTCGACCGGTTCGGCATCGACATTATCGAAGGCGGATGGCCCGGCTCGAATCCGAAGGACCAGGAGTTCTTCGAGATGGCCAGGGACGTAGACTGGGAGCAAGCCCGAATCTGCGCCTTCGGCTCGACCCGCCGCGTGCAGTTCGCTCCCGAGGATGATCCCAATCTCCAGGCGATGCTTCGCGCCGAAACGCCCGTCGTTTCACTCTTCGGAAAGAGTTGGACGCTGCACGTAGAGGTGGCGCTCGGCGTTACGCGCGATGAAAATCTGGATCTGATCGCATCCTCGATCACCTATTTGCGCGCGAACGACCGTCGGGTCGTCTACGACGCCGAGCACTTCTTCGATGGTTACCGAGAAGACCGAGAGTACGCGCTCGAGACGCTGCGGGCCGCGGCCGAATCCGGGGCCGAAGTTCTCGTGCTGTGCGACACGAACGGCGGTACGATGCCGTCGCGCGTCGCAGAAGTCGTCAGCGACGTCCGCGAGAAGGTAGGCGCCCGTCTCGGCATCCACACGCATAACGACGGCGGATGCGCGGTCGCCAATACGCTGATGGCGGTGCAGGCGGGCGTAAGGCACGTGCAGGGCACGATCAACGGCATCGGTGAACGATGCGGCAACGCCGATCTTACGGCCGTCGTGCCGGGGCTTCAGATTAAGCTCGGCTACGCCTGCGTGCCGGAAGATCGTCTCAAAGAATTGACGGATCTCGCGCACTTCGTGAACGAGGTGGCAAACCTCGATCCGATCGATCGGGCTGCCTACGTAGGGCGCAGCGCGTTCGCACATAAGGGCGGCATCCACGTCTCCGCGGTAATGAAGGATCCGCGAGCCTATGAACATCTTCAGCCGGAAGAGATCGGAAATAAACGCCGCGTGCTCGTCTCGGACCTGTCCGGTCGCTCGAATGTGCGCTACAAGGCGGAGGAAATGGGCCTCGTGCTCGGCGAAAATGACGAAGCGGCGCGCGCCGTCAAACGCATCAAAGAGCTCGAACACCTGGGCTATGAGTTCGAGGGCGCCGAAGCGTCGTTCGAGCTGCTGCTCCGGAAGATCCAGGGCGACGAAACGGATTTCTTCAAGCTGGAACGGCTGCGCGTCCGCAGCGAGCTGAACGACGAGAGTTCCGACTGCTCGGAAGCCTCCATCGTCGTCCGCGTGGACGGCCGTCGCGAGCTCATCGTCGCCGAAGGCGTCGGACCGGTGGATGCCCTGTCAAATGCGCTGCGAAAAGTGCTCGTCACGTTTTACCCCGGCCTCGAAGACGTTCGCCTGGCCGATTACAAGGTGCGCGTGGTGAGTCCGGAAGACGGCACCGGCGCCTTCGTGCGCGTGCTTGTGGAGCATACCGACGGCGAGGCGACGTGGAATACCGTGGGTGTCTCCGCCAATATTCTCGAAGCAAGCTGGCAGGCCATCGCCGACGGCGTGCGCTATCACCTGATGCGCACCGGCGCCGTGCCGCCGGAAAAACCGTTCGGAGACGGCGTAAAGGCGTCGGCGAACACGCGCGTCACGGCCCTGCACGCCCCCTGACTTCGCTTCCACGGTTGGCCGGCTCCCCGTAATGGCCGGCGTTCTTTCAAATAGAGAAACTAGTTCTGGAGGACCATAATGGAAGACACACGTACCCGCGAAGGGTTGTACGACTCGTATTATGAACACGACGCGTGCGGCGTCGGATTCATATGCCGGGTCGACAACACCCCTACGCACGACATTGTGGCGAAGGGCATTGAGATGCTCATCAATCTGGAGCACCGTGGGGCGTGTGGCTGTGACGAGCGAACGGGCGACGGTACGGGTATTCTCATCCAGATTCCGCACGAGTTCTTTGCTTCCATCCTCGAGGATTTCGGTGCGGGGCGGCGCGTTCCGGGGAGCTATGCGGCCGGACCCGTTTTCCTGCCGCGCGATCCCGAGGACCAGGCGTTCTGCAAGGAGCTGGTCGAAGAAGTGGTTCTCACCGAGGGGCAGGAATTTTTGGGGTGGAGATCCGTGCCCATCAACGACGAGCACGTCGGCGGCGCCGCCCGGCAACAGGAACCCGATATCTGGCAAATCTTCGTCGGCCGCGGGGCCGGCACCGCCGACCGAGACGCTTTCGAGCGCAAACTTTACGTCATCCGAAAAGTCCTCGAGCACAGGATCCGCACCTCCAGCCTGGCCTCGAAGAAGGATTTCTACGTCCCCGCGCTGTCCTCCCGCACGATCGTCTATAAGGGCATGCTCATGGTCGAGCAGCTCGCCGAGTACTATCCCGATCTGACCGATCCCAGGATGAAAAGCGCGCTGGCGATGGTCCATTCGCGGTTTTCCACGAACACCATGCCGCGCTGGCCGCTGGCTCAGCCGTTCCGCTTTCTTTGCCACAACGGCGAAATCAATACGCTTCGCGGCAATGTCAACTGGATGAATGCGCGGCAGCAGCTTTTCGAATCGGAGTTGTTCGGAAGCGACATGCAGAAGCTGCTGCCTATCCTGACCGAAGGCGCATCCGATTCCGCGATCCTCGACAATGCCGTCGAGCTGCTCTACTTCACGGGTCGCTCGCTGCCGCACGCCATGATGATGCTCGTGCCGGAAGCGTGGGAGCACGCCGCCGAAATTAGCGAAGAAAAGAAGGCATTCTATCAGTATCACTCGTGCCTGATGGAGCCGTGGGATGGACCTGCGACGCTTCCCTTTACGGACGGTCGGTACGTCGGTGCGGTGCTCGATCGAAACGGCCTTCGCCCCTCGCGCTATACCGTAACGAAGGACGGCCTCGTCATTCTCGCCTCTGAAACCGGTGTGCTCGACGTCGATCCGGCCAACGTAGAATCGAAAGGTCGTCTGCAGCCGGGTAAAATGTTTTTGGTGGATCTCGAAGAGCACCGGCTGATCAGCGACGAGGAGATCAAGTCACGTCTTGCATCGCGCCGGCCCTACGTCGAATGGATTCAGGAGAATACGCTCGATCTCGATGATCTTCCTGAAGTCGCTCCGCCTCTTGAGTACGACGACGAGGAGCTGCACCGCCGCGAGAAACTCTTCGGATATACGCTCGAAGATGAGCGGGTCCTGATGGAGCCGATGGGCCGCAAAGGCAAGGAGCCGCTCGGTTCGATGGGCGACGATTCGCCACTCGCGGTCCTCTCCGACAAGCCGCGGCTGCTTTACGATTATTTCCGTCAGCTTTTCGCCCAGGTCACGAACCCGCCCCTGGATGCTATTCGCGAGGAGCTCGTGACGTCGCTCTTCACGCAGTTGGGCTCGGAGCAGGATCTCTTCAAGGAAACACCGGCTCACTGTCGGAAGCTTGTTCTGGAGCAGCCGATTCTTCGGGACGAGGAACTGGCGCGCATACGGGGCCGGGGACGCGAGGACGCCAAAGTGGGCCGTCCGGCGAGCGACCCGAATGAAGGTGGGGGTGCCGTCGGCGGTCTGGAGACCGCGACGTTGGCCACAGTTTTCGACGTTACGCTCGGCGGCGAAGGATTGCGCGACGCGCTGACGGAGCTGTGCGCGAAGGCCGAGACGGCGGTTCGCGATGGAATCAAAGTTCTCATCCTGTCCGATCGCGCGGCGACCGCGACGCAGACGCCCATTCCGGCGCTGCTGGCGACCGGAGCCGTCCACCATCATCTTATTCGGAACGGACTGCGTACGCGGGCTTCGATCGTCGTTGAAAGCGGCGAACCACGTGAGGTGCATCATTTTTGCGTCCTGATCGGATACGGAGCCGATGCCGTCAATCCGTATCTGGCTCTCCAGGTGGTTCAGCGTCTGGTCGTAAACGACGATCTGCACCAGGAAGAGGCCGTCAAGAAGTACATCAAGGCCATCGGCAAGGGCATCCTGAAGGTGATGTCGAAGATGGGCATTTCGACCGTGCAGAGCTACCGCGGTGCGCAGATCTTCGAGGCGGTAGGCATCGGCGACGAGGTCGTCGACAAGTACTTCACGGGCACGGCCAGCCGCATCGGCGGCATCGGTCTCGACACGATCGCCGAGGAAGCGCAGCTGCGCCACGAGCAGGCCTACCCGAAAGTCGAGCTGAGCTATACACTGATGCTCGATGCCGGCGGACGCTACCTCTGGCGCCGCAACGGCGAACATCACATCTTCGATCCGATGACGATCGCACGGCTGCAACATGCCGTGCGAGACAACCAGTTTTCGACCTACGACGAATATGCCCGACGCGTTAACGACCAGACGAAGAAGCTGGGTACGCTCCGCGGGCTCTTCGACTTCGACGTGACCGGCGTGGAGCCCGTTCCGCTCGAGGAAGTCGAACATTGGACCGACATTGTTAAACGTTTTAAGACAGGCGCGATGTCGTACGGCTCCATCTCGAGCGAGACGCACGAGACGCTGGCAATGGCGATGAACCGCATCGGCGGTAAGAGCAACACGGGCGAGGGCGGCGAGGACCCTGAACGCTACGATCGAGGCAACCTCAAAAGGAGCCGCATCAAACAGGTGGCCTCCGGAAGATTCGGCGTGACTATCGACTACCTCACGAGCGCCGATGAGATCCAGATCAAGATGGCGCAGGGAGCGAAGCCGGGCGAGGGAGGTCAACTCCCGGGAGAAAAGGTGTATCCCTGGATCGCAAAGACGCGACATTCGACACCGTATGTCGGTCTGATCTCGCCGCCCCCGCACCATGACATCTATTCGATCGAGGACCTGGCGCAGCTCATTCACGACCTGAAAAATTCTAACACCAGGGCGCGGATCTGCGTAAAGCTGGTCTCCGAAGTCGGCGTAGGTACCATCGCCGCGGGCGTAGCAAAGGGAAAGGCCGACGTCATCTTGATCAGCGGCCACGATGGCGGTACGGGTGCCTCGCCGCAGACGTCCATCATGCATGCCGGGCTTCCATGGGAGCTCGGCCTCTCCGAGGCGCACCAGGTGTTGACACGCAACGGTCTCAGAAGCCGCGTCAAGGTAGAATGCGACGGTCAGCTTAAGACGGGCCGCGACGTGGCTGTTGCCGCACTATTGGGCGCGGATGAATTCGGCTTTGCGACCGCTCCGCTGGTAGCGATGGGTTGCATCATGATGCGCAAATGTCATCTGAACACGTGCCCGGTCGGTATCGCGACGCAGGATCCGGAGCTTCGTAAGAAATTCCAGGGGAAGCCCGAGCACGTCATCAATTACTTTCACTTCGTGGCCGAGGAGCTGCGTCAAATTATGGCGCAGCTCGGCTTCCGCACGCTCGACGAGATGACCGGCCAGGTGCAGCGGCTGAAAATGCGCCGCGTGAAGCATTGGAAGGCGAAGCACGTGAACCTCTCGAGGATTCTCGTAAAGCCGTCCGTGCCTGCGGCATTGGCACCGTTCCGCGCCTTCGAGCAGGATCACGGCCTGGATCGCGCGCTTGATCACTGGCTGATCAAGAAGGCCCGGCCGGCGCTCGACTGCGCGACGCCGGTCGAGATCGACGTCAACATCAATAATACAAACCGCACGGTAGGGACCATGCTGTCCGCGGAGGTCAGTAGTCGATACGGCGAGCAGGGCCTGCCCGAGGACACGGTGACGATCCGCGCCAAAGGTGCAGGAGGCCAGAGTTTCTTCGCGTTCGGTGCCCGCGGCATCACGGTGAAGCTCGAAGGCGATGCCAATGATTATTTCGGAAAGGGCCTCTCGGGCGCGAAACTGATCATCCGCCCGCCGAAGACGGCCGTTTTCGAACCCCACCGCAACATCATCATCGGCAATGTGGCGCTCTACGGCGCAACGAGCGGCGAAATCTTTGTGCGCGGCCAGGCCGGCGAGCGTTTCGGCGTTCGCAACAGCGGCGTCAGCGCCGTCGTCGAGGGCGTCGGCGACCACGCCTGCGAATACATGACGGGGGGGCGCGTCGTTGTGCTCGGCCCGACGGGGCGCAACTTCGCGGCCGGCATGAGCGGCGGGATCGCCTACGTGCTGGACGGCACATGGGAATTCCGAAACCTGCGGTGCAATCGCGAGATGGTGGATCTGGAGGACGTCACCGACCCGCAGGACATTAAGGAACTGCGAGAGATGGTCGAGAAGCACTACGCCTACACCGACAGCTCCGTCGCCGAGTGGGTCATCGAGAACTGGGAGAGGGCCGTGAAGCAGTTCGTGAAAGTAATGCCGATCGAATACCGTAACGCGCTGCTCCGGCTCGAGGAAGAGGCCGGCGAAGGCGCTCTCAGCGAACACGTCGCCGCCTGACAGGGAGGGGACAGGTGACAGAAGCGGATGACGAACCGCTTCAAGTAGGGTCCGTCCCGTGTCCCCCGCCCCTGCTCGGACGATAGTAGAAGTTCATAGAGACGTATATAAACATGGGAAAGCCCACCGGCTTCATCGAGTACACGCGCGAACTGCCGCAGCGACGGCCTGTCGACGAGCGGAAGAAGGACTTCCGTGAAATCTACATGCCCCTGCCGCTTGCGAAAGTACAGGAGCAGGCCGCCCGCTGCATGGACTGCGGCGTTCCGTTTTGCCAGTCGGGATGTCCCCTCGGTAACATCATCCCGGACTGGAATGATCTCGTTTACCGCGACCGCTGGCACGACGCGTACCATCGGCTCCGGGCCACGAACAATTTTCCCGAGTTCACGGGGCGGATCTGTCCGGCGCCGTGCGAAAAAGCGTGCGTGCTCGGGATCAACGAGCCGCCTGTGACGATCGAGCAGATCGAGAAAGAGATTAGCGAAAGGGCATGGGACGAGGGCTGGATTATGCCGCGTTCGCCCGCAGACCAAACGGGTCGGCGCGTCGCCGTCGTCGGCTCGGGTCCGGCCGGCCTCGCCGCTGCCGATCAGCTCAACCAGGCCGGGCACAGCGTCGTGGTGTTTGAGCGGGACGATCGTGTGGGTGGGCTGCTCCGCTACGGCATCCCTGATTTCAAGCTGGAGAAGCACGTCGTCGAGCGCCGCGTCGAGATCATGCGGCAGGAGGGCGTCGAGTTCATCACGAACACAGAAGTCGGCAAAAATTACCCGACGGAAGAACTGGAGACGTTCGATGCCGTCGTGCTGAGCGGCGGAGCCACCAAGGCGCGCGATCTGCCGATTCCGGGGCGCGATCTCGACGGCGTGCATTTCGCGTGGGATTACCTCTGGCAGCAGAACAAGCGGGTCGCCGGCGATTCGATGGAGGGGATCGATCCGATCATTGCAAAAGACAAGCACGTAATCGTCATTGGCGGTGGTGATACCGGCAGCGACTGCATCGGTACCGCCAATCGGCAGGGCGCCCGATCGGTTACGCAGTTTGAGCTGCTGCCGCCGCCGCCGAAGAGCCGACCCGCGCATCAACCCTGGCCATTCTACCCGATGGTGCTCACTTCAAGCAGCTCGCATGAAGAGGGCGCCGAGCGACGGTGGAGCATTATGACGAAAGCGTTTGCGGGGCGCAAGGGGTGTGTTGAGCAGCTCCGCACGGTAAAGGTGGTCCAGAAGACCGACGCGTCGGGGCGCACGCAGTTCGAAGAGCAGCGCGGCGGCGAGAGAGAGTGGCCGGCGGATCTCGTGCTGCTGGCGATCGGCTACGTAGGCCCCGAAACAGACGGCATGATATCGCAGCTCGGCCTTGAGCTCGACGGCCGCGGCAACGTGCAATCCGACGAGAACTATATGACGAGCCGTCCCGGCATTTTCGCGGCCGGCGATATGCGACGCGGGCAGTCACTGGTCGTGTGGGCGATTTCCGAGGGCCGGGAAGCCGCCCGTGCCGTCGACGTATACCTTCGCAAAGAGGCGACGGCGCTCCCCACCAAGGGCGCCGCCGATCTTCCGGTGATTCGGTAGTGAAAGGAGGATCCTCGACGTAACGGCGGACGTACAGAGCCGCCCAGAATGGCCATCCTCATTATCCGACCGATTCACCGCCGCATCGCACGCGGATCGGCTGACGTTTCGTCCTATGTCCCACCGTATTCACGACGCATCCACCGACGACGTCGTTCACATTTTCGGTCCGGCCTCCCTTTCGAATCTAGGTCCCGGATTCGATGCGTTAGGACTATGCATCAGCGGAATCGGGGACGTGATTGAGGCGCGGCGCTCTGAGCAGCGAGGCGTGCACCTCGAGCACGATCCGGGAATCGTCGGATGGGTGTTGCCGTCGGATCCCAGGCAGAACACGGCCGTGATCGCGGCCGAAGGCGTGCTTCGCCTGGCGCAGAGCAGGCGGGGCATGGTGTTCCGGTTGAAAAAGGGAATTCCGCTCGGCTCCGGCATCGGCGGCTCGGCCGCGAGCGCCGTAGCCGGAGCCTGGGCGGCCAACGTCCTGCTGGGGTGCCCACTGGAAAAAGAAGAGATGGTGGAGGCGGTCCTCGACGCGGAGGACTTCGCTTCAGGCGGCCGCCACGGCGACAATGGCCTTCCGGCTCTTCTTGGCGGCCTCGTCCTCGTATCGTCAAGCAATCCGTCGCGCTATCGCCGCGTGGCTCTGCCCGGTGATCTTCACATAGCCATCATTCTTCCTGACGTTGAAGTGCTGACGAAGCAGGCGCGAGAGATGCTGCCGAATCAGGTGCCGCTACGAGATGCGGTTCACAACGCGTCGGAGCTTGCGTTTCTGGTGGATGCATATCGCTGCGGGGACTGGGAAACCGTGGGTGCCTGCATGATGCAGGATCGTCTCGTTGAACCCGTGCGGGCGAAACTCGTCCCATGCTACGACGCTGTCCGCGAAGCCGCCGTCGAGGCGGGCGCGTTCGGCTGTGCCCTCACAGGATCCGGACCGGCCATGTTCGCACTGGCAGCGTCCGAAGAGGATGCCGTTCGCGTGCGTGATGCCATGGTCGCGGCGAGTGAACGCGAGGGCGTTTCGGCAAGGGGCGTTCTCGCGTCGGCAAATCCTGAGGGCGTCGCCGAAATAGGGGTACGGCGAGCGGCGGAAGTCGTCAAGGTGTAGGATGCCGGTCCACTACAAGAGCACTCGCAGCGACGAAGTCGTTTCCTTCGAAGAGGCGCTCCTGAAAGGCCTCGCGGCTGACGGGGGTCTCTACGTCCCGACCACGGTCCCTCAACTCCCAGACATCCCGACTTATGGTTTGCCGTTCGGCGAGATGGGCGTTCGCGTCCTTGACTCCTGGCTGGCCGGCGAGATCGACCGGGAGGTGCTGTCGGAGATCGTTCGCGACGCACTGAACTTCGACGTACCCGTCATTCCGCTCGATGGAGCTGATTGGAAGGGTGTTTACGTGCTCGAACTCTTCCACGGCCCGACGCAGTCCTTCAAAGACTTCGGCGCGCGGACTATGGCGAGGCTGATGGGCCATTTTCTGAATCAGCGGGGCGAGCAGGTAACCATTCTGGTGGCGACCTCCGGCGATACGGGAAGCGCCGTTGCGGACGGCTTTGCGGGCCAGGAGCACATCGACGTCGTCTTACTATATCCTGAAGGCAAGGTAAGCCCGACGCAAGAGCGCCAGCTCATCGTTAAACGCCCCGGCGTGCGTACGCTTGCTGTTGAAGGTGATTTCGATGATTGCCAGCGCATGGTCAAACAGGCCTTCGTAGCTCCCGAGCTTGCTGATGCCCATCTTTCCTCGGCCAATTCAATCAACATCGGACGCCTGTTGCCGCAGATGCTTTACTACGTCTGGGCCGTCCGCGAACTGGCCTCGGATGACGTGCTTTTCTGCGTGCCCTCAGGTAATCTCGGAAACCTTACCGCCGGTGTGTTGGCACATCTCTCCGGGCTGCCCATTCGCCACTTCCTGGCTGCTCATAACGCCAACGACTTCTTCCCGCGTCTGCTGGCTGGGGAGGATGCGCATTTCGCGCCGACCGTACGCACCCTTTCGAATGCCATGGACGTGGGTGCGCCGAGCAATTTCGAACGTCTCAATGCCCTTTTGCCGCGCCGACGAATGCGAGCGCTGATTCACGGCCGTTCGGTGAGCGACGATGAAACAATCGCGTCGATGCAGCGCATCTACGAGGCGACGGGCTACGTCGCCGACCCGCACACGTCGGTCGGGTTGGAGGCGGTGCGCCGTGCGCGCAGCGACGGGCATGTGGATGCTCCGATCGTCGTCCTCTCAACAGCCCATCCTGCCAAATTCCCCGAAATTTTCGAAGATGCCCTTGGACTCTCGCCTGCGGCGCCGCCAGGTCTGTCGGAAATATGGGAGCGCGACGTCGCGGTGGAAACGGTCAAACCGACCCTTGACGCGCTAGCACGACATCTCACGGCGTAGCAGCGCCGCCGCGGTGACGCGCCTTTGATCTCGTGTGGATTTGCGTCCGGATGCGTCGCGGAAAAGTTGCGCGGCCGGATGCGTCGTCGAGAGCGGTTTTCCATAAGAAGGGCCTGGTAGCCTTTCGTCGATGGTGCTATGTTGGGACCTTCTTATCAATCCACTTGCGCAGATGGAAGACGTCATTCGATACCGTACCGAAGCCTCGATCGCGACCATCACGCTCAACCGGCCGGACAAGCGCAACGCGCTGAATGCCGCCCTGGTTGAGGGTTTGGGCGATGCGTTGCGGACGGCGGAGGAAGACGACGCCGTTCGATGTATTGTAATCACGGGAACGGGAAGCGCCTTTTGCGCCGGAGCCGATCTGGAGTCGCTGCGGCGCCTTCAGGATGCTACGATGGAAGAAAACGAAGCCGATTCGCGCCGCCTGGCAGATCTCTACGCACAAATCTACCTTCATCCTAAATCCGTTATTGCAAAGATCAACGGCCACGCCCTCGGCGGCGGATGCGGGTTAGCAGCCGTCTGCGACTTCTCCATCGCTTCCGAAGGCGCGAAACTTGGGTTTACGGAGGTCCGGATCGGCTTCGTCCCGGCCATCGTATCGGTATTCGTGCTCCGTAAGCTCGGAGAAACGGCGGCCCGCGATCTTTTCCTGCGCGGCCACCTCATCAGCGCCGGTGAGGCGGCGGATTCCGGCTTGATCACGCGTGCCGTCGCCGCCCGCGACCTCGACGCAGCCGTCGATGCATTGGCTGCCGAGCTGGCCACGGAGCCAAGTCCCACGGCGGTTGGTCTCACGAAACGCCTTCTGGCGGAAATTCCCGGACTCGAACTGCAGGAAGCACTGGCCTACGCCGTTCAACTCAACGCATCCGCCCGTAGCACTATCGACTGCAAGGCGGGTATTACGGCGTTTTTGCAGAAGACGGCTCCGCCGTGGAAGCGCCATCGATAGTGGAGCCCCGCCGGGTGCCAACGCCGTCACGTGTATCAGCCGGTAACGTCTTCGCTCTGCCGGCGGCACAATTGGCGGCCCCATAAGAACCCAGTCCACGGTCGTGGATCTTTCGCACGCAGTTGCGGCTTCTTCGTCCGCAGGCGCGAAATCTTCATTCCGCAGGGGCGGCTTCTTCGTCCGCAGGCGCGGAGTCATCGTTCCGCAGGCGCGGAATTTTCATGTACGTGCCCTGATGAGGACCGGAACCTGAGACGAAACGCGCAGCTCGACGACGACTTTCTCGCTACGAATGTGTCACGGCGTTCGACAGCCCGTTGTATCGAACGATCAATCGCAAGCCTCGTCTGTAGAAGCAGTTGAGCAACCGAACATGTGCCTGCAGCATTGCCTAGGAGGAGCACCATGGCTCAGAACGTCACTCAGAAGCTCATCGAAAGCCACCTCGTCGACGGCGATATGACGGCGGGTGCGGAGATCGCCCTCAGAATCGACCAGACCCTCACGCAGGACGCGACCGGGACCATGGTCATGCTCGCGTTCGAAGCGATGGGCGTGCCGCGTGTCAGGACGGAGGTGTCGGCGCAGTACGTCGATCATAACCTCCTGCAGACGGATTTCAAGAATCCGGATGACCATCTCTTCCTCAGGAGCGCGTGCCGGAAATTCGGGGTGTGGTTTAGCCGCGCAGGAAACGGCGTCAGCCATCCCGTTCATCAAGAGCGGTTCGGCAAGCCGGGCAAGACGCTTCTCGGATCCGACAGCCACACGCCCGCTGCGGGGGCCGTGGGCATGCTCGCCATGGGAGCCGGCGGCCTTGAAGTGGCCCTCGCGATGGCCGGCGAACCGTATCACATCAATATGCCGGAAGTCTGGGGCGTGAAGCTCACCGGTGACCTGCCGGACTGGGTCAGCGCGAAGGACGTCATCCTGGAAATGCTGCGCCGCCACGGCGTCGACGGGGGTCTGGGTAAGGTGATCGAATATTACGGACCCGGACTGGAGCAGCTCTCGGCGATGGATCGGCACGTGATTGCCAATATGGGTACGGAGCTGGGCGCGACGTCGACCGTTTTTCCGTCGGACAATGAGGTACGGCGTTTCCTGCGCTCGCAGGGACGGGAGGAGGATTGGACGGAGCTGATTGCGGACGAAAACGCCGAATACGACGCACAAGAGGAAATCGATCTTTCCAGCCTGGAACCGCTCATTGCGAAACCGTCGAGCCCGGGCAATGTAGTGCCAGTGCGCGAAGAGGCCGGCAAGGAGATCTACCAGAGCTACGTCGGTTCGTCCGCCAATCCGGGATTTCGCGATTTCGCTGTGGCCGCTGCGATCGTCGACGGGCACCAGGTCGATGAGGGCGTATCGTTTGACATAAACCCGACGTCGCGGCAGATCCTCGAGAACTTGATGGATGCGGGATATCTTCAGAAGCTCACGCGCTCGGGTGCACGCATCCATCAGGCCGGATGCAACGGCTGCATCGGGATGGGCCAGGCGCCCGCTACCGGCCGCATTAGCCTTCGCACCGTGCCCCGCAATTTCCCGGGCCGCAGCGGTACGAAAGAGGACGCCGTCTACCTCTGCAGCCCGGAAACGGCCGCGGCATCTGCGCTGACGGGCCGCATCACGGATCCACGTGCCCTGGAAGAACTCTTCGGAATGTCTTATCCGCAGGTGAAGGAACCAAGTCCGATCAACATCAACACGGAACAGCTGGAGAGGCCCCCTGAAGATGGTTCGGGAATAGGAATCCAGAAGGGCCCCAACATTGCCACGCTCCCGGAATTTGACGATCTGCCCGACGAGCTGACCGGACCCGTGCTGCTGAAGGTAGGAGACGACGTTTCGACCGACGAGATAATGCCTGCAGGCTCTCGGATTCTTCCCTATCGGAGCAATATTCCCGAGATCAGCAAATTCGTATTCGAGCAAGTCGATGATTCCTTCTACGACCGGGCACAGGAATTCAAAGAGACGGGATTTTTTGTGATCGCCGGCGACAATTACGGGCAGGGATCGAGTCGCGAGCATGCCGCGCTGGCTCCGCGCTATCTGGGCCTGCGTGTTGTCATTGCGCGATCATTCGCGCGGATCCATCGGCAGAATCTTGCCAATTTTGGTATACTCCCGCTGACGTTCACGGACACCAGTACCTACGAGCGCATTGAGGAGGGCGACCGGCTCGGACTCGAAAACCTTCGCGGTGGTCTCTTTTCGGGCTCTAAACTGACGGTCCGCAATCATACCGGAGAATGGTCATTCGAAGCGGAGCACGATTTGACCGAGCGCGAACTAGAAATGGTTTTGGCGGGCAGCCAGATCAGCGTCGTCAGACGGCATGCGGAGATGGTGTGACCGAGACGTCCAATCTCGATAGTCTACCTAAGCCGCTGTACGACGACGGTTGGCCCCGTGCGGTGCGCCCGCATGCCCGCGCGCTGTGGGATTTCCATACGGCGTTAGTCGGAGCGCACACGCCCGATCTAGACGGACGAGACCTGGAGGCGTTCTTCGAGGCGGAACGTGAAAGCGTATTGGCGGGCGGATCGCTCAGATCCATTCCGGATGAGGTAACGTCCCGGGTCTACGAAGCCGTAGAGGCGCATGCCGTTCCCCGCGCGCTGCTCGGGCGACAGGTTATGGCCGCGAGGAAGTTCAAGGAATCCATTCGGTTTTTCGACGGAACTGAGGTCCGCGCATTTATTCGTGATTGGGCCCATTCCCACGGCCGAGCGCTGGCTCACCTGGCCGGCGTTTCAGGCTCCTGGCAGATGTCGTATGTTGACGAATATTCTACGGCCTTCTTCTGGGTAGGACGACTCGTGACGTTGCATCGAGATCTCGAGCGCGATTGGCTCTTCATCCCGGAATCGGATCTGGAGCAAGCCGGAGTCGGCGTCGAGGATCTGCGCCGCGGCAAAGTGACGGAACCGGTACGTCGGCTCTTGTGGAAGCAGACGATTCGCGCTAAGGACGCCTTCGCACAGAGCGAACAGCTTGTGTTGGACTTGCCGAGGCGGTACGCCGGCGGGGTGAAGAGATGGTGGATCGGCGGGCTTGAGGTGTTGAACGAGATCGCGCGCCGTGATTACGACGTGTGGTCGGAGCCGATTAATCTTTCCCGATTCTATCGGCTCCAGGTCCGGCTTCAGGCGCGTTTCGGGCGGACTACCTTCCGATCCAAGTGAACAGTGATCACGACCCCACTGCGACCCCACGCTTCACACTCAACCCTCCTCAATCCCATGACCACGTATCGTGAGGCCGGCGTCGACATCGAGGCCGGCGACGAAACCATTCGACGGATCAAGCCGCTCGTAAGAGAAACGTTCACTCCGGGGGTGCTCACGGACATCGGTGCGTTCGGCGCGTTTTTCGAGCTGGATCTAAAGCGATACCGGCGTCCGGTACTCGTGTCGTCGGTTGACGGAGTGGGTACGAAACTAAAGGTGGCCTTCCGCGCCGGTCGGCACGACACGGTCGGGCAGGATCTGGTGAATCACTGCGTGAACGACATTGCGGTATGTGGGGCGCGCCCGCTCTACTTCCTGGACTATTTCGCTACCGGGAAATTGGAACCGGGTGTGGCCGAGGACGTCGTGCGCGGGTTCGCTAAGGCCTGCAAGGAGAACGGCTGCGCGCTTATCGGTGGAGAGACGGCGGAGATGCCGGACCTATACAGCGAGGGTGAATACGATCTCGCCGGAACGATCGTCGGCGTGGTCGAGAAGGATAATATTATCGACGGACGCCGAATCGAGAGCGGCGATGTTCTTATCGGGCTGCCTTCGACCGGCCTCCACACGAATGGATACTCGTTGGCTCGGAAAGTGCTATTTTCTCAGTACGATGTCACCGACAGCCCCGATGAGCTTGAGGGAAGGATGGTCGGCGACGTGCTGCTCGAGACGCACCGCTCCTATCTGGATGCGATCGGCCGGCTTATCGAGGCGGGATTGTCCCGCGGACTCGCCCACATAACGGGAGGAGGCATTCCGGGAAACATCGCGCGCGTAATACCGGAAGGTCTCGGTTTCGACGTGGATTATGAAGCCTGGCCGCGGCCGCCCATCTTCAATCTCATTCAGCGCTTCGGGGACGTACCGGAAGAAGATATGCGGAAGACCTTTAATCTCGGTGTCGGTCTAATCGCCATCGTGGCAGCGGACGCTGCTGAAAGTGCCCTGGCGCTCTTGAAATCTGCAGGTGAACGGCCGATACCGATAGGAGCCGTCGTAGCATTCTGAACGGATGCGGGTGGTGGCGCGAAACCAATTGGGTACATAGGTTCGTTTAAGTCTCTGGATTGGGATGTAGACGCCACGTCCCGATCGCAGCAACATCCATCTGCGTCGGTCTACAGACCGACCGCATCAGACAGTTGCAATAAATTATGCTTTCCCTCGTCGTTATTCTTTTCCTGAGCTATCTGGCCGGGTCAATACCGGGGAGCGTTTGGGTAGGAAAGCTGCTCTACGGCACGGACATCAGGACGCACGGCAGCGGCAACGCCGGCGCGACCAATGTTTTTCGCGTGCTTGGCTGGAAGGCCGGCGTATTGGCTACCGTCGTTGACGTAGGTAAAGGCCTGCTGGCGGCCGGTGTCATAGCGTCGATTCGTCTCGATACGCTGCCATCGGGAATCGAAGTCTGGCAGATTGAGACGGTCGTGCGATTGCTGGCGGGTGTCGCTGCCGTGGTCGGTCACATGTACCCGATCTGGGCGAAGTTCAGAGGTGGTAAGGGGGTAAACACGTCAGCCGGCGTTCTTTTTGCCCTCTCGCCCATCTCGATGTGGATCACGCTCGCCGTGTTCGTGGTCGTGCTCGTGACTTCACGATACGTCTCGCTGGCTTCGATGTCGGCGGTTATTGCGTTTCCGTCCGTCATTGCCATTCGGCGGTATGTCTTCGGGATCGACGCGCTGGATCCGAGTTTGCTGATCTTCAGCATCTTGATGGCGCTGGGTATCATCTTCGCGCACCGCACCAACATTCATCGGTTGCTTACCGGCACCGAGAGCCGCATCCGGACGTTTCGTCCGGCCCGCGGGATGAGGGGACGCGGCGAATTGTAGGTCTCGGGCACTTCTGTAATCTTTCCATAGCTCTTTACTTCTTCCGCCGTGGCCAAGCGGATAGCAATGCTGGGTGCGGGTAGTTGGGGCACGGCGCTCGCCATCGTGCTGGCGAAAGCCGGGCACGACGTGGCCCTCTGGGCGAGGCGGCCCGAGGCGGCGGCGTTCATGGCCAAACATCGGCACAATGAGTTTTATCTGCCGGGTGCGAAGCTCCCCGAAACGCTCCTCGTTACCGACGATATCGCGGAAGCCGTCGCGGAGCGCACGGTGTGGGTTTTCTCGACTCCGTCGCAGGCGGTGCGCGAATGCGCGGAGCGGGTCCGCGCCCTTGCAAAGGAGGACCTTCTCTGCGTCTCCGTGGCAAAAGGGATCGAGAACGGCACGCTGCTGACGACGACGCAGGTCCTTCATCAAGTGCTCGAGCAGGTGCCGCGAGTCCAGCTTGGCGTGCTCTCGGGTCCGAGCCATGCTGAGGAGGTGGTCGAAGAAAAGCCTACGGTGGTCGTCGCGGCGGCGTATTCCCATGCCGTCGTCCATGAGATCCAATCCACATTCATGACGCCCCGCTTTCGGGTCTATCTCAATCACGACGTCCTGGGCGTGGAAATCGCCGGCTCCGTAAAGAACATCATGGCCATTGCGGCGGGAATTTCCGACGGCCTAGGCTACGGCGACAACACCAAAGCGGCCATCGTCACCCGCGGTCTCGCGGAGATCAAGCGGCTCGGCCTTGCGATGGGCGCCGAGCCGTCTACGTTCTCGGGATTGGCCGGCATCGGCGACCTCGTGGTAACGGCGATGAGCCGACATAGCCGAAACCGCTATCTTGGTGAGCA
This sequence comes from uncultured Rhodothermales bacterium, assembly GCA_964487555.1. Taxonomy (GTDB): domain Bacteria; phylum Bacteroidota; class Rhodothermia; order Rhodothermales; family VXPQ01; genus CAZART01. Next base: position 26,444 of record CAZART010000062.1, read on the forward strand.
GATCGGAAGAGGTTTGCGCCTCGAAGACATCGAGAAAGACATGAAAATGGTGGCCGAAGGTGTCCGAACGACCGATTCGGTCAATACGCTGGCCGTAAAGTATCGAATCGAAATGCCCATTACCGAGGCGATCTACGCCATTTTGTTTGAAGGGAAAAAGCCGCAGATTGCAGTCGACGAGCTCATGACGCGGAGCGCAAAGCGTGAAGACTGGCTCCCGGACGTGTTGTCCGAGTAAACGTCTGCTAAAATAGACATTCATAAGCTGCTGGAATGCAATGAGATAGGAAGGGCGCTGGAGATTGCCGACAGGGTGACGGCCGTTCAGGTCCGGAACGCATTTTGATTCTTTTCTTGTCGTGAACTAACCCTACCTCGCCATGACGCTTCAAGAGCTTTCGCAACTCGTCTCGCTTGGCGAGGGCGCAAATCTGGAATTCAAGCGCAGGGTCCCTCGCCCGGAGCGCATCGCGAAGGAAATCATCGCTTTCGCAAATACTCACGGTGGGCGGCTGCTGCTGGGCGTCGACGACAACGGGACGATTACCGGGCTTCGGGACGTCGACGAGGAGGAGTTCGTCCTTCGGCGAGCCATGAATGAGCATTCCGAGCCCCACGTCGATTTCGTCGTTGAACGAGTGCCGATTGCCAGCCGGCGAGACGTCGTGATTGTTGCCGTGCCTGAGAGTGGCTCGAAGCCGCACTATTTGGTGGGAGCAAACGGGAACGGGCGAACGGCCTACGTTCGCGTGAAGGATAAGAGCGTGGAGGCAAGCCCGGAGGCCGTGCGTCTCATGCGTGTTCAGGACGGCGGCGACGGTATAACCTTCGAGTTCGGCGAGAAGGAGTTGATGCTGATGCGCTATCTGGACCGCTACGGCCGCATCACGGTGAAGCAGTTCGCGAAATTGGCCAACGTCCCCCGGCGCCGCGCCTCCAGAACACTCGTGCTTCTCACCCGTGCCAACGTTTTGCGGCTTCATGCGGATCACGGGCACGATTACTTCACGCTCGCGTATTAGCGGAGCGCGCCAATTTCCCCCGGTCCGCGCCCAACATTGCACAAGCTGTGGTGTGGATGACACACTGATGTCATACCGCGCGGCTACCCTTCCTATGATGCCCCGGTTCTACGTAAGCGTGACAATCGGCGGCGGCCGTCCGTTGATACCCTGGTGCCGTCGAATCAGGCGATCCTCTTAATTAGTGCCCATCGAATCGAACAATGCCGATCGTTGAGACCATTCCCCTGCACGAAACGGCGCAGGAGAGATATCTGAACTACGCACTCTCGGTAATTACGAGCCGAGCACTGCCGGACATCCGGGACGGCCTAAAGCCGGTGCAGCGTCGCATTCTTTATGCGATGCACAGCAATCTGCGATTGTATCCCGATGCCCGTTACCGTAAGAGCGCCGCAGTCGTCGGTGAAGTGATGGGTAAATACCACCCGCACGGCGATTCGGCCATTTACGATGCCATGGTGCGCATGGCGCAGACCTTTTCTCTTCGGGACCCGTTGATCGACGGCCACGGCAACTTCGGTTCGATCGATGGCGACAATCCGGCCGCCATGCGCTATACGGAGGTGAAGCTTCGGCCGCTCGCCATGGAGATGCTAAGCGAGATCCGGCAGCAGACGGTGGACTTCCGACCGAATTTCGATGGAAGTCTGTTCGAGCCCGTCGTCCTGCCGTCGAAGTTTCCAAATCTACTGGTCAACGGGTCGAGCGGAATCGCGGTGGGAATGGCCACGAATATTCCGCCGCACAACCTGGGCGAGGTCGTCGGCGCGCTGGTACGCCTCGTCGATAATCCGGAAGCGACGGTCGAAGATCTCGTGGGCGAAGGCGGCGTTCAGGGTCCGGACTTTCCGACAGGGGGTCGCATTCTGAATACGGCGGAGGAGCTGCTCGAAATCTACCGCACCGGTCAAGGCGCCGTGGAGCTGCGGGGCGAATACCAGATGGAGGGAAAGACACGGATCGTTCTCACCTCGGTGCCGTACGCGGTCACGAAGGCGGATCTCGTGGAAAAGATTGCGGAGCACATCGCGAACGAGCGCGTGCCCCAGCTCTCCGACATACGCGACGAGTCGACCGAGGAGGTGCGTGTCGTGCTCGAGCTTAAGCGGGGCGCCGATCCTGAAGCGGCGATGGCGTTTCTGTTCAAGCATACCCCGCTGCAGTCCCGCTTCCACGTGAACATGACGTGCCTTGTGCCGACGGAGAACCCTCAAGTGTCGGCGCCGCAGAAAGTGAATCTTCAGGCGGTGCTGCGCTCTTTCCTGGCCTTCCGGATGGAAGTGGTGGTCCGGCGTCTCAAACACGAGCTCGAGCAGCTCGAGCGGCGCATCCACATTCTGCGCGGCTTCGAGAAGATCTTCGACGCGCTCGACGAGGCCATTCGGATGATCCGGGCTTCGGAGGACAAGTCGGACGCGGCCCAGCGTCTCATGCACCGCTTCGGCCTCGATGACGAGCAGGCCGACGCCATTCTCGAGACGAAGCTCTATCGGCTGGCGAAGCTCGAGATCGAGGCCATCCGCAGTGAGCTGGAGGCGAAAGAGCGCCGCGCCAGGGAAATTCGAGAGTTGCTTGATGACGAACCGGCTCGCTGGAGGCTGGTACGTTCGGAGCTGGTGGAGATAGCGGATACATACGGGTCGGAGAGGCGCAGTGAGATTGCCGGGCCGGACGCGGTGCTCGAGTACACGGCGGAAGACTATATCATCGAGGAAGATTTCTATGTGATCACTACCCGTGATGGCTGGGTTAAGCGGCAGCGGACGTATACGGACTTGCAGAGCATACGCGTGCGCGAGGGAGACGAGATCGGATGGGTCGTACCCGGCTCGACGCGGCAGACCGTCGGTTTCTTTACCAACTTCGGAAAATGCTACACTATTCGCGTCGACGACTTGCCGAGCACGACGGGCTATGGTGATCCCATCCAGAAGCTCTTTGATTTCTCGGACAAGGAACGGGTGATGGGCGTCGTGTCCTTCGATGAGCGGGCGATGCCGAAGCCGCTGGTTGAGCCCGAGGCCGAACCTCGTTTGTTCGACGAAGAGACGGGCGAACCTCTCGAGCAGCCGCTGCCCTTTGTCGTTGCAATCTCGAAAATGGGGCAAGCGGTACGCTTTACGATCGACGGTTATACGGATCCCTCGACGAAGAGCGGAAGAACGTTTATGAAGGTGGATTCCGGGGATGCAATTGTGGGCGTCGAGATCGCTGCAGGGGATGAGAACGTATGTCTCGCCTCAAAGAACGGCCACGTGCTCATCTTCCCGATCCACCAGATTCCCGTATTCAAAGGAAGCGCTAAAGGTGTAATCGCAATGCGCCTGGCCAAGGATGACGTCGTGCTTGGATTTGCCCTGTCGAACGCCGCTCGCGAGGGCCTGGAAGTGGAGACGAACCGAGGTCGGCGCGAGATCGTCCGCACGACGAAGTTCGAGGTGGCGAATCGGGGAAATAAGGGCAAGGTCATTATACGCCGGGGACATCTTTCGCGGGTAATTCCTACGCCGGTGGAAATACGCCTGAATGGGCAGGGAGGAGGTTGAGAGTAGAACGTAGCGCGTAGACACTCCACTACGCACTCTCCACAAAATTGAAGATGCAAATGAGCGAAGTGGCAGCGAGAACATATACCGGCGCCGACATCCAGGTCCTTGAGGGTCTCGAGCCTGTCCGGAAACGCCCGGGCATGTATATAGGCGGCACAGGAAAGCCGGGGCTTCATCACCTTTTGTGGGAGATCGTCGACAATGCCGTCGACGAGGCGACGAACGGTTATGCGTCGCAGATTGAGGTCGAGCTGCACCGCGACGGCCGTAGCATCACCGTGTCCGACAACGGCCGAGGCATTCCGGTCGACAAACACCCGATCAAGAAAGTGCCGGCTTTGCAGCTGATTCTTACCACACTGCACGCCGGCGGCAAGTTCGATCAGACGAACTACATCACTTCCGGTGGACTCCACGGCGTCGGCGCATCGGTCGTGAATGCGCTCTCCGAGGAGCTGGTGGCGACCGTGAAACGCGATGGCGCCACGTACGAGCAGCGCTACGAACGAGGCGTTCCGGTGACGAAGCTGAATAAAATCTCCACCGGTACGAGAGGCACGGGAACGGCCGTCTATTTCAGGCCCGATCCGGAGATCTTCGAGTCCGTGGAGTTCGACCTCGAGCTGATTCGCGAGAACCTCGAAGTCAAAACGTACCTCAACAGTGCGCTGCGGATCGTTTTCAAGGACAACGTGAACGGCCGGCGCTACGAATATCACCATGAAGGCGGTGTCGCCGAATACCTCGACCATATTGTGGAGGAGCTCGGAGAGCGGGCCGTGCATAAGGAGCAGTTTCTGCAGCGGCAGCCGCATATCCACGACGGAGCGCGCGTCGAAGTGGCTCTCCAGTGGACCGAGGCTCCTAAGGAGAATGTCCGTTCGTTTGTAAACGGGATCCCGACGCGAGACGGTGGAACGCACGAACAGGGTTTTCGCGATGCCGTTCGGAGCGCGGTTCGTGCGTACATGGAGACGCATGATATGATGCCGAAAAACCTCGACATCTCGGCGG
>CAZART010000063.1:0-29096 GCA_964487555.1 uncultured Rhodothermales bacterium
CGAAGACCGGCTCCCTTGAAAGAAGTTGTCAGGTTCTTTTACGCATTCCGCTACAGGCGGTGCAAAATCTTATCCCTCTCGGGATAAGTACGTCCCTTAAATCGGGATTATTTCTACCTGTTCCTTGAAGACTATTTAAACAGCAGCAGCTCTGGAAGTCAAGATTCAGAGGATCCGCCGGATTGTCCGAGGGGTAACCGAAGGGGTGACTTTACTTGGATTTGCCATTGACGGCGAGCGCCTCGTTGAGCGTTCTCGCCATATCACCAAGCTCGTCCTCCAGAAGGTGGTCAAGGTCGGCTCGCTCGTCGCGCTCCGTAAACAGCTCCTCTGCGATAGCCATCGCCGTAATGATCGTCGCCGTGACTTCCGACTGATCCGGATGCGTCCGCCGAAATTCCCTGACCTTGGAATCGACGTAGTCGGCAAGCTCCCGCGTGCGCTCCTCGTCCTGGCGCTTTACGACCAGGGAGAACTCGCGGTTTAAAATGCGAACGCGAATGGAATTCGGCATGGCTCAGCTGTTCACGAACGTTTTCGCTCAGTTTCAAGGTAACGGTCGATCGCCTCGATGAATCCGCTGATCTTTCGCCGCAGCAGCTCAGGTTCATGTTCGAGCGATAGAAAGGTACCCTGCGGATCGACGTTCGGGCGTGCTTCAAGCTCCTTGATGCGTTCCGACAACGCCTGATTTTCTTCGCGCAGCCGCTTCAGCTCGTGCGCGACGTTCTCGACGCGATCTCGAAGACGCTCGAGCGAGCTCATGCTCTTGAGGCTGACGTGCTCGCTGGCCTTGCCTGTACTGCGGCCGGAGGAAGACGAGCCCGCAAGGTCCTTTTTTTCGGCCGAAGGCTTGCCGGACGCAGCGCCACCATCCGGCGATGCTCCGGTCGGTGCGCTCTGACGATCCGGTTCTTCGGTAGAAGGATTCGACTTGTCTGCCATCGTACGCGTTGAGGCGCTGCCTGGGGTGGAACCGTCAAAATTTCGCCCCGCCTCGCTCGTGAACGATAAAGTCGGGGTACTCAAATCAATATAAGGATACCTCACAGAACTTCATCTTCGCTCCGAACACGGTTGAGGCAGACCGCGCTGCCATAAGCGTGGGCGGGCCGGCTATAGAGGAGGCGTGTCTTTGCCGCGAGGCCCTGAGGCGGCCTGCCCCCAGCTGCGAGGCTCAGAGGAGCGGCCTCAGCCGCGAAGCTCGGCGCCGTGATCGCTTTCAAGTGCGGCCACGACGTCGTTAACGCGGTCGTCCACCTCTTCGTCGAGGAGTGTGCGGTCGGCGCCGAATCGAAGTGAGAAGGCGACGCTTTTTTTCCCCTCCCCGATGTGCGCCCCTTCGTAGAGATCGAAGACATCTACGTCCTTCAGGAGATCGCCCGCAACGTTGCGAATCGTCCGCATCATGGGCCCGGCGGGCTGCTCGCGATCGACGATGACGGCGAGGTCCCGCTCCACGACGGGATGACGGCTCACGGCATGGTAGCGACGCACGAGATGCGGCGCAGCCAGCGTGGTTACCGTCTCCCAATCGATCTCGGCCACAAAGACGGGGTCCGGCAGATCGAAGTCGTCCGCGACGGCGTCGGAAAGCCGTGCAAGTATTCCGATGCGCGTCGCGCTCGAGAGGATCGTCAGATGATGGCGCGTGACGCCCGTAGGCCTGTACTCCGGCTCAAAATCGACGTCCGGCAGGCGGATGGACTCCAGAAGAAGTGTCACGGCGCCCTTTAGATCGTAGACGTCTACGGGACGAACTTCCACGTCCCAGCTCCCCTCGGTGGCCGGTCCGCTCATGGCTATCAGAAGCGATTCGTGTTCCGCATACCCCGGCACGATCGTATCCGGGCGGCCGGTCTTCCGATAAACGTGGCCGAATTCAAAGAAACGGAGGGGGCGCTGTCCGTGCTTGTGATTGAAGGTCAGTACTTGCAATGCGCCCGGTAGCAGGCTCGGCCTCATCGCGGCCATTTCCTGTGAAATGGGATTGAGCGTTTCGACGACCGCGCCGCTCGAGCGCTCCGCGGCCGGCGCGGGCTCGTTGAAACGATCGGCGAGATCGCGCCTGAGCATGCTGTTCGTATAGATCTCACGGAAACCGGTGCCGCTCAACAGCGCCCTCGCGGATCCGCGGAGCCGGTCCTCCGGCAGGGCCTGCGGTGTTTTGTTCGGGACGACCGAGCGTGACGGCTCGGGAATTCGGTCGAAGCCGTAGAGCCGTACAATTTCTTCGATGACGTCGACTTCGCGTTCGACGTCCGGTCTGTATGTCGGGATGGTGCAGACCAGAATCGGCGGATCCGCCCGTCGCTCCTCGATCCCGAAGCCGATGGCTTCGAGCAGCGACGTGGCCTTGTCGACCGGCACGTGCACGCCTAGCAGGCTGTCGATTCGCGATGTGCGGACCTCGACCGTGCGCGGCTCGATCTTCTCAACGTGCGCATCGACCATGCCCGGCACGATCTCACCACCGGCCAGCTTCACCATGAGCTGTGCGGCGCGGGCGGCCGCCCAGACCTGGCCATCGCGATCCACACCACGCTCGAAACGGTACGAGGCATCCGTCTGGATTCCCAGGGCCTTCGCGGTCCTGCGGATGCTTGTCGGATCGAAGTAGGCACTTTCGATCAGCACGTTCTTCGTCTCGTCCGTCACTTCCGAGTTTTCGCCCCCCATCACCCCGGCGATCGCCACGTCCCGCTCGCCGTCGGCGATCATCATCGTGCCGGGCGGAAGCGTGCGCGCTTTGTCGTCGAGCGTGGTAAACGGCGTCTCGGATTCGGTAAGCCGAACACGAATGGTCGCACCGGCGATCTCGTCGAAGTCGAAGGCGTGGAGAGGCTGCCCCGATTCGTGCAGCACGAAGTTCGTGACGTCGACGATGTTGTTTCGAGGACGCAGGCCGATAGCGGTGAGGCGGCGCTTGAGCCAGTCCGGCGATTCGGCTACGGTGACACCGCGCACCAGCAGGGCTACGTAGCGGGGGCAGGTGTCGGGGGTGAGCAACTCCACCGTGACGGCCGAGGCGACTTCCCCTCCTTCTCGCGGGAGGGCGACGGCCGGTTTCTGAAGATTGACGCCCGTCAACGCGGCGACGTCGCGGGCGACTCCGATGTGGCTCGTCGCGTCGGGACGATTGGGAGTGATGGAAACGTCGAGTACCGCATCGGACGGCTCTATGCCTCGGTCCCGGAGATGCTCGGCGAATGATTGTCCGATGGCGGCGTCGATCGGAAGCACCATAACGCCGCTGTGATCCGTCGAAAGGCCGAGTTCGTCCTCGGCACAGATCATTCCTTCCGAGTTCTCGCCCCGGATCCTTGCCTTCTTGATCTCGACGGGCAACCGCTCCTCCGGATTCTCCCTGCTGGGCAGCATGAGCGTCGTGCCGACGGTGGCAACCGGCGCCTTCTGCCCGGCCGCAACGTTCGGCGCACCACAGGCAATCTGCACGGACTCACCGTTTCCGAGATCCACGTCGCAGAGCGTAAGACGGTCCGCATTCGGATGGGGACGCACCGCACGCACGTGTCCCACGACGACCCCCTCGAGGTTCGAGCCGATGCGTTCGACGTCCTCCACCTCGAGCCCACCCATCGTCAGCGTCTCCGCCAGCGCGGCGGCCGAGGCCGTGAGGGGGACGTACTGCTTCAGCCAGTTGTAGGAAATCTTCATCGTAGAAGTGCCGGATTTGGGAGAGAGGGAGGGCAGCGGACAGGCACAGTCAGGTGCGCATCCTCGTAGTCTCTTACCCTTCGCCCTGGTTCAAAACTGCTCGAGGAAGCGAATATCGTTTTCGTAAAACACGCGGATGTCGTCTATCCCGTACCGCAGCATCGCGATCCGCTCCACGCCCATCCCGAAGGCGTAGCCCGTATAGCGCTCCGCATCAATCTCCACGGATTCGAACACGTTCGGATCCACCATGCCGCACCCCAGGATTTCGAGCCATCGGCCGCCCTGGGGTAGCGTCTCATCCACCCACCAGATGTCGACTTCAGCGCTGGGCTCGGTAAACGGGAAGAAGCTGGGTCGGAAGCGCATCCGCACGTCGTCTCCGAACATCGCCTGGGCGAACATATGGAGCAGGTGCTTCAGATCCGCGAAAGTAACGCCCTCATCCACATACAATCCCTCGACCTGGTGAAAAAGGCAGAACGACTTGTAGGAGATGGCTTCATTTCTGTAAACGCGGCCCGGCGCAATCACGCGAAGGGGCGGTTTTTCGCGCTGCATGACGCGGATCTGGACGGGCGACGTATGGGTGCGGAGCACGACGCCGCCGGTGCCGTCCTCGTTGGTGCGCTCGAGAAAGAACGTGTCCTGCATATCCCGCGCGGGATGGTCGGGCGGAAAGTTCAGTGCCGTGAAATTGTGCCAGTCGTCTTCGATTTCCGGACCTACCGCAACGGAAAATCCAAACCGCTCGAAGACGTTCTTGATGTCTTCGAGCGTTTGGGTGATGGGGTGGATCGATCCGGAAGGGACCGGGCGTCGGCCGGGGAGGGTCAGATCGATGCTCCGATCCGAACGATCTTCGTCGCCGTTCCTCAGCGATTCGAACGCCTCGAGCCGTTCCTCAGCGAGCTGCTTCAGCGCGTTTACCTGCTGGCCGAACTCCCGCCGGTCCGCCGGCTCCACGTTCTTGATCTGCTTGAAGAGATCCGTGATGCGGCCCTGGCTTCGTCCGAGATACTTGATCCGGAAGTTCTCGGCCGCTTCTTCGGAATCGATCGATTCCGATTCGATGTCCTGTCGGAGTCTGTCGACGGTTTCGAGCATAGACGTTGGGCTTGGAGTCACTGGCGCCACGGCGGTGTGCGACGCCGGTTCATGCAAGGAGGGGTGCGGTGCGGGACGCACGAGACCAAAAAAAATCCCGCCAGGCCTGTCAAACAGGGGCGGGATTTGAATCTCGAAGCGCGCAGCGCACTGCGGCGCCCCCGTTAGGAGCAGGAGGGACGCAGGCTAAAAAATCGGTTTGATCGAGTGCGCTGGATCATGACGGTCTTTCTCGGCATGCCGCTCGTTTTTACGAAACGTGCTGTACGACCTGACTGAACGTATCGGGATGATGCACGGCGAGATCGGCGAGCACCTTCCGGTTCAGCTCGACCTCGGACTTACGCAAGGATCCCATCAGCCGCGAGTAGGTGGTGCCGTTCAACCGGGCGGCCGCATTGATGCGGGCGATCCACAGACGGCGAAACTGGCGCTTGCGCTGCCGCCGATCGCGATACGAAAACTTGAGAGCGCGTTCGACGGTGTTTTTCGCCACCGTATACACTTTGCTCCGGCTGCCCCGATAGCCTTTGGCCATCTGAAGCACTTTCTTCCGGCGCCGTCGCGAAGCAACTTTGTTTGTAGCGCGTGGCATAACTATATCGTCATTTTATAGCGTGTAGTGAAGCAGAACGGATAGGTCTGATCAGCCGATGCGGGCGTGATCAGCCGATCAAGTCTGAATAAGCTGCTTGATACGCGGAACGTCCGTCTTGTCGACGAGCGTCTTCTTGCGAAGGTTGCGCTTACGCTTCTGCGACTTCTTCGTCAGGATGTGGCTCGTGTAGGCCTTCTTCCGTTTAATTTTTCCCTTTGCGGTAACCTTGAATCGCTTCTTGGCCCCGCTATTTGTCTTCATCTTCGGCATGAGAACAGGCTCGTCTCTTCTCGAAAAAACGGGACGATCCGCGTCGTCCACTTCGCTAATGCGGCCCCTAATACAGACGAAAAAAAGAGGCGTTCCGTCGGACCGCCTCTTTGGCTGTCAAGGAATGACTAATTTCAAAGTTTACCGTCGATCGCGGTGAAGCGCAAACGCCACCCATCCCATTTCGTCCGGAGTACGGCGAATTTAGAATGAAGGCAGCGTACGTCGCGAGCAAAAGGAACGCCGGAAAGGTTGCGCCCTGCGGAACTACTTTCTCTGAGGCGCGAGAATGGTCGTCATCCTGCGTCCTTCCATCCGCGGCGGCTGGTCGATTTTGGCGATATCCTGCAGCTCTTCGATGAAGCGCCGCAGCAGATCCATTCCCTGGTCCTTATAAATAATATCGCGACCGCGGAACTGGACCCATGCCTTCACCATGTTGCCGTCTTCAAGAAAGCCGCGAGCGTGACGCGTCTTGAATTCGAAATCGTGCGTGTCCGTATGCGGACGGAAGCGGACTTCCTTAAGCTGCACGTTCTGCGATTTCTTGCGCTGCTCCTTCTCCTTCTTCTGCTGCTCGTAGCGAAATTTGCCGTAATCGATGATCTTACAAACCGGCGGCCTGGCCGTCGGCGCGATCTCTACGAGATCCAGCTGAAATTCCTGGGCCCGCTTAAGGGCCTCATCGACCGGCACGATGTCGTGTTCGCCGTCCGGCTGAACGACGCGCACCTTAGGTGCCTGGATTTCTTCGTTGACGCGAACTTTGTCGGCGATAGCTTTTGGGGATCTGGTTAAACAAACAATCTACAGGCGCCGCGCGATTTCCGGCGGCGCTAATAACGTCTCACGCAGCGAAGGAAGGGAAGGTTTCCGTCTCACCGGCATCCTGTCGCCGCAATTCGCGGCCGCCGGGCGATTCTCAGTCGCCGAGCTGTTCGGCGACCTCCTCACGAATACGATCTGCAAACGACTCGACCGACACCGTGTCCTGCTCGCCGGCCCCGTGACGACGGACCGAAACCGTACCGTCGTCCACCTCGCGCTGCCCGCAGATCAACATGTAGGGAATTTTCTGGACTTCCGCGCCGCGAATTTTGTAGCCGACTTTCTCGTTGCGACGATCCATCTCGGCGCGAACATCGTTTCGACGGAGCCGGGTCACTACCGATTCGGCATACTCATAGAAGTCTTCGCCGACCGGAATAACGCTCACCTGCACGGGCGCGAGCCACGTTGGGAAATTACCGCCGCAGTGCTCGATCAGCACGCCGATGAAGCGCTCGAGCGATCCGAACGGTGCCCGGTGGATCATCACCGGACGGTGCTTCTCGTCATCCGCTCCAACATAGGTGATATCGAAGCGCTCGGGGAGGTTGTAATCAAGCTGGACGGTTCCGAGCTGCCACTCGCGTCCCAGCGCATCCTTGACCATGAAGTCGAGCTTAGGTCCATAAAAGGCGGCCTCGCCGACTTCTTCGACGGCCTGCAGATTCATCTCGGCCGCAGCCTCGCGGATAGCTTGCTCGGCCTGGTTCCACTGGGCGTCATCCCCCTGATACTTCTCTTTGTTTTCGGGATCGCGCAGCGAAATCTGCGCTTTGAAGTCGGTGAAGTCGAGCGCGCCGAGCACCTTCAGCGTGAGCTCGATGACGTTCTTGAATTCATCCTTTACCTGCTCGTCGGTGCAGAAGATGTGGGCGTCGTCCTGCGTAAAACCGCGGACGCGGGTCAATCCACCCAGTTCGCCGGACTGCTCATACCGATACACCGTGCCGAACTCGGCATATCGCACGGGCAGGTCGCGGTATGAGTGAAGCTTATCGGCATAGATCTGGATGTGATGCGGGCAATTCATGGGCTTCAAGAGGAAGCCTTCCTCTTCGCCGTCGTCAGTCACTTCCAGCATGGGCGGAAACTGGCTCTCGCGGTAATACGGATAGTGACCGCTGATGCGGTACAGCTCCAGCCGGCCGATATGCGGCGTGACGACGGGCTGGTATCCATGCTTGACTTGCTCTCGCTTCAAAAAACTAGCCAGGTTGTCGCGAAGAATGGCGCCCTTCGGCAGCCACATCGGAAGGCCCGGCCCCACTTTTTGACTGAAGGTGAACAGTTCGAGCTCGCGGCCGAGCTTCCGGTGGTCCCGCTCTTTGGCCAATTCCAGGCGCTCGAGATGCTCGTCGAGCATCTTCTTCTTGGGAAAGCTAACGCCGTAAATGCGGGTGAGCTGCGGATTTCTCTCGCTGCCGCGCCAGTACGCGCCGGCCACCTTCAGCAGCTTGGGATATTTGATGGCGCCGGTCGTCGGGATATGCGGGCCGCGGCAGAGATCGACGAAATTGCCCTGCTGATAAAACGTAATGGTCCCGTCCTCGAGCTCTTCGATCAACTCGAGCTTGTACTCGTCACCTTTTTCCTGGAAATAATCCACCGCCTCCTTCTTACGGACCGGCCGGCGCTCATACGGAACGTCGCGCTTTGCCAGCTCGGCCATCATCTGCTCGATCTTCTCGAGATCGGCCGTGCTGAGCTTGCGGTCGCCCAGGTCGACGTCATAGTAGAACCCCTGGTCGATCGGCGGACCGATACCGAACTTCACGCCGGGATACAGCGCCTCGAGCGCTTCCGCCATGAGATGAGCCGTGGAATGCCAGAACGTGGCGCGTCCTTCCGGATCGTCCCACGTCAGAATCGCGATTCGGGCATCCCTTTCGATCGGGCGGACCAGGTCCCAGACTTGTCCATCAATCCTAACAGCGAGCGCATTGCGTGCCAGTCCCGGCGAGATGTCGCTTGCGACGTCGTAACCCGTCACTCCGCTCTCATAGTCACGCGTGGATCCGTCGGGGAAGGTTATCGTGATGGTGTCGGCACCCATGTTCGGTCTGTTCAGCTAGAAAAAAGAACGCCCCATCGAGTGTATCCGACGGGACGTCCGCAAATCGGAGTCACCTCAGTACTCGGCCGGGGCGGGTCGATTCGACGAACGTGCATCGACGTCGTCTTCGAGGCCCAAGAAATGAACGTCTCTCTTCAATTCAATAGGCCGCACAAAACTATGGTGTTCGTTCAGCAAGGAGTGGCAAAACATCTCGCCGATCGCCTTTCGAGCCGCCTTTCTAAGAAGAGAGGAGGCTGAATCCTCGAAATTGCTTTACCGAAGTTGTACAAAAAAGCCCTAACTGCCTGTTAAGCCGACAGTTAGAGCCTTTGATTGTGGGTCGTAGTGGACTCGAACCACCGACCTCTACGATGTCAACGTAGCGCTCTAACCAACTGAGCTAACGACCCTTGTTTGAGACCGCGATCCGCAAGTCCGCCTGCTTGTGTACGCCCTGCCGGCCCCAAAAGCCCTGAAAAACGGGCACGAAATATACCGACGTGTGCCTTCGGATGTCAAGGTGGTGCTACGTCACGGGCCCGGCTGAGGATCGGACTGTGCGAGCACTTCATTCCCATCCCAAACGTTTTCATTAAAAACTTGAACGCCGGAGCGAAAGGACGCTTAAGAACACAGCTGCTGCGGACGATACCAAAGCCGTCAGTAGCACTGTAGTTCCTCGTGATCACCTACACCGGTCGCATGAAATATCAGGTGTTCGTCTCCGGCGCTCCCAACTCTCGCGATGAATTTGGGCCTGATGCTCGCGACGCGTACTTCACCTCCAGAAGCGGAGTATCCGGTGGTGGCGCCGACCAAAGAAGCGGCGGTGCACGCCGGGGCGGTGCCGATCTGCGAAGCGGCATTGAAAATGGGGGCGGCGCCGCTAATTCGCACCAGGGCGGCCGCGCGGATGAAAACCACGGGATGCACTACGGCGGCGACGGTGCCGCGTTCGCCGGGCACGGGGGAACGCCGGTCTTGCGACGCTTTCCTCCCGTAGTTCAGTTTTTAACGGATGTCGATCCCTACGTGCAGAACGAGCTTCAGTCGCTCTGCGTAAAGGCCCACCGGCAGGGCAAAAACGTGCAGGACGTGTGCCAGGAACTCTATATCTACGCTCGCTCGATAGGATACATCCTGACGCTAGGTGTTCAGGAAGTGTTCAGCAGCCAGATGCCCTCCTTTCCACATCAGACCGTGCAGTCCGCCCTTATCATGGTCGACGTAAAACGTATTACCTCGCCTAACGGCTACCACGAAGGACGCGTGGCCGTCTGACGACCGGCACGAAGGACGCGTTGCGGTCTGACGGCCGGCACGAAGGACGCGTGGCCGTCTGACGACCGGCGAAGGACGCGTTGTGGTCTGACGGCTATCAGGAAGGAAACGTCGCCGTCTAACGGCCCTACAAAGGACGCGCCGCCGTCGCGAGCAGGGTCAACGCGGCGCTGCCGATTCGCTTTCATTTGTATGCGCGGCAGCGTACCCTTTGGGCCATGAATGAGCCGGCCCATACCCCTTTTTCCCCGGTAGAGCAGGACGCTGTCGAGAAAGCCGTCCGCACGCGCCGTACGATCCACCTGTTTCATCCGGAGCCTGTGCCCTCGCGCGAGGATATTTTGGCCGCGATCGACCTGGCACGCTGGGCGCCTAACCACTTCCTCACCGAGCCATGGCGCTTCTACCTGTTGGGCCGCAGAACGTCTGAGGCCGTGGCGCAGCTGAACGCGTCAATGGTGGAGGAAGAGCGGGGCGAATCCGCCGGCCGCGCCAAGCTCGAACGCTGGCTCGAGGTTCCCGGCTGGCTCGTCGTGACGTGCGCGCGGCCTGAACGCTCTGGAGACGATCAAAGGCAGCGAGAAGATTACGCCGCCTGTTGCTGTGCGGTCCAAAATCTGCAACTCGTGTTGTGGAGCCGTGGAATTGGGACCAAGTGGACGACCGGCTCCGTCACCCGTTCGAAGACATTTTTCGAAATCATCGACGTCGATCCGGAGCAGGAGATGCTCGTCTCGATGCTGTGGTACGGGTTTCCCGCGGACGTTCCGGCGCCGGGTCGCAAGCCGGTCAGGGACATCTTGACGATCCGGCCTTGACGGCTTACCACCGTACGCGCAGGTTCATCATCGGAACGTCGGAGCCGCGCGGCGGGATGCTGAACGAAAGGGTTGCGGCGGCCCGGTCGGCACGCCGCGCTCCGCGAAGCGCCCCGATACCGGATATCAGGCGGTTCGCGACGAGGGTCGTGATGATGAACGAACGCCGGCGTTGGAGGGACTGTGCATCCTCCCGAAGTTCACGGAAGCGCAAAAAATCCTCTTCCGTCTCCCACATCCATTGATTGGATGGATCGGCGATGACGTCGAGATTCGTCCAGTTGCGGTTCCGAAGCTGCGCCTCTAGATACTCGTCCGAGGAACGGTAAGAGGCCAGATTAAGAAAAAAGTCGCGTTCCTTTCCCTCGACGTCGGCGCCGGCGCTTGCGGCGGCGAGCGTCTCATAGTTGCCTTCTAGATGATTCCTCCGCCACTCTGAGCCGATGAGGCTGGTCCAGAGGCCGGCGTCGGCGAGCGCGAAGACGGTCGCCCACCCACCCCAGTCGCCTCCATGAACATACTGATGGCCGAGCCCGGGGAGCAGAAGGCTCAGCCCGAACGCCTTTCCCGCAGAGACGTCTCGATCGGTGGAATGCTGCGTATGGGCCGGGACCGCGCCTGCAATCAACCATGCGAACAAAAGAAGCGCGCCGGCGGTGTATCTCATTGGAAATGAAGACATGTGAGGGGCCCATCCGATGGAGTTCGAGCTAAACCACGTCCATGATTGGGATGTTTCGACGCAGGAGGCGATTCAGATTCAGCATCGTCTGGCTTCCTCGGTGAGGGAGGAACCCCTCACGTCGCCGCCGTTGACGATTGCCGGTGTGGACGTGAGCTTTCGCCGCCGGGGCTACAAAGATTATGCGGCGCAATGCGGCATCGCCGTCCTCTCGCTGCCCGATCTCGAGCTCGTCGACTACGCGCAGTGGGAGGGGGACGTAACGTTCCCCTATGTACCGGGCCTCCTGAGTTTCCGCGAGATTCCCGCCGTCCTCGAGACGCTCGAACGCGTCGTCGTCCGGCCGGATGTCTTCATGACCGACGGGCAGGGTCTGGCCCATCCTCGCCGTTTCGGTCTCGCCTGCCATCTCGGCGTCGCGCTCGACATGCCCTCCATGGGCGCCGCTAAGAAAAAGCTCGTCGGGGAATTTGCAGAGCCGGGTATTAAGCGCGGATCTCACGAGCCCCTCACGCACAAGGGTGAACTTGTGGGCGCCGCCGTGCGGACGCGCGCGGCCACGAAGCCGATATTTGTCAGCATCGGCCATCGCATCACGCTCCAAGAAGCCATCGATTTGACGTTGCTCTGCGCGCCGCGCTTCAAGATTCCCGAGCCCACGCGGATGGCACATCACTTTAGCCGTGCCTAATTGATCTTGTTTCGGTTCGTGCCGGAGTTGAGCGGACGCCCGCGTTCGGTTACCTTCTAGTTCGCGACGTGCCTGCGTGTTCTCGATTCGAGAGCGGCGGTCGTTTGAGCGATCTCAATGACAAGAAATCGTTGACACGAAATGCTGCGCCACGCTGATCCAATGCTGAACGAGGTTGCTGCTATGGTACTTCTACCTGGAATTTTCCTGATGCTGTTTGGCTGTTCGCCGTCCTCGGATGCGTCCGCCGTCGCGCTTGCCAGCGCAGACACATCCGGCGTCGACATCCAGGAGTGGCGGGTGCCGTTCGAAGATTCTCGTCCGCGTGATCCGTACGTCGGTCCTGACGGCCGCGTCTGGTTCGTCGGGCAGAAATCGGATTATGTCGGCTATCTCCAACCCGGAACCGGCGAGTTTAGGAAATACGACCTTGATCGCGGCACCGGGCCGCATACGGTGATCGTGGGCGACGATGGTACCGTGTGGATTGCAGGCAATCTGAAGGCTTACATCGGAAAGATGGATCCTGAGACCGGTACGGTCGAGAAGATCGCGATTCCGGATCCGAAAGCGACCGATCCGCACACCATGGCCTTCACCTCCGATGGCGACATCTGGTTCACGCTGCAAGTGAGTAATCGGATCGGTTATCTCGACACCGAAACCCACGACATCCGGATCGTTGAGGTGCCGTCCGGCGGGGCGAGGCCCTACGGCTTGAAGGTGGATGAAAATGATGATGCCTGGGTTGTCCTTCTCGGCACGAACAAAATCGCGTTCGTCGATCGGGAAAGCATGAATCTGAAAGAGATTGACCTCCCCCGCGAGGCGACGAGGCCGCGGCGGATCGGAATTACCGCCGACGCCTCGGTCTGGTACGTCGATTACAATCAAGGATATCTGGGGCGCTTCAATCCGGAGACGGACGAGATCGATGAATGGCAGATGCCTGGAGGAAGCAGCTCGCGTCCGTATGGCATGGCCGTAGACGATGCGGATCGGATCTGGTTCGTCGAGACAGGAATGAACCCAAATCGATTCGTCGGCTTCGATCCGAAGACCGAGACATTCACCGAGCCGGCCGAAATCCCGAGCGGAGGCGGCACGGTTCGCCACATGTACTTCCACGAGCCAACCGGAACGGTCTGGTTTGGCGCCGACACCAATACCATCGGCCGCGCCCTCGTGCGGGCCACAACGGCGCAGTAACCAGCACCATTGGCCGCGTTCTCGTGTGCGCCACCACGGCTCAATAACCAACACCAGTGGCTGCGTCCTCGTGCGCGCCACCAGGGATCAATAACTATGCGTCACGTACTCCTCCTCTTCGCGCTGACCTTTCTCGCCACCGCGACAGCGCTCGCTCAAGATCCTGAACCCCTTCGGATTATCGGCTTTGGCGCACATCCGGACGATAACGAGCTTCGCGCCTCGGGCGTCGCCTACATGTGGTCCCAGCGCGGGGATAAGGTTAAGTTCGTCTCGACGACGAACGGCGATATCGGTCACTTCTCGATGGCGGGCGGTCCGCTGGCACAGCGCCGCGGGGCCGAAGTCGAGGAATGTGCAGCCATCCTGGGAATTGAGACGGAAGTACTCGACATCCACGACGGCGAATTGATGCCGACGCTGGAGAACCGCAAGACGGTCGTCAGATTGATTCGCGATTGGCAGGCCGATGTAGTGATGGGTCACCGTCGCTACGATTACCATCCCGATCATCGCTACACCGGCGAGCTCATCGAGGATGCAGCGGTGATCGTCGTTGCCGCCTTCGCAGATCCGTATTCGCCGCGCGTTCAGCGGAATCCCGTCATCCTGCACTACTACGACGGCTTTGATAAGCCCTATCCGTTCCAACCCGATATCGTAGTGGGATTTGACGAGGTAGCCGAGAAGAAGTGGGATTGCATTCGTGCCATGCCGTCGCAATTTGCCGATGCGGACTCCTGGCAGGGCCGTTATCTGCCCAACGTACCCGATGATCCCGACGAGCGCGCCGAGTTCATCCTCAATTTCATGAAGGAGCGTAACGCAGCCCTCGCCGATAGGTACCGAGACCGTCTCATTGAGCTATACGGCGACGAGAAGGGCCGTCAGATTCGATATGCCGAGCCGTTTGAAGTTTGTCAGTACGGCCGCCAGCCGACGCTCGACGAACTCAAGACGATCTTTCCGACGTTCGAATAATTCCGCTCATCGCTCATCGCCTCATCGCTCATCGCTCATTGTTCGTTCTTCATCGTTCGAAGGTACGGGAGGCTCAGCCTAAGAACGAAGAACGCCGAACGAAACTAAAAATCGATCCGCGCCCGAATATTGAACGTTCTCGGCGTTAGCCGCGTGGGAACGCGTTGCCAGATTCCGTCACCGTTCGGCACCCAGGTGTAGGCAACGGTGTTCGTCATGTCGAAGACGTTGAGCAACTCGGCTGTAAGCTCGACGTGCAGCGGAAACGAGCCGTCGAAATCGATGAGCTTCGTGATTCCCATGTCCACCCTCCGGTACTCGGGATAACGAGCCGAGTGTCGCTCGCCGGGAATTTGCGCGACGAACCCGCCGACACGCTCACCGGGAATCGGAGGCGTGTAGGGCAGACCGCTGCCGAAAAGACCGCGCAAGTGCAGCTTCCACGTCGGATCTCCGGGCACATAGTCCTGCACGAAAAGCGACACCGTATGCCGCTGGTCCGACGGCCGCGGCACGAGCCCGCTCGTATTCTGTGTCTCAAATGGCGGCAGGAAGTCCTCGGAAGCCGAGAGATAACCGTAATTTAGCCAGCTCTCCAGGCCTGGAACGAGCTCGCCTCTCACCCGAAGGTCGAATCCATACGTCCGGCCCTTCGAGTCATTCACGCCCGAATAGAGGACGCGGACGTTCTCGATGTCGTAAGAGATGAGCCGATTCAGATCCTTATAAAATGCCTCGCCCCGGATGTAGAGCCTTCGCGAGGGTATGAAGAGTTCGCCTCCCGCCACGTATTGCACCGAGCGTTGAGCTCGGGCCTCGCGGTTCAACACACCCAGAATGGATTCACCGGGGGCAGGCTTACCACGAAGCTCGCGATAGGTCGGTGCCTGGTAATAGAGACCCCACGAGGCCGTCAGAGACAACAATTCGCTCGCTCGATATCGCCCGGACAGGCGAGGAGATAGCGTCCATTCGTCATTGAACGAGAAGTAATCACCTCGAAGTCCCACCGTCACGAGTAGTCGCCCCGATTGGGCCAGCAAATCCGCCGTGTTCTGCACATAGCCACCTGCCTGAGACGCCTCGAGTGAGGCTTCATCGGCAATCTCATCGACAACGATGCGGACGAATTCGCCGTCGGTGTCCTTCCCGGCGAGCTCCGTGCGTTCGTCGATTCGATCATAGAATTGAAGGCTGCGCGCGAACCAGCCGGCTTCGGCCGCATGGCGGTCCAGATTGAGCATCCAGCGGCCACGTGCCGTCCAGGTGTCTACGTGGATCTGATTGTCGGCGAATTCCTCCTGCGTGGCGCTTCCGGTCGGATAGTGACCGGAACCCGTGTCCGGATTGCCTGTGCCCGGATCCACCTGAAAAACGACGGCGTTGCCATTGATGTCGTAGCGCTCGTCTTCCGTCGTTCCGAAATAGGAAACGTCGTGCTCGGCTCGCAGATTGGGGAGGATGCGGTTCGAGAGGCGGACGCCCCCAAAGCGGGTCTGATAGCCATCCTCCTCAAGGCCGTTCAGGCGAATCCAGAACGATTTCAGGTTCGACGGGATGTTCGGATCGGAGCTGACGATGCCGAAGTATGTCTTTCTACCCTGTGGTGCGAGGCGAAAATGGTGGTCGGCCCAGATGCCGAGCGCCTCGACGTCGTGGCCGGGTGCGATCCGGTAGCCGACGACGCCCTGGATGTCCGTATAGTCCGGGCGATATTCCCCCTTGAGTTCCTGCGTGCTGAAGAAATGCTGGGCTCGGGCCTTGCGGATCCCGACGCTCCAGCCGAGCCGGCTGTCGGCGAGGGAGGAACCAAGTGCCACGTCGACGTCGAGAAGCGAGACGGATGCGGTCCCCTCGAGCGGCTGCGCTTCAGGAACGCCATAGCCGACGTCGAGCGCCGAGGAGAGTTTGCCGCCGTATCGGGCCGGAAAACCACCCGTATACAGGGTGATCCGCTCGGCAAGCTCAGGGTTGAGTAGTCCGAGACCTTCTTGCTCGCCTTGCCGCGGCCGAAACGGCATGTACACTTCGAAGCCGTTAATGAAGATCAGATTTTCATTGAAGCCGCCTCCATGCACCGAATATTGATTTGAAACCTCATTATTTGTGGCGACGCCGGGAAGCACCTTCAGCGATTGAAAGCCTTTGAA
Organism: uncultured Rhodothermales bacterium; assembly: GCA_964487555.1. Taxonomy (GTDB): domain Bacteria; phylum Bacteroidota; class Rhodothermia; order Rhodothermales; family VXPQ01; genus CAZART01. Next base: position 16,350 of record CAZART010000063.1, read on the forward strand.
GGGGGAGGGGATGTTGCGGACGTCCTCCGGCGTCAGATCATACACGCCCGGCTCGACTGCAGTTGGTGCAGCCTCGACGGTGACGCCTTCCATTTCAAATAGAGCCGTAGAGAGCGCAACGTCGAGCCGGGTGGTGGCCGTGGGCCGAACGGCGATCGAGTCGACACGGGATACGTAGCCGATCGCGGAGAAGCGAAGAAGGTAGGAGCCGGCCGGAAGCTTGAGGCGGTATGTGCCATCGGCCTCGGACGCCGTACCGAAATTGGTGCCCGAGACGACGATGCTCACGCCCGGGATCGTCTCCCCGCCGCTATCACGTTCCGATACCCGACCCTGCACTTCGCCCCACCCCTGCGCCAGGGCAGCGGGAGTCATCAAGACCCACAGAAGTAGCGGAAACCACGTGCGCATGAAGAGACTACGTCGTCGGAGAAGGAGGAGGCGTTGAACGTAGTATCAGTGACCGTATGTGGGTGGAAGGGATTGGTTCATGAGAGGAAAGCCGCTGATCCACCAACGACGCTGCCGTCGAGGCGTTCCGGCCACCGTCCGACGTCAATACGCTCGTGCAAAATACACCAGCTGTTTCGACGGCTGCCCCGTAACCATATCCACGCCTTCCTCCTTCGGAACGTCGAACGGCACGCATCGGATCGTCGCCTTCGTCTCCACCTTGATTCGCTGCTCGGTTTCCTCCGAACCGTCCCAGTGCGCGAGAATGAACCCGCCCTTCGAATCGAGCACCTCCTTAAACTCTTCGTAGGAGCTGACCTGCCTCGTATTCACATCCCGGAACTGCATGGCCCGGTCGTACAAGTTCTGCTGGATGTCGCCGAGCGTTTCGCTGACGTAATGCCCGAGGGCGTCGTGGTCGACAATCTCCTTCTCCCTGGTATCGCGGCGAGCCACCTCTACCGTCCCGTTCTTCACGTCGCGCGGGCCGATGGCAATACGCACGGGTACGCCCTGCACTTCGTACTCGTTGAACTTCCAGCCGGGCCGCTGCGCCTCGCTGTCGTCGAGCTTCACGCGCACGTGTGCTTCTTCCAGCATCCGACGGATGACGTTCGCCCGTTCGAGGACCGTGGTCTTTTCGTCTTCATTGCGGAAAATCGGCACCATCACCACCTGAACAGGCGCAAGCCTCGGAGGCAGGACGAGGCCCTGGTCATCGGAGTGCGTCATAATGAGCGCGCCGATCAACCGTGTCGACACGCCCCACGAGGTGGCCCACACGTATTCCAGTTCATTGTTGCGATTCTGAAACTGGCAATTAAACGCCCTGGCGAAGTTCTGGCCGAGAAAGTGGCTCGTGCCCGCCTGCAGTGCCTTGCCGTCCTGCATCAAAGCCTCAATGCAGTAGGTGTCGACCGCTCCGGCAAATCGCTCGCTCGCCGTCTTGACACCCCTGATCACCGGCATGGCCATGAACTCCTCGGCGAACGTGGCATACACGTCGAGCATTTGCAGCGTCTCGGCTACGGCCTCATCCCTTGTCTCATGGGCCGTGTGTCCTTCCTGCCACAGAAATTCCATGGTGCGGAGGAACAGCCGCGTCCGCATTTCCCAGCGAACGACATTCGCCCACTGGTTCAGCTTGATCGGCAGATCCCGCCACGACTGGATCCAGCTCCGATACGCATCCCAGATAATCGTCTCGCTCGTCGGTCGCACAATGAGATTTTCCTCCAGCTTCGAGGAGGGGTCGAGCTCAAGCCCTTCGCCATCCTCAGAGACTCGAAGGCGCGAATGCGTCACGACGGCACACTCTTTGGCGAAGCCTTCGACGTGCTGCGCTTCCTTAGCCAGAAAAGATTGTGGAATGAAGAGGGGAAAGTAGGCGTTCCGGTGGCCGGTCTGCTTGAACATGCGGTCGATCTCGTCGCGCATGTTCTCCCAGAGAGCGTAACCGTTTGGCCGGATGATCATGCACCCGCGAACCGGCGAGTAGTCGGCTAGCTTCGCACTGCGTACGACGTCGAGGTACCACTGCGAGTAATCTTCTGAACGGAGTGTGATAGCGTCGGCCATAGTGTACAGTCTGTGAGGTATATCGGATACAAGTGTACAGCGAGAAGGTCATTTGGAGGCCCGCCGGTGCCGCTCTGCCTGCCCCTCTCGATCAAAACAGCGCATCCGGCCCGATCTTTGTTCGTGAAGAATGGCAGCCGGGCGAGCAATATATTCGGCTTCCGGTGCCGCTACCACGTTTCCTCTTGAAGGATCGATTAAGATGCTTTACCTCTTCACGGAAGTCAGCGACGGCCGGAGAGGCCGCAACCAGGAAGCCGGTGCCGCGTTTGTCCTACACGAGTTCGCTGCTTAGTAGCTAACATCATCATTGCGCTGTCGAACCTTCAATCACGTCCCGTCATGGAACCATCGGCCCCGTCATCCGAAGCATCACGCGGATCTCGATCCTATTTCGTCGCGGCCGCGGCGCTCATATTTCTGTTCCTTCCGCTAAGCGGCTGCTACACGCAGTTTGCGGCGGTAGAACGAGGCCCGGACTACGTCGAGGTCGAGCGCTATGAAGACGACTCAACCGTAATCCGTGAGCACTACTACAGCGACGATTACTACTATGATCGGTACGAGCCCTATCGGTACAGCCGCTATTTCTCGCGCTATTACGACGGGTTCTATCGTGGCTCGACCTATTGGGATCCATACTGGGGATATGATCCTTACTTCGGCAGCTACTACGATCCATTTTATCGCGGCGGCTTTCACGTTTCCATTGGATTCGGATGGGGCTGGCCGCGCTACGGATACGGTCACCACGGTTACTGGCCGCACTATGCGGGCTTCTATAGTCCGTACCGATCTTACTATCCGGGATACGCTCACGTGTGGGGTCCCCATTACGGTGGGTGGTCGTACCACGCGCCATATACGATCCGTCCGCGCAGCGGCGCCTTTGAACCGCGGGGGGGTACCATGGGACGCGGCACTCTCACGGACGGACGCAGTGGAACCGGACGCGGGCTCGCACCGGGAGCGGGACGCGGCTCGATCGGTCGTGGCAATCTCGATGATACCGACCGCCTTGGCGCACGGTCAAGCGGAGTTACGCGCGTCGGATCCGGCTCGACGGGAGCAGGCTCTTCGGCTACAGATCGTGGACGCGGTGTGGAAACCGGGCGCGGTGCAGATACGGGGCGCAGCGTTGATACCGGCCGTTCGGTTACTCGAACAGGCAGCCGCGGCAGCGATGTCGGGCGCAGCTCGTCCGGCACCCGCGGCTCGGGCACGGATGGCGTGACGCGAGGATCGACCGGTCGCGAGACCGGCTCCACAGGTCGAACAACGACGCGCGAAACAAACGACCGCGGAGTTACCCGGGATTCCGGCAGCCGAGGTTCGGAAGCGACTCGCGGCTCGACCGGCCGATCAACGAACTCGACACCTGCTCGCACCGGTAGCAGCACGCGCTCGTCGTCAGGGCGTGGCACGGTGTCTCCGCCGGCTCGTAGCACGGGCCGCTCCTCGCGAAGCTCGGGAAGCGGAACGGTGAATCGTCCAAGCTCGCGCGAATCCGGAAGCCGCGGCACCAAGAGTTCATCCTCGGGTCGCTCCGGCTCGAGGTCGTCGGATCGGTCCGACGACGGGGCCTCCAGCTATAATGAGGTCGTACCGCCCTCGTCATGGCGCGACAACGCCCGCTCAACGTGGCGGGATCATCGAGGCGGCGACAACCCGTATGTTCGTACGCGCAGCGGGTCGGTAGCTCGCACGACAAGTTCCACCGGAAGCAGTAAGGCAAAGACCTACTCGCGGGGCAACCGGGCCGAGTCAGGTGGACGCAGGTATGTACCGTCCGAGACGAGACGGAGCAGCGGCGCCTACCAGCCTCCGCCGCGTGCAGACTCGCCAAGACGGACGGTCCGAACGGCCCCAGGCAGCAACCCCCCGCCGAAAGTACAGGCACGTCCAAGCTCGCGCAGCAGCCGCTCTGTTCGCAGCGCTCCGGCGAAGCGCAGCCAGCCCAGCGTACGTTCATCCGGATCGCGCAGCTCGTCGCCTCGCAGCTCCGGACGATCCAGTTCCGGCTCTTCGAGCAGCCGAGGTCGCAACAACTAACGTTTAGATATCGGGACAACCGGCGGTCGCCGTGCCGCTCGTTCTCTCCGCTCCTTTACAGTTCGAAATCGTTCTGTTCTGAGAGCCGGGTATCAGGCCCGTGCTTGGAGCGCGGGCCTATTTTGTGGCCTTTTCTTTGGACGACATAGATCTGCTAAGTCAAGCAATTACAACCTATTAGATAATATCATGAAGGCGATACGCTCCATCCACCTCATCGCGAGTGCCGCATTCTTGCTGGCCCTGTTCCTGGCGCCGCCGCGGGCGGTTGCACAAACCGGAGAGGATGCGCTCCGCTTCACCGAGCGTGCGCCGGCCACGGGTGCCCGAACGATGGGGATGGCGGGCGTCGGCATCGCGGGGATCGGTGATTATTCCGCCTTCTACACGAATCCGGCGGGTCTGGGATATGTTGGTTCGTCGCTCTTTGCGGGCTCGCTGATGGCACTGTCGGCGACCGACGAGTCCCGTTATCAGACAGCCGGCTTCACCACATTCAGCGAAGGCGACCTCAGATCAACCAATCTGGGCAACCTGGCCTATGTCCACAAAGTGCCTACGGTGCAGGGATCGCTCGTCATCGGTGCAGCCCTGAATCAGGTAAATTCATACGATCGAAATCTGCGATTCACCGGGCCGAACGCCGAGAATTCGGTCAGTGATTCGTTTCTACCGTATGAAAGCGAATTCGAGGTGGTCATCGAAGACGGCACCCCTCAGCCTCGCTTCTTCAACGACATCCCGGCGCTTGCTTACAACGGAGGCGCCATCGAATTTCTGTCGGAGAACGTCGACACGAACCAGCCGCTCTTCTATCAGGCCGTCATGCCGGGCACTACCATCGAACAGTTCGGCGACGTGCTGGAAGAAGGCCGATCGAACGAGCTCAGCCTCGGTGGGGCATGGGAGGCCGCACCGTCCGTGATGGTGGGGCTCTCCGCTAATTTTGCCTTCGGCACCTACGAGTATAACAGCCGCTTCGAAGAGGAAGACACGCGCGAGGAGAATACGCCGGATGATTACGTCGTCCTGCTAGGCGACGGTGAACTTCGCGGATTCGACTTCTTGCGCTATGAGCAGGGCTTCGAATCCGACCTGACGGGGATCAACGTGCGGGCCGGCGTATCGGGTGAGGCCATGCAGGGAATCCGCTTCGGCGTTACGGCCGAGACGCCGACGTTCTATCGGGTGAGTGAAACGTACTTCCGCGAGCTCGAAACCGTTTTTGATGAGGGTGGGTCACTGAGCGACGTGCAGAGCGGAGAGTTTGAGTACGAGATCAGGACGCCGTGGCGCCTGGGCGGTGGCGTCGCATGGCAAAGCGGCGACGTCTTCGTGTCCGCCGACCTGGAATACGTCGACTGGTCGCAGATGGAACTGAGCTCCGATCACACCAGCTTCGACGACGTAAACCGAAACATCCGCGAGAATCTGGATCCCGTCTGGAATGGTCGAATCGGTGGTGAGTACCGGCTCGGCAGCCTCGCTCTGCGCGGCGGCTTCGCCTGGCAGCCGGATCCGCGGTCGTTCCAGATCGAGCACAACGGCACGAAGACGGATCGTTCCAAGACGTATTTTTCAGCCGGTCTCGGCTATCGGTTTGCGGAGCGGTTCCACGTGGACGTGGGCTGGATGCAGGAACGCTCCGACGATCTGTTCGCGCCATACGGCGACGTGACGACGACGCCGCCGGTGGCTGAAGAAGAGCTGACGCGAAACAGGTTCGCGGCCGGCGTGCGCGTGATGTTCTAGACCGCGCAATGCCGCTCCGATTTGTCGACAATCAGAACCGCCGGTCGCACGGCGCGATTCGGGGGTTTTGTCGCTACGGCGCGTTGCACCGCCGTGGCGGCCGCGTCTTGTCGCTACGGCGTCCTACTTCGCCGCCGCGGCCGAGTCTTGTCGCGCACGCTGCTCGCGCATCAGCTGATGGAAGCGGCGGGCTGCGCGGTTGTGTTCGGCCAGCGTTCGGCTAAATACGTGGGAGCCGTCGCCCTTCGCTACGAAGTACAGGTAGTTGTGATCGACAGGGTTGACGGCTGCGCGCAGGGATGACGTTGATGGATTAGTGAGCGGTCCCGGCGGTAGACCTGCTCGGCGGTAGGTGTTGTACGGGTGTTCGATCCGGTAATCCTCATAGAGCAGTCGGCGCTTGAAGCCTTCTCGTTGGAGGACGGCGAACTGGACGGTGGGGTCGGCGTCGAGTTTCATGCCGAGTCGAAGCCGGTTCACGTAGACCCCCGCGACCGCCGGTTTCTCGTCGGAGATGGACGTTTCCCATTCGATGATACTGGCTAGCGTGACGACGTCCTGCTTGGTGAGGTTGAGCGTATCCGCGCCGGGTTTAAGCTCATCCATCCAGAGCCGATCGAATTCGCCCTTAATCTTCGCGATGGTGGTGGGCGCGCTCGTCAGCCAGTAGAAGAAATAGGTCTCCGGAAGCATATACGCGAACAAAGAGGTCGTATCCGTTCCAAGGCTCTCGGCTAGGGCAGGGTCGGAGAGCGCATTTCTAAAATCGGCCGGATCGAAAAACATGTCGCGTCCCGCGACCGCTGCTATGACTTCGGGACGAGTTCCCGGCGGAATCGTAAGGCGTACCGGTTCTTGCAGACCGCGCCGCAGCTTCTGGAGGATGTCGTAGTTGGATGTGCCGCTTTCGAACGTATAGTAGCCGGCCTTGACCTGATCCGCCCAACCCGTGACCCGTGCTACCCACGAAAACGTGTCCTTGGAGTGAAGAATCCCCGCGGATTCCAGTGAATCGACGACACTTGCGAAATCGCTGCCCGGCGGAATTCCGACGCCGCGCGCACCGTCGTAGATCTGCGTATTCGGACCCAGACCGATCCAAAAACCAATAATGCCTGCGCCGCCGACCAGCGCGGCGAAGATGAGCACGACAATCACGAAGTTTCGACGCATGTTCTTGGCTACCGCTCCTCCTGATAATTGTGCCGCTCCAGCGATCGTGTCTCGTCGATCACGCGTTCGAACAAGCGGCGAACGGCAGCGTCGGATAGGGGCCCACGGTTACCGGCGACCACGTTCCGGAGCACGTCTTCTTCACGACTCGGCACGTAGACGGGAAGTCCGAGCTTCTTCTTGATGGCACCGATGACGTTTGCGCACTTAACACGTTCATTCATGATTTGCAGCATCGCGCGATCGAGAACGTCGATTCTTTCGCGCCACGGGTTCATATCCTCCTCGGAAGGCTCGGACGGCACAACCGGCAGGTCGGATTCGAACTGCGCGATCAGCTCGCGTACGACTTCGAAATGCATAAACGTGTTGACGTGTTGACGTGTAGGCCGGGGGAGGTGTTGACGTATGGACGTAAGGACGTCGCGGGGGTCGACGTCGAGGCATACCTTTTAAAGATACGCGCTGATCCCTTTCGGTGCGTGAGACTTCGGCGAAGCGCCCCCTCTACGGCACGTTCTAACGTTAAACGGTCAACCCAGCCGCAGACTGGGCTGAACGGTTAACGTCAACGGGCTCGTAAGACCCGCTTTAAGCTTAAAATAGCCCGTCATGGCAATCATGGCACCATTGTCCACGCAGTGAATCCGATCAGGAATGTGGAGCGAGACGCGGCATCGCTCGGCCATCGCCGCGGCATCGCGCCGGAGCGCGGAGTTAGCCGAGACGCCGCCGACGACGGCAACGTGTTGAACACCGGTCTCCTCGATCGCACGCTCCAGCGCGCCGACGAGCACGTCGATGACGGCCTGCTGGAACGAGGCGCAGACGTCGGCAAGATGCTCGTCGAGAAGTCGCGCACGCTCGCCGTTCGAAAACTGATTCAAATAATAAAGGACGGACGTCTTCAGACCGCTAAAGGAGAAATCGTACCCACCGGGGCGAGAACGTGGGAAATCATGGAAGCGCGGGTTGCCGTCACGAGCGAGACGGTCGACGGCTGGGCCGCCCGGATAGCCGAGGTCCAGCAATTTGGCCACCTTGTCGAATGCTTCTCCGGCGGCATCGTCACGCGTAGATCCAAGCAGCCGGTGCTCGAAGTCTGCTTCCACATGTACGATCTGCGTATGTCCGCCCGACGCCACGAGGGCTAGGAAGGGAAAACGAGGACCACAGTCGCCGAGAAAGGGGGAATAGATGTGGCCTTCGACATGATTCACACCGATAAACGGGAGGCCGAGTGCGAAAGCGTAGGCCTTCGCGAAGCTCAACCCGACGAGCAGAGAGCCGGAGAGGCCGGGGCCGTACGTGGCGGCGATTCCCGTAAGATCGTCGCGGCGGATGCCCGCTTCGTCAAGGGCCGCGTCAACGATAGGCACAATGAGACGCTCGTGCTCACGCGAGGCGAGCTCGGGAACGACGCCTCCAAACTCACCGTGCACCCGCTGCGAGGAGATGACGGTGGACAAGAGCTTTCCGTTATGCACGACGGCCGCTGCCGTATCGTCGCACGATGTCTCGATGCCGAGGATCATGGAGGCATCAGGAGAGATTTCGGAGGGCATGCGGACCGATTGTTCTTTTAGGACTTACGTGCGGTATCTAGAGGAGGAAAAAGTGCTCTCGCAAGAACATAAGGGCACGGGATTGGTTATTGACAAAGGGAACCCGAGGCTCTATCATTGAGCTACGCGATCTCGTGAGTTTGAAGCGGATTCTAAATAGGCCATATCCCATGCGGAATATTCTATCACTCGTCGTCCTTGTGGTCCTCCTGGGCGTTACGCTACCGGCTCAGGCGCAGCTGCGGGATCAGGTCGGCAATCAGCAGGCCTCGGCGAAGCTCTACGGCACGGACGGTGCGATGTTTTCGCTGAATCGACTTTTCAGCCCGGAGCATTTTAAGATGAGCCATTCCTACGAAATGAGCTTCGGTTCGTTCGGCGGGAATTCCTCGTCGCTGGGCATGTACACGAATTCGATGATGTTCCAGTTCAACGACAAGCTGGCGGCGCGGGTCGATTTAAGCTTTGCACATCAGCCGTTCGGATCCTCGAACGTCATGGGTGATCAAGGGAATAAAGGTCAGTTCTTTTTGAGAAACGCTGAAGTGGCGTACCGCCCGTCGGAAAATGTGCAGTTGCACCTCTCGGTTCGTCAAAGCCCGTACGGGTCGTACATGAGTCCGTATGGCCGATACGGATACGGTAGCCATTACGGGATGCATTCACGTTTCGGTGGGTTCGGCTTCGGCGGAGACAATCTTTTCTGGAACGACAGCCCGCGTTGAGGAACCCGGTAACGACAGATTTCGAGCGCGGCCTGCCGATCCTCCGGTGTGCCGCGCTTTTTGTTTAATCGATACGGTTTCCGATGGGCAGCGCTCGCTCGCGATGGTCCGGCATCCTGATGAATTCCGCCCTCACGGTCCTCGCCATCGTGATGGTTGTCCTCGTCTATGGGCTGACGACGCGCTTCTTCACGCCACGGGTAGATCCCGTTCGAGAGTCGAATCCGGCTCAGTTGGTCGGAGATATCATCCAGGTTGAGGTCCGAAACGGCTGTGGCATCTCCGGACTGGCGGCCGAGACCACCATGTTCTTGCGGCGACATGGGTTCGACGTCGTGGAGGTCGGGGACTATACGTCGTTCGAGGAGGATTACTCTTTCATAATTGACCGGGTAGGCGACGTCGCGTCAGCCAAGAAAGTGGCTCACGTGCTAGGCATCCCGGAAGAGCGGATCGTGCAAGAGATTCGACCCGATTATTATCTCGACGCCTCCGTCGTGCTGGGAAAGGATTATGAAAACCTACGTCCGTTTCAGAACAAGGAATAGTCGCGGCTGAGCCCGAAGTAACTTCGACGCGCTTAAGGCGTGCAAATACGTAGGTGGGGCTGACCGTGTTATGTTGGAATATCCTATTTATCTATGAGCTCACTCGAGAAGCAGATAACGTCCGCCAGAAAGGCGCGAAAAAGAGCGACGTCTAATCCATCGCACGTGTTGGCGGCTCATGCCGTCGATGCTATGCTTGAAAAGAAGGCACACGAGGTCACCGTGATGGACATGCGTGACGTAAGTGGCGTGTCGGATTATTTTGTGATATGCACCGGCGATTCCGATATCCAGATCAAGGCGATCGCCGACGCCATTCGAGAGCGAATCAAGAGCGAATGTCAGGAACTGCCGTGGCATACGGAAGGCACAGGCCATCATCAGTGGGTGCTGCTCGACTACGTCGACGTGGTCGCTCATCTGTTCGACAACGAGCGCCGCGGATTCTATGATCTCGAACGCCTCTGGGGCGATGCTCCTCGAGAGCGCGTGCCGGAGGATGGCTCATCCGTGGACGTTAAGCTCTTGAAGAAAGCCGCGAGCGATACGGCAAGTCGGAAAAGCGGAGGTGATCGGTGACCGAGAGGTCTCATTCGATATCCATGCTCCGCTGTAGGTCATCGAACGGCGTGCTTCTTGGGACGCGCCTGCGAGCTACGACGCTGATGGCGATCTTCACGGGACTCGCTGTGACGTTGTCCGCATGTATGGGCTCGAAAGAAGTCGAGTTGAAGCCTGACGAGCGCTTCGGTCATCGATTTGAGGAATCCGGACCCGACGGCCGGCGAACGATCGCGATTTTGCCTCCCGACAGTGCCATAAGCTATTTTTATTATCCCGCCGTTTTCGACACCGTGCACGTGCGGCCTGCAGCATTCTCCTCGACATTAGTCGCAGACGGTGAGGTTCCGGTCGAGGTACTCGTGAAGGGATCGTTGCCCGATGGATGTACGGAGTTGAACGAGGTCTCTCAGGAGCGATACGGTCACATCATCGAGATGCGCATCGACATGCGCCGTCCGCAGGGATCCGTGTGCACCCGTGTCATGCGGCCTTTTCGCTTCTATCTTCGTCTGGACGGGACCTATGAACCGGGCAGCTACACGCTGAAGCTAAACGGCCGCGTGTTTCCATTTGCGGTAAATCCGCCTAAAGCGGGATAGCGTAATGGTGCGTTTTTTCTTCATTGCGGGTGCGGGGTTGGCCGGTCTGGCCGTCATTCTCGGCGCCTTTGGGGCGCACACGCTCCAGGAACGCGTCGCGCCGGAACGCCTGGCTGTATTTGAGACGGGCGTGCGGTACCACATGTATCACGCACTCGCACTGTTCGCTGCGGCTTGGGCGTGGTCGCAATGGCCGATCTGGCAGGTGACCTGGTCAGGGTACCTTTTTCTTGCCGGCATTCTCATCTTTTCCGGCAGTCTTTACCTGCTTGTCCTTACCGATACACCCTGGCTGGGAGCTGTAACCCCGCTCGGCGGACTCGCCTTTATCGCGGGATGGATTTTCCTGGGATGGGCCGCCTTTTCAGGTGTCGACTAACGCACGGCATTATCTCCGATGCGATCGCCGCCGCCGGAAAGGCGGTTCCATCAATCGACGGATGGGGTCGCAGTGCTTCAGGAAACTTCGTCCTCTTCGAAGAGGAGGGTGATACTCGGCATCAGGCTGTACTGATTGGCGAGACGCAGAAGCGTGTCGGCCGCTTCTTCAGGCGTTTCGAACGAGCCGTGCTCCTTGCTGTCGACGGCCAGGACGTAGCCGATGTCCTCGCCGTTGTCCGTGCCGCTCTCCCATTCTATCGCCTCTTCTATGACGAATGAGCCGTCCTCCGGCATGAAGGAGGCGATGAAGCGTTCCTTCCCGGCGTTGACGTCGACGAGGCTGAGGCTGCCGATAGCACCGAATTCCTCGTCGTAGAAGAGCGTTTCTGCCAGCAAACGCCGGGTAAAATGCTCGAGATTGAAGGCTTTCATAGGATATATACGCTGAAACGCGGTCGTTGTGGGTGAACCGTCTTTCTAAATCAGTTTGAGTCCAGATGATCCCGAACTGCCGGACCGTAAGTACCCTGAAGTCACTTCCAGCACTCGGTAACTCGCGCTTTCTGCGAGAATTCTTCGACGAAGGCCCTGGCCGGCTCATTCTCGAGGCGCTCGACGTCCGCTTGGAATTGTTTAGCGAAGTGGACAATGAGTCGATCCATGGCCTCGCTTTCCGGAATCGGGCGTCCGACTTCATGTGAAAGCGATGTAACGCTGCGATCGGGGATGCCACAGGGAACGATGTGGGAGAAGAAGCTGAGGTCGGTGTTGACGTTCAGGGCGAAGCCGTGCATCGTAACCCACCGGCTGCATCGGATCCCCATGGCGCAGATCTTGCGCTCCAGCCCTTTCTCATCCGGCCCGACCCATACTCCGGTTCGGCCGTTTACACGGCCTCCGACGACGCTGTAGTCGGCACAGGTTCGGATGATGGTTTCTTCCAGCTGCCGTAGATAGCGGTGAATGTCCGTGAAAAAGCGGTCCAGATCCAAAATAGGATAGCCAACCACCTGTCCGGGTCCGTGATACGTAATGTCGCCCCCCCGGTCGATGCGATGAAAGCTTGCGCCGTGCCGGGCAAGCCCCTCCTCAGAGAGCAGGAGATTGGATGCGTCGCCACTCTTGCCCAGTGTATATACGGGCGGATGCTCGACGAGCAGCAACACGTGGGGGAGATCTTCACGTGGATCCCTCCGTTTGCCCGCGATTAGCCGTGCCTGCAGCCGCTTCTGCAGCTCCCACGTCGGCTCATATTCCATCCGACCGAGCGAGCAGACGACCAGGCGCTGTAGGGAAGTGGATTGCATAGAACCTAATACGGCGTTACCGCCGCGGAGGCTCCGGGAGGGGAAGGGGA
>CAZART010000063.1:29196-30875 GCA_964487555.1 uncultured Rhodothermales bacterium
GGGAAGGGGAAAACTGGCACGAGCGCACAGGCGGCATCTCGTCCTCTAATTCGCGATGCTTACTCGAATGTTGAAGCCACCGTTGATCGTCGTCGAAGAAGGTTGGCGGCTGTCTTCACTTGCGAAATTTTCGTAGCGCATGGTAAAGTCTGCGCTGACGCGGTTCGAAAACTGGTAGGAGACGCGCGGGACGACGGTGAACCGGCTGGAGGCCGTCACGATCGAGACATTATCGCCCTCAAGGGCATCCGAGAGAACAAATTCCTCGTCCGAGATTGCATTGATGAGGCCGCGGCGGATCGAGAAGCGCTGGTCGCTGAGCGTCGTACGGGAAACGGTCAGACTCAAGCTTACACGATTGTTCAGCTTCTTTCCGAAGAACGGGAGTTTCATTCCCTGTCGCTGATAGCTCGTCGTGAAGGTCAGCTCACTCGTTTCATTCTGCGAAACGTCGAAATTCGACGTGCTCAGCGAGTACGACGTACTTCTGTTCCATGCAAAATTGGTCTGTAGCCGTCCCTTGAAGCTGAGGTCCAGTCCAATCATGGGTTGATACCGCTCGTTGACGCGGATTCCACCGACCTCCTCTGACGGGACGGAGAAGGCAATGCGTCGTCCGCCGAGATCAAAATCTCTCGTTGATTCGCCGGAGGGCGGATTGTGGCGGAAATCTGTGGAATAATCCGAGCTGTAGCCGTGTCGGACGCTCGCATTCTGTACGAGGGCACGAATTAACGGCCATTTGGAAATTCCGGAGTAAGACACTTGCCAGTTAGGCATAGGGAAAGGCAACAGGCCTCTCGCTCCCACGGTACCCAAGCCGGAGAGGAATGTGTGCTGAAAGTCCTCCACAATCGACGCGTTCGTCAGCACGACACGGCCGTCACCGTTTTCATCGCCGAACGACGTGGGATCGTCCGCGAGATTTGCATCCTGCCGGTAGGTTTCGAGCTGTCGCTCGAAGAGGTCCAGATAACTTGCATTGAACGCCCAGATCGACGCGCGATTCGAACCGCTCGACGTCATGGTCATATCGACGAAATTCGACGCCGGATCGGGTCGGAACGTAAAATTCGTCCCGGTATCCCAGTCCGCGGTCCAGGTCAGGTTGATCTGGAGGGTTTGCGATGGGTTCAGCGCAGTGCGGCCCTGAAGGCGATTCGTATTTTGAGTGACGTCGGTCACCTGCAGCGAAGGATCAAGGATGCGCTGCTCGAGCCCAATCCGGCGATCGAACCCAAATCGATAGGCCAACGAGGGGCCGTTCCCGCGGAACGCGTCTAGAAGACCGTAGTGCGTCTCCACGTCGATAAGTCGTCCTTCTCCATCGAATATCGGACGGCCGACGTTGCTCGAGCTGGCCGATCGATTCGCCGAGTACGTGATCGTGAGATCCCGGATGCCTGTAATGGCGAGGACCGTTTTTCGCAGAAGAGATACCGGATTCGGCAGCGGCAGTTTAAACCCGCCTCCGTCATCCTCTTCGTCAATATCGACGTCCGAAGCGGTGGTGTCCGCCGGTGTCTCCTCTTCTGCCGCTTCTCGCTCTTTCAGGAGCTCTTTCTCTCGTTGCCGCTGCTGACGCTCCTGCTCTTTTCGGCGTCGCTCGGCTTCAGCCTCCTGCTCAGCCGTCTTCTGAGCCTCTTCCAACGAACGATAAAAAGGGAGCTTCCTGAACA
>CAZART010000064.1:0-5688 GCA_964487555.1 uncultured Rhodothermales bacterium
CCGTTCGTGACCTGCGCGGACGTATCGGCACGGTGGATGGCACCCGCCGTCATGTTCACGAACCGCTGGATGGCCGCCATGGGCACGTGGCGATTGAAGCTCCAGCCGTATTCGTTCGTCATCCCCTCCGCCTCATTGAAAATCTCCCACGCGACGATCGCGGGATGACCTTCGAGAGCTCCCACTATGGGAATGAGCGCGTTATCGATGTACGTCTGCGTGAGCTCGGGATTGGTCAGCAGCGCATAGGCGCGATCCGTGATCGTGGCGCCGTTGGATTGCCGCAGCATATCGAACGACCAAAGGCAGAGCTGCATGCCGATCTCGTACCGCCACGCGAGGTCGAGAATAGCTTCCAAATCTTCGATGGCGCCGTCGCCGGGACCCACGACTTCATTGCCGACCCACTCGGGCGTGACGGCTCCTGTCGTATGCAGCCAGAGCCGCATCGAATTCCCGCCGCTCTCGTGAAGCTGCCTGAAAATCTCCTCAAACCGAGCGAGATTCGTCTCACCCGGGCCGATGTCACGGGCAAAGTTGATCCACGCGACGTTGCTCCCGCTCAGGAAAAGATCCTGATCGTTGAACCGGATGCGATGTTGATCCTGCGCTCCGGCTTGCATGGGGGCAAACAGCGTCGCCAGGAGCAGCACAATGAGCGTCGTCCGCATGTCAATTGATCCATTATGTGGCAAACCAGCACGGCTCTTGCGACAGATGGCCGCTTCTCACAAATTACCAGGAATCCGTTCTAAACGGAGAGGCCGGCAAGCCTTCGCGATTGTAGAGGTTGGCCCTGCCGGGATTATCGGCCCAGCCGTAACGAACGGCCGCCGGCCGCGCGACGGCATCGCTCCATACGACGACGTGATCCCCCTCTACGGCCGCATCCGCCCAGACGAACTTGCCGTCCTCGCCTGCGACGGCGAAGCCACCGAGCGTGCCACCTTTCACCTGTAATCCACCGCCGACGTGGTCGAACGCCAGCACCATCCGGCCGTCTCGCACGGTGTGTCCGGTGTACATGGGACCGGAGTGGACGACGTCCTGCCCGTAGGCGATTTTACGCGCGGCGAGCGCCAGCCGTAGGCCCACGTCCTGTTTGTTTCTCGGATGGATGTCGTCGGCCTCGCCGACGTCGATCGCCACGGCCTGTCCCGTGTTCGGGAGCGCAAGTGCGGCGCTCTGCGACTCCCTAAGGAGCGCCCATGCGCTTTCGGAGGGTTCGTCGTCGGTGTTCATGTAGTTGGCCAGCTGGACCCAGAGGAACGGGAAGTCGCCCGAGTTCCAGCGCTCTCGCCAGTCCTTAATCATTGCTTTGAACTGATCGCGGTATTCGTCGGCGGCCTCCGGATAAGCATTCGACTCGCCTTGATACCAAAGCGCGCCTTTGATCGGGAAGCGCAGCAAAGGATGAATCATCTTGTTATAGAGCAGTGTGGGGATCTGATTTTTTCCGCTGTCGAAGCTTACCGAGACCTCACCGACCTTGAACTTCCACGTGCCCGCCAGAGGCCGCCGTTCGCCGCCGACCGAGAGGTACAGCAGCGACGGATCTCCGTACATCCCCCCGCCCCCGCCGGTGTCCTCCACACGCACGGCGATGACGTTTTTCCCCGCGTGCAGCGCTGAAGGCGGCACCTCATAGACGCGCGCCTTCTGCCAGGCACCTTCCGTCCGGCCCACTTCATGGCCGTTTACCCAGGTGACGTCGGAATCATCGATCGTGCCCAGCGCCAACGTCATGCCGGCCTCCGCTTCGGAAGCCGAGATATCGAAGGTCGTACGATACCAACCGATGCCGTCCATCCCCTCGTAGCCGGCCTGCTCCCAGGCTTGTGGTAACTCGATGTCCGGCCAATCGGTGACATCCAGCGCAGGATCAGCCCAGACGGCTTGCCCGTCGACAAGGCCGGCGTCCTCGGTCGGAAGCGTGCCCCCGATGCGCTCTCGAAGCGATTGCAGGATCTTCTCCCCGCGTGCGCGCTCGTTTGCCATCAGCTCTTCATAGGAGTCCTCGTGCAGCCCGAGCGCCTGTGCGCTCATCCACGGCTCGATGCGACTGCCGCCCCAGGAGGTATGTAGGATCCCAATGGGTACGTCGACGTGCTTCTGCAGCTCTCGCGCGAAGAAAAATCCAACCGCTGTGAACGAGCCGACGTGCTCGGGCGTCGCGGCCTTCCACGTGCCTCCTTCGAGCGTCTCTTCCGGACGGGAGGCCCACGACCTGGGCACCTTAAAATGCCTGATGGAAAGGTCGTTCGCCCCGGCGATCTCAGCCTCCGCATTGTTGGCGTCGGCCACCTGCCATTCCATATTCGATTGCCCGGAGGCGACCCACACGTCACCGACGAGGATGTCGTTTACCTCGATCCGCTCCTCCCCGGCAAGGATTATCATGGAATACGGACCCCCCGCCGCCATGGCCGGCAGCGTCACGCTCCAGCTTCCGTCGGAGGCAGCATCGGTGGGATACGTTGCGCCTTCAAACTCAACCTTGACGGGCATTCCTTCGGCGGCCCATCCCCAGACGGGCACGTCAACGCCGCGTTGGATCACCATCCCATCCGCGAAGAGGCGGGACGCGCGCAGCTGGGCGAGGCATTCGGAGGAGGACGTGCCCAGCAGGGCTGCTACCACGATGAGTTGGGAAAGTCGTCTTATCATCTCGGATGGATATTTTCTGTGGATAAAGGTTCGGCACTATCGGTACAGGTTTGGAAGCTCATTCTCGAAGAGCACGAACGGATCCTGATAGAATTCCACAAAATTCGGCGCACTGGCGTGGCCGCGGTACGGTGCGTAGTGGTGTCCGGGATTGTCGGCTTCATTGGCATTGCGCCATACCAGTACCCAGGCAAGGCGCCGCGCGACGGGGTCGGATTTGATGGCTTGCAGCAGTCGATCGGTCCACCACAACGCGTCGGGAACGCCCTCGGCGCCCGTCTCCGTGAACGCCGGAATTTTCCCTCGTTTTTCCGCGTACTCGACCACGCGCCGGGCTCGCTCAGTGAATTCGATCACCGTTTCCTCGCGTCGCAGGCTGTGGTAGTCGTCGAACCCGAGGACATCCACATATTCATCGCCGGGATAGAATTCAAAATACTGCTCTTCCGTCGAGAATACGTCCGGCGAATAGGCGTAGAGCAAATTGTTAAGGCCCTTCTCGTGCCGGAGATAGTCGACCGTGAAGCGCCACAGCTCTTTGTATTCGTCGGGCCTCACGTTATTGCCGCCCCACCAGAACCAGCTTCCCGTATGTTCATGGAAGGGCCGGAAAATAATCGGAACGGGCTGTCCGAATCCGAGCCACGTGAAGGGCCCAACCCTGAGATCTCCGGTGAAATCGGCGAATCGGTCGAGCCACCTCCGATATTTTGCATGATGTTCGCCTCCTGGAAGGATTGTTTGTACAGCACGAGTCGTGTCCCACGAGCTGCCGCCGCTGGCCGGATTATCCATATGCCAGCTTACAGTAATCACGCCACCTCGCCTGTATCCCTCGCGAATCCATCGCTTCATGTCTTTGAAGTTCACACCGTCGAGGTTCTCCGCGACGCCATTCTCCAGATCGCCCAGTTCCCAGCCATATACGGCGGGATGCGACCCGGTGACGTCGCGCACGTCGGAGCGTCCCGATTCCCGCTTCCAGGTGACGCCGTAAGCGAGTGCGTCCTGATGGCCGAACAGGATGTGGTTCTGCGCGACGTTCTTCAGATTGACGAAGAGGGCGCGCGTTTCGTCCGTGGCGTTCGGATCGACGGGCGTCACCGCTACGCCCGGCCTCGCCGCTATGCCTGGCGTCGTGGCCGTGTCCGGCGTCGTCGCTGTGCCTGGCGTCGTGGCTGTGCCTGGGGTTGTGGCTGTGCCCGGCGTCGTAGCTGTGCCCGGCGTTGTGGCTGTGTCCGGCGTTGTGGTTGTGCCTGGCGTCGTAGCTGTGCCCGGCGTCGTTGCCGGCCGGCTTCCCCCGCATCCGGATACGAGCAGCACGAACAATGCCGCCGAAGTCAACCACGTCAATCTCATCGCGGCGATCGCGCGGTCGGAAACAGTACTCGGAATTCTTGTCATGGTAACGTTAAGATCGTAGGATGTCTTCGATGGCGACTATCTCTTCGCGAGTGAGCTCCACGTCGTCGAGGGCTGCGACATTCTGCTCGATCTGCTCGACGCGGCTCCCGCCGATAAGCGCCGAGGTGATCTGCGGCTGCCGCAGCACCCAGACGAGGGCGAGCTGAGCCAATGACTGCCCTCGCGAAGCGGCGATCTTATTGAGGCGGCGCGCCTTTGCGATCACGGCGTCCGTGACGTCTTCCCGCTCCAGATTCCCATGCTCTGTGACTGCACGCGAATCTTCAGGAATGCCGCCCAAATATTTGTCGGTGAGCAGTCCCTGCGACAGCGGCGAAAACACGATGCATCCCATCCCCTCCTCGTCGAGCACGTCGAGGAGGCCGTCTTCGATCCAGCGGTCGAACATGCTGTAATTCGGCTGATGAATGATGCACGGCGTGCCAAGCTCCCGAAGGATGAGCGCGGCCTCTCGCGTTTCGTCAGGGCGGTACGACGAGATGCCCGCGTACAGCGCCTTGCCCTGCCGAACCGCCTGATCCAGCGCCATCATCGACTCTTCGATGGGCGTCTCCGGATCGGGGCGGTGATGATAGAAAATGTCCACGTAATCCAGCCCCATCCTGGAGAGACTCTGGTCGAGGCTTGCGAGCAGGTACTTGCGCGAGCCGCCGTCGCCGTAGGGGCCGGGCCACATCCACCAGCCGGCCTTCGTCGAGATAATTAGCTCGTCACGGCGGCCATGCAGGTCGTCCCGCAAGATCCGCCCGAAGGTTTCCTCCGCCGACCCGGGTGGCGGGCCGTAGTTGTTCGCAAGATCGAAATGCGTGATGCCGAGTTCGAACGCCCGCCGCACCATGGCTCGAGCATTTTCATAGGTGTCTACGCCTCCGAAGTTGTGCCAGAGCCCCAGCGAGATCGCGGGCAGCTTAAGACCGCTTCGACCGCAGCGGCGGTAGGACATTCTCTCATACCGATCTTCCGTAAACACCTTCATGATGTTGCAGGCTGCGATAGTGAGGGAGCCGGCGGTTCGGGATAAACGCTTACGCCGATGGCAGCCCCGACAACGCGCCCGAAGCTCAATTTCTGCACCGTCTCACAGCAGGAAATCATTCTCACAAACATTTTTGATGGCCCGTCTACATCAGTGGACCTTAGAACTCGTCCCTACGAGCGGGCTTCCGCGTGGACCTGCTCTGACTCTCGTGTCTACGCTCGCGGACTTCGTGTCCATGCCCGCGGACTTCGTGTCCATGCCCGCGGACTTCGTGTCCATGCCCGCGGAATCCCTGTACGCGCCCGTGGAATCCCAGTCCACGCCCGTGGAATCCCTGTACGCGCCCGCGGAATCCCAGTCCACGCCCGTGGAATCCCTGTACGCGCCCGCGGAATCCCTGTACGCGCCCGCGGAATCCATCTCCACACCAGCGGGATCCGAGTCCACTTCCGCGGAATCCCTGTCCACGCTCGCGGAATCTCGGACGCCGTCTCCGCATCCGCACGTTTAAGAAATCGGTTACCTGCTGTGACGAGGTCGGCCCGACGCATTCTACGCCAGAACCCCGTGAATGCGAACCCGCCAGGCTCGTCAACTCAACCGCTCGTCAACTCAAC
>CAZART010000064.1:5788-17689 GCA_964487555.1 uncultured Rhodothermales bacterium
TCGATGAGACCACTCGTCGATGAGACCACTCGTCGATGAGACCACTCGTCGATGAGACCACTCGTCGATGAAACAACCCGTCAGTTCATCGTCCCGTAATCCCGTGCCGCCTTCATCGCCTGCTGCCGTCAACCCGATCCATGATTTCAAGGCAGGCGCGACTGTTGTGGTAGGGGCACTTCCAGGAGCCCACTTTGTCTTCCTCGTCGTACGGAGCGCCGTCGCGCGAGACGCGGCCGAACCACTCGCCGTATTCTTCGTCGACGACGAATCGCTTTATGAATGCCCATGACGCCTCGGCCGCTTTGACGAAGGCCGAATCACCCGTTTCCTCGTACGCCCGGACGAAACCGACGATGGCTTCGGCCTGCGGCCACCAGTCTTTGTCGGTATCGGCGATTCCCGACGGCCCTCCTTGATTGAAGAGGCCGCCGTCATGGTCCTGTCCTTCTGAAAGCGTCAGCCGCGCGATGTCGACGGCCACGTCTCGCACCTGGCGGCGCAGCTCGTCATCACCGAGGACTTCGGCGGCGTCGAGGAGCAGCCAGCTTGCCTCGATGTCGTGACCGAAGGACACCGCGGTCGACTTGGGTCGCCAGTCCTCGTCGAAGAACAGGAGAAAGTGCCTGGTCTCGCCGCGAAGGATCCGATGGATGAACACGTCGGTCAGCGCGTGAAGCTGGGTTAAGAGGCCGGCATCGGGCCACACGCGAAACAGGTTCGTGTAGGCTTCGAGGACGTGGAGATGCGTGTTCATGCTCTTCCGCTCGTGGGCGTCCTTGTCGCTCAGGCGAGCGTCGTCGAGCCTCGCCCACGCCCGATCGAATGCCTCGTGGTAGCCGCCATGATCGAGGTCGTGCGCGTAACGTTCGATGAGGTCGAACAGGCTGATCGCTTCGTCGAGCGCCGGTTCGTGACCGGTGGCGCGATAGTACTCGGCGACGCCGTAAAGCGCGAACGCCTGCGCGTACACGTGCTTGCGGTCGTCGGCAGGCCGGCCGTCATACGTCAGCATCCAATAATAGCCCCTGTGCGCGTGGTCGCGGAAAGCATTCGTCATGAATGCATAGGCCCGATCAGCCACGACGCGGTATCGTTCGTCGCCGAGCACACGGTACGCCGCCGAAAACGTCCACAGAATGCGCGCGTTCAGAACGAGGCCCTTCTCCGCTCCGTCGACGATCTCGTTCTTCTGTGTGATGCGACCGACAAATCCGCCGTGCACGTGATCGATCGTATGCTCCATCCAGTATGGAAGGATGCGCTCGGTAAGCTCTGTGCCGAGCTCGTCGCGGAGAGCCGCCAGGGTTGAGGTCGTCTCCATGGCTACCGACGACCCAGGACGTTTAAGTTGCGGCGAATGAGTTCGACGCGCCTCTCGACGCAAGCGGCGGAGCGGAGCGGATCGGCCGGCGTGTTCTTCGCATAGTCGATCAGCCGGTCGATACTGGTCGCGGCCACGTGCGTGCGGGTGTCGGATGAGCCGTAGTAGATCAACACGCGACCGTCGTCATCGGCAATCCAGCCGTTGCTGAAGACCACGTTCGACACGTCGCCGATGCGTTCCTCGCCGACGGGAGCCAGGAAGTACCCTGCCGGCTCGTACGTTACACGCCAGGGCTCCCGGAGGTCCGTCATGAATAGATAGAGCACGTACCGCAGACCGGCCGCCGTATTACGGACGCCGTGCGCAAGATGCAGCCAGCCTTCTTGCGTCTTCAGCGGGGGCGGACCCTGACCGTTCTTCACTTCTTTGACGGTGTGGTAATGCCTCGCATCGATAATGTCCTCACACTCAACGACGGCATTTTCAATATCCTCACAGAGACCCCAACCGATCCCGCCACCGCGGCCCGTTTCGATCAAACCGTCCTGCGGCCTGGTGTAGAAGGCGTATTTGCCGCCGACGAATTCCGGATGCAGAACCACGTTGCGCTGCTGCGGCGAGGGCGTCCTCAGATCGGGCAATCGTTCCCAGGACGTGAAATCCTTCGTCCGCCCGATTCCTGCCTGAGCGACGGCTGCCGAGGGATCCGACGACCCGGCATCCTTTCGCTCTGTGCAGAATACACCGTAGATCCAGCCGTCTTCGTGGCTCGTCAGCCGAATGTCGTAGACATTGACGTCGGAAATGTCCGTCTCAGGCATCTCAATCGGGTAATCCCGGAAGCGAAACCGATCGATCCCGTTCGGACTCTCGGCCACCGCGAAGAACGACTTGCGATCGGTACCTTCGACGCGCGCCACCACGAGATAGCGACCGTCGTGTTTGATGGCGCCGGCGTTGAACACCGCATTGATTCCGAGACGCTCCATCAAACGAGGGTTCGACTGAGGATCGAGATCGTAGCGCCAGAAATAGGGAACATGCTCAGCCGTAAGCGCGGGATATCTGAAGCGCACAAACAGGCCGTGCCCCTCGTCTACAGGCTCATTTCGCCGGGCGAGAAGGGCTTCGTACCTGGTCTGCAGCCCCTTGAGCCGGTCTTCAAAGCCCGGTTCGGCGTCGGATGTATATTTAGCAGCACGCATAACGTATGGATTGCACGTTGTCGAAAGTACGGCAGCGATGATCAGGCGGGCGCGCGAGCGTCGACTTCACTACTCGCTCGAAACACGGTGGGGCCGGCCCACAGTCCATCGGGGTAATCCTGCATGCGATCGTACCAGTTTACCTTGAGGACGGCCGACGTCACCATCACGATGCCGGCGCAGGCCGCAAGCCATCCCCATTCCTGAAGCACCAGGTAGACGCCGGCCGCCGTCAGCGACGTCTGCCAGACGATGCCGACGGCGACGTTGACCATGTCTCGCTTGAAATCACCGTTGGCCGTGATTTCCGGATGCTCGGCCACCACCTTGTCGTGAATCGGCTTCCAGAACCCCCACGGCCTCACCTTCAGATAGAAATTCTTGAGGATGTCCTCCTCGTCCGGAGGCGTCAGCAGACTGCCGGCGATGCAGCCGGCGATCGACAACACCAGAATGGCCGGAAAGCCGTACACCGGCGCCGCTTCGCCGAAAGCTCCTGCCCCGAACATCCACGTCATCCCTTGCGGCACGACGCCCGCCGCAGCAATGCCCGCCGCCATCCCCCAGAAATATCCGTAGCTGTTGAATCGCCACCAGTACCACTTCAACACGTTCGCCGCCGTATAGCCGCCGTAGAGCGCGCCTACGATCCACAGAACGACGCTGTTCAGGTCGGGGATAAAGAACCCGAAACCCGTGCCGATGACGACCACCAGCAGCGAGGCGGCGTAACTCATCCACACGTACGTCTTCTCAGGCGCATTCGGATTGATGTAGCGTTTGTAGATATCGTTCACGAGATAGGCCGGCGCGGCATTTACCGTGGCGGCATACGTCGACATGAAGGCGGCCAGCAGAGCCGCAATAAGCAGCCCCAACAGTCCCACCGGTATAAAATTGGCCATCGCGAACGGCAGCACCAGCTCGAAGTCGACGCCCGCACCCATAGCGTTCAGCTCGTCGCTGAAGAATACGAGCGCGAGCACCGTAAGCCCGGTGATCAGCATATAGCGGGGGATCAGCAGCACCAGGCTGACGAGCCCGCTCATCTTCGCCGCCTCTTTCGGCGTGCGTGCCGAGAGCACGCGCTGCATGTCGTAATTCGGTGCCGGCCCGGCGGCGCTCTGCAGGTATCCCTTGAAGAGCATCATCATCCAGAAAATTCCGAACAGCTCGAACCCGTCATTTCGGATCGCGGCGTTGGCTTCCTCCATGAGCCCCGACCAGTCCAGATCGAGCGTTACGCCGAAGAACATGTCGCCCCAGCCGCCCGGCACGGCCGCATCCAGCATGGCGGGCGATACCTGCTGCATGGCGATAATTCCCACCCAGATGCAGGCGGCCGTCATGATGAAGAACTGCAGCACCTCGGTGAAAACGACGCTGAACATCCCCCCTTTCACCACATACAGCGTCGTGATGGCGGTGATCAGCAGGCCCCACATGTTTGCGTTCGTGACGGGATCCGCCGACATCTCCCACGGAAGAAAAGCGGCGGCAAACTTGCCGATGCCGATGAAGCCGTAGGCGAGGAAACCGATAACGTTGAGAACGGCGAAGAGCACCACGATCACGTGCGCCAGATGCGCACCACGGTCCTCGCCGAAACGAAATTTGATCCACTCTGCGCCCGTCATCACGCCGGATCGCCGGAGCCAGAGCGAAAGGAAAATCATCAGGAAAACCTGGTTGAATACCGGCCACAGCCACGGTATCCAGATGCTCTTCACGCCGTAGACGAAGAGCAGGTAGACCATCCACATCGTTCCGCTGATGTCGAACATGCCCGAGGCGTTGGAGAGCCCCAGGTAGTACCACGGGATGGTGTTTCCGCCCAGGAAATAGTTCTGGAGACTGCGCGATGCGCGATTGGAGATCCAGAACCCGATGAATATGGTCACCGCCACGTAGCCGATGATAATCAGCAAGTCGATGGCGTGAAGATTCATTGGGAACGGGTGTAGTCCGGTTAGCGCCTATGCTAGAACCCGGACGGAAGACAGAGGATGGAAGATGGAGGATGGGACGTCGACAATGAGAAGCGGCGGAGAGGGGGAGGAGGGAAAATCCCCCTCCCCACCGTTCTCTTCGACGACACGTAGACGCTACGTCACTTAACGAGCATCATCGAACGAACCTGCCGGCCGACGGGGGTCTCGAGGCGGTAGAAGTACACGCCGCTTGAGAGTCCTGCACCGTCGAAGCGGGCCTGGTGAACACCCGCGTTCAGCGTCCCGTCGACGAGCGTCCTGACCTGGCGGCCAAGGATGTCAAAGACGGTAAGGCTCACGTGTCCCGTCGCGCCCATCTCGTACTGTATCGTCGTAGAAGGGTTGAACGGGTTCGGGTAGTTCTGATGGAGCGCGTAACCTTCGGGCAGCTCGTCGCGCTCGGCCGACGTAGCGCCGCCGACGCTGATAAGCTGCACGTAGTCAACCACCAGCCCGCCCTGATCGCTGGACAGCGTAAGCGTTCGCGAGCCGTCGCTCAGCGAGAACTGCTCGGTAAAGACGTCACCCCCTTCAGGATCGGTGGCCGGAAAGGCAATCCCTTCGGCAAGCACCGTGCCGTTGGTAGAAAGCTCGGCTGTGGATGCTCCGTCGGCAGCCTGATAGAAGATGCGAAGCATGTAGCTGCCGTCATACGGCGCGTCAAACGTCCACGAGGCGCTGCCGCCGGCACCCAGTGCCACGGCGCTGAAGCCTTGCGGGCAATAGTCGGCCTCGTCGCATATCTCGTGAACCCCGGCGCTCGTGGCATCCGGCGCTTCCATGTCGACCACGACGTTGCCGTCTGCGTCTACGACGTCGACGCCGCTGAACCCCTGCCAGCCCCACGACGGCTCGATGCGCACCGTGTGCGTGCCGGCTTCCATGGTCAGCGCATCGGCGCCTTCGACGAGCCCGTCCTCCCGAATCTCGACATCCACAAACTCATTTTGCGGAAGCGGAACGGCGCAGTCGTCGACCGCGGCCGTGCAGAAGTAGTATTCGCCGAAGCCGGCATTATTGCGAAGATTCACGCCGTCGAGAATGATGCGCTGGCCTCGCTGTGTCTCAGCGCGCATGTCCGTGTTCACATTGAGACCGTAGGTACCCGCTTCTTCGAGCTCGAACGTCCACAAAATGTGGCCGCCTCCCTCCATGAAGAAGTGCGTGAAACCCTCGGCCGCCTGCACGGACGCATCGCCTTCGAGCGCACCGGCTTCGGCCTGGATGAGACCCACCGGCTCGAGCACGATTCGCTCACCGCCCATGTCTTCGATCTCGGCGACGAATTCAGCCTTGTTGGCCTCAAAGGTTGCCTTCGCATCGGGGAACCAGTTCAGGTCGCCGATCGGCAGATCGTCCGTTCCGCCCGATTGAAGGGTCGCGTTGCTGTAGGCGAAGTCCTCCGGAAGCGGCCAGACGTTGCAGACGAAGCAATCTTCCTCACTGCCCGGATCCCAGTAGTAAAGATCTCCGCGGTTCAGCGACCGGCCGGCGTACAGCTCGAGGATATTGTGCGTCATCTCGTCGAAGATCTCGTCGGTCGGATAGACCGCCAGATTCGGACGCTCGCCGATGATGTTCCCTTCGAACACCATCGCCTCGTACTGGGCGAACCAGCCTGCCGTCGTGTCATTGATGAACGGCTCGCTGCGAATGGCCGGATCCTGGCTCGTGTAGAAATTCTCGAACGCCGGATCGCGCCAGTAGGAGTTGTTCGCCACGACGATGCGGCGGTCGAACTCCGTCCCGAAGCGCGCCGGTAGCGCCGAGATGCTGAAGAAACTGGCGAACGGGTCGTCGTCTTCCGGATCGATCATGCTCGCGTCCGTGCCCTGCCAGTAGGGGTTCACGAAAAGATTGTTCGTGACGTAGGCTTCCTTCCAGATCGATCCCGCCGAGAAACTGCGGCCGATGTTGACGAACGTGTTGTGGTTCGCGCGGAAGTAGTTGATCGGCTCGGCCTCGGACTGGAACGGCGTGAAGCCGATGTTCAGGAACGTGTTATTCTCGAACACGACCGTGTCGGCGCCGACTTCGTAGCGAACGCCGAGTCCTTCCCAGATTTGCGACGGCCCGAAAATATTGCGGAAGACGGAGTTCGTCACCCACCAGTCGGTTTCGCGGGCGTTGGGGCCGAGATGGTGCCAGTCGTTGCGATCGAAAATCACGTTGTCGATGATGTAATCGGAATCTTCCGCATTCAACGTGAACGGCTCGTAGGCCGTCAGCCCGCCCTGGTCGGTCTGGCCCATAATCCACACGTTCTGCAGCGTGAGGTGGCTGCCTGCGCCCGAATTGTTGAACATCTGACCGTCGGGCGCGCTGCCGTCGTCGCGGGCCACGCGCTGAATGATCGCCGGACCGAAATCCGCCTCGCCGGCCGGCACGGCGTCTTCCGTCTCACCTACGATGCGCAGGTGATAGTCGGCCCATTCGATGCGGTCCGTGATCCAGTAGAAGCCGCCGCGCTCGAGCACGTACACGCGGTCATCCGGACGGTCGGTGTCGTTCAGGACGGCGTTACGCAGCGCGTTCACGACGACTTCACCCGTCGCGGGGTCGGCCCACTCCACGACGAGCTCGGACTGGGCGCGGGATTCGGCCGGCCAGAACGTAGCTCCGACGATGAGCGCCAGAAATAGACATTGATACCTGAGTTTCATAATCATCCTCCGATTGGACGTCTTGTGTAGTGGTTGCGTGGTGTTTAGATGGATTGTGGGCGGGAAACCGCGCTCCGGACCACTAGAACCGGTAGCGGGCTCCCACATCCATGGTGAAACCGTAATATTCGATATAAGAGGGGTTCGCATTCTCCGCCCCTCGGAAGTTTCGATCCGGCCTGCCGTTCAGGTTGTTGAAGTTGGCGAAGATTTCGAGCCCGCTCCGCAGCTTCTGCCTCGCCGATAGATCAAGCCGCAGGTAATCACCCGAGAAATTGTCGAAGAGCGAATTCGTGGCGTGCACGAAGGTGCTCGTGTTGGTCTGATAGAGGACGGAAAACCGCGTCGAGAAGCCCTTGAAATCGTATCCGAGCGTGACGTTGGCGATGTCGGAGGGTTGGTCGGGCATGCGTCCCACGCGCACCGAGTCGGTCCGTAGCACGGTGTTGTAGAGCGGCGGGCGCTGCCGGATCAAGGAGTCGCCCCTGGTGAGATAGAATCCCTGGTAGGTCGTCTCGGAGAAGATGTGCGTGTAATTGACGTTGAGCACCAGCCCCTTCAGGAATGACGGCAGATACCAGAAATTCGTCTGCCAGTCGAATTCCACGCCCCGATACTCGGCCTCAAAGGGGTTGTTGATGTAGGTGTTGGCCTGGGGACGGTCGTTGATCCAGACCTCGGGAATGTTCATACCCGGCAGTGCACCCACCTCGGGATGGAGGTAGTAATCGACCCATAGAATCAGATCCTCGATGTTTTTCTGAAATGCCGAAACCGTGAACAGACCGACGTGATTCTCGTAGATCGAGAGCGACGCGTCGTAGTTCGTCGAGTGCGCCGGACGCAGGGTTGCATTGGCCGCGCGGACGTACGTGCGGAAGTTGTTGATGGTCGTGATCGGCGCGTACTGGATGTAATCGGGCCGTGTCAATGTCTCCGTGCGTGCGAGCCGGACCTGCAACCAGCTCGTCGGCTCATACTGAAGCTGGACCATCGGCAGCCAGAAAGCATTCTCGCGAACGTTAATCAACGTGTCCAGATCGGCCGGCTCTTGCTGTACGTTGCCGACGACGACCTCGCGGTAGCGCTGGCCCTGGTACCTGGAGTAGTCGCTCTCCCAGCGGATGCCGGGAATGAGTGTCAGCTTTGAGCCGAGATTCAGCTCGGCCATTACGTAGCCGGCCTCGTA
This sequence comes from uncultured Rhodothermales bacterium, assembly GCA_964487555.1. Taxonomy (GTDB): domain Bacteria; phylum Bacteroidota; class Rhodothermia; order Rhodothermales; family VXPQ01; genus CAZART01. Next base: position 14,164 of record CAZART010000064.1, read on the forward strand.
GCGCTCTTCGCCCTCGTAGTCGCGACCTCGCGACCCGATGGCCATGTTGCGAGGAATCGGACTCGTCCATTCGGAGGTGCATCCGTCAGAAAACATCGCGTTCGTAATGTCCGCCATCATCGACTCCTTCGGAGTGAAGCCGAGCTCGTAATCTCCGGCGAGGAAATCATCGCGCGTGTGATCGGAAAGCACCAGTCCGATCGGCAGGATGCCGAGGTCTCCGATGATCTCCTCCAGATTCCAATCGGGAAGCTGTGCGGCAATGCACTCGTAGGGCGCGCTCAGGCTGCCTGCGCCACTTCCGTACTGCAGGCCGCCCCGGCCGTCTTGCTCCTCATCGTTGAACCGGTCGAGCCACCGGAATTTGCCGCCGGTCTTCAAGTAGCCCGTAATCGCATTGCCGAAGCGAAACGGCATCTGCACGTTCAACTGAGCGGAGGTGACGTTCTCTTCACGTTCGTTTCGGAAGCGGTAGATGTCCGACAGTGCCGTCATCGAATCGACCCGGGCCATCGCCGGAATGTCGCGGGGTTGGGTGTCGCGGTCGGGAGCTGCCGTGAATGCGTTTCCTTCCTGACTGAACTGCCATTGGTAGTTGTTCGGACTCTCGGCAAAGGATCGGGATCGGGCCACCGAAGCGTCGTACCGTATCCAATTGAAATTCTGCTCCACGCCGATCGCGCCGGTGAAAATGGACGTTTCGCCCGAATTGCTTTGCAGCTGATAATAGTGCCTGTTGTTGTTCACATTCATGTTGTTGACGCGGTTCAGGCTCTCGCTGTGCAGGCGATTGAAGAAGGTGTTGCCCGACACCTTTCCGCCCGGAATTGCATAGTCGAGCACCATGCTCGCCCCCCGTCGGCTGCGCGTGACGCTCTCTTCGCGCAGCCCCACATCTTGTACGATGATGATGTCTTCGCTTGTGGCCGCATCCGTGGACTGTCGGTAGCCGGCCGACAGCTTGTCGGCGCTCCGGTCATATTCATCGAGGTTGAAATTGGCGATTATGCCGAGCTTGTCGCCGAGAAAACGATTGGACACGGTGCCGGCAACCTTGTAGTTGCCGTAATGCTCCTGCAGCCGGTTGTATCCGCCCTGTGCAAGAATGTCGAATTTTAGCCCCTCGGGGGCATTGCGCAGCCGCAGGTCCACGGCTCCGCCGATAGCATCGGCGTCCATGTCCGGAGTGATCGCCTTCTTCACCTCGATGCCGTCGAGCATGTTCGAAGAGATGAGCGATAGGTCGACGCTGCGATCGTCGCCGCCGGTCGACGGAACGCGGACGCCGTTCACGCTGACCGTATTGTACTTTGGAGACAGGCCGCGGATGGCCACTTTCGTCGCCTCACCGCCCGATCGTTGAATGGAAACGCCGGGGAGCCGGCCGATGGATTCGGCCGCATTCACGTCCGGCAGCTCCTGGATACGGGCGCGCGAGACGATGTTTGTAATGGTGTTCGAGGAGAGCTGCTGGTTGATGGCGCCCATCTGTCCGCTCGCCTGGGCCGTGATCAATATTTCTTCGCCCTCGACGCCCGCCCAATCGAGTTCGAAGTCGACCTCAATCATACCGCCGTCCGGCACCTGGACGACCTGTTCCTGTCTTTGATACCCGATGTAGGACGCGACGAGGGTCTGCTCACCGGAAGGAGCCGATGGAATCGTGTACCGGCCCTCTATGTCCGTCGCCGCGCCGATGCCCGTTCCGCTGACGATCACGTTGGCTCCCACGAGCGCCTCGCCCGTTGCGCGATCGATAATGGTGCCTGTGATTCTTCCGGCCGGAATCGGAGACGCTGCGCGTGCAGTAGCTATGCTTTCGGTGACGGGAAACTCACCTACGGCATCCGCAGGTGCTGCCGAATTCGTCGATGCATAGGCGGGAGACCCGATGAGCAGGACGAACGTCACGCTTCGCACGAGCATCGAGAGCGTGATTGGTGCTGAACGCATGGTCTTTAGGGAATTGGTGGATGGGTGTGGTAGCCCTTGCAGCCGCACGTCGGACGCGCTTGCTTCTAACGCCCGTCTACGTGCACCGGCGTCCGCGCGTCACACCGAAGGCTCTGGAAAGAAAATCGTCGCGGAGCGGCCTGTTTGACGTCCCTCGTAAACGCAGCCGTTACTAGAGTTTACGCCTTTAATCAATTTAATTTATAAACCACGGTGCGTCAATTAATCAAAACGATTTATATTTGTCAATACGAGGTTGTAATCTTCCCTCCCCACCGAATTTACCTTTGACATCGCTGTTCGAACCGGGCTCTCCGAGTCCGTCCACCACCCATGCTGATCGGAACCAATCTGAAGTTCGCCAAGGCCTACAACGTGCGGATCGTGCTGGAAACGATTCGTCTGTACGGCCCTCTTTCGCGGGCCGACATCGCCCGGCGGACGGAGCTGACGGCGCAGACCGTTTCCAACATCACGCGGAAACTCATCAAGCGTGGGCTCATCGAGGAGGCTCGCCGCCAACAGGAGGGCCGCGGAGCGCCGTCCGTGCTTCTCGCACTGCGTCCGGATTGTGCCTTTAGCATCGGTCTCGATCTGGATAAGGATCATCTCACCGGAGTGCTCGTCGATTTCGTCGGGACGGTCCGCCGGCGGATGCACGTGGAGCTGAATTTCCCGCTGCCGGACGAGGCGATGGATCTGATCGAAGAGACGGCGAGCAAATTGATGGAGGCGGAGGGTCTTCGCCTCGATCAGATCTGGGGAGTGGGGGTCGGCTTGCCTGGCCCGCTCGACATCGCCAGCGGCAGCATCGTCACGAACGTCGTAAATCCCAAGGCATTCCCGGGGTGGAAGGACGTCCCCGTCGCCGACATACTCACGCGGCGCCTGGGCATGCCCATCTATCTCGAAAACAACGCAACGGCGGCGGCCGTCGGTGAGCGACGCTACGGCGCCGGTCGGCACATCAGCACCTTCTTCTACGTCTTCTTCGGCGCCGGCCTTGGGGGAGGGTTGATCATCAACGGCCAACCCTACGAAGGGCGCACCGGGAATGCTGGGGAGTTAGGCTACATCCCCACGACCGGCGAGCCGGATGCCTTCGGTGAATTTAAACGGCCCCACCTCGGCGTCTATTTCAACGTACCGCGACTCTATAAGCTGCTTTCGAATTGCGGCAGGCCGGTCGACCGACCCGCCGATCTGGAAGCTGTTCTCGCCGAAGGAAACGCGTGCCTGCTTGAATGGCTGGACACCGGCGCGCAGAAGCTCGCCCCCGTCATCCTCAGCATCGAGTACCTCGTCGATCCGGAAGCCATCTTCTTCGGAGGACGCCTACCCGGTTCCCTCATTCGGGCGTTGATGACGCGGCTGGAGGAGATGCTTCCGTCCATCCGCGTCGAGGGCAAACACTTCATGCCTAAGCTCCTGGCGGCTACGGCCGGCGCGGATGCCGCGGCACTCGGCGTCGCTACGCTTCCACTTTATGCCGCCTTCGCACCGGCCCCAAAAGTCCTCATGAAGCGCGACGGCGATGAGGAAGAAGGCGTCTTCGCCCCCGCCGCCCGCCGGG
>CAZART010000064.1:17789-30451 GCA_964487555.1 uncultured Rhodothermales bacterium
ATGAAGCGCGACGGCGATGAGGAAGAAGGCGTCTTCGCCCCCGCCGCCCGCCGGGCAGCCGAGCGCTAGGGCGTACAGATCCGACGTCGGAGCCGCCGTGCTCCCGGCCGGACCCCTACACGTGCTCCTTGGTCTCGCGGAACGTCAGCTTCGGATTGTCGTCGACGATGCGGTTGAGCCAGTACGGACTCTCCGCCAGAAAGACGAGGGTTCCGTCAACGTCGCGCGCGAGACGATGCCGGTTTTTCTTGATGAAGGCATCCAGCGCCTTGTGGTCGTCGGTCTCTACCCAGCGCGCGGCGACGTACGGCAGGTGTGAAAGCTGCACGTCGACGTTGTATTCATTCCGCAGGCGCGTCGCTACGACGTCGAACTGCAGCTCACCGACGGCCCCGAGGATGTAGTCATTACCGTCGAGTGGTCGGAAGAGCTGAATGGCGCCCTCCTCGATCAGCTGGTGCACGCCTTTCTCCAGGTGCTTCGCTCGCAGTGCATTATTCAGGTACGCCTTCTTGAAGTGTTCCGGTGCGAAGCTCGGAATCCCCGTAAACTGCAGCTCTTCCCCCGATGACACGGAGTCGCCGATACGAATCGTGCCGTGGTTCGGAATGCCGATGATGTCTCCGGGATAAGCCACGTCCGTGCCGACTCGGTCCTGAGCCATAAACGTCGTGACGTTCGAGAGACGCAGCTCGCGGCCGATACGGTGATGCTGTACGGCCATTCCACGCTCGAACTGCCCGGAGCATATGCGCAGAAAGGCCATCCGGTCGCGGTGATTCGGGTCCATGTTCGCCTGGATCTTGAACACGACGCCGGAGAACATGTCCTCGCTCGGCGCCACCTCGCGGCCGGTGGTCGGACGCGGCAGCGGCGGCGGCGCGATCTCGACAAAAGTATGCAGCATCTCGTCGATGCCGAATCCGTTCAGCGCGCTCCCGAAGAGCACGGGCGTCTGCTTGCCGTCGCGGTACTTCTCGATGTCGAACGTGGCGCCGGCTTCAGCCAAGAGGCGCACGCTAAACCGGAGCTCGTCGGCCTCGCTACCGAGCAGGTCATCGACAGCCGGGCTGTCGAGGTCCTCAATGACGATGGGGTCCTCCTCCGATTCGTAGCGGCGGAGCTCGTGCTTCTGCAGGTGATACGTGCCCCAGAACCTGCCGTGACGGCGAATCGGCCACGTGAGGGGCACCGCCACGATGTCGAGGCTCTCCTCGATGTCCGAGAGCAGGTCGAGCGGGTCCCGGCCTGGACGGTCGAGCTTGTTGATGAACGTGAGGATGGGCATGTGCCGCATCCGGCAGACTTCCATCAGCTTCTTTGTCTGCTGCTCGACGCCCTTTACACTGTCGATGACCATCAGCGCGCTGTCGACGGCCGTCAGCACGCGGTAGGTATCCTCCGAGAAGTCGTGGTGCCCCGGCGTATCGAGAAGGTTGAGCCGATGCCCGTCGAACACAATCTGCATGACCGACGAGGTCACCGAAATCCCGCGTTCCTGCTCGATCTCCATCCAGTCGCTCCGGGCGTACCGCGCCGTCTTGCGCGCGCGAATGTCGCCCGCCTGCCGGATGGCTCCGCCTTCGAGCAGGATCTGCTCGGTCACGGTGGTCTTTCCCGCGTCGGGGTGACTGATGATGGCGAACGTACGCCGGCGGGAGATTTCGCGTTGAAGTGATGTGGACATTTTCTGTGGATCCGATGGTACCGTCACTATTGCTTTCGCGAGGGGAAGGGACAAATAGAGGATAGCAATAGACCCGGGCCGCTGCGCTGCCGGGTTATATATGAAGCGAACTTGAAGTTCGTTAGGAGGAAATCAGTGACAGGGGAGGCATAAACGAGTTCGGGGCCGTTCGGTTACATGTGCTTCTTGAAATGCGTTCGGATAATGAGGGGTTACGGGTTTATGCCGCCCGGCCTGTCGTACGTTAAAGCGTCTGCTCGCCACCGCAAGGGATCTACGAGAGATTTGGAGCACGTGGAAGACGACTTCTTTTTTACCATGGGGAATCCGGGAATAACAGGCGTGCAGCGTTTCGTGATGCGGCGGAGCACGATCTTATTGTTGGTTGTCCTGCTCTCCGGAATGCTTCTGGAAGGCTGCATCTGCGAAACAGGCGGCGTCAATCGCGGCGACATCAACCTGATCAGTCTCGAGCAGGAGTGGCAGTTTGGGCAGGAACTCGCGGCGGAGATCCGAGAGCAGGCCGACATTCTGCACGAACCGGTGGTGCAGAAGTACGTCGAGCAGATGGGCCGTCGCATCGTCGCCGTTACGGAGCTTTCGGATCGTTCGTGGGAATTTCACGTCGTCGGGGACTCCTCGGTAAATGCTTTCAACATACCGGGCGGTCACGTCTTCGTGAACTCCGGACTTATCCTCGCAGCGAACACGCCGTCAGAGCTGGCGGGTGTCGTTGCACATGAAGTCGCCCACGGCGTCGCGCGCCACAGCACGGAACAGATGACGAAGGCCTACGGCGTGAACCTGATCTTCAGCCTCGTCGCGGGGGAACGGGTAACGCTTCTCGAGCAGATCGCCGGACAGCTGCTCGGCGCCGGTGCGATGGCGAAGTTCTCGCGCGACGACGAGCGCGAAGCGGACCGGTTGGGCCTCGACTACATGGCCGAAGCCGCCTACGACGCCGAGGGCATGGCCGCGATGTTCGAGTCGATGCTCCGTCTTCGAGAACGCCGACCGAACCTGGTCGAGCAGTTCTTCTCCACCCACCCTCTCACTGAAGAACGCGTCGCGGAAATGGAAGCGGGCGCGGAGGAGATCGTTGGAGGGGGTGACAAGCCCGACGCCCATACCTTTGAGCGCGTTCAACAGCTCGTCGGCGGCAAACGGTGAACGTACCGCTCGCCCTCTGGAATCCGATCGTCCACCGAACGCATTTTCAACAAACCGTCAACCGTCCACCCTATCCGCAGCGAGGACCATGGCTGATACGAACAGACCCAATATTTTTCCGGGATTCCGCTATAAGAATGCGCCGGAAGCCATCGAGTGGCTTGAAAAAGCATTCGGATTTGCGCGTCATCTCGTCGTTCCCGGTGACGACGACACGATCGCGCATGCTCAGCTCAAGTTCGGCTCCGGCATGATCATGCTCGGCTCGGCGCCGCGAATGCCGGACCCGGAAAAACCGTGGGATTCGGCGACGTACGGCATTTACGTGCGTGTAGACGACATCGATGCGCACTACCAGCGTGCCCGTGACGCGGGCGCGGACATCGCGACGCCGCTGCGAGAGACGGAATACGGCTCGCGGGAGTATACGGCGCACGATCCGGACGGCAATCTCTGGAGCTTCGGCACCTACGATCCGTTCGGCGATCAGTAGCCCGGAACACCTCCGGCCTGGTGCAGGGCAAGAAGGCTCGAGCCCGGCAGGCACCAAGACCGTTTATCCTTGAAGAGCTCGCATCCCTTACCTTTCGTCGCGCGCGGTAAGGTGCCGTATCCAGCTCGTAAAACTCCTACGACTCCCCCGAATCAGGCGGCCGGCCAGATGGCGGAGTGGGTCATGCTCATCTCCCCGGAACCGAAGGCCAGGATGAGCAGCGCCCCACCGATCAGGGCCAGGTTTTTGTAGAAATGAACACGTTGGCTGCGGCGGGCGTCCGGATCGTCGTATTTCCAGTAGGCGTGCATCACAAACGTCACCGGAAGAAGGAAGGCAAGGACGAAGAGCGCGCCGATTTGCGCGTAGAAGCCGAGCGCGATGCTCAGGCAGCCGGCACTAAGGATAAGGCCGGCGAGCGGTACCATGATGCGTGCTCCGACGAGACCTTTCTGCGCGGCATATTCCGCTTTCGTCCGGGCATTGGTGACATTGTCGTAGCCGAGCAGAAAGAGAGCGAGCGAGAAGAGGATGCGCGCGATCAGAGCAACGACGGCCATAGTAGCACCTCCGGCAGTTGCCGGTGCAGGATATTCAATGCAGGGAGCGCGGTTTGTATGCAATGCTCCCATCATCTGCCGAACGCAGCCTATGGGACGGCGTTCCGAGCGCGTGGTGCCGCGAACCTACGGGAACCGCTGCACGCAGCCGGACCAGATGCCAAAGAGGTCGGGGACGACGGTACCACCATCTTCGATATTTTTATCGGGACGCATGCGGTTTTGGTAGAAATTGGCGTATGACTGCTTCTCGCCGCTGAGCCCGGTCACAATCACGTCCGGATCTCCATCCTCATTGTAATCGCCGACGGCGATGTCTCCCAACATGAGGCCGAAGGAAGGAATCGCGGCATTGAAGCCGTTCCCGTTGTTCAGGTACACCGAAAACCTCGGTTGGGCGAGTACCGACGGCGCGCCGGAAATCGCGAGATCCATTCGTCCGTCGAGATCGAAATCGGCAAACTTAGCCGACCCGGTGAGCGCGCCCGGTAGTTCCGTTTCGAGGCGCCGGAAGACGGCGTCCTCATTTTCAAAGATAGCGGTCAGGCCCCGGTGCAGGTGCGGATCCAGATATCCGCCCGTGACGAGAAGGTCGTCGTCGCCATCGCCATCCACGTCACCCCAATCGAACGATCCATGGAATAGCGGAGGTATGTCGAGGTTGAGCGGGCTGAAGCTACCGCCTCCATCGTTTCTGAATAGGTCCGTAATGATCACGCCGGTTTCAGTCGCTCCCTGGAGGGCGAGGTCGAGGTCCCCGTCGCCGTCAATGTCCGACCAGGCGACGGCGCCGAAGGTCACGTTCGGAAGATCGGTGGGAACGACGCTAAATACGCCCCTGTCGTTGCGGTAGAGACGTGTGGCCGGTTCGTAGGGCGGAACCGTACGGGTCGAGCCGGTGACGATCACGTCGAGATCGCCGTCGCCGTCATAGTCGCCCCAGGCGACTTCTCCTGCGAACACGTTCACGAATTCCGAACGGCTGTCCGCGAAAAACTGGCCGTTGCGGGATTCGAAAAGCCTGGTGATGGGTGCCGTCACGCCGGATCCGTGCAGTGTAGTTCGGCCCGAGACGAGGACGTCCGCATCGCCGTCGCCGTCGTAGTCGCCCCATTTTGCGGAGCTTTGCCAGACGTGCGGGAGGCTCGTTGCCGCTTCGATGAACGTGTGAACCGTATCGAAGAAAGCGACCTCACCGATATTGTAGGTGAGGATGACGCGCGATTGACAGTACACCTTCGTGACGATAACGTCGCCGGTACGTCCGGTGAGGAGCACGTCAAGATCTCCGTCGGCGTCGTAATCACCAAGCTCGACCGATCCGTAGTACGTGGGCTCTATTTCATAATCGTATATGCGCGGTTCGGCGTTTAGCGGAAAGGCGCGCTGCGCGAAGACAGTGACGCATGGTAGCAGGGCGATGAGCGCCGCCAGAAGGATGTACATCTTGATCGGCATGAACGGAGCGATTGCCTCTGCAAAGGCGGCTAGGGATGGGATGCTGGTGGTGCGGACAAACGGGCAAGTGGGAGACAGCCTTCTCCGACCGCTTTCGTTCGTCCTAATCATCATAGGGCTCGTGGGGGCCGATGGGAATGCAGAAAGAAGCGTATGATGCCATGCCTCCCGCAGCAAGTACTTCCGGTTGACGACGGCTGTCGGGTGCGTGCGCCCAAATGCCGTGAGCGCTATCGGGTCTCCTGCGATGGTGGGCCCGGACCTTCCGGTGCATCCGACCCGAACCTATGATGCCCCGGTGGCCACGCCCGGTGCGGACGCGGACGGCGCTGCCTCTTCACCCACTCCGTAAGCCGCTCCATCTGCTCCTCCGTCAGCACGTCCTCCAGATCGCTGCGGAGCGAGTCGAGAATCATGAAATGACGCTCATGCATGTACATGCGCAGCTCCATGTTGCGCTCGGCGGCTCGCCGCAGCGCCTCCTGAATTTCCCGTCGCTGCTGTCCGTCCTGCGGTTGTATGACGCGTTCGATCATCGGCGCGAAGCCGGCCGGTCGGCGCAGTGCACGTAGCTCATCCACACGGTGATTCACGACGGCACCCACGGCGAGCGCGCCTATTACGACGCCGGCGACGACGGACGCAGTGATGATGAGTATCGATTTCGTACGTGTCGTCATGGCCCTTCCGGTTCTTCAAGCACCCTCACGTCAAGATCGTAAATTACGGTCGTGCTGATCTCCGGGAGTGCGAGCACGGCTTCGACAGCCGACTGGCGCATCTCATACCGGCTGCTGAGATTTAGATTGTGGGCGGCCAGCACGACGACGAGAAGGAGGCAGGCCACGGCGACCGGGCGAAAGACTACCGGCAGCCATTCCCACAGGTCTCCCTCCGGCCGCGCGTTCCGCGTAGTACGCTCAGCGGCGATTTGACGCATCACCCGGTCTGCGAGAAAGGGCTTCACGCCGTTCGCCGCATCGGCCGCGGCCGTGTCGCGAAGCAGCGACTGCATCTGCTCCCATTCCATGCGTGTCCGCCGCATCTCGGGATTCGAGTCCCCTTCGCCCGTTAGCAGCCTTTCCAGCTTCTTTCTATAGCTCTCGTTCATGATGTCAGGCATCTATTCGACGGCTCCGAGATGAATCGATGGCTCCTCCGCAAGATCTCATACGCCCGCTGCCCGGTACGGCTCGAGCATCTTTCGGAGCTTCTCGTTGGCGCGGCTGAGCCGTGACAACACCGTGCCGTAAGCGATGCCGAGGATATCCGCCGTCTCTTCGGTTGAGTATTCCCGGATCATGCGCAGCACCACGACGGCGCGGTATTTCTCGGGCAGCTCGCCGATGGCGCTTCGAACGATCCGGCGACATTCCTTCGTCTCCGGCGATTCGGCCTCATCCGCCACGGGTTCCGGTGCTTCCTCCAGGCTGAAGAGGCGCCGGTACAGCCGCTTTCGCCTCCGAAGCACGTCGATCGATCGGTTTATGGCGATGCGGTTTAGGTAGGTGTGCAGGCGGCTCTCTTCACGAAACTCCTCGAGACCATGGTAGAATCGTATGAAGACCTCCTGAACCACGTCGTCGACGTCTGCCGACCCTCCGAGCATGCCGGCTACGGTCAGCGAGACGGACGCTTCGTAGCGCTCGACGAGGCGGCGAAACGCGTTCTGATCGCCATCCCGTGCACGCGAAAGAAGCTCGCTGTCCGTGGCCGGATCGATCACGCTGCTCTCTTACCCGTTGCTTCCCGGTCGGTGACCGCCCTATCGGTGACCGCCCTATCGGTGACTGCCCTATCGGTGACCGCCGAAGGACGGATCGCCGTGCGAATCACCGTGCGGGCCCCCAAGGCGCGCGTTGATTCGCTTCATGCGCAGCACCAACGCATGGTGAATCTGGATGGTCTCGAGCTGTTCTGGCGTCAGGACGGTGGCGAGGTTTTCCAGAAAGCGCTCGTGCAGGTCTGCGAGGGCCTCTCGAATCGCTTCCCGATCGAGCTCGCCGGTGCGTGCCTCTTCGATATATGCTTGCACCGCCTCGCGATGGGTTGCAAATAGATCCCGGACGCCCGCTTGCTGATCCGCATCGAGGTCGAGCGCATCCACCATCGCGGCCCAGATCTGCGCACCGACCGCGTCCTCAACGGCATGCCGGCCGGGACCGCCGTGATCCTCTCTCCACTCCTGGCGCAGCTCTTCGAGTTGCTGCCGCTGTTCGTCCGTCAAAAGCGCATCGACCGCTGACTTCAGCGCGTCGCGAAGATCACGCGCCTGCTCACGAAACGACGAGGCATCGATAGCATCGTCTCGTCTTTCCGCCAGAAGAGCCTTCATCTCCTCGCGAAACGTCGCATGGAGGCTTTTCACCTCGGCCAGCTGGTCCTCCGTCAGCACCGATTGGAGCGCCTTAAGCCGCGGATGCTCACCTCGCGTATGAAATCCGCGACGTCCGCCCGGCCGGTGGCCGACGAAACCGTTTGAAGCGAGCTGAAAAAGCCTCGTTTTCTGGTGATCGGTAAGTGATTCCTGGAGATCCGCAGCGATGTACCAGAGAGAACCGGGCTCCCTGTGACGGTGCTCGGCGAGCGCCGCTCGCATTCCGTCGGCGGCCTCGCTGTCCAGGCTGAGGTCCGACGATAAACTTGTGGCCAGAAGGCTAAGCTCGGACTCCGCAATATCGTCTTCTGTGGCTGCGAGATTACTCTCACATCCTGTAGCCAGAAGAGCAACCATGAGGAATCCACCCATCCGAAGTACAAAAGGTCTCGTCCGTTTCATAGCGGTACTCGGTTCATGTGTTATTTAGGGACATGTGCGCCGGCTTCCCGGCTTCTGATGAACGCTTACATCCCTATAGACGAGCGCCGACTGGAAGACATTCCATAATCGCGCAAAACCAATTCACGCCGAACCGGCGCCTCGGCATTCAGGCCGATCGTTTGGCCGCTGCGTACTATCGGCTGGTTTTCGCTCAAACACATGCGCGTAAATTATGGCCTAAATTCGCTGCACCATCGGTTTAGACTCCCCACATTACTTTCTGGCACGTCGATTGATTAAGCCATCGCTACTTCATCCCCATTCCCGAGCGTCGTCGCAGCTCGCGCTCACCCCGTGAACTCGTCCGCGTACGCCGTACGGGCGCATCTCCGGCACAGCGGCCGGGCATGCCGAACAACATATTTAGGAGGAATTATGTACGAAGACAAACCACGTGGAGGAAAGAAATTCCTGACGATTCTGGTAGGATTGATCTTCGCCGCGCTGGCGACAGGCTCCGCTACAGCTCAGGTTGACAACCCCACACTAAGCTTTACTACCAGCGAATCCGAAACTACGACGGGATCCGCCGCCATACCGCTCATCCTTGAGATTCCTGGGGGAAGCTTTGTCAGCGCTCTCCAGTTCGACGTCGAAACCGACAATGTGACGCTGGTCTCCATCACGGCGAGCGACGACCTCGACGACTTCGTCGTGGACAGCCGAACGATCGCCTCCGGCGCCACCCGCGTGATCGCTTATGCCGAAAGCGGAAAGCTCACGCCGAAGACGTACGATGATCTCTTTACGATCAACGTTTCCACGACGGGTGAGGGCACGGTCAGCATCTCCAATGTGATTGGCGCGGAAGATAGCGACTTCGGTCAGGATGCGAACGTGCAGCTGGGAACGGCGAGCCACGAGCTGACGCTCGCGCTCGCAGGTGATGCCAACGGAGATTATCAGGTTGACCTGGCCGACGTGGCTCAGGAAATCGATGCCGTCTACGACGGGAGCGAGCCTGGATCGGACCTTTACCCCTGGGGAAATCCCGACGGCCAGATTGACGTCCGAGATCTGCTCATTCTAGTACGGGCCGTCCTCGCGGGCGAGTGGCCGGACGGCAGTCCCCTTAATGCGGCCGCGGCCGGCAAGACCGCTTCCGGATCAGAATACGCAGCGACGACGACGGCTTCCGAAAGCGGCCGCATCGATCTTTTGGGCGGCAGCCTGAACATTGAAACATCAGTGCCTATCAAGGTGCTCATGGTCATGCTGCACGGCGCTGCCGACATCGACTTTGAGGCCAACGCGGCGTTCGACGGAACGGTAATGAGAGGCATACACACGGCGAGCGGCGCACTACGGGTGATGTTTTATCGACTGGATGGGGGCCCGCTAGCCTTTGAGGAGGGCACGTTGGGGAGGGTGACCGGCGGCATGCGCCGCCTGGAGGCCGAGGCGGTATCTGCGGAAGGCCTGATGATTCCCATCGAATCCGGCATGACTTCCGTGGGTGCGGACCACGATCATGAGCTGCCAGAAAGCGTCGTCCTCACGCAAAACTATCCAAATCCATTTAATCCGACCTCGCAGTTCGAGTTGGTATTACCCGAGACGCAGCAGGTCGAGGTCGCGGTGTTCAACCTCTTCGGCCAGCGCGTTGCCACGCTTCATAGCGGCGTTCTTGCGGCCGGGACGCAAACGTTTCGAGTCGACGGCGCCGGCCTTAGCAGCGGCCAGTATTTCTATCGTGCGCAGGGCCGGGATTTTCACGCATGGCGAACGATGACGCTCATGAAGTAGTGCGGCCCGTGATGCGCGAAAGCGGGCGAAGCACTTCGATGCCCTGTTTTTCGGCCGGGCGCTAATCGACTCTTCGGACCCTCGTCCGCAACGAGCGCTCGGCTGCGCCAGGTTGGCACAAGTCGGACAATTCATGGCGCAAAAGCGACATTCCAGTGCCTCCATAGAGCTATTGCGCCGACGAGGACGCTGGTCTACGTTGCGAGGTGTGTTACAGGCGCATGTAGTCCGCGGCAGGATGGCTAGAGAAGTGCCGTCTCTAACGAACTCATTTCTGTCTAGCATTTCTTGCGTGCGGTGGCTTGCAGCAGCAGCTATCCGCCATGTTTCACAGTTGTTGTTGGGAAGGTGTAGAGCTTCGATCTCCGCTGCAGTTCTACTCGGTAGCCAGGTAGGAGCACGTACCGCATTCGTATTCACTTTTCTATTTCAATTAGCGCATTCAGGCGAGGCCTGGAGAGAGGGTTCTATGTTCTGTTCGAAACGGCGCGATGTGCTCGCCTTAGCGAGGCAACGGCAAGGCAAGAGACCCATTACCGCCTCAAGTGCGGCCCTCGGAATCAACCCTATCTCGTCTGCCAGACGCAGTGGCGGGCTGCTTTTCGCCGCACTGCTCGTTTTTGCCGGCTGCACGGATTCATCCAACCCCGTTGGCGGCGAAGCCGCATCGCCGGAGGTTGAGCACGAGGCCCTCGGCTTTCTTGCCGGATCGATCTCCAGGATCGACAAATCGAATTCGTCGGAGCGTCCGAGCTCCAGCGCGGCCAAGACCGGCGGCGATGTGGTCCTATACACCTTCGACGATCTGCCCGATGAGTGCGGTTTCAATCAGATTTTTCCGGCCACCTATCAGGATCTGACGTTTTCAGATTCTCGGCTCATCTCCGTATGCATCGTCAGCGGCGACAAACTGCTGACCCCGGGATCGCAGAGCGCCTTCGACGCCGGCGAGCAGCTTCGAAATCTAATTACCCTTCCGAGGCCCGCCACGGAGGTCTCGATCTGGTACCAGGGATTCCATCGATCGGGGGACAGAAGCTTCGCCGCCTACGACGCGGCCGGTAGTGAGATTGACCGCGCGTCCTCAACGTCGTCCAGTTCAGGCTGGATGACTGTAACCGGCGATATTCATCAGGTTGCGATCATAGAGCTCCAGAATCAGACATACTGGGACGATCTGACCGTCACCTATTGCACCGATGACAATGAAGCACCGGTGGCGGACGCGGGCGTCGACCAGCAGCTCATCGTAACGGAAACGGCAACGCTGGATGGATCGGCATCGAGTGATGCAGACGGCGACGTGCTCAGTTATGCGTGGACGTGGGTGGCCGTCCCCGGCGGCAGCGGTGCCGCATTCTCCGATCCCTCGTCCGCCGTCACGACGTTTACGGCCGATCTGCCGGGGATCTACACGGCGCAGCTCATCGTGAATGACGGCACCGTCGATAGCGATCCTGACGAAGTCACGATCGAGGTCTTATCGATAGCCGATGCAATTTCGGATCTCCGGCAGGAGATAACGGCCCTGAAATCGGACGGATTTCTGAACAAGGGACAGGCGAATTCGCTTCAGAAAAAGGTGGACTTTGTCCGGAAGAAGCTAGGAAAGAAGCCGCATGTGGCGGTAAATAAGTTGAACGCGTTCGCGAATCAGGTTGCCGGATTCGTTCGGAGCGGCGTTTTGAGCGACGAGCAGGGCGGTGCGCTCATCGCCTTCGCCCGCCGCTTGATCGCGGCGATCGAGAGCGAGGCCGGTCTGGCCTAGCCGGTGCACGTCCATTCGAAGGGTGACATATTGTGACCCGGCACGCAGCCGGTGACCTGCGGCCGTCCTAAATCGGCCGTACTATCTGCCGACGTTTTATCGAGAGGTAGCGTGACGATGAAGGGCGGGCCTGCGGCGGCTTTCGTCTCCACCGCCGGCGTACCGCCATGTCCTCGCATGACGATGTCGTAGCTCATCGCGACGCGACACGGCGAGGAGTTCGGGTTTCGGACATCTTACTTGCTCGGAGCCGACGTCAAATTTGCTACAAAGGATTCAACGATGTGCAAACTGAGCTTCCTGGCCTCAGCGCACCGACGTCGAAGCCGTTCCAGCTCTGCTTTCTCATGGATTGTTCGGCGAGCGGCCAATGCCCTGTCGATCTCACGAATCGAAACGTCATGTAGGCGGGCCGTTTCCATGAGCGCCTGGTGGATACGCTTGAACTTTGGCAAATCGGCATAGACACGAGGCATGGTCGTCGTCGGGTAGATTCGTTTCTTTCAGTTTGATCAAATCGAAACTGACCTATCATAATAGTCGCGCCGGCAATTGCTTGCCACCATGTCCGTCGCACGCCTCGGAAGTCTTCGTCGATAGCCACGGAGAGATCCGGAACCTTGATGATGCGCTCGTAGAAAAGATTACGGCCGCTGCGCGCCTCTTCGAGGTCCTGCAGCACGTCTTAAATGCGCGGAAATGTAGCAGGGTGATGTGAAATGCGGAAATGTAGCAGGATGATGTGGAGGCTAGCTCGGACCTGCCTGGTTCGATCGCCGCGTAAAAGATCGTATTCGACGGCGAGCGCGTCCGAACCCGTTCGGGTCGGTTGCAACGTCGCTTTTTGGGCAGGAAGCGCAGAAAATGTTGAAAGCCGACGGTGTTTAACGTCGGCGTCCTGTCAGGTGGGCCCGGCAGGATTCGAACCTGCGACCAATGGATTATGAGTCCACTGCTCT
>CAZART010000065.1:0-30034 GCA_964487555.1 uncultured Rhodothermales bacterium
CTCTCGTCGGGATAGTCGATCCGGTGATGGTAGAGCCCCGTCAGCACCCGGCCGGCGCCACGACGGGAATGCCGGGATGGTCTCCGAAATAGCCGACGCGGTCGCCCGTCGCCTCGTCCACCGTGTGCTCGACGCGTACCCTGGTGCCGGCGGCGGAATACGGAAGCAGATAGATCGTTCCGTTCTCCTCGGTAACATCGTCGAGCGGCACCCAGGCATTCACGTACGGCTTGTGCGGCCCGGCCACGTAGCCGGAATCCTGGTGCCAGGAGAATGAAGACCCTTCTCCACTCGTGCCCTTCACGACAAACTGCTCCCAAAAAAGATAGGCGTCGCCGCCAATCGTCGCCCTGCAAATATCGGCCATCAGATCGCTAAAGAGCCACTTACCGAGTTCCGGATGCTCTTTGAAGGCTAGAAATACAAAGTACCGTTTGTTGCGCTTACTCAAGTTGATCTGGTCGACCCCCTCGCGGTCCATCTCCGCCTCCTGCTCCTTAACGAGACGATCGCAGGTGTCGCGGATCATCGCAAGATCCTCGTCGGGGATCACACTTTCGAGAATGAAGAAGCCATCCTCGCGATATCTCCGCTCTTGTTCTTCCGTAATGTTAAGTGCGGTTTGCGTAGCCATGATCTCTCCTCGTTCTGGACAAGCATCTGTTGTGACGTTTGACGGCCAACCGGCGTCGTAACCGTCATCCCCTCCTTCCGCCCGTTCGCGACGTCTGCAATCGGCTGCGGAACGCGCGCATATTCGAGCCACCGGCTGGTGCGCAATCGTTTGTGCACAGCCCGAAAAAGAATAGCGTTTTCCCGCGTCTGAATCAAGCGGGGAAACGCCATCCTTGAAAGCGTTCATCTGCGGTCAGCGTGACGTCACCTTCCGACCGGTGCATCATTTGCCGCAACGGAAAGACCGGCGGCCCGAGAACATGGACACCGACCGTCCAAAATACCGGCTATTTCTTCTTAAGAACGGGAAGACCGTTCGCCGTCTCCGCGACCTTGTATCCCTCTGGAAGATCATTGAGCGTCCCGTCCTTCTCTTCCTTCGCAAAAAAGTAGATCGTCTGGGTCCTGCCGTTCTTGAGCGTCGTCTGCTTTGAATGCAGGTAATAGGTCTTGCCCTTCGAATTAGTGTACGAATACGCCATGGCTGAGTGTTGATTCGACTGGTTGGGGAAAGCGGCCACACTGTTACGGCGGGCGCTCCGCCGGATTATGGCTCGGCTGAATTTAAACCGCGATGCGTCCGTACACAAGGGCGGACCCTCGAGAGTGGAAACGATTCTGAAATATGAGCCCCTTTTCGGAAGGTTTTCATCGTCCCTTCGGCTCTCGACAGACCAGGCGAGGAACGATGCGCGGATCGCCTGCACCGCCCCTCGATGAAAATTCCTGTTTTATGACCGCCGCATCATGTCCCGAGCGCTTCTGCGGATTCCGGCCACATGGATCGCACATGGGATGGCAGCATGTGACGCACTTCTTCCACTTCGCCACCTGTCACGTGCCGGCTGATCACGGCAAAGACGGCTTTCGTCGCATTTTCCGGATTTTGGCCACCCGCTTGCTGCAGCTCGTGACTTACACGCCTCAGCCATTCGTCACGGTCGCGATATTTTTCGGGCTTGTCCGCCGGCCTGTATCCTTCATAGAATATGCCGCGCACCAGCAGCGGGAGCTGCGAAGCGAAATGGGCGGCCTCTTCGACGGTCAATCGGTCACGTAGCGTGAACAGCACGCCGCGCAAGGCATGATACGCCATCTGCCGGTCCGGATGCCCCATCTCTTCGCTGATTTCCTTCAGCCACGTATTCGTGTCGTGAACCGTTCGGTCCATGACCTCCAATCCAAGCTCTGCCATCTCGATCCCTCCGCTTCTAGTCGATCTGCTCGTTCGTTTGTCCATGCTCGCCCTTTGTTATATCGCTTTCGAATCCACTTGAGCCGTGCCACTCTCCCGCGTCACACATCGATTACATGTGGCATAGGATATCCTGTCCATCCTCGCGGTATCACCAATCAAAACAATACTGGGACAGTCTGGAAGAGACAATGACCTTGAATGGCGTGGCATCGGCAGTGGGTAAAGGGATTTTTGCAGGACTGGTGGGAACGGCAGCGATGACGGCTTCGACGATGCTCGAGATGCAATGGAGCGGAAGGGCCGCTAGCGATGCTCCCTCGAAGGCGGCAGGTCGGGCACTTGGAGTCCAGCCACGAAACCAGGAGGGCCGGGTCCGATTTGGGCAGGTGGTCCACTGGAGCTATGGCACGTCGTGGGGTGCTGTGAGGGGCCTGATTGCACTTACCGGCTTGCGGGGCACCGCAGCATGCGCTCTCCACTTCGCCGCGGTGTGGGGCGCCGCGCAAGTCCTATTGCCGGCGCTCGACGTCGGCCCACCGGTGACGGAGTGGGAAGCTGAAGCAATCGCTACCGACGTCCTGCATCACGCGGTGTATGCCGCCGCTGCCGGCGCTGCTTACGACTTTATTGAAAACCACTGAAGTGAGGGAGGCTGCAGACATGTTTGAAAGACCCTTTTTCAGGGATCGGCGACATGCCGGACGTGAGCTCGGCGAACGATTGAAGCGACTCGTCGATGGAGACGTCGTCGTATTAGCACTTCCTCGTGGAGGCGTTGAAGTGGGCTACGAAGTGGCGCGAACGATCGGTGCGCCCCTCGATGTCATCGTAGCACGAAAGCTTGGCGCCCCATCGCAGCCCGAGCTCGGCATTGGCGCCGTGGCGCCGGGAGGCATCATGCTGCTCGACACCCGCACCATCCGTCAGCTTGGCCTTTCGGAGGAGGATATTGCACGCGTCGCCGAACAGGAACGTGCCGAGATGCATCGACGCCTCAAAGAGTACCGCGGAGAAGATGAACCTGCCGATCTCTCCGGAAAGACCCCAGTGATCGTAGACGACGGTCTCGCAACTGGAGTAACGGCCCTGGCCGCCGTTCGTGCGGCTCGTGCGGCTAACGCAGAGCGAATTCTGCTGGCAATTCCTGTCTGTGCAGCGGAAACAGCCGCGATGATGGAGAAGGAGGTCGATGAACTCGTATGCCTCAGCCAGCCCGATCCGTTCATCGCTGTCGGCGTGTGGTACGAGCACTTCGGCCAAACAAGCGACGCCCAGGTGATCGAACTGCTAGAGGAAGCCAACGGCTTCGTCAGTTCTGAAGAAATCACGGAAATCTAGATGAGACATGGGCCTCGGACTTGACGAGAATGTGAAAATTCCTGTATCCGGCATAATGCTGGAAGGGAATCTGGACATCCCCGACAAGGCACGCGGCGTCGTTCTTTTCGTCCATGGCAGCGGAAGCAGCCGCCAAAGCCCCCGAAATCGCTACGTCGCCGAAGCGCTGCAGGAACGCGGACTCGCTACCCTTCTGATTGATCTGATTACGAAGGACGAGGAACGCATCGATCGAGTGACGACCCATATTCGCTTTGACATCCGCCTTCTGGCCGCCCGGCTTGGCAGCGTTACGGATTGGCTCCGGGATAACGCGTCGACGAGAGACCTGAAGGTCGGCTACTTTGGTGCAAGCACCGGAGCGGCGGCGGCCTTGATCGCCGCCGCAGAGACTCCGAACGATGTCTCTGCCGTCGTTTTCCGAGGCGGCCGACCCGATCTTGCCCTCGACGTTCTGGCGGATGTTAACGCACCTACGCTGCTCATCGTCGGTGCTCGCGATCATCAGGTTATTCCACTGAATGAAAAGGCACATGACGCTCTCCGCGTTGAAAAACGTCTCGAAATTGTCCCCGGCGCCGGGCATCTGTTCGAGAAAGGAGGGGCGCTCGAACGGATGGCCGACCTGGCTGCGGATTGGTTCGTCGAGCATCTCACGGATCACCGAGGCAATCCTTCGGGCAATGGAGAGGCCGATCACCGGGCTCCGGACGTACTCGTACACCGGACCGCGAGCGACATCGCTGATCTTATGGCCCGCTCAGGAGAAGCGTTCACGGACGTAGAATCTGCCGACGTTGCGCCGCTACTCGATCGGATCGGTGATGCACGCGTCGTGCTCATCGGCGAGGCGACACACGGTACGTCCGAGTTTTACACGATGCGCCAGCGGATCACGCGCGAGCTGATCGAACGGCGAGGATTCACCATCGTGGCTGCGGAGGCGGATTGGCCTGATGCGGAACACGTGGACGAGTTCGTACGCGGCCGACCCGGGAAATCTGCTCGAGCCTGGGATGCATTCTCGCGGTTTCCGTCCTGGATGTGGCGAAATTACGAAGTGCTCGACTTCGTCGCGTGGCTACGCGATTACAATGAGGGGATGATTCATCCGCAGCAGAAGGTCGGTTTCTACGGCCTGGACCTGTACAGCCTTTACACGTCCATTCACGAGGTCATCCGTTATTTGAACGAGGTCGACCCGGAGCTGGCGAAGACCGCGCAGATGCGTTATGGTTGCCTTCAACCGTTCCGAGCCGATCCGGGGCAATACGGCCGCGCCGTTCTTTCGATTCGTTATCGAGAATGCCAGGAGGAGGTCACGGACATTCCCAAAAATCTGCTCCGCCGGCGCATTGAATACAGCGAGCGCGACGGTGAATCTTACCTTGACGCGACACAGAACGCACGCGTCGTGGCAAATGCGGAACGGTTCTACACCGTGATGTATTACGGTGCGCCGGATAGCTGGAATCTGCGCGACACCCATATGTTCGATACGCTGAAGCGCGTGTTAGAGCATCGTGGCGAATCATCGAAGGCCGTCGTCTGGGCTCACAACTCCCATGTCGGAGATGCAGGGGCAACGTCGATGGGTCGCCGCGGAGAAACTAACATCGGCCGCATGGCGCGGGAAGAATTTCGTGATCGTTCGTATGCCGTCGGATTCGGTACACATGCGGGTACCGTTGCGGCCGCGTCTAACTGGGGAGATAAGGTTGAAATCAAGGACGTCCGACCATCCTATCCGGAGAGCTATGAACGCCTTTGCCATCAGAGCGGCGTGCCGAATTTTTTCCTGCCGTTGCGCGATGCAAGTGAGGCGTTGCTAAAAGACCTTTCAGACACACGTCTCGAACGAGCAATCGGTGTGATCTACCGACCCGAAACGGAGCTTCAGAGCCATTACTTTGAGGCGGTTCTTCCGAAGCAGTTTGACGAATACGTCTGGTTCGACAATACGACCGCCGGCCGGCCGTTCGAGCGAGCCACGGCGCCGGATCTGCCGGAGCGGCATCCATTTCTCCTTGCAGACTAACGCCACCCCATGCCTCCCGCTCGGGGAGGCCGCTAATCTCGAAACAGTCGTACCTGGCTAGAGCGAATTGATCCACTCTCGGACCAGGTCGATCTGCTCACCTGAAAGAGACGGCGCGCCGAGCGGCATGCGTTGACCAACGATTCGAGAATCGCCCTCTAGCTTCATCACCAGGTAGCTGTCGTCCGGATTGCCGGGATCTACGCGCTTAAACGACGGCACCTCCCGGCTGTCGACGCCGATGAGATTGTCGCCTGCAGCCCCCGAACTAAGGTCGAGACCCTGCTGCGCGTTATCGCCGAGATGGCACCCCGAGACGGCGCAGCTCGGATTGAAGATTGTCGCCTGAATCGTCTCGAGAGTAGGCCCATTTCCATTTCCCCCTAGCTCAAAGGGACCTGAATGCTCGCACGATGCGAGCATCAGCAGTGCGGCAGCGAAAAGTAGAACAAAACGCAACATACGTCGATGCATCAGAATTGAAGCAGGCGAAAGATGTTGAATCCGAGGCGAAGATCCGGCTTTGCAATATCAAGATCGCCGCCTCGCATGTATTGGTCCGTAGTCAACCCCACTGAATTCGTCACGACGATCTGGAAAACGTGCCCTCCCACCGCAATTTCAAAGCCGCCGCCGAAGCTGTCGAACCGATTCTGATTGACGAACGTTGTCGTGCGCTCGTACCCGGCAAGTATCGGTACCCACTCCGCCAGCAAGGATAAGTTCTGGTGGAAGCGCCAGCGGGCCCCAAGTCCAAGCGTGAGTAAAAGGTCTTCTCCCCCGAGCGCTTCGGCCTGGTTCACGAGTATGCCGGGTGCAGCCAGCACACCGACGCGGCCTCCAATATCGCGCGAGACGATCAGCTGCGCGGAGAACTTGAATGCCTCGGAATCGAAGCGCTCCAGGCCTCCAGTTTCATCGGTCACCCAGTTCACCGCAGCCTGCGCCGCCAGACTCAAGGGCCACTTTGGCTCCACGGTCTGTTGAAAGAAACGATACTTCGCCTGAAGTTCGACATTGTCGGACGCATTGCTTCGGCCGAGGATGAACAACAAATCATCCGTCGGAGCGTACCCCAGATTCAAAAAGATGACTGAACTGCCGTCGAGACCATAGAAGGAATCATAACCTTCCGAAATAGGCGGATTGAACCGATGGCTGATCAGGAAAAACCATAAACCGCTGTCCACCATCCGGGTGGTGGGCACGTTAACGACCTTCCACCCCTCGAAAGCAACCGTGGTTTTTGCGGGAGCCTGCTGCCGGATGGCCTCCAGGTCGGCATCGCCGAGGGCCTCCACCCAATTTTCGATGGTCGAGATCTCTTGCTCGGACAGCCGGTCGCCCGTAAACGGCATCGGCGCGCCGACGATGTCTTCGTCCCCCCGCACTTTCTTGACCAGATAGCTGCTGTCCGGACGTCCGGGATGGATCAACTTCAGATCAGGACGCTCGCGACTTGCTTCGTCCACCGTATGTCCGGCGAACGACTCCTCGTCGAGGCTCATGCCCATCTGTGGAGTCGAGCCGACGTGGCAGCCCACCAGCGCGCAGCTTCGCGCGAAGATGGAGGCGACTTGCTCCTGAATCTCGGCGACGTCCTGCGCCGCAGCGCGAGAATTACCCAGGAGCACTAAAACAATGATGATATAGCTGAGTCTTGGCTGCATTCTGAGACCGGATCGGCGAGCACAACAGCGGAAGGGAATGCGCATCAATTCTCTTCTATCTTGAGCGAAAAATCAGGATCCGCACGATATACGTGCTGGAAAACACCAAGGACTAGCTTTGTGCCGGCCTCAACATCATTTCCGAGGCCGACCGAAAAGCCCTCTTCCTCTTCTGCATCCGCGTATCCGTTCTCGACAAAATAGGTGCGGGCGCGCTCTAATTCGTCCTCCCCAAGAGACGCAAAAGGCAGATCCAGGAACAGGGGTCCCCCTTTTGAGCCGATAAACTGAACGACGTTACCGGACCGGGCATCGACAAAGATCACGAACGCTTCCGTCTCGCTGCGGTTCAGCAGATTCTCGAGAGTGATCGCGACGGCTTCTTCATTGGGGATGCGCAAGGCTTCGGAGACGCTGAGCTGCACGGCTTTGCCGCTCGATCGCTGGCCGTTCGGCTTCATCATTTCTATGGCCGCAGCCGCAGCCTCCAATCGGTCCGCCGCCGCGGTCACGGCGGTTTCGGCGAGATCCGCATTCGGTCCGGCCAGAACCTCCTGCGCACGAGCAAGCTCTTTAACGGCGGCGAGCATCCCTATTAGCGGTGATTCTTCGTCCAACGCCCGTTCTGCGATCTCCCGTCGGCGGCCTAGTGCGGCCAGAGCCTCGCGAATCCGCTTCAACACCTCGTCCAGATCATCTTCGATCGCGAAAGCGCGAATCGCATCGCATACGGCGGCAACGACGCCGGCAAGGTGTCCGGCAGAAGGAGGTGATCGCATAGTGATGAAGCTGTATCTCGAAGTCTCGAAGTTTCGTTGACTCACTCTCTCGACGGAACGAAGCGCGGGGCAGGCCACCTAATCCACACCATTCGTAGAGGAGTTACTCTCAGCGATGTGGGTTAGAGGGATGATCGCCTGAAGCTCGTCCATGACCACGATTATGTCGTCGATGAACTTGCCGTTCTCACCGGTGAAGCGGACTTGCTGCCGAGACTGGTCTAGCACAGCATCGGCCGCACGAACGTCGACTTCAAGGCCTTCTTTGAAATAGAGGCGATAGGTTTTTATCTCGGGCATATGTAAATGTTAGAATGGAATGATGTTGTGCGGCATCGCACGCTCAAGACGGCAAAAACCATGCTGCGCCTAGGCGTCCACCATCGAGTGAATAAACATAGCGACCTCCTCGCGCTTCGCCGCCAGATGTTCGATAATGTCGTCAGCGGAGATCTGCAATTGGCGAGCAAGGGCGTACAGGGCCGCAGGGGGCGAGAATTCCTCGTTCTGATGTTTCGCATCCAGGAAGAAGTGCTCAGTCGCAGCGGACGCGATTGAAAGCGTGAGCGCCAGTACGCGCATGTCAAGTTTCTGAATGTGGCCGGGCGTGAGGTAGTTTCGAATTACTTGGGTCGCATCCTCCGGCAAATGCCAGGTTTCGGCGGCATGAGCAGCTAACTCCGCGTGATCGGTGCCGAAAATGATCTGTTCGGAAGTAACCGTGGGAGGTTTGCCGGATTCCGTCGTGTACCACAACGCTTCGTAGTCATTGGGACGATTGTAAAGCAAAACCAGTCGTCCAACCGTGTGCAGAAGACCGGTCGAGAATGCAAATCCGCGCTCCTTCAAATCAAGGTGCTGCGCCAGATGCTTGTTGTAGGATGCCGTGCCGAGACTCATTTCCATGATCTGCTCGAAGATGTCGATCTGCGAGGCCGTCTCGAAGATGTCTCCGAGCTTCATCATACCGGCTGTGAGAACAATATCGCAGACCTCTTCGAAACCGAGAAGAAAGCAAGCTTTCTGAATATCCGCAACGCGTGTCCGCATTCCGTAATAGGCCGAGTTGATACGACGCAGTACGGACGCGCCGATTACCGGGTCGGAATTAACGATCTCCACCAGCTGCGGCGTATCCGGCGTCTCGGACGTCTCCGCGAGAAGTTTGGACACCTCACCCACAGTGCGAGGGAGCGGCGGGAAGCGAATCTCGAAGTTCGGCTTCCAATCGCCCCCCGATCCGGAGTTGATTTTGCTTAAGTCATCCATTCCTTACCCTGGTGGGAATCCGCTCCATCTGTCGGCGACGGAGAACGTCGGTCCAAAACCTCGCCGAGATGGGTAATATATCGGTGAGCGTCCGCTTATACTAGCTGAGCACTCGTGGCTAACCTGCCATCGACGTACCGCCGGTCTATGCATGCATCACGCGAACAGATCGGCTTGCCCATGCCGATAGCGGCGGAAGTGTTCCGTGGAGAGTGGAGGATGACTGGCGTTGAGGCCGTACTTGCGGCAGCTTATCTTGAAGAGATTCGACATCATGTCCGCCCATTCTCCCTCACCACGCATCCGGAGACCGAATCGGCTATCGGTAAGCTGTGGTCCGCGTAGCTCGGTGAGTCGATTGATGACGCGCTGGGCGCGATCCGGAAATTGTCTGCGCAACCAGTCGAGGAAGAGCTCTTTCACCGGTCCCGGCAGCCGCAAGAGGATGTAGCTCGCGTTTGTCGCTCCATGATCAGCCGCCGCCTTCAGAATGGCCGGCATCTCCTCATCCGTAAGTCCGGGAACGACGGGCGCCACATTTACCGCCACAGGTATTCCCCTTTTCGACAGTTCCTCGAGCGCCTTCAGCCTTCGCACAGGTCTAGAGGTTCGCGGTTCCATAACGCCAACAAGTTCGGGATGCATCGTCGTGATCGACAGGGTAACACGGACGAGATTCAACCGCGCCAGTTCTTCCAGAATATCGCCGTCTCTGGTAACAAGGTGGTTCTTGGTGATGATGGCGACTGGATTGCGATGCTTCAGAAAAGTCTTGAGACAATTCCGCGTGATCTGGAGACGACGCTCAAGAGGTTGGTACGGATCGGTATTTCCTGAGAGGGCCACGACCTGCGGATCCCACGACGGTTTCTGGAACGCTTCCGAAAGCAGTTTGGGAGCATCGAGCTTGGCGAGGATGCGCGTCTCGAAATCGAGTCCGGCCGAGAAACCGAGGAATTCGTGCGAGGGCCGGGCATAGCAATAGATACATCCGTGTTCACATCCGCGGTAGGGATTGATGCTGAACGTGAATCCTGTATCTGGGCTGTCGTTGCGGGCAAGAATGGATTTGGTGCGGTCGACCAGATACTCCGTTTCGACCTGGCGCAGTTCGTCTTCGTCGAGCGCGGCAGGATCTTCCTCGTAATGGAGACGCTCGAAGCGATTCGCGGGATTGAGCCGCGCACCCCTTCCTCGGCGAGCAGGAATCATGTCGTGTTGGATGTGTAGACGGTTTGGCACAATGAGTGTACATGGCATGCGGCACTTAGAATGAAGCACCACGATTCTTAGAATGAAGCACCACGATTCACTAATATATGTTGCACATACATGTGATGCTCGTACGATTTTTCTTTCGAAGCAAACGAGCAGAGGTCGCTGGCCGAGACGAAACGGCACGGAGCGTTTGTCACACGCCCGCCCATAATGCGTCATAGCGTCAGGGGGGCTGCCGATCGGTGCATCGCCTCCCATGGATCGTCTTTTCTGCCCATTCGGCGGAAGATGTTGCGGATCGTGTACTTTTGCGCCGTTACGCCGCCAAGCTCGTCCCAATCAACCGGCGTGGCGATCGGCGCTCCGTCCCTGGCTCGTACCGCGTAGGGTGAGACCACCGTTTGCGCATACGCGATACGCATGACGTCAAGGTAAATCCTTCCTTCGCGCTTCTTCTTACGCTGTTCCGTCGTCAGCTCGCGAGGATATCGCTTCGCCAATTCATCGGCAAGACGTCGCGCGAACGCGCGAACTTCGTCGAAGTCGTACTCGGGACGTATAGGTGCCCGCACGTGCACGCCGCTGGATCCGGTGGTCATAACAAACGCAGTCAGACCATACTCTTCAAAGATGGACTTCACATGACGGGCCGCTTTTGCGACACTCCCAAAGTCATCTCCAGATGGATCGAGATCCAAGACAAGCTGATCGGGTCTGTGTAAGTTTTCGACGCGGCTTAGCCAGACGTGCGGCGTGACGGTGTTTTGATTGGCGAGATAGGCCAGCGTCGCCGCGTTATTGCAGATCACATGGACAATCTTCCCACCCTGTTTTTCGACAGTGACCCTGTCGATCCAGTCGGGAAAATATTCGGGCGCCTCCTGCTGAAAAAAACCGTCTTCGCCGATGCCATTCGGAAAGCGCCGCATGTTGAGCGGCCGACCCTCCATATGGGGCACCATGGTATCGGCGATGCGCCGGTAATAATCCACAAGCTCACCTTTTGTAATCCCACTCTTGGGAAAGAGCACCTTATCGAGGCTCGACGTTTCCACAGAAAGCTGTCCAAACCGAAGCCTGCCCATATATCTGACTAAAGCATTGGCGTGTTCGCGCGCTCCCGAACGACGTCCTTTGGGCTCTTGTCGTCCCGCAGCCCGAAGAAACGAGGATGTCGAAGCTTGCCGTCTCCGGTCCACTCGGTGAACCCCACTTCCGCCACAAGACGGGGCGTCACCCAGTGGACGTGTTTCGTCGGGAGATCGGCCGCCGAAAAGGGGGAGGTCTTCCGCTCGAGCGACAGGAGCTTGCCATGCAATCGTTTGAGTATACGGTCATCGTACCCTGTTCCGACCTTTCCTGCGTACCGCAATTTTCCGTCATCATAATACCCGATCAACAGGGCCCCGAAGCCGATGCGCGCGCCTTGCGGATCAGTGTAGCCGCCAATCACAAATTCCTGTTCGTTCGAGCACTTGAACTTCAGCCAATCCGAGGATCGTGAATGCCTGTAAGGAGAAGCCGCGCGTTTTGCGATGAGGCCCTCCCAACCGCTTCGGCACGCCTCATCGAGAAACTTCAAACCGTCGGAGTTTCGATGGCTTGAAAAGCGGATAGGCTCGTCGAACCGAAAAACTCTTCGCAGCAGCTTCTTGCGCGCGCGCAACGGGAGCCGGGTAACGTCATATCCGTCGAGGTGCAACAGGTCGAAAATATAGTAGAACACGGCGACGCCGCTCTTTCGCGCCTTCTCCGGGTCGTCGATCTGCATTCGCGGCTGCAGTTTCGAGAAGCTCGTGACGTCACCGTCGAAAGCGACGATCTCGCCATCAACAATGAAGTCGTTGCTTGGCATCTTCAATAGCGCCTCCGACACCTCCGGATATCGCGCAGTGTTCGGCTTGCGATTTCTGGACATGAGTCGCACGTTCTGTCGGTTCCTAAACGCAAGCAGACGTTGTCCGTCGAGCTTCCGCTCGTAGATCCAATCCTCATCGGAAAAGGGGTCGTTCGTAAGTGTAGCGAGCATCGGCGGCGTCCAAGCGGGGTGATCCTGCTTCGTCAGCTTGTCACGAAGATCTTCTGAGACGTCGTCCAACCAATTCATGACGATCATTCATTCTGTTCGACGCTCCGCCGGATCTCTTCGAGGCTCGCGCCGCTGATCACCGAATCCGGCTGTGTGCTCGCGGGATTTCGCCGTGCATCAGCCTTTTCATCGTCCATCTTGATGAGGAGCCACTGGTTTTCGTCGCGGCCCTTCATCTCCACCAGCGCGTAGCCACCCTGTAGTTTCTCTCCATCGAGCCACACTTCAACGTGTCCCTTCTCAATGGACGCCTCCATCGAGAGCGGCTCTTCTTTCTCCTCCATGAGGTTGCGATACGTGCCGTGGTCCCAAACCAACACCGTTCCCGCCCCGTACATCCCTTCCGGGATCACACCCTCGAAATCCGCATAGTCGAGCGGATGATCCTCCACGTGGATGGCCAGGCGCTTTTCGCTCGGATTTGTCGACGGTCCTTTCGGAACCGCCCACGAGGCCAGGGCTCCATCGACTTCCAGCCGAAAATCGTAATGCAGATTGCGTGCATCGTGCTTCTGGATCACAAAGATCGGGGCGCTACGCTTCTTCTTCCCACCAGCCGGCTCGGGCGTTTTCCCAAGATCACGCTTCGCACGGTATTCCTTTAACCTGTCGTCTGGGGCCATGAAGCCGGTTTCCGGTTCGTTTTGGGCCAGTAGTAGACAGTAGTACTCCCGCTTTGTCTGAACGTTTGTCGGAGGCCGGACCGTGAGAGACCCGTCACGGCAAGGTTGCAATTTTTGACTTCGGCACGCGCTTTTCCGAGAGGCGAAGTACGACGGAGATGCTTGACAGACCTGGACTGATCAGGCAGATCTTAAGATCGTCGACAAGCGTGCGAACGATCTCCCCGGCTTTGGCGCCAAGAACGTGAAGAGGAGGGAGGAGGTATTCGAACTCGCCGGCCACGGCAGCTTTCCGTAGCTGCAGTCTACTTGAATGAGCTGAATCACGGAGATCTGTTAATCCCAGGACTCGACGATCTCACTGACCTTCGAGCGTATTTTTCGCAAATCTCGGGGAAAGTGAATCCATCCCGCAAAGCCTTGTGACATCGGCTCCTCGGTGGACTCCTCAAACTGCTGGGACCCGGTAGCGATAACCGGCACATATCGGCCGCCCGGCATGCTCCTTACGGCGCGGAGAATGCCGGTGCCGTGATGACGATTGGGCAAGTCGTAGGACGCCACAATGCACGCGTACCGATAATCCTTCATGAGGAGGAGAGCCAGTGACCCGGATGAGGTCAGGTCTATGGTATACGCGCCTTCCAGCGTCAGCGCAATACGCTTCTGAAGCTCGACGTCTCGTTCAATAACGAGAACTCGCGGTTTGACTGAGTGAGATGATGTGCTGCTTGCCATACGAAGCCTCTATGACACTACTCCGGCACATCTATATATCGGCAGTCCTACCGATTTTTTAAGCAATTTCGAGTACTGCGGCCCGAGAGACCGGCGCGGGACGCTTCGATGGTCGCAAGCTCCAGAGCCTGTTCCATTCGGCAAGGTCTTGCGCGAGGTGCGACTTGCCCGTTTTTTTCACTCTCACGATCGAGGAGTTCGTGGACGCGAGTCTGCTCCACGTCATACTCGTCGTCCGTGAATTTCCCTGCGAAATGCGCCACTCGCAGCCACAGCAAGTACAGTGCGGCTACAACATCAGTCGTGTTATGCGGCTTCAGCTTCGGCTACCGTCGTCGAATACATCTCTGCTACAATCCGGTCGATGACGGCGTGCTCGATCAGCCCGGCGTGCAGTTCGTCGGCTACGGCCGCAAGGACGCGCACACGGAGATCTTGCTGCGTCAAAGGTGGCTGCATGGACAGGTACCCCTCTTCCTCGAGATATTCTCGAAGGCGGTCGGTATTGTCAGATCGCCAGTTGCTTACCATTCGGTTATCGAGAGCGTGAATGACGGCAGCAGCCTTTCCGTCGAGACGCCGTGAAAGCTCGGCCACCTCGTCGATAAACCGATCAGATATGCACTCGGACTCCAGTAAAACCATACGATCTATCGGCTTTCCCCGTCCGATCCGGTACGCCTCGCAGGCACACCCAAGTGCCTTCGAAGCAGCTTTCGCACTTTCAAACGTGCCATTCTTAGTCTCGACCAGTCCTGCACCTCCATGGTCAATAAGCGTTCGAAGTTGGCTCCACGTTGTGATGTTATTTCGGAGCAGCTCGAAGAGCACGTCCGAATCACCCAGAACGTGCCAGAGATGCACGCCGTCCATTGTTTCTGCACCCGGGTCCAGGCCAGGCACTCCGAGCGCATCTCTATATTCTTCGTAGCTCATCCCCTCCGGTGCGGGCGGATCTGCCGTTTCGAAAACGGCGATTTCCAGCGGTTCGCTCCGGTGGGCCGCACCGCCCCGAATTTCGCCCAGATCGAGGACCTTGAAAGGCACGTCTGATTCCATTAGCCGTGCTTTCCACTTTCCCACCTCGTCATGCTGCGCCGTGCAATAGAATACTTGGCGCCCTTGTCGGGCGATGTCAATCATCGTGTCAATCAGGACACCGCTACGGCCGTCATCACTCGTTCCGAGCACTTCATCCACGAGCAGCGGAAGACGTCTCGCCTCATCCTGCTCGAGAAAGGCGAGCCGCACGGCTGTCATGAGCTGAATCCGCTCCCCGTCCGACAGCTCATTCAGCGACTGAAACGGAAAGCTGCCCCGGCGCGCGACGAAGGCGGGCGGTGCTGCGCGGTCGTCCATCTCCAGACAAAGCGTCCCACGCGTGAAACGAACGAAGAGCTCATTCGCCCGCTGGAACACGTGCGGCCGTGATCGCTCAACGGCCTCTTGCCGCACCCAATCGGTCAACATGGCCCCGGCGACGGCACGACCGTTCTCGTCCCGAGCCTCCGTAAGTGTCTGCAGGGCGTCGTCTCGATGTTCCAATGCGTCCGTCAGCGCATGTCCCGCCTTCGCGTCTTTGATCTGTCGATTGATCTCACCGATCGTTTCGCTGAGATCATCTCGCGTCTCTGCCATCGCCTGTAGGCGCTGAGTTTGCACCTCAACTTCGGTTCTGTCCAGCTCCAGGAGATCTGTACGATCGACCAGCGCCGCTGCCCTATCGTCACGCACAGCCTCCTGTATCGCGAGGTTTTCCTTCAACTCGCGAAATCCGGGATACCTGTCCAGCCAGTCATCCAGTATGGCTTCCCGATTCCCTTCTATACCGAGTCGGCTGAAAATCTCGTACCGCTTTGTCGCGACTTTTTCCAGGCCCGGCTTTATCGATTCCTCGATGCGCTCGTCGGCGCGCTCCAGCGCTTCCCGCGCGGATTCCTGCAGGTTGCGCCGTCTCTCCAGATCCGCGATGTTCTCGTCCACCGCATCCGACGTTTCGGCAGGTTCATATCCGTAGGTGGAGAGAGACCGTTTGATCTGGTCGACCAAGGCGTCGCGCTCGCGTTCCGGCACTGCAAGTGCGGCCTCGACGGCAGCAAGCTCTAATGTCGCCTCCTGCCAACCCCGAACTCGATCGACTAACACGGGAAGCCACTCATCTCCGATCTCCAGTGCGATTCCCAGCTGCGCCTTCAGGGCTTGTCGTTCCCTTTCGAGCTCCTCTCGGGCGTTGACGAGGCCCTCTTCCTCGGTCTTCATCTGATCCAATTTCATGCGGCGCTCTTCGAAGAGCGCCTTTGTCCCGGCCCAGCGTACGAGATCGCGGAGACGTGATAAAACCATCTCGTCGTTCCACGCGTCCGGCTCGGGAAGCGAAAGGCTTGCAAAGGAATCTCGATGAACCTGACGTGGCGTCACATCGCTACGCATCGATCGACGCTTGCTGAGCCGCCAGTCAATGGCGAACAGAACAATTGCCACAAGCACGGTGATGGTCCATAGAAGTACCGTCGAAACGGCCAGAGCAATCCCCGAGAGAACGAGAATGAGCACGGCG
Source organism: uncultured Rhodothermales bacterium (assembly GCA_964487555.1). Lineage (GTDB taxonomy): Bacteria > Bacteroidota > Rhodothermia > Rhodothermales > VXPQ01 > CAZART01. The sequence continues at coordinate 16,193 of CAZART010000065.1, forward strand.
ATGCCTGAAAGCCAAGACGGACGCCCACTAACTCGTGAACCGGATGAAGAGGCAAGCCAACGGGTGAGTGCGGTGATGCCCTCGCGCAGTTCATCGTCTCTGAAGGAGCGGGTCTCTTCCGGCTCCTCCCGGCTGAGCCAGCTTCGTCGCTCAGTTAAAATGTCTTCCTTACCACGCAGTCGATGCACTCGCCTGGCGAACTCGCCAAGGTCGGGGGTCTCTATGGATTCGATCAGAGCAAGCTGATCTTCGGTGAAGTGATCACCCAGTCGACGAAGAGCCTCGTCGCTTTTTCCGACGGCTTCGTCCCGTTTCCGCCGCAGTTCGTTGATGCGCGTCTCTATCTCACGCAGCGAACGCTTCAGGGCGCGAAGCTCGCGCAGCTGTTCGTCGGGAACACCGCCTTCCGGCAGATCCAGCCCGTCAAGGTCCTTTTCTGCCCGTCGTCGCCGCTCTTCTTCCGCCGTCCGCTGAGAGAGTAGGACCTTCTCTTCCTCTGCAAGGGCATCCAGCTGTTTTCGCTCATCTCCTTGCAGACGACCGACGCCGTTGGGATACGCCTTGATTTCCAGCATCAACTCGTGGCAGCGAGCTGCGGCGACGTGATAATCCCGAGCCTTATTGAGGAGCGCCAGTTCACGCGCAGCCTCAATCGCTTCATCGAGCTGCTGACGGAGCTCCGCCAGACGTTTTGATTCGCCCTCGACCTTGATCTGCCGCCGCCTCGCTTCCTCAACCTGACGATTCTTTTCCTGAACTCGGTCGCATTCGGATCTGCGCGATTTGGGCCGTGCCCGAAAGCCGAGATCGTCGGCAGCTTTCTCGAGATCGTAACCGCCCTGACTGGCGTCGGAGATTGCTTTGGCGAAATCGGCGTTTCTGTTGTTATCTTCTACGATCAGATCTTTGAGGCCGAGCAGGTATCGAGATCGATTTTCCCTCGATCCAAAATCGGGCATCGCGGCGGTTCGACCGTTGTGATGAGCCTGCGCATGTCCGGCATCGATATCGATTCGCCACTCGTTATCCCCGTCTCGAATAATCCCACGTAAAGTCGGACGATGCAGGCCTCCCGGCCAAAGCAACTCTTGTACGACCCGGCACGTGGTGGTCTTGCCGGAGCCATTCGACCCGAAAAGGAGATTGACCCCTGGAGATATCTCGGCCAGGGCAAATCCCTCGCCCTGGCGAATACCGAGGGTACGGTGGATCTCGATCTCACGAATATGTATGGTCTCCGCGCTCATTTCGTTAACACGCGCTTTGATATGTCGGTCATATTCAACTAGGTTTTTCGCCCTTTCTATTTCGACGTGACGCGAGTAGCGGGAATTCCGATCAAACCCTCCTTACGGCGACTGTGCAACCAGGTTTGTAAGCAACGCTTTGGACGTATTGCGCAGATACTCCCGCGCGACCGCCTCACTAATCAGCCGGCGATCAAGAGCTGCGAAATGCTTATGGTCTTCAATTTGCTCGAGCTCTCGCTTCGTTCGAGCGACTAGATCCTGCACGTTCCTCGGCGGCTCCGGCTGATCGAGAGCAAGAAGAAGCCTTGCAACGGCGCCGGGTGCGGAATTCGTCTTAGCGTACTCAGCGATGTCAATATCTGGTAGCGTAGCAACGTGAATGTGATCAATATCCACTAGCGCACCTTCGACCGTAAGTGACAGGTCTTCGGCGAGGTTGTCGGTAATCTCGCGAATGCGGTGGGAGACCGGCGTTCGACCAACAATCTTCAGCCGCACACTTATGCATTCGACGTACGGCAGGCTCTCTTCAACCATCGTCCTCGAGGCCCTCCTCAGCTGTTGAAGAATGGCAGCTTCCGCACCCCTTTCGTCCCTGGCATCACTGAGATCAACGTCGACGTGCGCGTAGCGGACGCTCGAAAGCGCTCGCTGCTCAGGTAGACCGAGACCGTGGCGTACCTCGACGATCCATGGGCCATGGATACCCGGTTCACCAAAATCCAGAGCTTGAGGAGAGCCAGGGTAGAGCACCCACGGCTCATCAGGTTCGGTAATCAGCCGAGGGGCATGAATGTGGCCCAGCAGCCAACCCTGGGGAGGAAGAGTTCGGAGCCTGACTCTTTCCAGTGGAGCGTACACGGAATCGGGAACGCCGAGATCGCCGTGGATCAGTCCTAGAATCGGTGTTGCTGCATCATCCTCAAGGCTGTATTCTAACAACGGGCTCTTGTAAACGCGTTCACTGGGAAACGACCAGCCGTCGATATGAAGGACCGGCTGTCCATCGTGCTCAATAGTATGACGCTCCCATCTTCCACCGCGGCCGAGCAGCCGAAAGTGTTCAGGCTCGAGCTGATCGGCCAACCTGGCGAGTACGTCAAAATCATGATTGCCGGAAACGGCGACAATCGTGATACCCCTCTCGGCCAGCCGTCTTACACCGATTTCCAAGGGTCCGATGGCTTCCCAAAACTTGTTCTCCTTGTCCGCGACGTCGCCGCTAAGGCATACGACACCGACCTGTTCCTCAATCGCAAGGTCGACAATCCTCTCCCAAGCCGTCGCTGCTCGCAATCCATCGTGTGATACGCGAGACGGCATCCGCGACGACGACCGGCCGATATGAAGGTCTCCCGTGAAGAGTAGTCGCATCGTAAAGACGTATTAGAAAAGCGTCAATTGCTCGACGTGCGGAGGACCGTGAACGAACCAGATCGATGCTTGCGCGACCGGTTCTCCCGTGATTCTGCGCCAGTACGTGGCATATTCTTGAACCTGCGCATCGTACTTCAGGAGAAGCCGTTCGACCTCGGACGCCGTCGCCGCGATATCCGTTTTATAGTCGACGATCTTCCACGCTCCGTCAATACGGTATACGAGGTCGATGACGCCCCGTACAGCATCGCCGGCCTCATCCGGTGCGCCAAGCGGTACCTCCGTGTGAACGCGACCCGCACCTTGCAGCTCGTTCCACAGTGCCGACGTTCGGAAACGATCCAGTGCACCCACCGCATCCCGTGCAAGGTTCGAGTCGAGGCCAACCTTTAACATGATGCGCTGAATGTAGGGTCCTGGCGACGCAGGGACTTTCCCCAGCACCGTGTCCTCAAAGAGACGATGAACTACCGCCCCATAGTCCCTTCCTCGGCCTTCTCGGACCTCGAAACCAACCACCTGCTCCGCGGACGCGCCGGAAACCGTTCGATCCGAATACGACGGCTTAGACGACGCTTGAAGCCGCCTCCGCGCCGCCTCTTTCGTGGAGGCGTAGTCACCGCGCTTCACCGCCGGCGGACGGGCCGGGCCGCCCTCAACGACCTCCAATTCAGGCACTTCGGCCAGAAAGTCGTGCAACGGCGACCACGGGCCGGTCTGACGTTTCGGTTGGTATTGTGAGACGACAAGAAGATTGCGCGCGCGCGTTGCGGCCACGTAAAGAAGACGAATTCCCTCCGCGGCCGCAAATCTCGCTTCCTCCTCTTTATCAGCCTCCCAGTTTTCCGGTTGCGCGACGGTTTCGCTACTGTAATCGCCTTTCGGCTTCGAGACCGTCATCGATAGATAGACGCCGTCTTTCGTGCGAGAGAGATGCCGCCGGGGCTCTCTGTCGTACGACGTATCATAGGGATCGGCGAGGAACACCACCGGCGCCTGAAGTCCCTTTGCCTGGTGCAGATTCATGAGACGTACGACGTCTTCTCTGCCCATCTCGAGCGTCATTTCTTCCACGTCGTAATCTCGGTCCGTCACCAGCGCGTGAAGTTCTTCGACGATCCGCCCCCAGTCCCAGCCCCTGCTCGAGAAGCGCCGAACGAGGGAAAGGAGCCGCAAAAGACTGCCCGCGCGTGACGAAGCCCCGCCACCCGGATGAATCGACGCATACCCGAGATATCCTGTCCGCTCCAGAAGGCGCTCAAATGCCGACGCCGGCGAACGCGCCGTGAAATCCGATTCGGACTCGCGAAGCTGCTCCATCGCAGCGTGATAGCGAGAACGAAGCCCTCCGTCAAGCTCCTCCGGGATCATTGCACCGAATGCCAGGCGCCCGCCGGCACGTTTCAATGCATACAGATCAGGATCCGAGAACCCCACGAGCGGTCCACGGAGATACGAAATGAATGGAAGTGGATCGTCGGGCGTATAGACGGCCCGTAACATGGTGACAATCGCCTTGACTTCTTCCGACTCGCCCAGGCGTTCCCCGCCGGAAATATCATAGGGAATGTTCCGCCGTTCAAGAGCATCCGCATAAATCTTAAGCTGGCCTGTGGTGCGGGTCAGGATCAGAAAATCTCCGGGTGAGGCCTGCGAAGGAAGTGTCCCATCCTCCCCTCCGTGGTTGAGTGTCGTCCGCCCGTCCAATGCGCCTACGATGAAATCGGCAATTCGCAGGGCATCCGTCCGCGCGACTTCGGCTCTCGTATTTCGATCTACCTTAGGAACGGTGATTTTTCGCACGCAGTGTGGGTCCACACCTGGATCTCGGTGCTCATACAGCGGCTCGAACGATGCTTGATAAGGTGCCGACGCCTTCGCGAAAGCGGGTGGGAACGACGTGCTGATCCATTTACACAATGTCCCCAGTGAACGGAAGCTTGTATTCAGGCGAACCACGACCCCGCCTGTCTGCTCAATGCGCTCCGTAGCAAGCCGAAAGATCTCCACGTCCGCCCTCCGGAATCGATAGATCGATTGCTTGTCGTCGCCAACGAGAAAGAGGCTGCCGGGTCGCGGCTGGAGACGTGTCCAGTCGGTCTCTTCGTAATCCGTACCGCTGAGATAAAATAGAATCTCGGCCTGCACCGGATCGGTGTCTTGAAACTCATCTACGAGAAGCGTGCGGAACCGATGCTGGAAGTATCGCCGAACATCAGGACGGTCGCAGAGCAGTGTCGCCGTTCGAAGCAGAAGGTCCTGAAAGGTCACCTTACCGAGCTCTCGGCGGCGTTGATCGTAGTATGCTACGGCGTCGTCGACGAAATTCGCGACGAGCCGATACGCACATTCTCGCCATAGCCGAAGTGAAGGCTCGACGGTCGATTGCTGCAACTTGGGAAGTCTTACGTCTTTGATCTCTTTTGCGACGCCCTTTTCCGTCCAGAGCTTGAGCGTGATATCGAGCCTTCCGTCGAAGAACGACAAGAGGCGCGCGGCGTCACGATCGGAGGTAATGCCGTGATTGTCGAGGAAATGGCGCGCGCGGCGAATGGCCGTCATGAGCTTGTCACGCCGTTCCGGCTTCGTCGGGATGAAGGGTGTGACTTCATTAATGAATGCTTCCACGCGTTCGGCGGCTGGAAGCAGATGGGGGCGGGGGGTCCGCGTATCTTTAAGAGGAACGTCGCTGTTTCGGCAGCGCTCACCAAAGAATGCATACAGATCTTCGGGGATGATCCCGTGATCCTCTAACTCCGTGAGGCGAGGGTCGGCGGCGCCGAAGCGATCCTGCACGAACTCGTCCCAGATCTTCCGGCGGAGCAGCGCCTCCTCCCGGTCCTCAATCTCCTCGAAATCGGGAGCAAGGCCGGCTTCTAGCGGCCGCTCGCGAAGCACCCGTCCGCAAAACGAATGAATCGTGCCGATGAAACACTGGTCGATGCGCGCGATCGCTTGGCCTATGCGCTCGGCTTCTGCCGGTGAGTCCACCTCGTTCCGGGCATCTCTAAGCCGAAGGTAAAAACGACCCCGCATCTCGCCGGCTGCCTTGCGCGTGAACGTGATCGCCGCCATGCGCTCGATGTCGGCCGCACCCTCACGCACCGCGGAGACCATCCGATCCACAAGAGCATACGTCTTACCGGCACCAGCGCCGGCCAAGACCATGACATTCCGCTCGAGATCCCGGCGGACGAGATCGCGTGCGGCTTGATCCCCTAATACTGTGACGTCTGCTTCCAATACACTCATCGCTCGTCGTCCATCCACGCTCGCAATTCCACGACAAAATCTTGTTCCGGAAGGGCCGAGCTTACGATGTCGTCCATGTGCTTCCTGTCTTTGCGCTCGGACGCGCAGATTTCCGCGTAGTCGCAAAAGGTGCATACGTTGCTTTTTTGCACGTGCAGGAAGGCACCCTTTCCGATCAAGTCGAAGAGTGGCTTGAGCCGTCGGCCGACCTCGTTCCGATCAGGCGGTGTTTCAGCAAGGCGAATCCCGTGCTCACGATCACTCGTGAAGAAGTAGCCGGAACGCCGAACCGCGCCTTCGACGCCCTTCCGCCTGAGCAGGTCTTCCAGTACATACGCATATAGTGCCCATTGCAGTCGACGTCCTCCCGAGAGCAGATCGTATTCGTCAAAGTTGTAGGTTGAGCCCGTCTTGTAATCCCAGATCTCGTATCCGTCGTCCGTGCGATCGACTCTGTCGATCGCACCGCGAAGTGAGACTGCGACACCATCATGCAGCTGCACTTTAATCGGATCCGGAACGTCGAAGGACCCTGTCCGCCCCATTCCAAAGCTGACCTCAAAGCCGACCGGCTCCGCCTTGCGTCGTGATTCTTCCACCAGGAACACACGTGCGGCGCGCAGCAAACGCTGATGATCCGCCCGGTAGCCCGCCTGGAACTGCACAGGTACGCGCTCTTTATAGCGCTCGATCTCCGTCGCCACCACGTTATCCATCAATGGCCCGTGCAGACTCACGTCTACCGATTCTCCTCGTTCGGACAATCGCTCCATAAACGTCTTGAGCACATCGTGAAGGAGCGAGCCGAACTCGATGGGCGTTAACCATCGTCCTGGAACATCCTCCGGAATGTCCGGAGGACGCACGTGAAGAACATACTTCAGGAAATACCGATAGGGACATGCGGCGAGGTCTTCGAGACGCGACGCGGAGAAGGTGCCTGTCGCGCCCGGTCGAAGATCCGGAGTCTGCTGCCCCAACCAACCGTCATAACATCCAATACCGCCGGCCGCTCGTGCCTCCACGGCATTTCGGCCCTGGATTAGCCAGGGGAATTCATCGCTGAGATCGGCTTCTATGTCGTCACTGTCTCTAAGCGACAGAGCGACGTCCGTATCCGTCAGCGCAGCGGACGCTTCGGGTATAGGCGAATACACGGGTGAATTCTTCAATCCAAGCTGCTCCTTCGCCTGCTCGAATAGCGCAGCCGGATAGATCTCCCGGCCGTCGGTCACATCGCGGGCGTTGGCCGTCAGCGTAACGCGGCCACTCGCCATTCCCATGGCACGAACAAGATGAAAGGCCGGATCACCGGCTCGCGTACGTTCTAGCTTCAATTTGCCGTTGAAGCGTCGACGCGCGGCGTCCAGAAGAATGGGATCCTCGAGTGCCGGCCCGGGAAAGGTCGTCTCAGCCATGCCGAGGATCACGGTCTCGGCCCTACCGGAGTACCCCGCACGTTCAAGCGGCACCACGTAGAGGCAGCCGGGACGCGCTACGGCCGCCTCGGCCTTATGCATCTCAATCAGCTCTGCGAGCATCGACGCGAGTTCGTCGACACGCCCCTCGACGCGCGTGCTTTCGGTAAGGTCTATCAGCCGGTCCGACAGGGACTCTCTAGCGCGCCTGTCTCTGTCCCCCTCCCATAACGCGAACGTGTTCAGAAAGGCTAACGCCGACTCGGAAATAGCACGCAAACAGGTCGTCTCCTCCGACGGGCACAACCCGTACAGAATCTCCAGGTGCCGCATTAACCGCCCGGCCGCATCACGACGGAAGGCGTGGTAGCGTCTTCCCTCATCGGATTCCACGGCACCTAGACGCTCGTCCATACGGTCGACGTAACGCTCGAAGGAATTCCGCCACCCATGCCGCCCCGGCCCCAGCCGAGCCTCGAGCAACATCCCACCGGCCGCGGAGACCTCGTGCAGATCGGTATCGGCCCCAAGAAAAATCAATCGGCTTCGGAAAAAGCGCACGAGTTCCAGGGGAACGAAACCAGATGCCATCCAGCGCAGAAAACCCAGCAGCGCCTGCCCCGGCCGCGTGTACGTCACGGGCACCCCGGCTCCAAAGGTCGTCGGCAAGTTCAAACGATCCGTCTCCTCGACGAGGAACGAGAGGTAGGGGTTCTCCGACGTATACGCAATTTCGATTTCGTCGAGTACCGCGCCCGCGGCCAGGAGCTCACGCAAGATCCCTCTGATCTCCGTCTCGACGCCGACGGCGCGGCGAAGAGCTATCAATCGTCGATCGTCTTGCGAGAGGCCGCTCAGCTGGAGGTGGCCGCCTCGCCCGACAATTCCGTTACTCGAGCTGAGCGGTGCGTCAGAAAAGCGTACGCCGGCCGAATGCTCCGGTAGCGGAAAACCGTATGATGGCCGGCCGATTCGAAGCATTCCCTCTCCGCTGCACGCATTCACGAAATCGTAGGCACACTGCGGAAGCGGCGTTTCATCTAGAATGGCGAATATGATCTCGTTGCCGGCCCCCTCCGTCGCGCCGCGGCGATATAAGTCGGCCTGGTCGTACACGCGCGCGTCCTCCAGCCATTTGGAATATGCAGCATACTGGCGAGCCAGAACGCCGTCGATTCCCGATGCCGACATGGAGAGATCCTCCGGCCGCACACCGGCAAGTCGGAGTGCCCGAATGGTCTTTAGAAGCGTCCTCGCAAAGCCTCCCGCCGAGAAGCCGCGGACGAGAGGATGATCCTCGGGCCATCTTTCATCGCGTATGGAGCCGAGGAGGAAAAAAGAATCAGCATCCTGCACGAGCGGGAGCCGACCCTCGTCCCTAAGCGCAGAACCGACGAGGCGCTCGGCCCATGAGGCGGGGGTCGTCACGCGCAAATTGACCCACGCAACGCCGCTACGCGCGAGCGCCGTCCCGAGATTATGGCCGATTTGCAGGGTCGGCGCAAAAACCACCTTCTCCTCGACGGGGTGGCGTTCACACAGCGACGCCAGCTGCGAAATGTGATGTGGTCGAGATGCGGAATCCAAGCCGTCGGGTTCTGTCTGCTGCAAATTCACGGAGACAGGTCGAGGCAGCACGGGCGGTTGCCTCGATCATGCGCGATAGTTTACAGACACACAGTGCCACCACCGTGTCACACCCGCAAAACCTCTGCATTGAGCGCGCCGCTCAGCCGTGCCGATATGGCATCGAATCTCTATGAGCAGACAGGCGACGTCGACGCGCTTCCTTCAGGCGTCTCTATCGTATGATTCGCGACGTGTCGAGGTGTTCGTCCACACGGGTGATCGGGATATCGATACGTTCAAGAACGTTAAGGTCCGCGATCCACGCGTCGCCCGCGGAATCGAGGCGGTCGAACGCATTCCTGATGGTAAAAGAAGTGGCTTTCAGCGCATCGTCCTCGAGATCATCCCAATCGATCGGCATCGCGATCGGCGCACCTTCTATGGGACGGACGGCGTACGGCGCGACGCCGGTTTGCGCGTACACGTTTCGGTGGTAGTCAATGTAGATCTTTTTTCCTCGCTTGGATTTGGTATACGTCACAGTGAAGAGCTGCGGTAGCTTTCTCGTGATGAGCTGCGCAACCTTCTTCGTGAACGCGAAGATCGTCTCTACGTCATGAACAGGGCGAACGAACGCTACCACGTGGAGACCTCGCGAGCCGGTTACCATGGGATACGGCATGACACCAATTTCTCCGAGAAGATACCGGAGAAGCTTGCCGGCCACCTTTACCTTCTCGAACGAGAGTCCCATCGGATCCAGATCCCACACCATTCGATCCGGCTTTCGCAGGTCTTCCTTCCGGCTCATCCAGATGTGCGGGATGGTTACCAGATTCGCCAAATACACGATGCTGGCCCGGTTCTCCGCACTCGCATAGAATTTGGGCTTGTCGTTTTCCTCCCCGACATCCACACGATCGACATACCCCGGAAAATAATCGGGTACCTCCTTCTGATAGAATCTCTCACCCTCGATCCCATCGGGAAAGCGCTCCATGCTGAGCGGACGGTTCCGAATGTGCTCGAGCATATACGGCGACACCCGTTCGTAATATGCTACGTACTCGCCCTTCGTAATTTCACTTCGCGGAAAGAGGACCTTTTCCGGGTTTGAAATCTGGATTGGCTGCCCGTCGATGATCAACTGATTTGTGGCTCGAGCAGGCATTCTTGAGGTGTTTTATCCGTACGAAGGCGCAAAAACGACGGGTTGCGAAGCATACCCTGTTTGCCGAATTCCAGGTACCGGACCTCTGCGACGTGCTTCGGCTCCACCCATTGAATGTCTCGATAGCCGTCGGGGGCTGGAAATGGCGGCTCATCGACCGCGGCAGCTTCCAGCAACCCGCGGAGCATCTTCACATCGTTCATGCTCAGTCCTGTGCCGACCTTCCCTATAAAGCGAAGTGAACCTTCGTCATAAACGGCAAGCGCCAGCGACGAGACGGCTCGCTTATCGGATGTGAACCCGACGATGATCGCATCCAGCGTGTCGAAAGCCTTGATTTTGATCCAGTTCCTGCTGCGCTGACCCACCTCGTATTTGGCGTCATCACGCTTTGCAATGACACCCTCAAGCGATCGCTGCCGCACGAACTGCCACAGCTTTCGGCTTTCACGCGTGTGGATGACGAGTTCGAGATGAGGATGGTTGGTGATCATGTCGCTCAAAATAGACTTACGCTCGAGCAGCGGACGTCCCGTTAGGTCCTCCCCATCTTTCCTCAGGATGTCGAAAACGCCAAACCGTATCGCCCGGTCCAACCTTCCAATGCGCCCGGTCCCTAAATGTCGCTGCATGAGAGCGGTGAAATCCGGATTGCCGGTTTCGTCGTAGAGTACGATCTCTCCATCGAGCACTCCATTTTCGGCGTCCAGCGCGTCAGTGAAGGCGAATTCCGGATACCTTGCCGATACGTCACGGCAGGATCGATTAAACACTTTGAATGCTCCGTCATCCCAAACGTAGGTCGCACGGATGCCGTCGAGCTTTGGCTCGTAGATGTAGCCCTCCCGCTCCAGGTCCGATTGCGAACCGATCCTTGCGAGCATCGGTTTGATGCATTTCATAGGAGCCGTGCCGCTGTAGGGGAGAATCCCTGGTGCCGGATACGACGAGTCGGAAAGATGGCTAGTTTAAACTCGCCTGAAGTGCTTCCATGAGCGACTCCTCATCGAAGGGTGCAGCTTCTTCGGGCTGCTCGACAACGATCTTTTCCTTTTTCTCGATCATCTCCTGGAGCCGTTCCGCGAATTCATCCTTAAACTCTTCGAGATTCAGCTCATCCTGCTTCAGCTGATCGACGAGTTTCCTCGCCAGCTCCATCTCCTGCTTCTTCAGCTCGGGCGGCTCGGCCAGCGTCTCAACGTCCTCAATATTTCGAACTTCATAGCTGTAAGACAGCGTCGCAAGGAGCAGACCGGTCCGATAGGACTGAATTGCAGCTACGTACTCGCGTTCCCGCATGACGAACCGCCCTATGGCGACCTGTCCGCTATCTTCCAGAACCTGTTTAAGCAGGAAGTATGAGCGCTCCGTCTTCTTCGCCGGTCCGCAGAAATAGAACTTATCGTAGTAGATCGGCTCAATCTCGTCTCCTTTGACGAACTCGACGATCTCGATTCGGTCCGTCTTCTCCGGTTTGATCGTGTCAAGCTCCTCTTTGGTGAACGGCAGGTACTGGCCATCGCCGAGATCGAGCGCTTTCAACGTATCCGACCACTCAACCTCGCCGTCGCAGCCCTCGCAATGCCGCTCATACCGAATCGGCGTCATGCATTCTTTGCAGAGCAGTTTGAAGCCGATGCTCCGCTGGCTAACGGCTGAGTAGAGCTTGATAGGGATGCTCACTAGCCCAAAGGCGATGCTTCCATTCCAGACAGATCTCATGAACACACCTGCAGTCGGTTCTGGTTGATCCATCCAGGCTTTGAAAGCCTGGCGAGTACTCGAACCTGCGCCACTCGGCGCGGTTTTCGGCGAAATAACCTTGTTGCAAGTACCGGCTCTTCAAACCAGCAGCGTTAGCACCCACACGATTAGGGCCGTAAGGATGACTAGACCAAAAACCGGAATCGCGATCAGAAGGGCAAGAAACGAGCGGTCGGATTTTGGGACGCTCTCCGGCGCCGCAATCCGAGTACGGAGAAGTCTCAAATTTCTGAGATTTGACTTGTAGGTAGCGTCGAAAATGTCGCCGACCAAGGGAATGGTACCGATGGCCGCTTCCAGAAGAACGTTAGCGATCATTCTCAGAAGTGTGCTGCGCGGAACTTTGAAGCGGGCGGATTCCAGGACGATGTACGTGCCGAACATGAGGCCGGCCAGATCTCCCACCCCTGGTATCAATCCAATTAGCGCGTCATAGCCGATCCGGTAGCCGATTCCAGGAATGCGGATCGATTCATCGAGGAGTTCCGCCAGGTTGTCGAGCCGTTGGAGCCGCCTCCTTTCGTCGGAATTCATACGTGCGTATTACTTTCGATCCTGGACGATCGACAGAATCCAGATCACGATCCATCCAGCGAAAAGATACCACCATTCGCCGATGCCCAAGGCGACGACGTTTACGGCATAAAGTACGTGCAGGAGCAGCCGCGGCGGTTCTTTTGATGACCCCTTCAGCATGCGCGTGCTCGGTCCCATCACCGCAATCATCTTCAGTACGAGAATGAGGGGCGTATAGATGAGGATGATCCACCGGGCCCAGTCCAGATCCACCGCCACGGCGACGACGATCAGTACTGTTACGACGATGTCGACGACGGCGTGTTTGATACCGGATGTCCGCACATTATTAGCGGCATGCAGAGGGACCATTATTGTGTGGGTGTCGCAGAATCCGATTTCGGGTGGAGGGAGAGCATCAATTTCTCCAGTTCCTCAAATTCGTATGGCTTGGTCAAGTGGGCATCGAAGCCCGCCTCGAAGGCCAGATCCACGTCGGTGTCGCGGCCGTAGCCGGTCAGCGCAATAAGCTTCATGTTTTTTAGCGCGGTGCCCAGCGTCTTGTCGGACCGCAGACGTCTGGCGACTTCATATCCGTCCAGACCAGGCAGGCCGATGTCCAACAGAACGATATCGGGCCGCCACTGCTGTGCGGCCTTCAGGCCTTCCGGGCCCGTGTAGGCACTCTGTACGAAATAGCCCTCTTGCCGCAAGACTTCCGCCAGCATCATCACGAGGTCGGTATTGTCATCCACGATCAATACACGTATATCCCCGGGGTTCTCCTGTTTTGCGCCCGTCGGAGTCCCGGGTTCGACATCCGGAGCAGTGGGAATGTGCGGAAGCCTCACGATGAACTCGCTGCCTCCAAGCTCCTTATCCACAGGACTCTTCGCATCGATGCTGCCGCCGTGAAGTTCGACCAGCCGATGCGCCACCGAGAGCCCGATGCCGAGACCGCCGGATGATCGTGCCAGCGGTCGCTCGGACTGTGTGAACAGGTCAAAGATGTGCGGTAGCAACGTCTCGTCAATACCCGGGCCGTTGTCACGGACGCGAACCTGCGCGACGTCTGTGTCGTCGGGTTGCTCGCACCAGACGTCAATGCGTCCGTTCTTCGGCGTGTACTTCGCCGCGTTATTGAGAAGGTTGATAAAGACCTCCTCCAGTCGCGTTGCGTCGGCGTTCGCGCAGATCGGCTCGTCGGAAAGGCTAAGTAATAGTTCGTGCCCACGCCCCTCGATTTGGGGCATCGCGGTCTCAACCGCATGCCGTATGATCTGATTCACGTCAACAATCTGATGATCGAGTCGGATGCGCCCGCTGATGACGCGCGAAACGTCTAACAGGTCATTGACAAGCTTGGTAAGATTGGCGACCTGACGTTCGATGATCTCGCGGGCCTGCGTCTGAATCGGATTCTCCCCACCGCGGCGATCCTGCATCTTCATGAGATGAACGGCCGAGCGGATAGGGGCGAGCGGATTGCGAAGTTCGTGGCTGAGCATGGCCAGGAATTCATCCT
>CAZART010000066.1:0-19933 GCA_964487555.1 uncultured Rhodothermales bacterium
CCGCAAGCGCGGACTCTTTCTCCGCAAGCGCGGACTCTTTCTCCGCAAGCGCGGAGGGACGCCCTGCCCGCGAGCGCAGAGGTTGCCCGGCGCAGGCGCGGATTGTTGGCCGGCGCATTGCTACTCGAGCGTATCGTGTGTGCGGATTCTTTGGCCTACCCGCATGAATTCGGATAGGCCGCCGCAGGAAACGGATTGACGCGTGGAACAAGCGCCGAAGAGAGACCCGCCAGGACAGGTCTGCGTCAATCCATGTCCGTAGTTATTTTCTTTCGGCCGAACAAGACCAAGCCAGCCTTAATCCCGTGCGAAGCCATCAGTTCATGCGAAATGCCCTCGTCGTATTGGTTTTCCTTGGATGGCTGCTGCCGTCCATGCGCGCGGCTGCGCAGGAGACGCTGCGGCCGGTAGCCATCATCTTCGACACGGATCTTGGGCCGGACTCCGACGACGCCGGCGCGCTGGCGATGCTTCACGCGCTGCAGTCGAGGAATGAGGCGGTGCTGCTCGCAGTGATGTGCAGTACGAAGAGTCCATGGTGCCCACCGTGCGCTGATGCGATCAACACCTATTACCGGCGGCCGGACGTGCCCGTGGGCGCCTTAAAGGGACCGGGTCCGGCCGGCACAAGTGATGAATGGTCGGGCGAATCGTTCAACGGCTACGTGGCCGGACGCTTCGAAAACGACCTGCAGCACGCCGAATACGCGGAGGAGGCTGTCGCGCTCTACCGTCGCATCCTTGCAGCGGCTCCGGATACAAGCGTCGCGATTACTGCCACCGGGCCGCTGACGAATCTTCAGGATCTGCTCGAATCATCCGCCGATGAGATCGACGATCGAAACGGTGTGGAGCTCGTCGCGGACAAAGTGCGTCTCCTTTCGGTAATGGGAGGAACGTACCCGAGCGGCCAGGAATCGAACTTTGCCGTCGATGGCGGTGCAGCGCGCCACGTGGCCGATCACTGGCCGACGCCGATTATGTTCAGCGGCTTTGAGCTGGGCGTCGACCTGCTCACGGGGCCGCGTCTCTACACCGAAACACCCGCCGACAACCCGGTGCGCGTTGCCTATCACTTGTGGGATCTACACTTTGCGCGTCGATTCTCGCCGGATTTCGAACCGCAAACAGGCATCTGGCCCCACAGCAGCTTCGATCAGACATCCGTCCTGTACGCCGTCCGCGGCCTGCAAGATTACTGGAGCGCCGAGACTCAGGGACGCAATGCCGTCCAAGAAGACGGCTCCAACGTCTGGGAGGATGCACCCGATCGTAACCACGCCTATCTCATCGAGCGCATGCCGCGCGAAGAGCTCGCCCGCATCATTGAGGATCTGATGGTGGCTCCGCCTTCCGATTAATCTCCCCTTCCCCTTCCCCTTCCTCTCCCACCGGCAAACCCGCCCGCGCCATAATCTTCAACGCATTCGTCGTGGGACACGGCCCCGTGCGCAACGTGTAGTCGAACGTCATCCGATCGCCGCTGACATCTTCGCGAAAGTGGAAGTTGCTTAGTTGCGACACTTCTTCTTCCAGTTGCGTGAGTTCCAGGTCGTGGGTCGAGATGAGGCTGATCGCCCGGCGGCCGGCCAGCGCGCGAATGAACGCGCGGCTGCCGATTAGCCGCTCTCGGTTGTTCGTGCCGCGGAAGATTTCGTCGATCAAGTTGAACAATGGGAGATCGGTGCCGTCGTTCAGCGCATCCAGCAGCTGTTTTAGACGCTGCACTTCGGCATAAAAATGAGAAAGCCCCTCCTGCACCGAGTCGACCACGTTGATGCTGGTGAACACGCGGAAGCAGGTGGTCCGAAGCGCAACCGCGTCGACGGGGCCTCCGGCATACGCCATCCGAAGATTTACGCCGATGGTTCGCAGGAAGGTGCTCTTTCCAGACATGTTGGATCCGGTGATGAGCACTACCTGCCCAAGCCGATCTACCCGAAAGTCATTGCGCACCTTTACGTCTTCGCGCAGCAGGGGGTGGCCCAGGCCCTCACCCTCGAACACGACCCCGTCGGCAGGCTCTTCCAGATTTGGAAACACCCGCTGCGAATGACTTTCGGCGTAAGCGGCCAGCGACGAGGCCGCCTCGATACGGTACCACGCGTCGAGCCAGGTCGGAAGGTACGCTCGGAGACCGTCCTTGGCCCGATGCATCAGGACGGTGAACAGCATCTGCCAGGGCAGTATTACGTTCAGCAGGAGCCACAAAAACTCGCTCCGCGTCACGGCTGAAGCCGCTGCAATGCGGCGGAGGGATCGCAGCTCGCGCGACGGTCGTGCCTGCCTTAGTGGCGCTCTCACGCGCTCCGCTTCAGAGCCCTCGGCGAAGCGAAATCGCTCGAGATATTCGAGGGGGGGCGTGAAGCGCTCGAGCATCAGATCGAGATCCTGTGCCTCGTCGAACAGGTCCTTCACCGACCGGTACTTCATGAAGTAGATCGCGAAGTAGACCAGCACGGTCATGGGCCAGAGCATCGGCACGAGACCTGCAATGTGTCCGATGATGAGCAGCACGTTCACGAACGCGAACGCGCTCAATCCTACCAGCCACGAGCGAAGCTGCGGCGCAACGTCCTCGCGCAACAGCCAGTCGCGAAGACGGCCGTCATCCCAATGCCGGTTCAGACCTTCCAGCATGGACATGCGAGCGAGGTGATCTCGGAAAATACCGAGCGGAACGAGCTGGAGAACGAGCGCCTGGCGCCGCATGATGCGCTCGTATTCCGGTACCGGATCCATAAGCCATTCCCGCAGCACGTCGCGCGCCCCTTTCGAGGCGCATGCGTCAACCAGATGATGGAGGGATCGCGGACCGATTATGTTGAGATCGGCCGCGAGGGGATGCATCCGCAGATCGATATCGTCCGGCTCTTCCGGTATCTCGCTCCAGTTCAGAGCCCTCCTGTGCTCATGCAGCTCTTTGATGCGCCTGAGAAGGCGTGTCTGGCTCAAGCTCTCCTCCACCCGGTCATGCATCTTCACCAATCCGATGAAGACGGCGATGCCGCCGACTAGCGACGCCACACCGGCATTCGGGCCCACGGAACGAAACAGCCAGTAGACGACCACGGCGCCTGCCACGACCGTTGCCAGGCGGGCCCACGAAAATGCCCTGCTGCGGTTTGCCAGACGGGCGGCTCTTCTCGCAAGACGTTTGAGGTGCCGAGCGTGCAGATCGTCCGCACCTCCGCCGCGCGCCGTTTTTTCAACGTCATCGTCTTCGCCTTTCGCATGCAGGCCACGCTCGGTCTCTTGGCGACGATCGTATTCCGCATGGCTGTGCGGCTCGTTGTCTCGACGATGCAAGTCTTCCGCACCCATGTAGGAAATGTCCTTGTTCTTGTTTTTGTAGCGCGGTCGGCTTCCGATCACAAACCTACGAAAGGCCACGTCCATATGGCTCAGCGCGAGGCAAAAGATGAGCGCAAGAAGTTATATTTCCGTTGTGGATGGGTCTATTGTTTTTTCCATCCACGGAATCCTGTGCGCCGCGCCCCGGTACGATGAACAGAGAGCTGATTCGAGATTATCTCAAGCGATCGATGTTCACCGAGATCCAGGCGGACGCGTTGTCGAGGGTCATTGCAGATCTGACCGAGACGTTCGCTACCAAGACGGACCTGGCGGAGTTGAACTCCGAACTCAAGTCCGAACTCGCAGCCATGGAAACCCGAATGACCTGGCGCATCATCGGGGCGATGGGTTTTCTAGCCGCCCTCCTTACTCTCCTCGACACATTTCTGAACTGACGGCGCACGCGAAGCCTTGGCAACGTCACGCTGGACGCGGCAGGGGCAAGTCCCCGCTTCCCTCCGAGAGCCCGAAGATCAGCCGGATTCCAGGCCGGCTCCCCTATAGCGCGATCGGCGATCACCGCGGCGCGATCGACGATCGCCGGCCGCCGCTCCGTCAACGCCACAACGCCTGTCAATCCTCGGGCCCTCAGAAAGGCGCCGCGGCTTCATCAATTGACGATGCTATCCGAGCAGGAGGATGTAGCTGATCGCGCTGATAAATACGATACCCAGCAGCACGAACAATCCCAGGACGAAAACGATCCAGCTCTGCTCGGTCGTTTCATCCGACACGGCGAGCGAGGTCTTCTGGGTGGTGTACCGCGAAGTTTTGTTTTTCGAAATATTGTTTTTTGCCGCCCGGTGGGGGCGTGTTTTCTTCTTCGTAGTCATGGCTATCTCGGCCCGGAGAATGGGCGATTAGAAAGGAAAGCTGGGAACGGCGGAACGCCACGCCGGCGGCACTAGATGATGGCCGCAAACGCAGAAGCGGCTCACGCCTCGTGCAAATAGGTCCGAGAACCGCAAATGATGCACCGGCGGAGTGATCGGACGGTCGAGATAGCCCTCTCAGATTAAGAGTGCACTGTGCAGTTGGTAGAGAGCCTGTGGAGGTGTGGCATCGTGGAAAGCGGCCGAACGTGTGGCGCATTGCGCCGGTGGATGGGTCGTGATCCGACGCGTAGCATCCGCATCGATACCACGCTCAGAGGTCGGCTTTCGCTCTGAAACCCGCTCCGACGGCATCTGAATGTTCACGTCTCGGACGGCCCAACTGGAACCGTCGAGTGCTGAGCGCGCGAACGTGTCGTCGACCGGTTCCGTGATGACAACCGACGCGGGAACACACGACGTCCCGACCGCCGGCGCGAGAACAACGTTCTCGCCGGAGGATTCTATCGTCGGCTGGCGCAGCCCCGCGAACGCCAGTACGGCTGCAAGGAGCAGCCCGGCGTACCGGACGCGCGACGTCGCATGATTCCGTATGTGTGGAACGAGACGGGCCATAATAACGGCCATACCGTGAAGCCACAGGTCGGTTTCTCGATCCGAGCTGCTTTAAGGATCTTTTAATGATGCTGCGGCGAGATCAGTACGCCCCGCGCAGCATGTCTGCGAAGGCCTTCGGAAGAGGGCTCGCTTCGACGGCTTTGGCCGCCGCTTCGACGTCGTAGGCCACCCGGATGAACTCCACCTGAACGCTCTCCCGCGACGAAGCAGAGGGCGAATGGGAGGCGAAGGCCGTCGCGCCGGGCGACGCCGGTGAAGGCAAGGACGCCGGCGATGTGGATGACGCCGGCGACGTTGGAGACGCCGACGACGTGGAAGACGCCGGCGATGAGGACGAAGCCGGCGATGCGGACGAAGCGTTCGCGCCCGACCGATTCCCACCGAAATGCAGCAATGCATAACAGGCGCGCGCGTCGCCATCCTTCGGCTTGCCGACGGAACCGATGTTCACGGCGTGTCGAAGATGCGACTCGCCATCCACCTCATACTGCAGCACCTTGTGATAGGGCTTATGCGTGTGGCCGAACAGCAGAACGTCGGCGTTCGCCGCCTCCATTATGCGGTGAAAGCTTTTGTCGGGGCGATCTTCGAAAAGATATTCATTCACGCGCCGCGGACTGCCGTGCACCATCAACACCTCGAAGGGGCGAGCCGTCGTAGTGCGGGGCTCCTGAAACACGAAACGAATGTGACGAGGCAGTCCCCGTAGATACGCCCGCACGTCGTCCGAGACGGCTCCGTTGGTGAATGCGATGGATTCCACGCCGCGAGCTTCGTCCTCCGGCGTCTTATAGGCACATCCGCAGTCGTCCGAACGAAGCCCAACGCCCTCGTCGTAGTTTCCCGCAATCGTCGGGATCCGCAGACCGCGAACGGCCGCGACGACCTCGTTGGGCCACGGGGCGTATCCCACGAGATCGCCGAGGCAGTACAGCGCGTCGATACGCCGTGTGTCGAGATCCGCCAGAACGGCTTCCAGGGCAGGAAGATTGGCGTGAATGTCGCTGATAAATGCTATCGTCATGTTTACTCCGTCCTTCGTGTTCTATGGCACCGCCAAAACCGTTCGTACTCGCGGCGATTGAATTGGGTCAGCTCCGACCGGCCGATGGCTGTAATCTCACGTTCAGAACGGCTCGGGAAGACTTTGGTAACGTTACCATCTGCGCAAAATGAGCGCAAATGCGGGTTTTGAGAAACAGAATCACTGCAGCGCAGTAGCCCTGTTCGTATCAGATTCCAACAGTGCGCGGTAGCCCTGTGCGTATCAGAATCCAACAGCGATCCTGATACCATAATCGCTCCCCACATCATCCTCCAATCGCAATCGCACAACATGGCAAAAAGCACGTTTAAAGCTGAGGTCGTCTCAATAGACGAAGCGCAGTCGCAATTGTCTGAACTCAGATCGAAAGGCGGCGGACGCAGAACATCCAAATTCGATCCGCTCAAGCAACACATCCAATGGCTGGATAAAGGGAAGGTTCTTCGTATTGATGAGATGTCGAAGAACGACGTTCCCAATCTCCGGAGTTTTATAGAACGCAACATCAAGCCGGTAGAGAAAGACCTCGAATTTATCGTCCGATCGAGCAAAATCGACGATGAAGGAAGTCAGTACCGAGTGTACGTATCGAAAGAGAAGGTCGATTGAGCCGGTAAGATCTATCCTGCCGTCCGCTTTCCCCGCCAGCTTTATTCGGAGATGATGAACGGTAAAATTGCGGCGTTGGTCGTCGCGATCGGCGTTCTGCCGGTCACGACGTATGCCCAGGACATGCAATGGGAAGATTACGAGCCGCGGTCGACCCTGGTGGTAGAGGAGCACCCGATCGAGCGGGCAGGGTATCCGTTTGTCGATGCCCACGCCCATCAGTGGCGCGTCGGCGAACTGTCCAAAGCCGGCATCGACTCCCTCGTAGCAGAGATGGATGCGCTTAATTTGTCGGTGATGGTGAACCTCAGTGGCGGCAGCGGCGAGAGTCTGCGTCAAAAAGTCACCCATACCGAGACGCACGCACCCGGAAGGTTCGTTCACTTTGCCAATGTCGACTTCTCGGCCATCGACGAGCCGGACTTTGGCGAAAAGGCGGCCGCGCAGCTCGAGGAGGACGTCCGCAGTGGGGCAAAGGGCCTGAAGATCTTCAAGAATCTGGGGATGTACGTCTTCTACGAGGACGGACGGCGCGTCGCCACGGACGATCCGCGCCTCGATCCGATCTGGGAGAAAGCCGGCGACCTCGGGATTCCGGTGCTCATCCACACGGGCGATCCTGCTCCCTTCTGGGAGCCGCACGATCGTTTCAACGAGCGCTGGTTCGAGTTGAAGCAGTTCCCGCGCCGCAAACGCAATCCGGAGCCGTCGTGGGAGACGATCATGGGCGAGCACTGGAGCCTTATCCGAAAGCACCCTGAGACGACGTTCATCAGCGCTCACTTGAGCTGGCTCGGCAACGACCTTGGACGTCTGGGCCGGCTATTGGACGAGATGCCGAATATGTACACCGAGCTCGGCGCGGTGCTCGCCGAGCTCGGGCGTCAACCGCGGACGGCACGGAACTTCCTCGCCAAATATTCCGACCGGGTGCTTATGGGGAAAGATTCCTGGGAGCCGTCGGAATATCATGTCTACTTCCGAACGCTCGAGACCGCGGACGAGTACTTTTCCTATTATCGCAAGCGCCACGGTGATTGGCGCCTTTACGGTCTCGATCTTCCCGACGAGGTTCTTCGCAACGTCTACTTCGCAAACGCGCTGCGTATCATTCCCGATCTGGACTCGTCGCGGTTCCCTGCAGATTGACGTCGCTGCGGCTCACGGAGGCCGGCTCGGGCCTAGCGCGCCGCATCTGGTCGTCTTCCAGCTTCAATTCCCGCGAGATTTCGCTCGTGGCCTTTTTGAACTCGCGGATTCCTTGACCCAGTCCGCGCGCGATTTCCGGGATTCGCTTAGCGCCGAAAAGGAGCAAGATCACGACCATGATCAGGATCAGCTCCGCGCCTCCGATGTTGCCTAGCATAACGTATACCCTGGGATAAGAGGGCCGCCGCCCACAAGACGTTTAACTGAATAGAACCGCGAAGCCGAGCGCAACGGTCATCGCAATGAGCGTGACGAGAACGAAGGAGATCGCGATGAGCATCCCGGTTCGGTCCGGTTCGCCGAGCGGAATGCTCCATGGGCTGCCCCGCCGCGTTATCGAGAGCGATGGGACTGACACGATCGTCGTGGTGTGATTCGTAAGCCCTTGAATCTTGGCCATGAGGACGGGTCGGTCGCGCCGCTTTCTGTGGTACCTGATTTCCGGCGACAACCTCGCATTTCGCAGGCGGTTTCGGCGCTGCGAGCTTTCAATCTACATTTTAAGCGTTTTTTAATGGGAAGGGCGCGGTGTGAATTCATCACCGGAACAGGATCGCCGATCGCATTTGAAATGAATTACATGCGTATCCTTGCCTGCCATGTACTCCATGTCTATGTTAATTAGGACTTTGACTTGCGTGGCGCCATTATCAAAGCGTAACCTGTTTGAGGATCCCATACCACACGATGCACATTCGCCACCCGGCGCGCCGCCCATGACGGCGCTGCAGGGATGAGTTCCTCGTCGACACAACCGAGCGCGCGCTCGCATCATTCCTCGGAGTCTGTGTCATATCTGTAGTACAACGTATGGCCGAACTCGTCGACATTGTCCTTGCAGAGGACGACCCGGACGATCGCCTGTTCATTCGTCGAGCCTTTATGGAAAACAACGTCCAGAATGATCTTCACGAAGTTGAAAACGGCGTTGAGCTGCTTGACTATCTTCGCGGTATCGGCACGTTCCAATCGTCGGGATCCGTGCGACGGCCCGGTTTGATCCTGCTGGATCTAAACATGCCAAAAAAGAGCGGTCGCGAAGCACTCCGCGAGATCAAGGCTGATCCTAATCTCCGGTCGATCCCGATCGTCGTGCTCACCACCTCCAGCTCAGAGAGCGACGTGACGTACAGCTATGCGCAAGGTGCGAATGCGTATGTCACCAAACCGTCGACGCTGACCGATCTCATCGAGTTGTTCAAGCGAATCGACTCCTTCTGGCTGCGGACGGCCAAGCTTCCGGTGCTCACCAAGGCCGCGACGTAGACGGGATCCTCACTCGCCAAACGGGCACGCTAGCCCGAGATCCAGAAGCGCCTGGGTGATCAGGCGCTTGTTACGCGCGATGACACGCTTGTCGTGATCAACCATGTACCGGGACATCCATTGGCGGGCGTGGGGCCGATAGGTGACGTGCTCGAAGTAGAGGGGCACATAGCGCTTCAGAGAGGCGTCGATGTGGCGCTTGAGCGCATCGCTGGCATCCTTCATCAGATACTGCGCGTAAGCGACACCCGAATTATGGTGAATACTGTCGTCGCGGATGAGCCGCGTCGACATCTCCCCAAGCACGGTTCGCTCCGTTGCCGCCGCGATGTCTTTGAAAGCCTGGATGGCGACACCCTCGAAAACGACCTGGAAGGCGATCACCCGTTCCTCGAGGGTATCGGCATCAAGGAGCATCTCGCCCATTTCGCCCAGATAGGGGTCGTGATCGTCCGTCGGCAACAGCATGTGACGCAGCCGCGTCCAGCCCTCGACGTGGCGTGCCTCGTCCTGAACCATCGTACTGTAGTAGAGAACGGCTTCCTTCTCCTCAACCTGGAGGAGCAGGTTCGTGGCGGCTTCAATAGCAAACCGATCCGCCTGCAGCTGCTGCTGCACGACGCTCGACCAAACCGCGTTCCATCGCTCCTTCTCGGCATTCGGAGCCGGCGACAGCCGATCCCAACCCAGATCATCTACATCCCACGCGCCTTTTCGGGCGGCGCGGTAAAACTGCCGAAGCCGCCGCAGTGACTTGTTTTCGACATGATCGCGATGGATAACTTCGCCGGCCATAAACGTTGAGTGAGGGTCGATTTAGAATCCGGTCCTGTCGGAAGATAGGCAAGCGGGAGGGGAAATCTAGTACTGAGCGTCAGCTGGAGGTTCAAAGCCTCTCCGGAGCCCAGACATCCACGTCCAACGGAGCAATCTGGCCGTGGAGAAGCGGAGACACGCGCGGCACTGATAGGCCGTGTGATTCGACCATGCTTGAGGCGTGGGACATCAGCGATACACGGCAAAGCGGCCACGGTTCGTGATGAATGCGCGCCCGGTACATGTTCTCTCCACGCGAGGCGTAGAGACAGTACCGCTCGATGAGGAAGAATTCCTGCGAATCCGGCTGCGCGTCGGGTAGTGCCTCCTCTCGACGCCACACCGCTTCGAAATCCGCCGGTGGTGCACCGGGCTGCGCCCGCCGCGAGGCAAACCGAATCGTCCGATCCCGTTCCTCGAGGCTCATCCTGGCTACGAAGTAGGGCAGGGAAAAGCCAAGCCTTGCGCCAAGTACCGCCAGAGGATTGCTCGCGTCCAGCGAGAGAAACCAGACACCCGGCACGCCTCGACGATGGACATACGTCCTCACATTTATTTCATGAGACCTCCCAACAACGGGAGGCGCAGGAAGGCCCGGTGGGCGAATCCGAGGCATAGTAAACGGCGTGACGCCGATCCACGCCGTGCCGCCAAAGGTGTCAATCTCCAGACCCCGTGGGATCAGCGGTAAGAGCTCCGCCTTCGGAATCGGCCAGTGCATGAAAAGCAGCTTGTCCCAGGTCTGATGCATCACCGGCTTTCCGGCAGGGCGCGTGCGGATCGAGAGACGATCAATCTCCATTTCTTCCCCGGCGATTCAACATGTGGCTACAACGATGGATCTATGGTGCCGTCGACGATCCACGAAGATGTGGAGGTTCAGGCAATAAATGGGCCGGACGGGGACGCCATCGGCTGCCCCCGTCCGGCCCAATACTTACTGATACGTAAAAAGTCCCTCAGTGGAGGTTCACCGGCGGGCGCCCGTCGCAGGACCGGCTGAGCTCTCGGTGCCGGCGTTGTCGTCCATCGTTCCACGGCGGCTCCGCACGTTTCCGGTGCTCACCTCCTCGTCCGTCACCATCACGATGAGCGGATCCGTTTGATTCTGCGCCGCCGTTCCGCTCGAGCCGTTACAGGTGGCCTGATACATGCCGGGCTCCAGGTTCATCGTAACCTTTCCTTCCTGCCCGGCCGTTATTCGATTCGTAGACCCACCATGAAGCGTACCCGGGCCTGCCTCGCCGCCGGGTATGCCCGCCCTGTCGTCGCTCGAGAGGCCGGCTTCAGGGTTTGACGGAACGCTCTCGTCATCCGACTTGCTTCCGAGCCGTTCCGCGTCCTGACCGGAGGTCGCGCCGCTGCGGCCTTCCAGATTCTCGTCAACCGAGCCATCGGCGCCCTGCCCGTAACCACGCCCCTGCCGTGTAGCACTGCCGTTCGTGATGTCGCCCCCGCTAATGGGTTGCATCGTAAAGACGCAATCTTCATTTCCCATGTTGTCGACGGTGAGTGTCGTATGCCCCGCAGGCATCGTAGGTACGATATCGCCGCCGTTTACGATGCTGACGGCGACCATATGATCGCCCGCCATAGCGTCCCGGTCGGCCATTTCTCCCTCGGTGCGGAAATCACTCACGTCATCGACTTCGGCGTCTCCGCAGGCGGGGAACGTGAAAGCCAGTATCAGCAGCAGGGCGCCGGTACATACACGATGCACGAAATTGCCGGCCATGGGCGACGTATCGTCCGCGGACGGTCCGCAAAGTTGTGTACTCATTTTCTTCCTCCTTTTAGCTATTCCGTTAAGTGTGCGCATTTCGCCGCTAAGTGTGCGCATTTCGCCGCTAAGTGTGCGCATTCGGGGTTACGTGTGCGCATTCGCCGTTACGTGTGCGGATTCGCCGCTCATCGGTTCGATCGCCCGGGATAACGGCGCGAACACTCAGTTGTTGGATAGAGGATGAAGGTGTTGTGCGCTACCCGGGATCGGATGTTTTGGTTCGCGTCTCTTCGGCAGCTTCCCAGACGATTACAACCATTAAAGCGATGTTACGAGCGGCGTCGTAGCGGGTAGATTCCATTCCGCGCCGTAGGCTTCCGAGCGTCGGCGAACCGTAGCGCGGCCCACATTCAGAGCCAGATGCCGACCACGAGCATCACCACGAGGCCCGTCACGCCGACGATGGTCTCCATCACGGTCCAGGACTTCAGCGTTTCTTTCTCGGTCAGGCCCATGAACTGACTGACGAGCCAGAAACCCGAGTCATTGACGTGTGAAAGGACGGTTGCTCCGCATGCGATGGAAATGGTCAGCGCACCGACAAGGGGGGCCGAGACGTCGCCGGCTTCGATGATGGGCGCCATGAGCCCCGCCGTCGTAACCATCGCAACGGTTGCAGAGCCCTGTGATACGCGCACCATCGTGGCGATCAGAAATCCAAACAATAAGATGGGGAGATTGGTCGCCGCCATCACCTCGACGAGCGCATCGCCGACACCGGTGGTCACCAGCACGTGGCCGAACACGCCGCCGGCTCCCGTGAGAAGAATGATCATTCCTACCGGCTCCATTGATTTCGTCGCCACGCGTTGGATCTCGTCGGCCGTGAAGCCGAGCCGCGTACCCAGGAAATAAAAAGCAAGCAGGACGGCGATGATGAGCGCCGTGAACGGATGGCCGATGAACGACATCCACACCCGCACGGCATTCTCCTCGGGGAGCATGACGGCGGTGGCGGTGTTCAGCAAGATCAGCACGAGCGGGAGTGCCAGCATCGCGACTACGATCCCGAAGCTGGGCCGGCGTCTTTCGGCCGCCGCGCTTTCTTCCGGCGCCTCAACGAGCATGTATTCGGGCACGCCGACGGTGATTCGCTGTGAGATGAATGATCCGAAGAGAATGCCGCCGGCGATAGTCGCCGGGATGCCGCCGATCAGTCCGAAGAAGATCACCCAGCCGAGGTCCGCGTTGAGAAGCGCGGCCACGGCGACGGGACCGGGTGTCGGCGGGATGAATGCGTGGGCGACCGCGATGCCCGCCACCAAAGGAATTCCGTAGCGGAGTATCGGCCTTCCCGTCCTGCGCGTCAGATCGTAGACGAGGGGAATGAAAAGAATCAGCGCCACCTCGAAAAAGACGGGGATAGCTACAATCAATCCGAGCAGGGCCAGCGCCCATTGAGCTCGCCCCTCGCCGAATCTCCTCAGCAGCGTGTTGGCGATTTGACGTGCACCCCCCGAAACCTGGATGATTTCGCCGAGCATTGTACCGAGGCCGATTACGATGGCGATATATCCGAGCGTCCGACCCATGCCCTCTCGGAGCGCGTCGACCACTTCGCCGACCGGCACGCCGCCCAGGATGGCGGCGAACATGCTGACGAGCAGCAGCGCGACAAAAGCCTGCAACCGGACAACGATGATGAGCAGAAGAAGCAGCGCGACGCTGCCGGCCGTCAGAAGTATCAGGAAAGTCGTGGACACGGCGGGATGGGTTCTAATTAGTGGCGTCCAGGAGGACCGAAGGCGGACAAAGTATACTAATAAACGCAGCCATCGAGGCATCGACAACGCCGTCGCAGCCTCCGAGATCACGATAAAGAGCGACCTGCCCCTTGACAATCATACTATTTCGTGTTAATGTTACTAACATGAAATCAGATTCATCGACACGACGGTATCGGATGACCGCACGCGCAGAGGCAGCCGCACGGACCGGGCGCGACATTCTGGAGGCCACCGTCTCGCTATGGCGAGAGCGGGCGCTCGACGAAATCACGTTGCAGGCCATTGCGGATCGCGCCGGCGTCTCCGTGCAGACGGTCATCCGACGTTTCGGGTCGAAGGGGGGCGTCATCGAGGCGTGCATCGAGGGCGACGTCGCCGGGATTCGGGTGGACCGCGACCGCGCGAGCGCCGGCAACGTCGACGGAGCCCTCGAAATTCTGCTTACGCATTATGAGCGCGACGGGGATGCGATCCTTCGCACGATCGACCTGGAGGAGAAGCTCGAAGCCGCGCGGGCCGTCTCGGAGACCGGCCGCCGGGAACATCGAGCGTGGTGTGCTCGCGTGTTCGGTCCCTTTCTCCCGCCATCGGACAGCGACGACTACGAGCGTCGGCTCGATGGATTCGTGGCCGTTACGGATCTCTATCTCTGGAAGCTCTTGCGCCGCGACCTTGGTCGTTCCACCGAGGAGACGAAGCGCACGCTGCGGGCACTCATCGATGGTCTCGTTCTTCTTTCTTCTCATCAATCCTAAGAGCGTCATGGAAGCCACACGTTCGTTCTTATTCGTTACCTGGGAGGGCGGCGGAAACGTTGCACCCGTACTGGGCCTCGCCCGCCGTTTGGCCGACCGCGGTCACCACGTGAGCGTGCTCACCGAGCCATGCCTTCAAGATCCTGTTGTGCAGGCGGGCGCCCGGTTCATTCCATTTGACAGGCATTTTACGCGGACAGATCGCACCGTCGACCTCGTCCGCGACAGTGAAGCAAAGTCGCCCATCGGATCGCTCAGGCGCGCCTTCGACAATCTGATGTTCGGTCCTGCTCACATCGTCGCCGAAGAGACGCACCGTGCGATACAGGAGGTGGCACCCGACGTCCTCGTGGTGGATTTAAATATGATCGGGGCGCTCATTGCGGGGGAGGCGGCGGGGCTGCCGCGCGTCGTCCTCTTCCATATGCCGGAATACCTTCCGGGCCCCGGCAGACCGGCCGCCGGACCGGGCTTTCTTCCTCGTTCCGATGCCCTTGGCCGCCTCCGCGACGGGCTCTTCACTCGCCTGTTCTTTCTCCAGCTGAAGCGCTATCTGGGTGCGTTCAACGATACCCGGCACGCGTTCGGCCTTCCGCCTCTCAAAACAGCCCGCGAAATCCTAGATGTGTACCATGGCGCCGACCTACGGCTCATCCAGACGTGCGAAGCATTCGACTTTCCCATCACACCGGCTCCGCAGAATGTCCGGTACGTGGGCCCCATTCTCGACGATCCGGACTGGGTCGATTCCTCGAACTGGAAGAACCCCTGGCCGGACGAAGATACGCGGCCTCTCGTGGTCGTGAGCCTTTCGTCGACCTTCCAGAATCAGCGGGGCGCACTCCAGTGCGCGATGACGGCGCTGGGCGGACTGGATGTCCGGGGGCTCGTGACGCTGGGCCCCGCGATGGCGTCGGAATCGTTCGACGTTCCGGAGAATGTGATCGCGGTCGCATCGGCCCCGCACGGTCAGCTATTCCCCAAAGCAGCCGCTGTAGTGACCCATGCAGGTCACGGCACGATGATGAGGGCCCTCTCGTACGGCGTCCCGCTCGTCTGTATGCCCATGGGCCGCGATCAAAACGACAATGCCGCCCGTGTTGCCGCGCATGGCGTAGGAATACGCCTGCGGCCCTCGGCGAAGCCGGCGAAAATTCGGGATGCGGTGGAGCAGGTGCTGTCCGAACCACAGTATCGCACACAGGCTCAACGCCTGATGGACGTCATTGCCGAGGATGCCGCGGCGGAGCGGGGCACGCAGGAACTGGAGGGCGTTGGATCCGACGAGGTAGCCGTACCGGTGTGACTCGTGGAATGACGGCTCGCCGCCGCCGATCGCCTCCGGCCGCGGCGGCTCACCACGGAGATGGTCTCATGCGTGAGAACCAAGTTACGTTGTATGGGTGGGCTGAAATCTACATTCAGTGCTATGTTGCGACTGCTCACCGAAGATATCAGAATCCATGAATCGTCGACCATCATTCCCCGCGGCGTTGGCTGCCGTCGCTCTACTCGCTGCCTTCTCGCACACGGCTTTCGCTCAGATGACCGAGCCTACACGCCCTGCAGTAACCGGCATTAAAGTCTTTACGATCGATTTGTCCGGAGGGGCGGAGGTACCCGGTCCGGGGGCCGACGGCAGCGGCACCGCATTCGTCGTCCTCAATCCAAACGCACGCCGCATCTGTTACGCACTGGATATCTCGGGAATAAGCCCCCCTGGCGCCGCCCACATCCATGAAGGAGCTGCAGGATCCTCCGGGGGCCCCGTCGTAGATTTCGACCTCGGTAATCGCGGGCTGGGAGGATGCGTGACCGACGCCGACGGAGACGTATTACGACGAATCGCCGCCAGGCCATCGAACTTTTACGTGAACGTCCACAACGAGGATTTCCCGCAGGGCGCCCTTCGAGGGCAGCTCGAATGACCTGGAACGCCGTTCCGGAGCAAGGGTCAGCATCGAACGGATTTATCGTATCGAAGAACCATCTGTGCCGGTCTGGATAGAATCGGGTTCTGAGGACGAGTAGATTCCGTAAGAAACGATTCTCCCGATGCCCACGGCCACACTCCCTGCAGAGAAAGCCGGCGCGCAGATTAGTGCGTCGACCTCACCGATTATCGCCGGCGAGCGCCTCGCTTCCCTCGACGCCTTCCGCGGCATCACGATCGCCGGAATGATCCTCGTGAACAACCCCGGCACGTGGGCGGCCGTATATGATCCGCTCGAGCACGCGGCGTGGCATGGATGGACGCCCACGGATCTCGTTTTCCCGTTTTTTCTCTTCATCGTAGGCGTGGCCATCACGTTTACCTACCGGAAACGGCTGGCTCGAGGAGCCGATCGCGGTCCACTCGTGACGAAGGCCGTGAAGCGATCGTTCATCCTCATCGGCCTTGGCCTCTTGCTGGCGGCATTTCCGTTCGTAACCGCGTCCGGAGCATTCATTGATCTATCCACACTTCGGTATCCCGGCGTGCTGCAACGCATCGCCGTGTGTTATCTCATCGTGACTCTGCTCTTTCTCTACACCTCGCCCCGCACGCAAATCGCAGCCGCCATCGCGCTCCTCTTCGGCTACTGGGGCTTGATGGAATGGGTAGCCGTTCCGGGATTCGGCGCCGGGCTCATCGATCGGCCCGAGGCCACGTTGTCGGCTTACATCGACCGCGTCGTTTTTGGCGAACACCTCTGGGCGTCCACGGGCCGGACGTGGGATCCGGAAGGACTCCTCAGCACGATGCCGGCCATCGTCTCGACGATGATCGGCGTGTGGACCGGCCACATTTTGCTGAGTGAAAAGGACCGCTCGCAGAAAGCGCTGACGCTTTTCGCGTGGGGATTTGTCCTGACGACCGGGGGCTACATGTGGGATTGGTTCTTCCCCATCAATAAGATGATCTGGACGAGCTCGTACGCCGTTTTCACCGGCGGCCTCGCGATGTCTTTTCTCGCCGCGTGCTACCTGTTGCTGGACGTACACGGCCGCAGCCGCTGGTCGAAGCCCTTCATCGCCTACGGCATGAACGCCATCGTCATCTACGTGCTGAGCGGCTTACTGGCGCGGCTGCTGGGCGTCATCCAGGTGGCCGAAGGCGTTTCCTTGAAGGCCTTTCTCTACGATAACGTCTTCGCCGGCCTGGGTACGCCGGAGTTTTCCTCGATGCTCTTTGCGCTTGTCTGGGTCGTGGGCTTCGGCATGCTGGCGTGGTGGATGTTCCGGCGGGAGATGTTCGTGAAAGTCTAAGTGCACCTTCCTCTCGGTCCTGCTCACTTCAAAATGCAGCATGGGCTTCAACAGGCATTTTCTGCGCAGGGGATAGTGCGGGGCGACGAATAGTCCGCTGTTCCGTAGATTATAGCCGCGGTCGCGGATTTTACGCGCAATGTCGCGGCATGGGCGCCGTTCAGTGAGAGGCGGAACAAACAAGCCTTGCGCGCATGGGGACAGACCCACCTATCCCTCGCGCAAGGAATTTCGACCGGAACGTCGCGTGCGATCGGCAACTCCGATGCACCGGCATAGAGATTGCTGTCGAGCGTGGTGCGCGACTACTTTTTGTGGCAGCGGGATCGAGAGACGCTGAAATGGTATCCAAACCTGATTCAAATCGAAGGAATCGTAAGGAGATCCTCCGCGGTGTCTACGAGGACAACCTCCGCACGACGGGGGGCACGTATTCCATTTTCAGACAGTCACTCCGCGCGGGGAAGGAAAACCGTTCCGGGCGCGCCTTCGTGACCGGCGCCTTATCTCTCAGTCTTGGTCTTTTTCTCCTCATTGCAGCGGCACTTGCGGCCGCCGATCACGAGACGCCCACGAGCTCTAATTCTACCTGGAGCGACAGCAGCAGGACGACCGTTCCGCAAGTAAATGCAATTCCGGGTGTCTCACCGACTCCCTCCGGCGGCGTGCCCTCGGTCGCCAGTCTATACGGCCTTCATGTCGAAACCATTGTAATTGATGCGGGCCACGGCGGCCGGGATCCGGGCGCGCTGGGACGAGACGGAATTCAAGAGAAGGACATTACGCTGGACATTGCGCGCCGACTGAAAAAGCGGCTCGAGCGACATTCCGGCTATCGCGTATTACTGACGCGCGATGAGGATCGTACCATGCTGTTGCGAGACAGAATCGACTTTGCAAATCAGCGAGAGGCGGATCTCTTCGTCTCTCTTCACATCAACTGGCTGCCCGTCGATTCGATTGCTCCCATCGAAACCTATTACTACGGGCCTAACTCGGACCCGCGGTCCCTCCGTCTGGCGCAGCGAGAAAACCGGAACTCCGGCTACACGGTCGCAGAGTTCAACGACCTCACGGAGAGGCTGCGCGTAGATCTGAAGATTCAGGAATCACGAGATGCCGCTCATTACATCCAGGAGGGGCTTATCAACGGACTTCGTCAAATGGGCCGCGACGTTGCGGATTGGGGGGCAAAGTCCAGCGATTTCATGGTCTTGTTGGGAGTCGAGGCGCCGAGCATTCTTGCCGAGATCGGCAGTCTCAGCAACAGCGACGAAGCGTCTAAGCTCAGCACGGTTTCTTACCGTGAAAAGCTGGCGTACATTCTCGAAGAGGGAATTTCGACTTATCTAGAACGACACGTACACGAGGGCGGAAAGGCAAAGCATGGCAGCAAAGAAGAATACGAAGGCATCTGACGACATCCTCTACATCGGAATCGACCTTGGAACCTCGAGGAGCGCGGTTTCAGCCAGCAATGGCGAGCGCGCATGGGTCGAAAGCTATGTGGGCTGGCCCAAAGATTTCGTGTCGCGAAAGCTCTTGGGCGAAGACGTGCTCTTCGGCGAGAAGGCTCTCGAGAATCGCTTGTCCTTAGAGGTGGTCCGGCCTCTCGAGTCCGGCGTCGTCCAAGATGGTACGCCGCGACATGCAGAAGCCGTAAGAAAGCTCATCCATCATCTCATCGAGCTGGCCGGCCCGAAAGCGGATCAAAAGATCTATGCCGCCGTCGGCGTGCCTGCCGAGGCGCTGAAGGTGAATAAGCTGTCCATTCGTAACGCCACGAAAGAGTACGCGGATTCTCTGATGGTCGTTTCCGAGCCGTTTGCCATCGCCTACGGTCAGGACACATTGAACCACGCCCTGATCATCGATATCGGAGCGGGGACCGTCGACTTTTGCATCATGCATGGATCGCTGCCCGGCGACGAAGACCAACGTACGCTGACCGCGGCTGGCGATTCCATAGACCGAATGCTGGTCGGGCGATGGGCCGAGAAGTATCCCGAGGCAAAACTGAGCGAGCCCATGATTCGCCGGTTCAAGGAAAAGCATGCCTTCGTCGGCTCGAATTCGAGCAAGGTGAAAATGGAATTCGCGGTCGGCGGAAAGTCGGTTCAGCATGACGTCAGCAACGATCTCCGCGAATCCTGCGAGAGCATCTTGCCGTCGATCGTCGAGACGATGGTCGACCTCATCAGTCGGTACGATCCGGAGTTTCAAGAACAGGTACGACGCAACGTCTACCTCGCAGGTGGCGGAAGTCAGATCGACGGCATCGACAAGGCCCTTGAAGAGGCATTGAGCGAATATGGATCTTTCAAAATAACGGCCGTGAAGGATCCGCTTTTCGCCGGCGCCGACGGGGCCCTTGCCCTGGCGAAGGATATGCCTGAGGAGTACTGGGAGAATATGTAAGACGTTCGCCGTTCGTGGGAGCGCAATTGTGCCACCACAGGGCGTATCTTGTCCTAAGACCTGTTGGCCGCAGCTTACTCTAAGACCTGGTGGCCGCAAGCGTCTTTAAGACCTGTCGGCCGCAGCGTCTCTAAGACTTGTCGGCCGCAGCGTCTTTCAGACTTGTAGCCGCAGTTTGCTCTTAGATCTGTTGGCCGCAGCGTCTCTAAGACTTGTCGGCCGCAGCGTCTCTAAGACTTGTCGGCCGC
>CAZART010000066.1:20033-29417 GCA_964487555.1 uncultured Rhodothermales bacterium
GCCGCAGCGTCTCTAAGACTTGTCGGCCGCAGCGTCTCTAAGACTTGTCGGCCGCAGCGTCTCGCGTACCTGGAAAGTGCGTGCACGCTTCGAGAAGAGGTTCTTTAGCTTGAGTCTGTCTGGTTCATTCGCTTCTGGTGCTAACCGATGGCGACCGCGGCAACCCAGCATCACATCACCCATCTATTGCTGGCGGCGAGCGAGGGCCGATCGGATGCATTCGACGAGCTGATGCCGCTCGTCTACGATGAATTGCGTCGCGTCGCTCACCAGCGCCTGCTGGGATACCACCCGGGCGAGACGCTAAATACGACCGCACTCGTACATGAGGCTTATCTGAAGCTGGTCAAGCAGCAAGATGTGGGCTGGCAGAATAGGGCACACTTCTTTGCACTGGCTTCGCGCGCCATGCGATTTATTCTGATCGACTATGCGCGGGCGCGCACGGCGGAAAAGCGCGGAGGACGCCGGGTAGACATCTCGCTCGATGTCCTTCAGGTCGCCGCCGACGAACGCACCGCCGATCTCCTGACGCTTAACGAGGCCCTCGAAAAGCTGGCTAAGGTGAGTGAACGGCTGAGTGTGCTCATCGAA
Organism: uncultured Rhodothermales bacterium; assembly: GCA_964487555.1. GTDB lineage: Bacteria > Bacteroidota > Rhodothermia > Rhodothermales > VXPQ01 > CAZART01. The sequence goes on from CAZART010000066.1 coordinate 20,628, forward strand.
TACCGATTTTTCGGCGGCTTGACCTACGAAGAGATCGCCGAAATCACGGGATGGTCCCTCGCGACCGTGAAGCGCGACTGGCGGCGTGCCAGGGCGTGGCTCTACCAAGAGATGGTAGATGCCTGATCTTTTCCGGCCCTTCTCCGGTGCACGATATCGATATGGAACGTACGGCGCACTCGCCGTCGTAATCCTGAAGCCCTCATGGATCACTCGGTCTGCAGTGCCGAAAACACCACCATCCTCCTCATCCGTGCATGAACTCGATCTCACCTGAACGCTGGAACCAGATCGATGCGTTTTTTGCGGAAGCGCTCGACCTACCTGCCGAAGAAAGGCGTGCCTTTGTGGAGCAGGCCTGTGGCGACGACCTCGACCTCTACCGACGCGTCCTGGCGCTTCTCGACAGCGAGGTCATTTCGGAGCGCGTCCTCGGCGAGTCCGTCACAGAGTACGCCGCGCCCCTACTTTCCGGCCTCCAGGCTCGCTTTGCGGCGGATCTGGCCGACGATCTGCCCGAAAATGGCCGAATCGGCCCCTACCAGGTGCTGCATGAAATCGGGCGCGGCGGAATGGGCACGGTTTACGCAGCGGAACGAGATGATGAGCACTTCCGCAAGCGGGTCGCCCTCAAACTCGTCAAGCGCGGCATGGACAGCGCCGAAATTCTGCGCCGCTTTCGTTACGAACGGCAAATCCTGGCCTCTCTCGAACATCCGAACATCGCACGGCTCTATGATGGCGGCGTGACCGGAGATGGGCGTCCTTACCTGGTTATGGAGTACGTCGGCGGTCGCACCATCGATCGGTACTGCGACGATGAAGAACTCAGCATCGACCAACGACTGGAATTATTCGGCAGCGTTTGCGAGGCGGTCCGGTATGCGCATCGAAGCCTTGTGGTGCACCGGGATCTGAAGCCGAGCAATATTCTCGTCACGGAGGACGGAACGGTGAAGCTTCTCGACTTCGGAATCGCGAAGCTGCTCAGCGACGAGGTCGCACCGCTGTCGGCGCCGGTGACGCAGACCGGCATCCGTGTGATGACGCTGGAGTACGCGTCCCCCGAACAAGTACGTGGGGCGCCGGTGACGACGGCCTCAGATGCGTACTCGCTCGGTATCGTTCTGTACGAATTATTGACAGGGCATCGGCCGTTTGAGCTGGCCGGCAAGGCCCCGGCGGAGGCGGAGCGAGCCGTTCTGAGCGGTAACCCGGAGGCGCCCTCCACTGCCGTAACGCGGGCCAAAGTACGCCGGCGGCGCGATGGCACGACGGAGACCGTGACGCCGGAGAAGATCAGTTCGGCACGCCGGACCAGACCGGACCGCCTGCAGCGGCGCCTGCGAGGGGACCTGGACACGATCCTGTTGACGGCCTTGCGGAAGGAGCCGGAGCGAAGATACGGTTCCGCAGAAGCTTTCCTCGTGGACATCAAAAGACATCTGGCCGGCCTGCCCATCACGGCGCGACCCGATACCCCCTGGTATCGTACCACGAAGTTCGTACGACGACACAAGGTCGGTGTCGTGGCGGCCGTTCTCGTGGTGCTTTCGACATTGGCGGGGCTGGGCACCGCCTTATGGCAGGCGGAGCAGACCCGCCGCGAGCGAGACACAGCGCAGCAGATCGCGACGTTTCTCGAAGAGCTGTTCCAGTCATCAGACCCGTTCGCAGACGATAGCGAGCGCATCGACACGCTCCGCATTCGCGACGTGTTAGCACGGGGTGTCACGAGTGTCCAGCACGAACTCACGGAGCAGCCTCCCGTGCAAGCGCGCCTTTTGAATGTAATCGGTAACGTCTATCGGAATCTCGGCCTGTACCATGAAGCGATGCCTCTCCTGACGCAGGCCCTGGATGGGCGCCACGCTCTCTACGGCCGTACTCACGCTGAGGTGGCCGAGAGCCAGCGCGACCTCGCCTCCGTGCACATCGCGCTCGGCGGCTATGCTGCCGCCGACTCACTCTACCGCCAGGCCATCTCCACGCAGCGGGCCATCCTCGGCGCCGACCATCCCGAAGTGAGCGAATCCTTGCTCGGTCTGGCCGAAGTCCTGCGCCTCAAGGGCGCCTACGGCGATGCCGAACCGTATTACCGGCAAGCCATCGACATCCGGCGCAGCTACTACGGTGACAAACACGTGGTGGTGGCCGAGGGTTTAAGCCTGATGGCCACCATGCTGTGGAACAAAGGCGACCGCGAGGCGGCCGAACCACTTCTTAGAGAAGCCTTGGACACGTACCGAGTGGTGCTCGGCCCTCAGCACCCGAGCGTAATCCAGACGATGGGGTCGCTCGCCGGCGTACTCCAGCACCAGGGCGACTTTGCAGGTGCGGAGGCGCTCCTGCAGGAGGCCCTGACCACGAGCCGCAGCATGCTCGGCCCGGAGCATCCTCGTACCGTCCAGACGCTGCACAGCCTGGCCGTTTTGTACGAGGACGTTTCAAGATACGACGACGCCGAACTCCTACTGCGAGAGATCCTGACCATACGTCGGAGCCGCTTTGGGGCCAATCATCGCGAAGTGGCCTCTGCCTTGAATGAGCTTGCACTCGTACTTCGGGACAAGGGTGAATACGATTCCGCCGAGCCGTATGCACGGGAGGCGCTATCCATTTTTCGCACGGTCTTCGGCACGGCGCATCCGGAGCTCGCAACAAGCATGAGTATCCTCGGATCGATCCTCATGGAGAAGAAAGAGCTTGGCGAGGCCGAATCCTTGTTCCGCACCTCATTAGATATGCGGAGGAGGATCCTGGGTGTCAATCACCGGGATACGGGCATGGGAATAACGCACCTGGCGGAGCTGCTCCGGTCCCAAGGCAATTACTCGGAGTCCGAGGCGCTCTATCGCGAGGTCCTTGCCCGAGAGCCGGACGGAGACGATCACCCTGGCATCGCCATTGTCTCGGGCTTGCTGGCGAACGTATTGCAAGATGCAGGCCGTTACGCAGAGGCTGAATCGGCGTATCGGGACGCCCTCCGTCGTATGGAAAAAGCGCTCCCCGCCGGTCACGTGCGCGTCGCTCGTGCGCTGGTCGGGCTTGGCCTATGTCTCACAGCCCTGAGGCGCTTCGAAGAAGCCGAAACCCACCTTTTAGAAGCCTACGCTGCTTTCCCTCGTGAACAAAAGCTGGATATCCAGAGGGTCCTCCGGGGGTTAGTAGAGCTTCATGTGCAGTGGAACAAGCCTTCCGAAGCGGCCCGCTACGATCTGTTACTGGCCGAAGCGCACCTGTCGCCTTGATGCGCCGATGAAGCCGTTGAGCAGGTAATGTGCCCCCGTGGCGCGATTCCTACGCATTCGTCACGGCGGCGGCGTAATCATGTACAGATGTGAGTCGGATCGGAAAGTTCTGCAGCGTGCGGTGCATGGGAATCCTGTCCCCATTCGCATAAGCGAGCATGAGCGCTGCAAAAGCCTGGCTCATCGAGTCCTCTGCCGTCTCCAGCTGCGCCCGGAGTGCCTCCTGTGGAACGCGAGCGACCTCAAACTCACGTCCCGTCGTATCCTCAAAAATGCGAATCACCTCGTTCGGGCTGATCGCATCCGGACCGCCCAGCTCGATGACGGCATCGCAGGCGGCCGGAGTCTCGAGGCTTCGGACCGCGAACTTCGCGACATCCCCCAAGGAGATGAAGCAAATTTCTTGATCACCATCCCCGAAAATCTGGACGCGGGCATTCGGATAATCGAACCCGAGCGCCGGGCTGAGCCACACTTCCATGAAAATCGACGGACGGAGAATAGTGTACGTCATCCCACTCTCGATGAGCGTCTGTTCGGCGGTTCGCTTTGCCCGGGTGAGCGGATCTTCGCTGCGGATGCTGCCGGTATAGGACACGAGAACGAAGCGGCCGATCTGTGCGTCAGCCGCCGCACGAATCATGTTCAGCTGGCCGTCCGCATCGACCGATTCGATGTCGTCGCCTTCCGAGCGCGAGCGCGTCGCCGTCGCCGTTGAAATGACCGACTGAACGCCTCTTAGGAGTTGAGGCAGCGAATCAGGCTCTTTCAAGTCTCCTACGACCGTCTCAACACCCATGTCGTCCAACGCCTCGACGCGCTCCGGATCCGAAGTCGCGCGAACGAGACCGCGAACCGTCGCGCCACGATCGACGAGGCGGCGACAAATTTCCGTTCCCAAATATCCTGTAGCACCAGCGACAAATACCATGACAGACCTCCGAAAGAATAGGGGGTGCACTTCTCAAGCCGGAACATCGTCGAATAGGACAAGCTCAGGTCCACCTAATCTATTCTCGAAGACGTGCTTCGACAATGGCTAGACGAGAGAATTTTCATTCATTCCGGTCTCGGGGTTCACGAAGAGGTCCGGCGAGGCTCCGACGGCACGTCGGCAGAATATTCTGCACGCCACGGCAAGATTTGTCCGAAACGAGTTAGGTATGCACTGGAACGGCCGATATACTTGCACACACGGGCCGATAGTTGCTTTAAAGCTTGCGTTCCGGCCCGATGTTGGGGGAATCTGCCACGTGTGGGCTGGGTGGTCCGTAAACCGCCCGGCCCTCCCCCTTTTTATGAAATGGAAACGGTCGGTCGCATTCTTCGGCCTTCAAAACTGATTCGCGGGCGTCATGTCTACCGGAGGATACACGATCCAACAACTCTTGGAGTGGACCTGCGATGCAGCACTGATCGACGGATTCAGTACACGCGCGAACGGACGTGTCGAAATATGGCGCGGGGGCTTTAAGCACGATGTCGGTGAAGAGACGGCTCGCCGCCTCCTCGTCGACCTGCTCAAGCGGAGCCGGAGCGAAGCAGATGCGGCAGATGCTAGGTCACGGACAGGGCGGCTCCCTTTCTCTCATAGCTACTTTGGGCATGACGTGCGGTAGCTAAGTCGCACCATTCCTCAAGCGTCATCCAGCTCGACAGCCTTCCGATCATATGCCGGACCCACAACGTCATGCCTTTCTGGGTGGGCCCATACGGACAGCCTGAAGCATGATACACATAACATGCGAACTGAAAGAGCTCAATGCGGCCGAGCTTGCCTCCGCCAGGTGATCCCAACCATAGTGGATTCGTCCCTTCATTCATTCGGCTCACCACTATGGTCTGTCTGAATTGCATGGAACTAGCTATGCATGGTACGCCCCTGAATCGAGATGCATTTTTCTAATAGAGAAATCCGTGCCATTCTGATATTCTCAGCGATCCACTCCTTTAAGCGGGCGACGTTGATATCGACGCGCAGTATATGCACACGCCTTGCGCACTCGTTGCGCGCCGCGATCGCGCCCTCGTCTTTTGCTCGTTAGATCGTAACTCAAGTCTGAGAGATATTTTTCCGCCGGGAGCGTTACGGCACTCCGCTTTTCACGATTCGCGTGGATTCTTCGCCGCCAGGTCCGTATCCCCCGTCGTGGCGCGCTCGGCATACTCTTCGACGAACATATCCCAGACGACGAGAAATAGGGACGCGATAAGTGGTCCGGCGACGACGCCTGTGAGTCCGAAGACGGCGAGGCCTCCTAGCGTCGAGAGCAACACGAGATAGTCGGGCATCTTCGTATCGCGACCGACGAGAATAGGGCGGAGCAGGTTATCGACGAGGCCAATCACGAACGTTCCGACCAGAATCACGACGACGGCCTCCCAGACTGACCCGACGGCGATCAGGATGACGGCCGCCGGTATCCAGACGATGGCCGGACCGATGGCGGGAAGCAACGAAAATATACCCATCGCAACGCCCCAGAAAATGGAGGCTTCGATGCCCAGTACGGCGAACGTGATGCCGCCGATCAGGCCCTGGACCACGGCGACCACGAGCGTCCCCTTCATCGTCGCGCGCGATACTTCTGCAAACTTCGCCAGCAGCCTTCGCTCTCGATCGTCGCCGAGGGGCAGCGCGCGAATGAGGCGGTGGATAAGGTGTTGCCCGTCCCGAATAAAGAAGAACAACACGTAGAGCATCACACCGAAAAGAAGCGTGAACGTCAGCGCATCCCTTCCGAACGCCAGGGCCTCCGTAGCGATATAGCGGCTTGCGGTCATGGCCGCGTTCTCGATAGACGTCCGTACGCTCGCCACGTCGACGCCGTAGGCAGCAAGGAAATCATTCAGCAGTGGAAGTGACCGTTCCACAAAATCGATGGGTGCCTGCAGGTTGATTTCGCCCGTTGCAATACCCCGATAGATTCCCAGGGCCTGCTGTGTCACGGCAGCCGCAAGAAGTCCGAGCGGAACGATGATCACGAAAACGACGGTAAGCGTCGTGAGGACGGCCGCCAGACTCCGTCGACCCCTCACCAGCGAACGATACCGCCTGTTCAGCGGCTGAAACAGCACGGCCAGCACCGCAGCCCAGAAGACCGGCATCAGCAGGTCCGCGATGATCCAGAAAAACGCCGCCGTCACGAGCAGAACGACGATCAGAAAGGAACGGGCTTCAAGATTGCGGACGGGCATGTCGATCGAGCTGAGAACCGAGTAACGCCACGAAGGTAGCGCTTAGCCGCGATACAATCATAGCACAGAGGCTGCCCGACCGGGCACTGCGTCGGATGAGCGGCAGCAGCCAAACGGCCGGAAGAATACATTTGCAGTCAGCGCTCTTCCTACATGAACTTAGCGCCGGCCACCCCTATATTCCTTCGCGAGTCCGGACCCCGTCCTTTGTCACACGTCCTTTTTCCTTGATCACTCGAAGGTCCTATGAGCACGCTCAATCGCAGAGACTTCCTAAAGACGTCGGCGACCGCCGCCGGCGCTCTGACTTTTCCCACGATCGTGTCGGCCTCCGCGCTCGGACGCGGGTCTCGCCCCGCCGCCAGCGACCGGGTGACGCTGGGCTTTATCGGTACGGGGAACATGGGGACGAATCACGTGCGCGGATTTCTGGAGAAGGAACGCGTCCAGGTTGTGGCCGTGTGCGACGTAAACCGCCTCAGCTACGGGTATTGGAACGGAGCCATCGGTGGCCGCGAGCCTGCAAGGGCACTCGTCGATTTCCATTACGGTGAAGAGATAAGCTCAGGCAAGTTTGCCGGATGCGATTCCTATGAGGACTTTCGTGAGATGCTCGGACGCGCCGACATCGACGCGGTCGTCATTTCGACACCGGATCACTGGCATGGCATTCACGTCGTCCGCGCCGCCGAAGCGGGCAAGGACATCTATGGGGAGAAACCGCTGTCGCTTACGGTGACACAGGGTCGCGCGATGAGCGACGCGGTGGCGGCGAACAACGTCGTCTTCCAGACGGGCAGCCAGCAGCGGTCCGACGAACGCTTTCGGCACGCCTGCGAGCTGGTGTTGAACGGCCGAATCGGTGCATTGCAGACGGTCACGTGCGGGCTGCCCGGCGGGCATCCGGATTTCGGCCACACGGCGCACCGGCAAGAGCCGGAGCCGGTGCCGGACGGCTTCAACTACGACTTCTGGCTTGGGCCCGCCCCCGAGGCTCCGTACAGTCCGGCCCGTTGCCACGTCAACTTCCGCTGGATCCTCGATTATTCCGGCGGACAGGTGACCGATTGGGGAGGCCACCATCCCGACATCGCCCACTGGGGTATGGGGATGGCGGAATCGGGCCCGATCGCCATCCGCAACGCAAGAGGCGAATTTCCGACGGAAGGCCTTTACGATACGGCGACCGAATACTATTTCGAGGCGGACTACGAAACCGGAGCGACGATGATCGTGACGAGTTCGGAGCCGAACGGCGTCCGATTCGAGGGCACCGAAGGCTGGATCTTCGTCTCTCGGAGCGAGCATCAGGTATCCGATCCGGGCATCTGGAACAGCGTTATCGGCGAAGACGAGATTCGCCTTCCGCGCAGCGACGACCACTACGGTAATTTCATCGACTGCGTTCGCTCCCGCAAGGAGCCTGTCGCGCCGATCGAGCAGGCTCACCGGTCCATCACGGTGGCCCATCTCGGCAATATCGCCATGCTCCTCGGCCGCGACCTGCGCTGGGATCCGGCGAAGGAGGTCGTCCTCGGCGACGAGGAGGCCAACGCCATGCTGGATCGGCCGATGCGAGACCCCTGGTCGCTGTAGCCGCCGCCGATTCGCTCGCCTTCGTCACGACTCATTCCGCAGGACGACCCTGCCGGCGCGGCATCACGACGCCGCGTCGTACAAGAGATTCGTGCAGGCCGACTTCTCACTGAGCCGCGGTGTACTCTGAGCCGAATCACCAATATTTGATGCGTCAATCGTACTCAGCAAATCGCCATGCGTGGGTTACGTTGTGTTCGGCCGCGCAACCACAACATATCAGTGAAGGCTATGCTGCTACACGACGCTCATCCTATAGGACACTTCAGTGACCTGGAAATTCGGAGGGCGATGGCGCATCATCGCCGCGCTATTCGTGCGCTACATGACAGAGATGCATTCGAAGGCATTAATGGAGCCACATCAGAGAAGGTCATCGATCGCTTGGAGAAAGATCTTCGCCGACTTCAAGACGAGCTCGGCCGACGAAGAATTAGGTTGAGCACCGAGCGCCGAGCTTCACCGGTCGAGTAAAGCGATACGTTATCAGGGAGCCTAAAGGCGGTCTTGATCAAACGGCCCAAAGGCGGTCTTGCGGCCGGGCTGCAAACGACGCGTTGAAGCTCACTGCGCCGGTACGTTGATGCCCGTGTTCCGGCGCATCGCCCCCGCGGGCTCGCGTCGACGCCACCAGCGACTTTCGTGTCTGTGCCTGCGGACTCCGTGTACGCGCCTGCGGACTCCGTGTATGTGCCTGCGGACTCCGTGTACGCGCTCGCGGACTCCGTGTATGTGCCTGCGGACT
>CAZART010000067.1:0-29414 GCA_964487555.1 uncultured Rhodothermales bacterium
AACCCGCGACCCTCAGCTTGGAAGGCTGATGCTCTACCAACTGAGCTACTTCCGCTTGAGGCGTTCTAGATGAAGGCGGCAGAGCCATGAGCGGCCTCGGGTGCCGGCTACTTTTGCTATCGTGCTCTCGACCTCGACCATCTGCCATTGTGTGGGCAGGGGAGGATTCGAACCTCCGAACCCGTGAGGGAACAGATTTACAGTCTGTCGCCTTTGACCGCTCGGCCACCTGCCCGCCCAAAACAGGGGCCCATTATAACGCGGGTGGCGTAACGGGTGCCCCGGATGACGCAAGAATTTCAAATGAAGAGCTGGCGAAGGGACTTGAACCCCCAACCTGCTCATTACAAGTGAGCTGCTCTACCAGTTGAGCTACGCCAGCTTCTCACACTGCACCGCCGTCGGTCAAGAACGCTCAAGGTACCGAGGCCGACAGGTCCTGTCAACCGGCAGATCGCAGATGCGGCCTCACTTATCCTTGAGGGGAGTTGAAGTTTCCGCCGTCGTCCAGATCCCTCCTACTTCCCTTTCTCTTCAAATACCACCGCACTGATTGCACGAGGGCGATCGCAATGATCACGCCCAGAACGACGCGTCCATAATCGCGCAGGAGACCGGCAATGACCGGCCAGTTCTCACCTACGGCATAACCGGCGTAGGTGATCAGGCCCGTCCACACGGCTGAACTCAACGTGGCATAGAAGGCCGTCTTCCAGGGATCGGTATGGGCCATCCCCACGGCGAGCGAGATGACCGATCGCAGGCCGCTGAGAAAGCGGTTCACCGCCACGAGCCCGTATCCGTACCGGTCGAGCCATACCCTGGCTTTTCCGATTTGATTTTTCGGTATCCACCGAAGCCGGTCAGGATCCATCACCGCATCGCCGATTCGATATCCAACAGCATACATCGTCAGGAATCCGAGTGTACCGCCGATCGTCGCCAGGAATACGACCGCGATGAAGCTGAGCTGACCGACACCCACCAGGTATCCGCCGAAAACGACCGCCATATCGCCCGGAATGGGAGGTATCACGTTTTCTCCATAGGCGATAACCAGGATGGCGGCGTACGCCATGAGCGGCGGTAGCGATTCCATCCAGTTCAGAATATCAGTCAGATACTCCATCAGTCGGCGGCGCCCTCCGCCGAGGTGATCGTGCACACGGCGTAGGCCGCGGCGCCTTCTTCGCGTCCGGCAAAGCCCATCCCTTCCCCTCGAGTCGCCTTTACGGAAATCCGCTCGAGGTCGATGTCGAGACAATCGGCGAGGTTGGAGCGCATTTCATCCACGTACGGGCGAAGCATCGGCTGCTCGATCACGACGGTAGCGTCGATATTGCGGCATAGATAACCTCGATCGCGGAGTAGTTCGCTCGCCGTACGCAGCAGCGACCGGCTGTCGGCGTCTTTCCAGCGAGGATCGGTATCGGGGAAGTGCGAACCAATGTCTCCGAGGGCGGCGGCGCCGAGCAGCGCGTCGGTGATCGCGTGCAGCAACACATCCGCATCCGAGTGGCCTAGCAGGCCCCGATCGTGCGGAATCTCGACTCCGCCCAAGACGAGGCGCCGGCCCTCCACCAGAGGGTGGACGTCGTATCCGAACCCGACTCGAATCATGACGTCTCGGCCCGAATGTTTTCCCAGAGCGCACGTGCAAGCTCCCAGTCTTCCGGCGTCGTGATCTTGATGTTCGTCGACGCCCCTTTGACAATCCGCACGACGTATCCCGCGCGCTGAACCAAGCCGACATCGTCCGTTTCGCGATAACCGCTGCGACGCGCCTGGCGATGCGCCTTTTCCAACCAGTCGCGACGAAAACCCTGCGGCGTCTGCATTCGGTAGAGTCCCGACCGAAGAACGGTCGATCCGAACGAATCGCCGTCTCCCTTTCGAAGCGTGTCGGGAACGGGAACGGCGAGCGCCGCAGCGCCGCAGTCGAAAACCGCGTCAAGTACGGCGGTGAGTCGATCTGCGGGAAGAAACGGACGAACGGCATCGTGGACGAGCACAATTTCGACCGACGGCGGAAGCGCCGCCAGCGCCGATGCGACGGAATCTTGCCGTGACGATCCGCCAGGCACGACGTCCAGCAACTTTGAGATGCCGGCACGGCGGAGCTCGTCGGGCAAATTCGCGCACTCCTTCGGCGGAGCCGCGACGACGACGACATCCACCTGCGGATGCAGGTCGAAGAGCGCCAACGTTTGATGGAGAATGGACGAGCCGCCGAGTTCGCGGAATTGTTTTCGCGTTCCGCCAATTCGCGCGCCGCGACCTGCGGCCGGCACCAGGACGGCTACCTTGGGTCGATCAATCACGGGCTTTGGGGTCGATCAATCACGGGCTGCCTCCGTGTACGCCGGGATGGTGATGAACGGACGCCGCAACGTGCCACGCCGCAGGGCCGATCAGATGATCAACATGGCGTCGCCGAACGAGAAGAGACGATACTTCTCCTTCATCGCCTCTTCGTACGCCTTGAAAATAAAATCGTATCCGCCGAACGCGGCCGCGAGCATGAGAAGCGTGCTCTTCGGCATGTGGAAATTGGTTAGAAGCCGCTCGGTGATGCGGAACTCATACGGCGGATAGATGAACTTGTCCGTCCACCCCCGGTCTGCCTTAAGCGTATTGGCCGCCGAGAGGCTGGACTCGATCGCGCGAACGACCGTCGTTCCGACAGCCGTGACGGTATTCTCTTCGGAATGCAGGGCGCGGTTGACGGCGTCCGACGTCTCCGCCGGAACGATGTAATGCTCGGAATCCATCCGATGCTTCGTAAGATCTTCAACCTCTACCGGGCGAAATGTGCCGAGACCTACGTGCAGCGTGATGGGAACGATCGACACGCCGGTGCTCACGAGAATGTCGACGAGTTCTCTCGTGAAATGCAGACCGGCCGTCGGAGCCGCGACCGCTCCACGATGCTCTGCGAACATGGTCTGATAGCGGTCGCGATCCGCCATCTCGACGTCACGCTTGATGTACGGCGGCAACGGCGTCTGTCCGATCTCATCGATCTTGTCGTAAAGCTCGTTGTTCGTACCTTCGAACACGAAGCGAATCGTTCGTCCACGAGAGGTGGTGTTGTCGATCACCTCAGCGATGAGGCCGTTCTCGAAGTAGAGTTTGTTCCCGATGCGAATTTTACGGGCCGGATCGACGATGACATCCCACAAGCGGCTCTCCGGGTTCAGCTCCCGAAGCAGAAACACCTCAATGCGCGCTCCCGTCTTCTCCTTGTTGCCGTATAGCCGAGCCGGAAAGACCTTCGTATCATTCACTACCATGATGTCTCCTTCCCGGAAATACTCGGGCAGATCGGAGACGGTCCGGTGCTCGATCGTCTTCTCCAGACGGTTCAGCACCATCATGCGGGCCGAATCCCGGGGGTCGGCGGGATATTTCGCAATAAGGTTCTTCGGGTACTCGTAGATGAAATCGGACAGTTTCATGTATTAACGGCGTGATGAAATGCTCTGACGGGCAACGAGATCGGGGCCGGGAATCGCCGAGGATGGGTCCGTTCGGCCAAAAGCGCCTAAATATAGTATCGACCTAAGCGGTGTCCAAACGCTTTAGATCTCGACGCGTTTCCGCGATTTATCGATCTTGAGCTTCTCCATCGCAGCATTCATGAAGATCTCTTCGTTGCGTAAAGGCCTTGTACTTTCGCTCGGCATGCTGGGATTTGCAGGCGCCGGCTGCGATCACGGCCTCGCTCCGCCCGACGAGCCGGCGACGGGCGTCATTCGCGCCTACATCGAGTATGTGCAAGGCCCGGAGGATTGGCCTCCTCCCGATTCGCTTCGCGATCTCAGGTTCGTCGCGATGCGATTTGTGCCACGCGACACGTCCGACCTCTTGCAACTCAACCGCCTGATTTTTAGCGACCGGATCAGAGATCGCGTATCCGCCGACACCGTCACGATCGCCGGCGTCGAAACGGGGTCGTTCCAGTACTCGGGCGTGGCGCAGAAATTCGGTCCGGACAATTTTGACTGGCGACCCGTCGGCATCGTGACGGCGAATGACGGGTTTTTCATCGTGGTGGCAGACGAGACGACCGACGTCCGCGTGATCGTAGATTTTGAGAATCCTCCCCCGTTTCCTCCTCCCTCGCCATGAAGATGTATCGATGGATTCGGATGGTCGGCCTCGTGGCTCTCGTATTCGGGGTGGTTGCTCAGTCTGCAGAGGCGCAGGGAACCGTGATTGGAACGGTGGCGGATGCATCAGCCGAGCGCCTCCCCGGTGTGAACGTATATGTGGAAGGGACCACCTACGGCGCCGCAACAGACCTGGACGGGTCGTTCCGCATTGAAGATGTGCCGATCGGCGAACAGGTCGTCGTCGCCTCGGCGGTCGGATATGACCGCGCCCGAGTGACCGTAACGATCGAATCCGGCGCAATGGTGCGGATCGATTTCGTCCTGCACGAAACGGTGATTGAAGGCGAAGAGGTAATCGTTACCGCATCCAGGCGTGCGCAAGACTCGAGGCGGGTGGCGGCCAGCGTGAGCACGGTGGGACCCGAGGAGATCGCCGCACGCAACAGCGTGTCTCTCGATGAGGTGCTGCAGCACGTCTCCGGCATTCAGATGGCCGACGACCAGGTCAATATTCGAGGCTCCTCCGGTTATTCATTTAATACGGGAAGCCGCGTGCTTCTGCTTGTAGACGGGCTTCCGATGCTCCGTCCGGACGCCGAAGGCATCCCATTTGATGCGCTGCCGATGAACCAGGTTGCGCGGATCGAGGTGCTTAAGGGGCCGGGTTCTGCGCTCTACGGCGGTGGCGCGCTGGGAGGTGTCATTAACGTCATTACGCGCGACTTCCCACAGCGGCCCGAGACGTCGGTAGAGGCGTTCGGGGGCGTATACGATCCTGTGCGCTATGACGTGTGGCGAGCAGGCTGGGAAGGAGCCGATAAAGCGCGGCCGTTCGGCGGCGTGTCGATAGGGCACGCCCGCTCGTTCGGCGGGACCGGAGGGATGTGGATCAGTCTGGCCTATCGCGAGGATGCCGGACACCTTCGCCTCGACGGCAGCCACCAGTTCCAGGGCTATTCAAAAGTCGGTGTTCCGCTGGGAGACGTGACGCGCTTGACCGTGTTGACCGGCCTCGCGCGGCGCACATCCGACGGATTTCTCTTCTGGAATGGGGCGCGCGATGCGCTCAATCCGGGACGGCTCGACTTCGGCCGTGACACGCCGAGCAGCGGCGCGAACGACAATCTCATCCACGAGCTTTCATTTCAGCCGGCCCTTACGCGCCTCGCCGGTGAACATCTATTGTATGCGGCTCGAGGCCGGCTATTCGGCGTGCTGCTTCAACCGCTCGAAGACAACGGCGATCCCAAACCGCTGCGCCAGGGTACCGCCGGTTTCCGGTATGGCGGCGAGGTTCAGGTAACGTATGCGAGCGGAGAGCGTCGTCACATCACCGCCGGCGTTACCGGTGACGCGAATGCAACGCGGTCGAGCTTTTTTGCGGATGAAAACGAATATCTGAGCCAGCCGGAGGGGGCTTTGTTCGCGCAATGGGAGGAATCTTTTTCGGATCGTCTTGACGTATCGGCGGGTGCACGATTCGATCTGTACCGAATTCGGCAGGGCGTCGTCGAGCGAAAATTGAGCCCGAAGCTCAACGCCTCTTACCTCGTATCGAACCGGTTCGTGCTGCGCGGCGCATACGGAGAAGGTTTCCGCGTACCCAGTGTGGCCGAGCGGTTCGTCAGCAGCGACGATTATCTTCCCCTCGTCACCAATCTGGACCTCCGACCCGAGATCTCTAGAAGCTATGAGCTCGGACTTCGTGCTTTCCCCGAGCGGGGGTCGTGGACGGCAACGCTCGACGGTGCCGTATTCTGGAACGATTACCAGCGGCTCGTGGAGCCGACTTTTGTGGCCGCAGAACGCGCCTTTCAGTTCGTCAACCTGACCCGCGCGCGTATTCGAGGCGCCGAAGTCAATGCCGCCATGGAGACGTCCTCGCGGCGCCTTCGGATTGAGACCGGCTATACGTATCTCGACGCGCGGGACCTCACGACCGACGAGCCGCTGGTTTTCCGATCCAGCCATCTGTTCAACGCATCGGTCATGATGGATGTCGGACACTTTGAGATGGGCGTGGACGTTCGGGGCTCCAGCAAACCTGAGCGTGCCGATACGGATTTCGCCCTTTTCGTCAAAGATGCGCAGATGATGGTGCCGATCCGCGTCGTAGACGTTCGTCTGGGTACGGAATGGCGGAGGGTGCGCGTGACGCTGCACGCGAAGAATGTCTTCGATTACTACTACGTCGAACGACCGGCACTCCTGGCGCCTCCGCGACGATTTATGATCCAGGTGGCGACTACGTTCTGATCGCCTCCATCTCCCAGTCCTCTGCTTGCATTACGTATTCTTCGGGATGCAGCGCCGCTGCGAGCAGCTCCACCGCGCGGTACAGCCGCGGACCGGGCCGGTTGAAAAATGCGTTTCCGTCGAATGCAACAACGCGGCCTTCCCGCACGGCGCGAAGCCGGTTCCATCCGGGTCGCCGCACCAGCGTTTCCAGTTCCCTTCGGATCGCCTCGAGATCGAAGCCGCACGGCATGATGGCGAGCACGTCGGGATCCGCCTGTACGATGGCCGACCAGTCAACGTACGCCGACGGCGCCCCTTCTTCTGCGGCGAGAACCCGCCCGCCCGCGAGCTTGACGAGGCTCGGCACCCAGTGTCCGGCCGTCATGACCGGATCAAGCCATTCGATGCACGCTACGGTGGGCAGCTTGCTCGGCCCTGCGCGCTTGCCGAGGCCGAGTTGAAGCTGCATTTCTCGAAGTCCTTTTTCGGCTTCTCCGATGAACTTCATCGCTTCTCGAACCCGTCCAATGGCCTTGCCAAGACGCAGAGCGGCATCGAGTACTTCCTTGAAGGTCGTAGGGCCCATCGCAACGCAGATCGGAGGTTCGTCTGCCCAACCGCTTACGGTCTCGTGAACGTCTCGTTCAGATATGCAGCAGGCATCGCACAGCGACTGTGTGAGAATAATGTCGGGCCGGAGCTCGACGAGAAGTTCGTCGCGAAGGGCATAGAGACGACGACCCTCTGCGGCATGTGCACGTACGGCTTCGTCGAGTTGGGCCGAAGACGCAGCGTCCGCAAGCACACATGCGCTTACGACCGGGAGGTGCCGCACCGCAGGTGGATAATCGCAGGCATGGGAGCGACCTACGAGATCGTCAACGGCTCCGAAAGCAGCTACCCACTCCGTGGAGGCAGGATGCAGGGATACGATGCGCATCGTCAGAGGAGTAAATTGCAGGTCTCATTCACACGGGCTGTTACGATGTGGGAAGCGAAGGCTGAGGACTAGATCTTACGCGTTTATTTTGCGATTTTCCTTCATACCCACTGCTGCCGGCGCGCAGATGCCTCCGGTGCTGCTCCCACCCAGATTACTACCCAGTGATTCAGCCGAGTCGTTCTGAAGGTATGTCCCAACCAGCAATAACATTTGGTGCTCCGGAGACCCCCTCAAAAAAATTTGGTCTCGCCCGGAAGCGCTTTCAGACCCTCGTTAAGCCGCATGCTCCCACCATCGTGGTTAACGCAGAGGGCACCATCCAGTATGTGACGCCGGCGGCGCGGCGCCTGCTGGAATATCGACATGACGATGAGCTTCCCCCCTGCTTCTTTTCGCACGTGCATGGCCGAAATATGTACCAGGTGATGCGCGACGTGGCCGACATGGTCTGCTACGGTAAACCTAAAGCCACGTGGCTCCTTCGAATGCGGACCGGGCGCGGCCGCTGGCAATGGGTGCGGGCGACCGTTACAAATCATCTGGAAGACGATGTGCCGGCGATTCAGGTCGTGGTCAACGACCTGCAGGAGTGATTACGTTGGCAGGAGCGGGCTCGGGATTTGTAACGAACGCCGCCTCGCTATCGAACGCGAAGAAATCCACGTCCTCCAATGGCGCCGGCCGGCCGGGCTTTTTCTTCTTACTCATCGGAAGAAATTGCGCGGTGAGGAACGGCAACTTCCGCCCCCCCGGTCGCAGGTACCCCCCCTGAACGGAACGAACCTCTTCCACACTAAGGAAGGTGGCCGGATCCTGCTCACGGATGATGCGGATCACGTGCGGCACGCTCCGTCGGGCGGTAACGACGTTCAGTATGTCGACGTAGCTTCGCAGTCCGCGGCCCTCGATCTCCGTGACGGCGAATCCTTCGCTGCGTAGCAGTCGTGCAGCTCGTACGGCGTGAGGTGCCTTATCCTCGCCTTTCGGCCTCCGAATGACGGCTCGGACGACGTTAACGCCAAGCGCGAAGCGCCCTTCCAGCCATACGCCGACATAATTTCCCACGGCGAATCCGCCGGCATAGCCGATCACATGGACGATGGAATTAAGATGCTCGAGCGCTTTTCCGACCGCCACCAGCCAGATCAGCACTTCGAAAAATCCAATGAACGCCGCCAGTGCTCGATGCCCCCGCACGGCGAGAATCATGCGCATTATCGACATCGAAACGTCGGTCATGCGAAGGAGACATATAAGTAGGGCTCCGATGGGAGCCGCGAACCATGGATCTAATTCCATTCAGGTGGTGATTAATCGAATGCCCAATGCCGGTTTGCTAAAGGCAAAAAGGATGCCATCGCGTCGTTCGGCGGCCCATCCTGGATCGAGGGAATTCCGCTTCCAAAACCTTTGCTGAAACGATTGGTTTCTGCGCACCGGGCGCGAATTCCGTGAACCGATCGGAGACGACCCGGTCGGGGGCGGCGTGATCGGGTTTGGGTGTGCGGTGTGGCCGGAAGGGGCCGTAGGACGGCGCACCTCACCGAATGGGTGGGCGCCTGGAGTGAAAATCCGTCGCATCCTGATAGGCGCGTGCGACGGCGAGCACTTCGGCGTCTTTGTAAAGCCCGCCGACGAAGGAGATCGACGCCGGGGCCCGGCGCGCAGAATCGACGGCTTCTTCCACGCCGCCAAAATCGTTGGGAACGCACACACAGGGGTGCCCGGCGAGGTTCGTAATCGAGAGCACGCTACCTCGATAAGACGGCGTGACGAAGACATCGATTTCGCGCATCACGTCAGCCATTTCCATCATCAGGCGCGTGCGTGCCCGGTTCGCCTGGATAAACTCTACTGCGGGCACAAATCGAGCTGTGCGGAAGACGTGCGGCCATGCATCCTTCGTCTGGCGGACCATGCTGTCAATTCCACGGCTCAGCGTCAGGTCGTCGAATGCTGCGGCGGCTTCGGTCGATAAGGTCAGCAGCATGGCGTCGACGGGGTGGTCTTGCGGAACCTCGACAGGCTGAAGATCGATGCCAAGCCCGCGAAGCACATCGAGCGTATTTCGATCCGCCTCTCTGTTCTCATAATCGCCCTCAAAAGCCGATGCGTAGTAGCCGATGCGCAGCGTCCGGGCGTCCAGATCCTGTACATAGGGAAACGGCGCGTCGACCGTGGACGGATCTCGCGGATCTTTGCCGCGAATCGCGTCGAATACGAGGGCGCAGTCTTCGGCCGATCGCGCCATCGGACCGAGCTTGTCCATCGACCAGCTCAGCGCCATCGCACCGAAGCGGCTCACGAGGCCGAAGGTGGGTCTATGGCCGGTGATGCCGTTTCGTGTAGATGGCGAAACGATAGAGCCGAGGGTTTCGGACCCGATTGCGAAGGAGACGAGACCGGCGGCGACGGCAGATGCGGGACCTGCCGACGAACCGCTTGATCCCTGGTCCACGTTCCACGGGTTGCGCGTCTTTCCACCGAACCAGACGTCGCCCCAGGCGAGCGCGCCCAGGGTAAGCTTGGCGACGAGGACGGCACCGGCGGCATCGAGCCGCTCGATCACGGCCGCATCGACATCGATGACCTGTTCTCGATACGGCGTAGCTCCCCACGTCGTCGGGTATTTTTTGACGGCCAGCAGGTCCTTTGCGCCGTATGGCACGCCGTGAAGAGGGCCTTTCCAGTTTCCGGCATCCAGCTCCCGATCCGCCTGATCCGCGCTCTTGAGCGCCCGCTCTTCGGTGAGTGTCACGACCGCGTGCAGTACCGAATCGTATCTCTTGAGTCGCTTCAGCGACAGTTCGACGAGACGTCTCGAGGTGATGCGGCGCGAGCGGAGCAGTGACGCGAGATCCGCCACGCTCAAATAAGCCAAATCCTCTTCTTCCGATGGAAGGCTGACTTCGCGCGGCGACCACTGCATCGGCCGGCCCGGCATGGCTTGCGGCCGGTCGCCACCTATCGTCGGATCGAACACGAGCGCCGGCGGCTCGTCGTTCGACAGCTCGAGGCCGCGGAGTGTTGCAAAGTTGTCGCGCTGCTCCGTGAGGTCTTCAACCATCATCTCCCGCTCGGCTTCGGTAAATTCGAAACCGGCGATCTTTTCCGCCGCGGCGATGGTCTCCGTCGTGATGGGCTCACCGGCGTCAATTTTTGACCAGAGCACGCCGGGGAAAAGCGTCGTGGCGAGGCTCGTTGAGCCGAAATAGCCGAGGAAGTTGCGGCGGGAATACACGGGAGTCGAGGATGGGGATTCGAGGATCGAGAGTCGAGGATCGAGGATCGGGTTCGCGCTCGGGCTCGGGCTCGGCGAGTCGAGGATCGAGGATTGGGCTTCGAGGGTCGGGTTCGGGCGTCGAGGGTCGGGTTCAGGCGTCGAGGGTCGGGTTCAGGCGTCGAGGGTCGGGTTCGGCGGGGGGCAGGCGGCCGAAGGTCGATCTTCGGAGGCGTGTTCGGAGGGTCAGTCCGTTTCGTCCAGCAGACCGCGGGCCACTCGTACGACATTCTCCTTCGTGAAGCCCAACTTCTGCATGTTTACGTCACCGGGTGCTGAGGAGCCGAAACGATTCAGAGCTACAACGGCGCCGTCGAGACCGATGTGGCGCTCCCATCCGACTGCGCTGCCTGCCTCGACCGCGACGCGGCGACGAACCGAACGCGGAAGCACCTGCTCCTTGTAGGTGCCCGGCTGCTTATCGAACAGTTCCCAGGACGGCATGCTGACGGCACGGGCCCTGACGCCCTCGGACTGCAATTCCTCCACCGCCGCTATCACGTGCTGCACTTCGCTGCCCGTTCCGATCAAAATTATCTCCGGTTCGCCGTCGCAGTCGAGCACCGTATAGGCACCGTGGCGGAGTCCGGAGGCAGGGGCGTATTTCGAGCGATCCAGCGTCGGCAAACCCTGGCGAGTGAGCGCAAGCGCGATCGGTCCGTCAGGGTGGCTAACAGCTTCTTTCCACGCTTCCGCCGTTTCATTGGCGTCGGCCGGACGAATGAGTGTCATGTTTGGAATGGCGCGAAGCGACATCAGGTGCTCGATCGGCTGGTGAGTGGGACCGTCTTCCCCGAGGCCGATAGAGTCATGCGTAAATACGTAGATCACCGGAACCTTCATCAGTGCGCTCAGACGCACGGCCGGTCGCATGTAATCACTGAAGATCAGGAACGTGCCGCAGTACGGCCGCAACCCCTCGTGAAGCGCAATCCCATTGCACGCAGAAGCCATTGCGTGCTCGCGAACGCCAAATCGGATGTATCCGCCACCCGGGGTCGCCTTTTGAAAATCGTCGCGGCCTTTGATGTCCGTCTTATTGGAGGGCGTTAGATCAGCCGAGCCCCCGATGAGGAATCCGACCTTTTCGGCAATGGCGTTCAACACCTTTCCGCTCGCCGCGCGTGTCGCCAGCTTCGCACCGGTCTCGAATACGGGGACGTCATCTTCCCAGCCCGCCTCGGGCTCCTGGGCCAGCCACGAGCGATACCGTGCCGCAAGCTGCGGGTGCGCGTTTCGGTATTCCGTCCACAGCTCCTCCCACGCCTCCTGTGCACTCTTCCCGTTGCTCCGGGCCGATCCGCGCATGTGTTGGTACACCTCTTCCGGCACGTAGAACGTCCGATCATCCGGCCATCCCAAATTTTGCTTGGTCAGCTTTACCTCGTCTTCGCCAAGGGGCTCGCCGTGCGCGGCTGCGGTGTCCTGTTTGTTCGGGCTCCCATAACCGATGTGCGTGCGAACGATGATGATCGAGGGCCGATCAGTCTCCTCTCTGGCGCGGGTAATTGCGCTCTCGATGGCGTCCAGATCGTTTCCATCGTCGATGCGCTGGACGTGCCAATTATATCCTTCGAATCTGCGCCCGACGTCTTCGGTAAAGGAGAGGTCCGTGCTTCCATCGATGGAAATCTGATTGGCGTCGTAGAAAAAGATCAGCTTGCCGAGTCCGAGATGACCGGCTAACGAGGCCGCCTCATGGGAGACGCCTTCCATGAGATCACCGTCCGAGCAAATGCCGTACGTATAATGATCGACGATGGGGAAATTCGGACGGTTGAAATGTGCGGCCAGATACTTCTCTGCGATCGCGAAACCGACACTGTTTGCAAATCCCTGACCGAGAGGCCCCGTTGTCGTGTCGATCCCTTCGGCCAGGAAATTCTCCGGATGGCCGGCCGTCTTGCTCCCCCACTGACGAAAATTCTGGAGCTCCTCCATCGGCATATCCGCGTATCCGGTCAGATGGAGGAGGCTGTAGAGCAGCATCGAGCCATGACCCGCCGACAGAACGAATCGGTCTCGATTCACCCAGTTCGGATCGGCCGGGTTGTGTTGCAGAAATCGCGACCAGAGGACATACGCGAGTGGAGCGGTCCCCATCGGCATACCGGGATGGCCGCTCTCGGCCTTCTGGACCGCATCGACTGCAAGGAAGCGGATGGTATTGATGGTTTGCTGCGCGAGTTCGCGCTCCTGGAGATCCTCAGGCTGGGATTGATCAGTCTGGGCGGTAACGGGCATGCTTAAATGTGGATTGGTAAAAACGTCAACTCTGCGCGGCATGGTCGATCAGCACCTTCAGGCAATCGACCGTTTTCGAGGTTGCATCGACAAAGCGGCCGTTGATCAGGACGGCCGGTGTGCTATTGACACCTGCCTCGACGCCTTTCTCTTTCTGCTCAACCAGCGTGCGTCGGTAGAGACCCCTCTCGATGCTCTTTATGAGTTCGTCGGGGTCCATGCCGATCTCCTCGGCAATGCCACGCAGCTGCGGCTCTCCGAGACCCGTTTGCGGCCGCTGGATCGCATACTGGTGTTCGAGCATCTGGAAGAATTTACCTTCCTGCGCGGCGGCGTAGAGGGCCTCCGATTGTGCGATGGAATGGCTCCAGAGAAAAAACGGCTTGAACACGAAAAAGGCCTTCTCGCTTTTCGCCCGCATCACTTCCATCATAATCGGATGAATCGTGGCGCAGTGCGGACAGTTCGGATCGAAATATTCGATCACCGTCACGGGGGCGCCTGCATCCCCAAGAGTTGGATCGACGAAGCTGACGAGCTCGGAGTAATTCCGGACGCGAGGTTTCTCAGGATCGTACGAGCATTCGCCTGATGCCGAGACAATCGCACCGGAGGCTTCACGCTGGGACGCGGAGCGGAGCGTTTCGTCGACCTCGTCGGCAGAGGCGTGCTGAGTCGTCTCGATGCTGTTAAAATAGGCGAAGTCGGCCCCGATTAGAACCGCCAGGAGCACCACGGCGGCGCCCATGTAGGCCAGGTCCCGCCTTGGCTTGGAAGAGTCCACGCGCGTGGTTTCTTTAGATTTGGATGGAGGCAGCTTACCAAAGTCGACGGCCTGCACGACGAGCAGAACCGTCGTGATGCCGGCCGACGTCAGGCAAAGGGCGCACAGCTCACCGATTCCGAAGAACTGATAGTATACCAGATACATCGAATATAGAAATCCGATCAGAATCCAAAGCGCGCGGGCGGCCTTGAACTCGCTCACCTTCCCTGCCACATTCGAGGCGGCCAGGAGCGTGAGTGCCGCGACGGCGACGTAAAAAAGCAGCCCCCACGTCGTGTTTGAGACGCCGAAAAGACGGCTGGCGGCGCTCTCGGTAACGACCTCGCAGTCGAACGTGGCTTCGACCTGCTGAGAGGCTGAAAATCCGAAGCAACCTTGATCGAATCCCCTCTCCTGCTGTATACCAAGGTGGACGGACGTCAGAATGCCCAGAAGAGCCAGTCCGAAAATGACGCCGTCAAGGAGGGGCCGATACGACGCAAGTCGGCGCGGAGCGCGTGATTTTGGAGGTGCCATAACGTAGGAGGAAACGGCGGCGTTATCGTCGCGAGTGATCGGCGGAGTTTACAAAAGCACCCTAATATATGATCCCCTCCTATCAGGCGGCGGCGTGTTACGGTGTTCGCGGCTTTTGCTGCGAGCACGTACTTTGAGGTGCTACCTTCATCGAAGCGCCTACCATGTCGAGCCTGCAGCTTCTGCAAGAAGAGACGTTCCGGCGGATTCTTGCCGATCCGACGATTCAGAACGTCGTCATTTCGGTGGTGATCATCGTCGCAGCCTTTGTGTTGTCGAGGATGCTGCAGCGGCTCGTGCCGCGGTACGTCGACGAGCCGGAGCGGCGCTACCGCGCTGCGAAGTTTATCGGCCGTACGGTTGCATTCCTCTCCGTGATCGCAATCCTCACGCTCTGGTCGATCGGAGAGGCGGACCTCATCACCCTGCTGACGGTTATCGGCGCCGGTCTGGCGATCGCTCTCCGCGAGGTGCTTCTATCGTTTGTCGGATGGATCAACATCGTCATCCGGTCACCCTATAAAGAGGGTGACCGCATCGAGATCAACGGCGTGAAGGGCGACGTGATCGACATCCGCCTGTTTCATAGTACGCTGATGGAGATCGGCAACTGGGTGACGGGCGATCAGAGTACGGGTCGGATCGTTCACATTCCCAACGGGTGGATCTATCAGTACGGCGTTTTCAACTACACGCGCGGGTTCGGCTTCATCTGGAACGAGATGGCCTTTACGCTTACTTTCCGGTCCGACTGGATGAAGGCCCGTGAGCTGATTCTGGATCTCGCCTCCGAATCTGCCGGCATTGTGGAGCAGCAGGTGAAGCGGGAAATCCAGCGTATGTCACGCGAATATCTCGTCCACTACAGTATTCTAACTCCCTTCGTGTACGTATATGTGGTGCCGGACGGCGTTCGCCTCACGCTGCGCTATCTCTGTGAGACCCGCAAGCGGCGCGGTACAGAACACGCGCTTACCATGGGGATTCTTGAAGCTTTCAAAGAAAACGGAGGCATCGAGCTTGCTTACTCGATGCGCGGTATTGCCCCTCTAGAGACGCC
Source organism: uncultured Rhodothermales bacterium (assembly GCA_964487555.1). GTDB lineage: Bacteria > Bacteroidota > Rhodothermia > Rhodothermales > VXPQ01 > CAZART01. Next base: position 15,184 of record CAZART010000067.1, read on the forward strand.
GCAATTCGGCCCCTTCCCGAACACGCCCCGCGCGGGGGCGCCGGAGCGTGAGAGCGGAAAGCCGAACGGCGAATAGCTTCGCCGCCCGGCCGCAGTGGTTGCATTTTGAGAAGGCCCACTTTACCTTTTCGAGCCATGAAGCACATGTTCGCCCATATCGTCTCCGTACAGGCCTGGTGGTGGCATCGCACCGGACAGTGGGACGCTTTGCGCACGTGACGATTCCTTTGTAGAACCGACGCTCGGCACCGTAGCTACCCCACTGTTCTCCCGGAACAGTGGGTTTTTTATTGCGCTATTCGCTCGTCGTTCACGGACGAAGAACGAAGAATGCAGAACGACGAACGCACGACATGACCTTCGACGACTTCAGGCGGCTCGTGGACGATCACCGCTCGCTCAGCGAGCGCGCCGTTATCATTCCGATCTACAAGCGCCTGAGCGCCGACCTTCTGACGCCGGTCTCGGCGTTCCTTTCGCTGCGTGAAGGAAGCCGGTACAGTTTTCTGTTCGAGAGTGTCGAAGGCGGCGAAAAGCTGGGACGGTATTCCTTTCTCGGAAAGAATCCGTTCAAGATAATCCGCGCCTTCGGCGGTGATGTCTCCGTCGAGCACACGGACCGCGAGACCGAGCAGGCTGACGGCGATATTTTCGCTGTGCTCCAGCGCGAGCTTGACCGATATGACGAGGTGAAAGTCGGCGGATTGCCGCGCTTCACGAGCGGGGCGGTCGGATACATGGGGTACGATACGGTGCGACTCATCGAGCGGCTCCCGGACACGCCCGACGACGACCTGCATCTGCCGGACGCCGTGTGGTGTTTCTACGACACGTTTACGGCCTTCGACCACGTGAAGCATCAGCTCGTGCTGATGTCCGGAGCGTTCGTGGAACCGAATACCGATCCGGCCGACGCTTTCGCACGCGCCGCCGACCGCATCGCTCTGCTTGAGGCTGAGCTGTCGGAGACATTGATCCAGAGCCCCGCGCCGGTCCGCATCGTCGACGATCAAATGCGCTCCAACTTCGAGCGCGGCGATTTCGAGCGGGCGGTCGAAAAGACGAAGCACTACATCCACGAAGGCGACATCTTCCAGGCCGTCATTTCGCAGCGGTTTTCCATGCATTTTCGCGGCGACCGGCTGAATCTTTACCGCGCTCTTCGTCAGGTCAATCCATCTCCCTACTTATTTTATCTGGATCTGGGTGACTTCGCGTTAATCGGCTCCTCCCCTGAAGTACTTGTTCGGGTGGAGGACGGCACGGCGGAGGTGCTCCCGATTGCCGGTACGAGACCGCGAGGATCGAGCGAAGCGGAGGACGAGCGGCTCGAAGCGGACCTACTCGCGGATCCGAAGGAGCGGGCCGAGCATCTCATGCTTGTGGATCTCGGCCGAAATGATCTCGGCCGCGTCTGTTCCTTCGGATCGGTGAAGGTTGACCGGTATGCGTTCGTCGAGCGGTATTCGCACGTGATGCACATCGTGTCGTCCGTATCGGGCCTTCTCGACCGGCGCCGCGGCGTGATGGATGTGCTCGCTGCTTGTTTCCCGGCTGGAACGGTCAGCGGGGCGCCGAAAGTGCGGGCGATGGAGATCATCGACGAGTTGGAGCCGACGAAACGAGGCGCATACGCGGGCGCGGTCGGGCATGTCGATTATTCGGGGAACATGGATACCTGCATAGCGATCCGCACCATGCTCGTGCGCGGCGACACCATCTACGTGCAGGCCGGGGCAGGCATCGTGGCCGACAGCGATGCGGCACGAGAGTTTGAGGAAACCGTAAACAAGGCTCGCGCGCTGAAAGAAGCGATTCTAATGGCGGCAGAGGGACTGCTTTAAATCGTACCGCGTACCGGCGTACCGAGTACCTGTAATATTGGACGGTACTCCGGTAGTTCGGTTTTCCGGTACTTCGGTACTCCAAAACAATAGGGCTCGATCATGGGAATAAAGGACGTATTTCTGAACAAAGGCTGGGCCGGCAAGACGATGACTCGGCAGGAGACGATCGAACGGATCAACCCGCTGCTTCGTCGTCATGCTGAGCTGAATCATGCCTATGCCTATGCGATCAATCACGTCTCGGAGCGCGAAGCGGCCGGCAAGCTCGAGGCGCTGCAGAAGACGGCGCGAGCCGACATCGGCAAGCTGAGTGAGACGGTACTCAGCGCCGGCGGTGTGTCGTACAACGGCGTCGACCTGGAGCCCGCGGACTTTACGCTGGGCGAGGACGAGGGCCGGATGATTCACCGGCTCAAGGAGCAGGAGGAGCAGTTTCAACAGCTCGTATCCGACGAGCTGACAGAGAACCATCAGATCCGGACTCGCGCCATTCTTGCGGTCGTACAGGCCAACAGCCTGGCGCGCATCGAATTACTCCGCGGGCTCGCGAAGAAGCACCGGCGTCCGTCGTAGCACCTGTTGATTCTTCTCCCTTATGACTGAACTTGAGACCGGCACCGGGGCAACCCACCGCGCGCAGGCTGCTGCGCGTCCCCACGTCGTCGTATCCGGCATCCAGCCGTCGGGTACGCTCCATCTCGGCAATTACTTCGGCGCCTTGCGTCAGCACATCCACCTGCACAAGCAGTTCGAAGCGTTCTATTTCATCGTCAACTACCACGCCTTGACGACGCTGCACGACAGCGCGGAGATGAGACGTTACACGATGGATGTGGCGCTCGACTACCTGGCCCTCGGATTTGACCCGGAGCGGGCTCATCTCTTCATCCAGAGCGACGTTCCTCAGGTTACCGAACTCGCGTGGATCTTCTATAATCTGACCCCCGTTTCCCAGCTCGAGAAGGGCGTCGCGTACAAGGACAAGATCACACAGGGCCTGACGCCGAGCGCCGGATTGTTCAACTACCCCGTGCTGCAAGCGGCGGATATTCTGATCTACGGCGGCTCGCTGGTCCCGGTCGGCGCGGACCAGAAGCAGCATATCGAGATGACGCGAGACGTCGCGCAGCGATTCAACCGTACGTTCTGTCCGGAGAACGAGCCGCTCTTCCCCATCCCCGATCCGCACATCCTCGACGACGTCGCGGTCGTCCCCGGGATCGACGGGCGCAAGATGTCGAAGAGCTACGGCAACACGATCGGCATCTTCGACGAGGATAAGGAGCTGAAAAAGAAGGTGATGAGCATCGTCACGGATTCGACGCCGCTCGAGGATCCTAAAGATCCGGATACGGACAATGTGTTTGCGCTGATCAAGCTGTTTGCCGGCGACGAAACGCGAGAACGCATAGCCGCCTCGTACCGTGCCGGTGGCTACGGCTATGGACATGCAAAGAAAGAACTGATCGGACTCATCGACGATTACTTCGGTGAGGCCCGCGCACGCCGGCGGGAGTTGGCCGCCCGGCCGGACTATGTGATGGATGTGCTCCGCGAGGGGGGACGGCAGGCGCGCCTTCGCGCGGAAGAGTACATGGCCCGGGCGCGAGATCGCACCGGATTGATAACGACGTATGGAGTGTTGAAGTGATGTTTTCCATGAAGGTTGAGGCACGCGCATGATCTTGGTTATCGACAACTATGATTCCTTCACCTACAATCTCGTCCATCTTGTGGGTACACATACGAACGAGCTTGAAGTCGTGCGGAATGACGGCTTGACCGTCGCCGGCGTGCGCGAGATGGCTCCTGAGGGCATCCTCATTTCGCCGGGGCCGGGACGCCCCGCCGACGCCGGCATTACGGAAGAACTGATTCGAACCCTCGGCCCGACCATTCCGGTGCTCGGCGTATGCCTGGGCCATCAGGCGATCGGCGAAGTCTACGGTGGAAAGATCACGTATGCACCCAGCCTCATGCACGGCAAGACAAGCGAGGTCTCGCACGGCGGACAGGGCGTATTCAGCGGGCTGCCGAGTCCGTTCACCGCAACGAGGTACCATTCTCTCGTCGTCGACCGAGCTTCGATCCCGAGTTCGCTTGAAATCACGGCCGAGACCTCTGACGGCGTCGTGATGGGGCTTCGACACAAGACGCATCCCGTCGAGGGCATCCAGTTTCATCCTGAAAGCGTCCTCACGACGGAGGGACCTCGCATTATCGACAACTGGCTGGAACGCATTCTCGAACCTCATTCGGTGGAGGTATCGACCCGTGAATGATCTGCTGAAAATCGTCGCGACCGGCCGCACGCTTACGCGAGACGAGGCCGAGTCGGCGATGCACATTATCATGCGTGGTGAAGCCTTGCCGGAGGAGACCGCCGGTTTTCTGATGGGCCTTCGAGCGCGAGGCGAAACGCTTGAAGAACTCGTGGGCTTTACTCGGGTGATGCGTGAGTACGCCGTGCCCGTCGAGCTCGAAGATTCGCACGCGATCGATCTCTGCGGTACCGGCGGGGATTCGACGGGTACGTTTAACATCTCTACCGGTGCCGCGCTCGTATGCGCCGGAGCAGGCGTGACGGTCGCGAAGCATGGAAATCGCTCCGTTTCGTCCATCTGTGGATCCGCGGACGTGCTGGCGACGCTCGGCGTAAACGTCGAACTGGGCAAAGAGGGCGTCGAACGGTGTCTGGATCGAGCCGGCATTGCCTTCATCTTCGCACCCTTGTTCCATCCGGCCATGAAGCACGTCATGCCGGTGCGGAAGAAACTGGGCGTTCGCACGTTTTTTAATATCCTGGGGCCGCTTTGCAATCCTGCCGGCGTGAAAAGGCAGCTTATCGGCGCCTTCGACGTCGAGACGGCCCAAATGATGGTGAACATCCTCGAGCAGCTCGATGCAAGGCACGTGATTGCCGTTCATTCCGATGACGGTATGGATGAGGTTTCGCTTTCGGACGAAACGACAGTGTTTGAGTACAACGACACGGACAGGCGATCGGGTGGATACGAATACGTCGGCGACGTTCAGCTTTCGGAGGAACTCGTCTCGACGAAAGGGCGCCAGGTCTCACCCGAGACGTTCGGCCTCGGCCGCAGCACGATCGAGGTGCTGCAGGGCGGCACGGCGGACGAAAACGCCCGCATCATTGCTTCGATTCTCGCCGGTGAAGAAGGGCCGCGGCGCGACATCGTGGTCCTCAACGCTGCGTTCGCCCTGCACGTCAGCGGCACGTTCTCGCAGATGGAGGAATGCTTCGCGGCCGCAAACGAGAGCGTCGATTCGGGAGCGGCGCGCGAGCGACTCGACCGGCTAATTGAGGCCTCTAATGACGATTCTTGATCGCATCGTCGGAGATACCCGCGAGGAACTTGCCCGCCGCAAGAGGGACGTGCCACTGAGTCGCCTGGAGGACGGGCGTTATTTTCGCCGAACACCGCTGCGCCTATCCGATGCGCTGCGGCGCGACGAGCTCGCCGTGATCGCCGAGGTGAAGAAAGCGTCGCCGTCGAAAGGCGTTATTCGGGAGGATTTCAACCCCAGGGATATTTCGCTCCGGTATGAAGACGCCGGAGCGGCCGCGATATCCGTTCTGACGGAACCGATCCATTTCCAGGGGACGCTAGACCATCTCGAGACGATCCGAGGCGCCGTAGAACTCCCGATCCTCCGAAAAGACTTCGTAGTCGACGTCTACCAGCTCTTCGAGGCTCGAGCGCGGGGGGCCGATGCCGTGCTTTTGATTGCGGCCGTCCTCGACCGGCATCATCTGCATGATTTATTGCAGGCTTCGGCCGCACTGGAGCTCTCGCCGCTCGTTGAGGTCTATGCGCTCTCTGAGATAGATCGAATCGATTTCGATGAGGTTTCGATACTCGGCGTCAACAATCGAGATCTGCGGACGTTCGAAGTCGATGTCGAACACTCGCTGCGCGTATTTCAGCACGTGCCGAAGGAAGTGGTGCGCGTCTCGGAGAGCGGCCTCTCATCCGCTAGCGAGCTCCGCCATCTGCATGCACACGGCGTCGACGCCGTTTTGATTGGAGAAGCGTTTATGAGGGCGGATGATCCGGGGGACGCGTTGATGAGGCTGAGGAAAGAGCTGGAAGGGGAAGAGGAAAGGGGAGGGGGAGGAAGAAGTGTGAGCGGCGGGGGGTGATGCTAATTGAATAACGAAATGGGTTTGAAGGTTAAGATTTGCGGCATTACGCGGCTCGCCGACGCGCGCTACTGCGCGGCGGCGGGTGCGGACTTTCTCGGATTCATTCAGCATCCGGATAGCCCTCGCTACATCGAGCCGGCGGCAGCCAGAGACATTATCGATTGGGTGTACGGGCCGAAGGCGGTCGGCGTTTTCGTGAACCGATCGGCCGATGAAATCAATTCGGCGGTCGACGAGGCGGGATTCGCGCTTGCGCAGCTTCATGGTGACGAATCTCCCGAGGCATGCGCAGAAATCGCGGTGCCCGTCGTCAAGGCTTTCCGCATCGGAAGCCGAACACGTCCGGACGACCTCACCGCTCTGTTTGAACGCTACCGTGACGTCGCGGACTATTTCCTGCTCGATAGCCGGTCTGACGCCGTGTTCGGAGGATCGGGCATGACGTTCGATTGGCGCATCGTCGCCAATGCGTCCGGCGTCAACCCCTTTTTCGTGGCGGGCGGCATTCGCGCTACGAATGTGGCCGAGGCCGTTCGAGCGACGTGTCCGTTCGGCGTCGACGTTTCGAGCGGGGTCGAAGCGAGCCCCGGCGTGAAGGAATTCGAGAAGATCGACGCCTTCTTCGACGCCCTGAATCCGCTAAAAAGCAACGGATCCTGACCTTCCATGTCTGACGCAGTTGCCAAGACGTCCATTCCCGACGAACGCGGTCACTTCGGCCCGTTCGGCGGCGTGTTCGTGCCTGAAGTGTTGATTCCCGCGGTGAACGACCTGCGCGATGCCTATGCGGCCGCACGTGACGACGCCGCGTTTCAAGAGGAGTACCGCCGTCTGCTCCGCGAGTATGTCGGCCGCCCCACCGCTCTGACACTCTGTGAGCGACTAACGGACGAGCTGGGGGGGCCGCGTATCTACTTGAAGCGCGAGGATCTCTGCCACACGGGTGCGCACAAGATCAACAACACGATCGGCCAGATCTTGCTCGCGCGGCGCATGGGCAAGAAGCGGATCATTGCGGAGACCGGGGCGGGCCAGCACGGTGTAGCGACGGCTACCGTCTGCGCGCGCTTTGGAATGGAGTGCATCGTTTACATGGGCGAGGAAGACGTCGAGCGGCAGCATCTCAACGTACTGCGGATGAAGCTGCTCGGCGCGGAGGTTCGCCCGGTGTCGAGCGGAAGCATGACGCTGAAGGATGCCACTAATGAGGCGATTCGCGATTGGGTTACGAACGTCGGGGACACGTTCTATATCATCGGCTCGGTTGTCGGTCCGCACCCCTACCCCATGATGGTCCGCGACTTCCAACGCATTATTGGCGATGAGACACGTGAGCAGCTGCTCAAGGCCGAAGGCCGCGAGACGCCCGATGCCGTCGTCGCCTGCGTAGGCGGTGGATCCAATGCTATCGGGATATTCTACACCTTCATCGGAGATGCGAGCGTGCGATTGCAGGGCGTGGAGGCCGCCGGCGAGGGCCTCGACAAGCGGCATGCCGCCACCCTTACATTGGGTACGCCCGGCATCCTGCACGGCACGATGAGCTTCTTGCTGCAAGACGATCAAGGACAGATTATGCTCGCCCATTCGATTTCGGCGGGCCTCGACTATCCCGGCGTCGGGCCCGAGCATGCGTTTTTGAAAGAATCGGGCAGGGTTCATTACGCCTCGATCACCGACGATGAAGCGATGAAGGGCGTCAAGCTGCTAGCGCGGACGGAGGGGATCATTCCCGCCCTTGAAACCGCCCACGCTGTGGCGTACCTGCCGGAGCTCGTCCGATCTATGAGCCCGCGCGAAGTGATCGTGGTCAACTGTTCGGGTCGAGGCGACAAGGATATGAACACCATTGCCCGCTTCCTGTAGCTCTCCTCGCTCAGAAGCGCGCTCCTCATTCACCATCTATCACACGATGTCGAGAATACGTGACGCCATCGCCGCCGCAGGCCATCGCGGAGAGAAAGCGATGGGCCTGTTCGTTACGAGCGGATTTCCGAATCCTGAGTCGACGCTTCGAATCCTCCAGGAAATCGACCGGAACGGGGCCGATTTTATCGAACTCGGAATGCCGTTCAGCGACCCGCTGGGTGAGGGCCTGCCTATCCAGCGATCGAGCGAGCGCGCGCTAAGGAAAGGAATCCGGCTCGAAGGCACCCTTGAGACAGCCCGAGCATTTCGTGGGTCAAGCGAGACTCCCCTCCTCTTGATGGGGTACATCAATCCGATCTTTCATTTTGGCATCCGTCGATTCTGCCGCGCGGCCGTCGACGCCGGCGTCGACGGACTCATCTTGCCCGATCTTCCACCGGAAGAAAGCGGCATTATCCGCGGCGAGGCAGCGGCTGCCGGACTCGCGATGGTGAACCTCATCGCGCCGAATACGCCGGATGGCCGCGTGCGGAATATCGACGAGATGACGACCGCCTTTGTATATGCCGTGTCGATCACCGGACTGACGGGAACCGGCCTTGGATCCGTCGACAGCGTCGAGACCTATCTCGCACGCGTTCGTGCCCTCGTTCAGAAGAATCCGCTCCTCGTCGGCTTCGGCATCAAGAGTCACGACGACGCCGTGCGACTCAGCCGACACACCGACGGCTTCATCGTCGGTTCCGCCCTGATCCGCCTTATTGAGACGGCATGGGACGATCCTTCGCTTGGCGCGGACGCTCGCCTGGAACGCATCGCTTCATTTACGCGCCAACTGAAGTACGGAGCCGCGGCTGTCGAGTCGCCGCCGTAACTCGTATGGGCCGGCCCAGCAACCGATCCGCCCTGCGCTGCGTTGTAGAGGCGATTGAATCGCAAACAAATCACAGGACCGATGCTCCAGGTGTCAGGTCGGTATGTTAAACGCGTCGGATGGCTGTTTACATTGCTGTTCACGGCGATGGCCGTCTCCGGCTGCGAGTTGGGCGAATACAAGCCGAAGGCCGTCGGGAAAGAGGGCGAAATCATCATCGTGGTCGACTCTTCACGCTGGAACGGCCCAATCGGTGACGCCATGCGGTCGACGGTCGGCGCTTTTCTCGGCACGCTTCCCGCCCCCGAACGCCGCTTCGATTTACGTGCGATGGATCTTGAGGCCGATCGTGATCTATCTCAGGTCCGCAAGCAGAAGAACGTCGTCTTCGTCGCTCCGCTTAGCGACACGACCAACGAAGCCAGGTACATCCGCAACGTGTTTGATGAGGCGGCGCAGGAGGCCATCATGAGCGGCGACGGCGTCGTCGTTGCGCGTGAGGATCTGTGGCGCAGGGACCAGAACATATTCTACGTCACGGGACTGGACGTCGAGGCCGTCGTTGATGCTATCCAGCGCCGCGCCGACGACATGATCCGCACCTTCAATGAGGCTACGCGGCGGCGGATGACCGTGGATATGTTCGATCGTGGCCGCCAGGTCGACCTCGAAGATTATCTCATGGAAACGCGCGGCTTCGCCGTTAACGTGCAGCACGATTATCAGATCGCGATCGACACGACCAATTTCATCTGGCTCCGACGGATTCTCTCCGAAACGTGGCGCAGCCTTTTTATCTGGCATGCGAATGCGAACCCCGCCGATCTCTCGCCGGAATGGATCTACGCCATACGTGATTCGCTGACCGCGCAGTACGTCCAGGGAAATTTGGGTGGATGGGTCAGGATCCATCGGCACGAAAAACGCCCGCTAATCACTCAAAACATCGATTTCCTGGGCCACTACGGCTTCGAAACGCGCGGCGTCTGGCACATGGTCGGTGAGGAAAACGGAGAAATCGTCGAATTCGGGATGGGTGGACCCTTTGTGAACTACACCTTCTACGACCGTTCCTCAGGCCGCATCTATATGATCGACGGCATGGTGTTCGCGCCGGGCTTCGACAAGCGGGAATTTCTTCGTCAGATGGAGGTGATTGCGCATACGTTTAGGATGAGGGAAGCGGACGAGGAAGGGCCGGAGTAAGCGAAGTGCATTCGGATTTCTATTTTTTGCAGATATGGCGACAGACACACAGGTTAAGGAGACGGGAGTGGACGTGAACGGGACGGAGCAACACGTTCTGCGACTCGGGCTCCCGAAGGGCAGCCTGCAGGAATCAACGTTCGAGTTGATGCACCGGGCCGGATACAACTTTTCGGTAAGCGAGCGCTCCTATTTCCCTTCCACAGATGACGAAGAGCTTACGGCGATGCTCGTACGCGCACAGGAAATGGCGCGATACGTACAGGACGGTGTCTTCGATGCGGGCATCACGGGCAAGGACTGGGTGCTCGAAACAGGTTCGGATGTCGTAGAGGTCGATGACCTCATCTATTCGAAGGCCAGCATGCGACCCGTTCGTTGGGTGTTGGCCGTTCCGGAGACCTCCGCCATCCAGACCGTCCACGATCTTGCCGGCATGCGCATCGCAACGGAAGTCGTGAACATTACGCGCCAGTGGTTAGCCAGGAACGGCGTCGAAGCCGACGTCGAGTTTTCGTGGGGTGCTACAGAGGCGAAATGCCCGGATCTGGTTGATGCGATCGTTGAAGTCACCGAGACCGGCTCGTCGCTGCGGGCCAACAAGCTGCGCATCGTCGAGGTTCTGATGGAGTCGAACACCCAGCTCATCGCTAACAAAAAAGCCTGGGAGGATCCGTGGAAGCGGCGAAAGATCGAAAACATCGCCATGCTGATGCAGGGCGCCATTCGGGCCGAAGGCCGCGTCGGCCTGAAGCTGAACGCGCAGCGAGCGGACGCGGACAATATCATCGCCCTCCTGCCGGCCCTCCGCCGGCCGACCGTCTCTCCCCTTGCGAACGGCGACGACTGGGTAGCGATCGAAACGGTGATCGAAGAGCGTCAGGTTCGACGCCTCCTTCCCGAACTAAAGCGAGCCGGTGCGGAAGGGATCATCGAGTTTGAGCTGAACAAGATTATTCCCTGACGTGGATGCTGAAATAAGGCGGCATCAACGTGGCGGTCCCATGAGGCTCGTTCCTGCACTCCTGATGGTGGTCGGGGCCGCGTGCGCTCCGTCGCCGGAGCCGGGGCCGATCGATGACAGCACGATGGTAAACGTGTTGGTGGAGCTGCATCTTGTGGTGGGACGGGCGGAAGTGGCAAACGACGTCCCTCCGAACATACGGGACTCCATTCTCACGGCCTACGACGTGGATAGCACCACCTACGCGCACGCTGTCACGTATTACGCAGCGCACCCGGAGAAGTACGAGGAGATTTACACTCGCGTTCTGGATCGGCTGAACAGCGAGAGGTTCCCACGTGATCAGTCGACAGGAGACGGGGCGACGTCGGCTCCGCCCACACGGTCCCCGCGCTGACGGAAAGGATCAAGCCGGCCTCGCGCGGTCAAGGAAACGCCGGCCTTTTGCGGTGATCTCAATGCGATCGCGGAGTGGGCCTCTCGCTGCAACGTATCCCTCCCGGATCAGCCAATCCAAAAGCTGATCGATCCGGTACGCTGGAACGCCGTTCTTCGCCACCCACGCTTCGGGGGGACGTGCGCTCGCCACGCCCCACAGGATCTCCTTGAGGATGGATTCGTCGGACGTTTTGATGGGAAGCGGCTCGTGTCGGCCCAGGCACACGTCGCACGTTCCGCAGCGGTCCGGCGCCTTCTCGCCGAAATAGGTCAGCAAGAAATGTCGCCGACAATCCGATGAGTGGGCGTAGCGGATCATGTCGTCTAGCTGCTTTTCCGCTCGCTTGCGGGCCGCCTTCACCACCCTTCCATCGACCGGAATTTTAGCGCTACGCGCTTCCAAAAATTGTATTCGGAGGGTTCGTTCGGGGGCTTGCCAGTCGAAGAGGTCGTGGTCGCGGAGAAAGTCGAGCCCCTTCAGGAGCCGCTTTCGTTCGAGGCCGGTACGGTGCTCCAGCATCCGGAGGTCCACCTCCCACCACGACGAAAATGCATCGGCGTGGACGTTCCTGAGAAGGGAGCGAATGAATTCGCTCAGCGCTTCGTTAGAAAGGCTCGCCGCATAGGCACGCACGTGGTCGGCGGGTTGCGTGAAGCGGATCAGTCCGAAGTTCTTTCGGATCGGCATCATGCTCCAGGTCCCCTGCCGCTCCAACAAATCAACGGCCGTTCGAACTTTCGCCGCCGAATGGCCGGACAACTTCGCGATCGCTTCCGCGCGAAGCATGACCGGCTCGTCAGGCAGCGATCCGATAGGGACCTGCGCCAGGCTGCACGTCGCATCATAGATCTTGCATACTTCTTTCGCCGTAGGATGGCTGTCGTCGATGAGAGCGTGCGGCGTCTGTTCGTCGCCGTCATGGTATAACAAGACGGCGAAGGACGTTTTCCCATCTCTCCCTCCGCGGCCGGCCTCCTGGTAATACCCTTCGAGTGTCCCCGGCAGGTCCACATGGATCACGAAGCGCACGTCCGGTTTGTCGATGCCCATCCCGAACGCATTCGTGGCCACAATAAGCCGCTTTTCGTTCTCCAGCCACGCCTCCTGCATGATTTCGCGAACCGACGTATTCAGGCCACCGTGGTAGGAGGCGACTGTCTGCCCCTGACCCTCCAACCACGCCGACCACTCCTCCACACCACGACGAGTCGCGGAGTAAACGACGCCGGTGCCGGGCACGTTGTGAAGCACGTCGAGCACCTTTTTCCGTTTGTTTTCCGTGCGGAAGACCGACCAGACGATGTTTGGCCGGTCGAAGCCGCGCACGATCACTTCAGCATCTCGCAACGCCAGGTGCTCGACGATATCCTTACGGACGCGTGGCGTCGCCGTGGCGGTGACGGCCATGGTGGGCGGATCCCCGAAGCGTTTACGAGCGTCGTCTATTTCCAGGTAAGCCGGACGGAAGTTGTGTCCCCATTCCGAGATGCAGTGGGCCTCGTCGACGGCGAGCATCGAAACGTTGAGACGGGCGGCTCGCGCCAGAAACAGCTCCGACTGGAGCCGCTCCGGAGCCAGATAGAGCAGCTTATAACGTCCGTGCTCGGCGTCACTCCACCGCTGATCGATCTGCCGCATTGAAAGGGAGCTATTGATGAACGTCGCCTCGACGCCGCGGGCATGCAGCCCGCCGACCTGATCTTGCATCAGAGCGATAAGAGGCGAAATAACAATCGTTAGCCCCTCTTGCATGATGGCCGGCACCTGGTAGCACACCGACTTCCCTCCTCCGGTCGGCAAAATCGCCAGCAGATCCCTTCCCTCCAGAATCGTTCGAACGATCTCCCACTGGCCCGGTCGAAAATCATCGTGGCCCCAGTAGCGCTGAAGCACGCCGCGTGCTCGCTCGTAGGATGTGTCGGTGGTATTCGTCACTTCGTGGTGGATTAAGCTCGAGCAGCCTTCGTCGAGTCGATCTCGCCGAACAATCAACCGTGCGCCTCGTAGGGTTTTTCTTTAAGATACGGCCGCATAGCCTGCCTTCGAAGTCCGCCGTTCATGCCGGAAAACCATCCTCTGGTTTCGATTGTCATCGTCTCGTGGAACGCCCTGCCGCTTTTGAAGACGTGCCTTCCGTCGGTAGTGAATTCCCGCTATTCCAACTTCGAGATCATCGTTGCCGACAATGCATCCACCGACGGAACCGCTGAATGGCTTCATCAGCAGTTTCCACAGGTGATGGTCGTCCGGCATCCTGCAAACTGGATGTTCTGCCGCGGAAACAACGAAGCGCTGCCGTACACGTCGGGCAAGTACGTCGTCCTCCTGAACAACGACGTCGAGGTTTCGCGGGGCTGGCTTGCCCCCCTCGTCGACGCAATGGAGTCGGCGCCGCGCGTTGCAGCCATACAGCCGAAGCTGCTACAGCACGCCGATCGCAGTCGTTTCGAATATGCCGGTGCGTCGGGCGGGTTTCTCGACCGCTTCGGATATCCGTTTACGCGCGGCCGGATCTTTTCCACCATGGAGGAAGACCGCGGACAATATGACGACGCGCGCGACGTCTTCTGGGCCACCGGGGCCGCCTTGATGCTGCGACGGAGCGCTCTCGAGGAGGTCGGCTTTCTGGACGAGCAGTTCGTAATGCATATGGAGGAAATCGACCTGTGCTGGCGGCTTCACCGCGCGGGCTACCGGGTTCGCGTCGAGCCCTCCAGCGTCGTCTATCATATTGGGGGCGGCTCGCTGCCGCAGGGCGATGCGCGGAAGGCCTATTTCAATTTTCGGAACAGCCTTCTACTGTTATACAAGAACCTTCCACCGGAAGCGTGGACGCGTGTCCTGGCAACCCGCATCGTGCTCGA
>CAZART010000068.1:0-28733 GCA_964487555.1 uncultured Rhodothermales bacterium
GGGGCATAAACGGCGATATTCGGAGCCTTTTCGAGCCGCACCACGGCCGTATTGCTGCCTTCGCTTTCGACCTCGGCGATCATCCGTGCGGACTCTGCCGCGCCGGCGCGTTCGAAGTGCACGCCGCGGACCTGAAGCTCCTGTTCGAGACCGTCAATCGACCCGATTAGAAACGATCCCCCCCGATAATTCAACAGCCAATCGACATACTGTCCCTGCTCGAGCACCCAGAACGCTGCCCCGTATGCTTTCAAATGGTTGGTTTGACGTTCGTCCATAGGCACGAGCAGGTCCTGAGCGCGCGCGGGCAGAGCGGCCGTCAGTCCGGCGATCGTCAGCACGATCAATGCCCGATGAAGGGACGCTAGTGTATCGGTCGTTCTTTGCATCTGATATCTTCTCGTTTTCGCATGAAATTTCGGAAACCGGGCACGAAAGTTCGGGAAACCGGGCACAGACCACCGGGCCGGCGGACTCAAACCCCGCCGCCCCGCAATGCGCGAATACGTTCTCTCGCCTGCGACGCCAGCAGCGATCCGGGATATTCAGCGAGCAGACGTGCATACAGCGATATGGCCGCGTCGTCCGCACCGAGCTCCCTTTCTTCGATTTCGGCTGCTGAAAAGAGCGCGCGATCGGCAAGATGGCTCTGCGGGTGGATGAGCGGAAGTTCGGCAAAAGCGTCACGCGCCTCGGCGCTACGGCCGATCTGGCGGAGTACGTTTGCGCGTAAGAACCGGACGTCGTCGGCCAGGGCGTGCTCGGGATACTTCGCCAGGACGGATTCGAGCGTATCGAGGGCCACCTGAGGGCGCCGCTGCTCATGGTAGAGCATTGCTCGAGCAAACGACTCTAGCGGCGTATTTAGCGAATCGGGTCCGCGATTCTCCATCAACAACAGTTTAAGTTCGATCGCGTCGTTCGAGACGTCGGTAGACGTATTTACGTCGATGACGTCGACGATGGTTTGCGCGGCGTCGAATTCGCCGGCGAAAAAGTGAAGCTGCGCGAGGCGATAACGGGCTTCTTCCGCCAGCTCTCCCGTGTGAAGGCGCTCCTCGATCCGCGAAAATCGCAGCCGTGCTTCATCCAACTTGCCTCGCATCAACGCCGTACGGCCGAGGTCGAATTCGGCTTCGTTAGCGGCATTCGTCTCCGGATATCGAGAGACCACCTCCTGAAGCGTTTTCTCAGCCGAATCAAGATCGGAGAAAACGTCCTGTTGAAGTCGCCCGATCCACCGGAGCACGTCGGGATAGAGCGGATGGGAAGGATGCTCTTGAAGGAATCTCTGATACGTGTCCAGCGCAGCTTCATAATGCGGTGCCTCCGTGCGACCGCCCTGGTCGTCGACGGCGTGCTCTCCCGACTTATTCGCCCACCGCTCATGCATCTCGCCGTAGCCGGCCAGCGCCTGGGGTGCCGATGGGGCGTTAGGATATCGGGTCAGGATCTCCTGAAAGGCTTCCGAGGCGACGTCGTAGGCCGCGGCGTCCGCCGCCATCTGCGCAAATCGAAACAACACTTTTCCGTCTTCCTTTTGCAGGCGATCGATAGCACGGTAGGCGTCGAAAGCATGTTTGTAGCTCTCAACCTCGATATAGAGCCAGCCGAGCAGCTCACGAAACGCGTGATTCAACGGCTCCTGGCGTACGGCCCGCTCCGTCGCGGCGATACTTGCGCGAAGCGCCTCTTCTTGCTCGATGAACCGGCTGAGCCGGCTGCGCACAAATCCGAGCTGTCGATCGTTCGCGCTGAGTACCGCGAGGTATTCCACCATCGCCTCCTCGTGCCGTCCGGTCAGGCTGTAGAGATACGCAAGGTCGACTCGAAAGGCGTCACCGTGCCCCGTCGCCTCCCGAGCACGTTCAAGGACGTCGATCGCCCGATCGAATTGGCGCACGTCGAGGAGAGACTGGTACACGATTCGATAGGAGTTCGGATTTTCCGGGGCCGTGTCGATGGCCTCCTCCCATGTGGCATAAGCGCGATCCTCTTCATCCTTTAGATAAAAGAGCCGCGCGAGATCGGAAAGCAGTGGTGGCGAGCGATCGCCTTCCAGTCTATCATTGACGAGGTCGATGGCGTCGTCGTAGCGTTTTACCCCTTCGTAGGCCTCCTTTAATTTGTCGTAGAAGGTGTAGTTGCCGGAAGAGGATGCATAAAGATCTTCGAGCAGCGTTATGGCACGGTCATACTGGCCCGCTCGTAAAAAGGAGTCGGCGAGTTGATATCGGGCGACCTGCGTACTGTCGATATCCTGGTTCTGAGCCTGTGCATTCTGGGCCTGTGCGGGCAGGTCCGAGAGAAAACCGGCGAAGAGAATGAGGAACGCGACGGACGTCCGTAGAAATGTGGTTTGGCGTTTCAGCACGGAGCGGTTGGGATGGAGAAATAGCCGATACTTCTAGACTCGAGTTGCGGAGCCTTTAATATTGCCGGGCTTCGGGGTAAGTTTCACACAATCACAGGATTACGTCAAAGGATAGGCCGATTACAATGCAACCTTGGGATCTGTTTGACCGCCTGTCCGTCGCATGCTATCGTGAGCGCTGAGGAAAAAGATCATACGCATCCGCCGCCGCAGCGCCTGAGCGTACTCGGCTCCACCGGGTCGATCGGGACGCAAACGCTCGACATCGTACGTCTCTTTCCGGATCGGTTTCGCATCGAGGCGCTGACGGCGCGCTCGAACGTCGATCTTCTCGAAAAGCAGGCTCGCGAGTTCCGACCGACATGCGTCGTGATGGCGGATGCAGGCGGCGCAGGCATACTTTCTACGAGGCTCCGCGACACCCGCGTCAACGTGCTCAGCGGCCAGGAAGGGCTGTGCGAAGCGGCGTCTCTGTCGGACGTGGACACGGTGGTCGCCGCATTGGTCGGATTTGCCGGGCTCGAGTCCGTACTCGCGGCGCTGCGGGCGAAGAAAAAGGTCGCGCTGGCAAACAAAGAGACGCTCGTCGTCGCCGGCGCCCTCGTCGAGCGGACGATCGCCGACCACGGGGGCGTTTTGATCCCGGTCGACAGCGAGCATTCCGCTATCTTTCAATGTCTCGTCGGAGAGCCCGGTAACGAGGTCGAGGAACTGGTTCTGACCGCCTCGGGCGGACCTTTTCGAACACGTCAGAGTGGCACGTTTGAGACCATCACTCGGGAAGAAGCGCTCGCCCACCCGAACTGGTTGATGGGTGATAAAATTACCATCGACTCGGCGACGATGATGAATAAAGGCCTTGAAGTGGTCGAGGCACGGTGGCTCTTCGGCATCGACGTCGATCGAATCAGCGTGCTGGTCCATCCGCAATCGATTATCCATTCGATGGTCACGTTTACCGACGGGTCGACAAAGGCTCAGCTCGGTGTTCCGGACATGAAGGTGCCGATCCAATATGCGCTCAGCTACCCCGACCGGTGGTCGGCTCCGCATGAGCGTCTGGACTGGTCCACGATTCGCTGTCTGGATTTCGAGAGGCCCGACGTGAAGCGGTTTCCCTGTCTCCGGCTCGCCTATGACGCCCTCAGGGCGGGGGGAGCGGCTCCGGCCGTCCTGAACGCGGCGAACGAACAAGCGGTCGCCCTGTTTCTCGACGGAAGGATCCGCTTTACCGACATCGCGGCTCTGATCAGCGATGCGCTCGATGCCGTCACGCCCGGACCTGCCCGCGGCCTTGAGGATCTGGTTGCTGTTGATGAAGAAGCGCGTACTTTTGTCGTGGAACACGCTCGGGTAGGTGCAATTTAAAAGGCGTTTGTGGCAATGGTGCCGCATCTCGTCCCCACTGTGCTGCGTATCCCTCCGGATCACAGCGTATCGTGCTCAGATAACCGTCCTGCGCGGAGTCCTTCTTGGAAATCCTCTCGTATATATTTTGGGTTGTGCTGGCGATCACCATTCTGGTGTTCGTGCATGAGATAGGCCACTTTCTCTTTGCCAAGCTCTTCAAAATGCGGGTCGACCGATTTTCCGTCGGCTTCCCCCCGAAACTATTTGGAAAGAAGATCGGCGAGACGGAATACGTGATCGGTGCCACGCCGCTAGGAGGGTACGTGAAGATCGCCGGGATGGTCGACGAGAGTATGGACACGGACTTCGCTAATGAGGAACCGGAGCCGTGGGAGTTTCGATCGAAGCCGGTTTGGCAGCGCATTATCGTGATCGCTGCCGGCGTCGTGTTCAATATGATCCTGGCCTTCGTCATCTTCGTGAGCCTGAAAATGGCCTACGGAGACACGTACATTCCGGCGGATAACGTCGAGGGGGTGTACGTTGAAGACCGGTCGCTTGCGCATGACATCGGGCTTCGAACGGGCGACAAGATCGTAGCCGTCAGCGGAAGACCTATCCAGGACTTCGACGATATCGGCAGCGTTGAATCGCTCATATCCGATCCGCTTACGATTACCGTACGACGAGACGGGGAAAGCGTGACGCTGCAGGGGCCGGAGGATATCTTCACGCAGTTAAACCGAAGTGGGGGTACGCTGGGCATCTCCTATCTGCCGAGCATCATCGGCACCGTACTCGCCGATTCGCCGGCCGATTCAATCGATCTCGTGCCCGGTGACCGGGTCACTGCGATCGGTGGAGAGCCTGTTCGATACTGGGAAGAAATGACCATTGCCCTGCAGAAGACCGCAGGGGCTCCGGTCGCTATTCGTTGGCAGCGTCACGACTCGTTGGCCACGAGCGATGAGAGGCCATCGGCAACCGTCGTGAATCAGACGGCGGAGGCCGTGGAGTACGAGGCGGAGGTCACACCCATGATGGAGGACGACCGCTATATGCTCGGCGTCGGCCCGCCCACGTTCCTCATGCTCGCCAATGAGTTCGGCATCGAAGAGCGCTCGTATTCGCCCCTTGCCGCCGTTGCGGTGGGCGCCCGAGAAACCTGGGTGAATACGAGGGCGATAGTCGTTAGCTTGACGAGAGTCTTTACGGGGCAGGAGAATTTCAAGGAAAACGTCGGTGGGCCGATCATGATCGCGCAGATCACGAAGGAGGCCGCCGAAATGGGGGCACGGTTCTTCTGGAACATCGTGGCGATACTCTCGATCACACTGGCCATCATCAACATTCTGCCGATTCCGGTTCTGGACGGCGGCCATCTCGTTTTTCTGCTCTACGAAGGCATTACCCGCCGCGAACCTTCGCTGCGATTTCGGATGATTACGCAGCAGGTGGGCATGATCTTGCTGCTTGCCTTCATGACATTCCTCATTTTCAACGACATTCTGCGTCTGTAGCACGACAGACTGGTGAAAGACAAGCTGACGGTAAACGGAGACTCGAAGTCGGTCCGGGATGCCGCGCTTCAGCAGGAGCTGAGGGAGCGGGGTGACCTGCCACGTCATATCGCCGTGATCATGGACGGCAACGGCCGATGGGCGCGCGAGCGCGGGCACAGCCGCGTAATCGGTCACCACGAGGGCGTCGAATCGGTGCGGGACGTGACCGAAGCCTGCGCCCAGCTCGGAATCGACTTCCTCACGCTCTACACCTTCAGCACCGAAAACTGGAATCGCCCGGAGTCCGAGGTCGATGCGCTGATGGAGCTCCTGGTGCATACGATTCGCCAGGAAACGAAGACGCTCGCGAAGAACGATATCCGATTGCAGGCCATCGGAGACCTCAATAAGCTGCCCGATGCGGCTCGACGAGAGCTGGCCGACGCCATGGAAAGTACGGCCGGCAACCGCCGAATGACCCTCGTGATGGCGATTTCATACAGTGGTCGGCTCGAGATCATTCATGCCGCACGTGAGCTTGCCAGGCAGGCCGTACGTGGTCAAATCGATCCGGACGATATCGACGAATCGACCTTTGCCTCCCACCTCATGATGGCAGGAATTCCTGACCCTGACTTACTGATCCGCACGGGAGGCGAGTATCGCATCTCCAACTTTCTTTTGTGGGAGCTCGCCTACACGGAGATGTACATCACCGATAGTTTCTGGCCGGCCTTCCGCCGCGAGCAGCTCTACGAGGCTCTGCGCGACTTCCAGAATCGTGAGCGGCGGTTCGGAAGGGTTGATTCCGGACAATAATGCAGCGCCGAAAACGTTCATCGTTCGTCGTTCTCCGTTTCGATTCCCCAACGCCTTCGAGCGGTACCGGCAACACACCGGGAAACCGAACCCTCGCCATTCAGTAAAGAACCACGGCCCTTCTCGAATAGATTGCTTCTTAGTCTTTATACATCATGCACTTACGCCTTTCGATTCTGCTTCTCCTATCGGTACTGATCGTTCCGACAGGTGCGGCGCAGAATCTCGAACCCCGGGCCATGTTGGGTCCCTACGACCGAGCGCCGCAGCCGTACGAAATTCTCGGTATCACCGTCGAGGGTATCGAGAGCGAGACTACCCAGTCCGTCATCACGCAGAGCAGTGGCTTGCAGGTAGGGCAAACGGTGACGCTGCCGGGCGACGAGGCGCTCGCCGAGGCCATCCGCTCCATTTATCGGCTCGGACTTTTTTCCGACGTCAAGATTGTCGAGGAGAGGAGAGTAGGTGAGGGCGTTTTTCTCGCGATTCAGGTTCGGGAGGAACCCCGCCTCGTCGAATACACCTTCTCCGGTGTAAAAAAGGGGCACCGGAGGGATCTGAAGGAGGAGGTTCCGCTGCTTGCGGGCAGTCCGGTTCGGCCGTCGGACATCGAGCGGTCCGAGCAGGAGATCCTGCGGTATTTCAAGGACAAAGGATATCTCCTGACGACGGTGCATGTTGAGCGGGAGACCACCCCGGAAGGTTTATTAAAGCTGAACTTCGTGATCGATCGCGGCCGGAAGGTTGAAGTCAAAGATATTACCGTCCGCGGAAATGAAGCCGTCTCCGAGTCTCGCATCAAACGGCAAATGAAGGAGACGAATGAAGACAAGTGGTGGCGGTTCTGGAGTTCGGCGACGTTCGACCGTGCGGACTACGAGGAGGATCTGCAGAAGGTCGTCCAGTACTACAACGACAAGGGTTTCTATGATGCACGGATCGTGGAGGACACGGTTCTCGTCCGGGACGGCGACAATCCGGGCGTGGTCATAGAGCTGCGCGTCGAAGAGGGTCCACGCTACCACATCCGCGACATCGAGTGGGAAGGAAATACGGTCTACTCCGACGAATACCTTACCCAGGCGCTGGGATTTCAGGAAAATGATCGCTTTAATCGCTCCAGACTCGAACAGAACCTCTACGGGAACAAGAATAGTTCGGACGTCTCGAGCCTCTACATGAACCGCGGCTACATGAGGTTTCATGCCGAGCCGAACATCACGGTGGTCGGAGACGATTCGCTCGACATCCACTTCGAAGTAATGGAAGGCGACGTCTACCAGTTCGGTGATATCGACATCGCGGGCAATACGAAAACCAAAGAACACGTCATCCGGCGCGAGCTCTACACGGTACCGGGCCAAACATTTAGCCGCGAGGCGATTCAAGAGTCGATTCGGCGGCTCAGCCAGCTCAATTATTTTACACAGGAATCGATCGGCGGGGGACCGGCCATCGACATCAACGAGCAGGCGAAGGAAGTCGACCTGAGCTATATGGTTGCCGAGCAGGGCAGCGATCAGCTCGAGCTATCCGGCACGTGGGGCAGCTTCGGCCTCGTGCTCATGCTTCGCTTTAGTTTCAACAATTTCTCGGCGCAAAACCTCTTCCAGGGTAACGCATGGGACCCGCTTCCCGCCGGTGACGGCCAGAAGCTTTCGCTCGCAGTCCAGACCAACGGTACCTATTACCAGAACTACTCGCTCTCCTTTACCGAGCCGTGGTTTCGCGGCCGCCCCACGCCTGTCGGTTTCGCGCTGTCGTACTCCAGCTTCGGCGGCGGTACGAGCAGCCGATTCCTGTCGAGATCCAGGGGCTTGGGATCTTCGGGATCCCTCCAGACCGGATCGGCGCGGGCGTTTTACGAGCGTCGTCTCAAGTGGCCGGACGACAAGTTCAGCATGTCCACCGGTATCCGCTATCAGTATTACAACAACGACAGCCTTTTCCAGAGCATACCGCAGAACATTAGCCAGCTTGCGACGGTGGAGCAGAGTTTCTCGCGCAACTCCCTCGACCATCCCATCTTCCCGATGCGGGGCTCGCAGGCGTCCCTCTCCGTCGAGCTTGCGCCGCCCATCGGCAATTTCGTTCAGTACCATAAATGGCGCTTTAAGTCGCAGTGGCACGTTCCGGTCTTCGGGAAGATCGGCGTCGGATTCACGACGGATTTTGGTTACGTAGGCTCCCTCACCGGTGATGCGGTCAATTTCGAGCGCTTCATCGTAGGCGGCTCGCCGTTCGATACGCAGGGATTCACGAGTTATTTCGGTCGCGACGTGGTGTACATGCGTGGCTATCCCGCGGCGGCGATCAGTCCACGCAGGAACGGCGAACCCGTTGGCGGTACGATCCTCAACAGGTACACGTCAGAGCTGAAATTGCTGGCTATCCAGACCGAGCAGCTCTCAGCCGCCCCGTATCTTTTTCTCGATGCCGCGAACACCTGGAACGGTTTCAACTCGTATAATCCGTCAGAACTATTCCGGTCAGGAGGCGTTGGTATGCGCCTGTTTTTGCCGATCCTGGGCATGCTGGAACTGACGTACGGCTACAACTTCGACCAGTTCGACGCCATCAGCGGACGGCACGACGGATCGAAGCAGTGGTACTTCCAGTTCTCGCTGGGTCAAGGCTTCGGTAATTAACCGACCACCGCTACGGCGCGCGCGTGCCGGCGTGCTCGCTTCGCCGACGTGCGGTCCGAGCTTCATGTACGTACACTGCGGTCGATAGAGAGCATCCAGAATACTGGACACATTCAGGTAAGAGCGGCCGGCAGAATAGCCCACCAAGACGAATAGCAGATGAAGGACTTCATGAAACGATCCGTAATCCTGCTGGCCGCGCTTGCGGTTGGGACGCCGGCCCTGGCGCACGCGCAGCAGAAGATCGGCTACGTTGACTCCGAATACGTTCTCGGCCGAACGCCGGAATATGCCACGGTGCAGCAGCAGCTCGATCGAAAAGCGCAGGAGTGGCAGACGGAGGTCGAGGAGCGCAGTGCCGAAGTCGAAGAGATGTTTCGCGAGTACCAGGCGCGCGAGCTCCTCTATACGAACGAGGAGCGTAAGAGGAAGCGCGAGGCCATCGTGCAGGCCGAGGACGAGGTTGAGCGACTACGGATGCAGTATTTTGGTCCTGAGGGAGACCTTTTCCAGCAGCAAGAGAAGCTGATGCGGCCCATCCAGGAGAAGATCCTCGCAGCGATTGAAGAGGTTGCCGAACGGGAAGATTATGATTATGTATTCGACAAGGGCGGCGATTATCTTTTCATGTTCGCCCGAGAGCAGTTCGATCTGAGTGATAAGGTTCTGATTGAACTTGGCATTGATGTTGAGAACACGAGTGCACAAGGCACCCGCTGATTGATTTACGCGGGCGTGCGCATACGATCACACCCATAGAAATGACGATAGCAATGATTCAGAAAATAACCGCCGCCCTTGGCCTCCTGCTTTTTGCAGTTCCCGCCTTCTTCTCAACGGCGGATGCCCAGGCCCTCAGTGTGGGCTATACGGATCACGAGGTCATCATCATAAATATGCCGGAGTACCGCGATCTCCAGGAGCAGCTCCAGAAGGAATATCAGGGCAGCCAGCAGGATATTCAGACGCTGTATCAGGATTATCAGGAGAAGGTGGCCCGCTACCAGAAGCAGCAGTCGCTTATGACCGAAGAGAAGCGGGCCGAGCGCGAGCAGGAGCTCATGCAAATCCAGCAGACTCTCCAGGAGCAGGCGCAGCAGAAAGATCAGGAGCTCGCTCAGCGTGAGGCCGAATTGATGCAGCCGCTGCTCGAGAAAGTCCAGGGCGCCATCGACGTCGTCGCCCAGCGCAGCGGCCTCGATCTCGTGCTTCGTTCACAGGTAGGCCAGCAGCCCGTCCTCCTTTATGTAAATGAAGAATCGGTCCGGGACATCACGATGGATGTAGCCGTCGAGCTCGGCCTCGACGTCACCGACACCGACACGTCGGAGATGAACCCGGCCACAGGATCGAATTAAGGCGACCTGCGATACCGGCGCAATTGATCGGAAATAAGGTACTTCCAGAGATGGGGGTACCTTTTTTCGTTCGCTGGGCCATGGCGTTGAAGTTAGTATATTGGCCGTAGGTCGATCACATTCCATCGCTGGAGAGATATGAGCACGCGAACGGCGCCCTTAAAGGTCAATGCCAGGCGAATCACGACGCAGACGCTTCAGGAGCTGAAGCGGGATCAGATTCCGATCGCCATGCTTACGGCGTACGACTATACGACGGCGCGCATACTCGATTCGGCAGGTATCGACGTACTCCTCGTCGGCGACTCGGCGTCGAACGTGATGGCCGGCTACGAAACCACACTTCCCATCACGCTCGATCAGATGATTTATCACGCGCAGTGCGTGATTCGCGGCGTCGAAAGAGCGCTCGTCGTCGTGGATCTTCCGTTCGGATCCTATCAGGGCAACTCCAAAGAGGCCCTCATATCCGCCATTCGCGTGATGAAGGAGTCCGGTGCCCACGCCGTAAAGCTCGAGGGTGGGGAGATGGTCCTCCAGACGATCGATCGCATCATTGCCGCCGGCATTCCGGTCATGGGGCACCTTGGCTTGACGCCGCAGAGCATCTATCGCTTCGGCACGTACAAAGTTCGGGCAGAAGAGGAGGCAGAGGCGGCGCAGTTGAAGCGGGACGCCGCCCTGCTCGAGAAGGCGGGCTGCTTCGCAATCGTGCTGGAAAAGATCCCCGCTGCGCTGGCTGCCGAAGTGACGGCCTCACTTACCATTCCTACCGTCGGAATCGGCGCCGGCTCAAACTGCGACGGTCAGGTGCTCGTTATTCACGACCTTCTGGGGCTGACGACCGAATTCCACCCCCGGTTTGTTCGCCGGTATGGGCACCTCGCCGAGCAAATCACCGACGCCGTGCAGCATTACATCGAAGACGTTCGGACGCACGGATTTCCGTCTGAGGAAGAAAGCTATTGAGCGAGAATTCAGCCAGGGACATGTCTCAAAACGGAAATCGGCCGCTCATTCTGGTCAGCAACGACGACGGAATCGACGCGCCGGGCTTGAGTGCCCTCGCCGGTGCGATGAAGGATTTTGGAGACGTCTTCGTGGTGGCTCCGGTACAGGAGCAGAGCGCCGTCGGACATGCCATCACGATTCGCGACCCCGTGCGCGCCCGGCAGGTCAATCTCGATATTGCCGAGGGAGTGACGGCCTACAGCGTCACGGGCACGCCGGCCGACTGCGTGAAGCTGGCCGTCAATCAGCTGCTGCCGAGGCGACCCGATCTGGTTGTAAGCGGTATCAATCGAGGGCCGAATACGGCGGTCAACGTCATCTACTCCGGCACCGTTAGCGCGGCGACGGAGGCCGCTATACTCGGCATCGACTCCATCGCATTCTCGTTGTGCGCTTGGGAGGGTGGCGATTACCGCCCGGCACAGGACGTGGCCCATCGCATGGCGGCGCGCGTGCTGAAGCAAGGACTGCCGCCCGGCGTTCTTTTGAACGTCAACGTGCCCTTGCTTCCACTCGACCAGCTGCGTGGCATTCTTCCTACCAGACAGGCCCGCTCTCGGTGGGACGAGTCGTTCCATGCGCGGGTCGATCCGAACAATCAGCCGTATTACTGGCTCACGGGCACCTTCGTCAACCTGGATGAGGGCGAGAACACGGACATCTGGGCTGTTGAAAACGGCTACGTCTCCGTGACGCCGATCCAGTACGACCTGACGGCGCACGATTATCTGGAAAGCATGAGAGAATGGACGTGGGAATCGGATGGTGTACCAGGAACGCATTGAGCTTTCGACGTCCGGTCACCGCGATATGCACGACGTCTCGGATGAGGTGAGTGCGGTCGTGAAGCGCTCGGAGATTCGCACCGGCGTGGTCAACGTGCACGTGATCGGTAGCACGGGCGCCGTAGGCACCATCGAGTTCGAACCCGGCCTGCAACATGATCTTCCCGATATCTTTGACAAATTGATGCCTCCCGGACGCCACTACGGCCACGAGCAGGCGTGGCATGACGGCAACGCGCATAGCCATCTTCAGGCTACCACGCTCGGCCCTTCTCTTTCAGTGCCGATCGGCGAAGGCATCCCCATCCTCGGTACGTGGCAGCAAATCTTCTTCCTGGAATGTGACGTGAAGCCTCGTCGCCGAAATCTCGTCGTGACCGTCATGGGCGAGTGAGGCGCGATGCCGTGCCGTTCGTTAGCCCTGATCGAGACGGCGTTCGACGACGGAGAGCCGCTGCAAGATGAGATCGGGTCGGACACGGCCGGGAAATCCGTCGACGCGGTAGGCCGAGAGGGCTTCGTCGATGGAGGGCATTTCAAGCGAGTCGATCTCTTCAGCGGCGAGGCGATACGCCTCACGGAACGGCCGGCCTTCCCGTACGAGCTCGAGTGCGCGCGCCGTGGCGAACAGCTCACGGCCGGTAGCACCGCGAATCCGGTCCGCGTCGAAGATCACGCCGGTAAGAACGTTCGCCATTGCCTCGACCACGTCGCCGGCGAGGCGATTTGCCCGCATGACGGCCTCCTTCGTCAGCTGGAGGTCGCGGTGATAGCCGGAGGGCAGGTTCGCGGGTAAGGTCAGAAGAACCTGCATCTCGGCTATGATGCGGTGGTAAGACGCGCGCACCAGCTCGAGGACATCCGGATTCTGTTTCTGCGGCATGATGGAACTGCCGGTGCAGTATTCGGCCGGAAGCTTTACGAAGCCGAACTCTTCCGTGTTGTATAGAACGAGGTCGGATGCGAGGCGGTTAAGCGTCGCGCACACCTGCGCCAGGGCGTGCACCGCGTGCAGCTCCAGTTTTCCGCGCGAAAGCTGAACGGCGGTGACGTGGGTTTGAACGCCGTGGAATCCCAGACGCTCGGCGACGGCCTCTCTCGGCAGCTCGAGGTACGGAACGCCGTAACCGGCGGCACTGCCGAGCGGCGAGACATTTACCTGGTCGATGGCATCGATCACGGCGGTGAGGTCGGAAATGAGCAGCTCGGCATATCCCAAGGCCCAGAGTCCCACCGTCGTCGGCATCGCGCGCTGCATGTGCGTGTAACCGGGCATCAAGACGTCGTCGTGCCGCTCGCCCCACTCACACAGGAGGCGGACGATGTCGGCGGTTCGAGCCGCGATCGACGTCATTCGCTCGCGCAGGTAAAGCCGAAGCGCCGCGAGAACCTGATCGTTTCGGGATCGGCCCGTGTGGATCTTCTTTCCCGTTTCGCCAAGCCGCTCCGTCAGATAGTTTTCAATGACCGTATGGCAATCCTCGTCTTCCGGCCGAACGTCTACCTCGCCCCGCTCGACCGCCGCCCGAAATTCGTTCAACGTGTGCTGGATGTCCTTGAGCTCGTCCTGTGTGAGCACGCCAATTTGCGCAAGGCCCCAGGCGTGCGCCTCCGTAGAGCGGACGTCGAACGGAAGAAGAAGGGTGTCCCAGCGGTAGTCCTCACCCACGGTAAATCGCGTCACCCAATCGGCTGCGGGCGTGCCCTTCTGCCAGAGCGGGGATGAGTGCGTGCTCGGGTCGCTCATGCGGTTTCACCTGTTTCAAAATAGAATTGGATGACGGATCGATACAGTTCGACCGCCCGGCGGAGTTCGTCGATGTGAATGCTTTCGCGGGCGGTATGCGAGAGCTCACTCGAACCCGGCCCGATTTTAACGGTGGGCACGTCGGCCAGGAAGATCCAGTCCGAAGCGGTCGGTGACCCGAACGGTTGGGCTGTGGGATCGGCCGCGAGGCATGCACGCACAATGCGAGATTCAACCGGCGTGGATACGGGGACGATCCGCTTGCTGTGGACTTCGACGTCCGAGTCCAGAAAGTCGGACAAGGATGCGATCAATTCGTCGTGGTCGTAAGCCGGCGTCGTCCGAATGTCGAGCGTGAACGTGCACAGATCAGGCACGACATTGCGCGCCGATCCGCCGGCGATGGTCGTTACCGACATCGTGGGACGGCCAAGAAAGGCATCCGCTCGGTCGAACTCGAACGATTCGAGCCGCTGGATGTCGGACGCCGCCTTCACGATGGCGTTGTCGCCGAGATGAGCCCGCGCGGCGTGGGCGGTCTTTCCGTGCGCGTGGACATTTAGGATCAACAAACCTTTTTGCGCGACGCATGGACGGAGGTCCGTCGGCTCGCCGACGATGGCCGCGGAGAGAGGGGGGAGTAGAGGCCGGAGGCTCTCGAGGCCGTTGTAGGCGCCGCCCGTCTCTTCGTGTGTGGTGAGGGCCACCATTACGCGGCCTCTATCCGGCCGCCAGCCGGCCCCCACGAGCGAAAGGAGCGCCGCTATCATCGCCGCCGCGGACGCCTTCGCATCGACGGAACCGCGGCCATAGATGCGGCCGTCCTTTTCTACCGGCTCAAACGGCTCGAAAGGATGTGCGTTCGAGGGCGGCACGACGTCCAGGTGCGTGTTGAGGAGAAGGGTGTCCTCCCCATCGCCCATCCAGAAATACACGTTGTCGTCGTGGCGAGCGACAGGAACGCCATGCGAAGCCGCGAAATCCTGCACGAAGTCGGCAATGGGGCCCTCCGCGTCGCTCAGCGACGGAAAGCGCACCAATTCTTTGTGCAATGCGACGACGTCGAGATCGGGCATGGAGAGTCAGGTGTGGCGAATCAGAGATGGATCAACAATAACCGGAAACGGCAAAATCACGCGCGTGGATATCGAGCTCCTCAATCAACGGGGGCGCCGACGATTCTCGTGCTCCCCTCCACCGACGACTCTCGTACCGCCGTCTGCCGACGAGAGATCTTCGGGTGAGAGGATACGAACGCACGGAACGCCTGCATCCACCGCATCGAAGGCAACCTTTAGCTTCACGCGCATCCCCCCCTGGATCCATCCTTCCTCGATCCCCTCGTCGTACAGGGCGCGCGAGCAAACGTGCAGGTGAGAAGCGGGCTCGTCGGCTTCCCGTCGGACACCGCCGCTGTCCGTTACGAGAAGATATTCGTCGGCATCGACGGCGGCCGCGAGGGCACACGATACCGTGTCCGCGTTCACATTGTAAAGCAGCCCGGCCTCGTCGATTCCCAGAGGCGCGACGACCGGTACGTATCCACCGGAGGTAAGAAGATTCAGAAGGCTTGCATCGACGTGCGCGATGTCTCCCACCCATCCGAAGTCAACCTGCTCACCGTCGACCATCCACGGAGGTCTTTTGACGACGACGAGCATGGCCCCATCCGCGCCGGAGATGCCGACCGCCCGGACGCCCGCCCTTCGAGCGTGCGCTACGAGCCTGCTGTTCAACTCGCCGCGCATCGTCCACTGTACGATCCGAAGGTCCATGTCGCTCGTCACGCGCCGTCCGTGCACCATCCGCGGTTCATGGCCGAGGCTGCGCGCCACGTGGGTAGCGATGGGTCCGCCGCCGTGGACGACGATGACGTGTTGCTCCTCGATCATCTTTGCCACGGAAGACCAGAGCGCCTCGAGAGCATCTTCTCGGCCGGCGAGGGCGCCGCCGATCTTGATGACCGTCGTCTTGGGCATGATTACAAATCCCAGATCTGTTCGAGGATCGCCTTCTGCGCGTGCAAACGGAACTCGGCCTGTTTCAGGTGGATGGCGTTCGGCCCATCGAGAACGGCATCGTCGACGACGACGTTGCGCCGGACCGGTAGGCAGTGCATGAAAACGCCGTCATTCGTTCGCCGCATGCGCTCGGCGGTCACGCGCCAGTCTTCGTACCGCGCGCGCGCCGTCGCCTCGGCCGGGCGCGACGTGTATACGAGCGGCCCGGCCCACGCTTTGGCGTATACGACCTCCGCACCGTCGAACGCCTCATCGACGTCGGACGTCTCCACGATGTTTTTGCCGAATGAGGCGGCGTAGCGGCGGGCTTCGGTCATTACGCCGTCGTCCAGGGCGTACTCGTCCGGCCGCGCGACGACGACGTCCATCCCGAGACGCGCCGCCTGCAGCAGGGCGGAATTCGGAACGGCCATCGGCAGGGCGCGCGGGTGGTATGCCCACGAAAGCACAAATTTTCGGGAGGATGGATCCCCATCGAAGTGCTGCGAGATGGTCGCTGCGTCGGCAAGTGCCTGGCACGGGTGGTAAAACGCTGATTCCAGGTTGATTACAGGGACGGTGGCCGCCTCCATGATCGTCTTCATGAGCGTCTCCCGGCGGTCCTGCTCGTAATCGGTCAGGGACGCGAACACGCGCACGCCGAGGGCATCGTAGTAGCGCGACAGCACACTGATCGCTTCGTGGATGTGTTCGGCTTCCTCGCCGTCCATCACGCGGCCTCGTTCGAAGGCGAATTTCCAGGTGCCCGCACCCGGCGTAAGCGTCGTCGAGAACGCGCCGAGATGGGCGGCCGCAAGTTCCATCGACGTTCGCGTGCGCAGTGACGGGTTGAAGAACATCAGCGCGATGCTCCGGTGGCGTGCGGCGTCGGTCCAAACCATCCCGGCTCGGTGGTGGTGCAGCGCGCGCTCGAGGCACGCATCCCACACGTCGTCTGCGATAAGGTGCCAGTCAAGAAGGTGTCGCATCATCGGAGTGCGGATTCCGTCAGGCGTAGGCCGCGTCGAGGGAGAGCTCGAGCGCCGTGCTGAATTCGTCGACGGACTCGAGGGGAAGATTCAGCGGCGGCATCAGGCGGATGACGTTCGGATGATCGGCGCTGCCCGTGATGATGCCGCGCTTAAGGAGTTGCTTTCGCACGGGAGCGGTGGGACCTTCGAGCTCCAGGCCGATCAGACAGCCACGGCCGTGAATCGCCCGGATGAGGTGCCGCACCCGTTCTTCGAAATGGCGATAGATAATCGACGCGCGGTCCATCAGATTCTCCACACGGATTGTTCGAAGGGTGGCTTCAATGGCAGCCATTGCGATCATACCGCCGCCGAACGTGGTGCCCTGATCGCCTGGGCCCACAGTTTCCGCCAGCGCATCGGACACCAGCACGGCACCGACCGGAATGCCTGAGCCGAGACTCTTCGCAAGCGAGATCAGATCGGGCCGAACGCCAAGCTGTTCGGACACGGAAAACGTGCCGGTGCGTCCAACGCCCGTCTGCACTTCGTCGAAAATGAGTGCCGCGCCGTTCCGATCACAAAGGTCGCGGAGCGTCTGATAATAGGAAATAGGCGCCTCCACGATGCCGGCCATGCTCTGGATGGGCTCGAGAATGACGGCCCCGATATCCGAGTGGTTCTCGAAAGCGCGTGCGGCGGCGGTTGCATCGCCGAAGGGAACGAACGTCGTTTCGGGCAGCACGTCCGCATACGGTGCGCGGTATTTCGCCGTCCACGTAACGGCGAGGCTGCCGAGCGTTCGGCCGTGAAAGCCGCCTTCCATGGCGATGATGCGCGGCTTCCCGACCGCCTTTCGGGCGAGCTTCAGTGCCGTTTCGTTGGCTTCCGAGCCGGAGTTGCAGAAGAAGATGTGCCGCACGCCGTCGGGCGCCGCCTCCGCAAGCGCCTGCGCGGCCGTCGCACGCACCGTGCTATATACCGCATTCGAATAGAAAAGCAGCCGGCCGGCCTGCTCCCGCACCGCCTCGACGACGCGCGGCGGGCAGTGCCCAAGGAGGGTCACGCAGTGACCGCCATACAGATCGAGAAACCGGCTCCCGTCCGCATCCCAAACGTACGGACCTTCGCCTCGAACGAGGACGATCGGCATCTTGGCGTAGGTGGGAATCTGAAATCGGTCTTCGAGGGTGATGACGTCGGCGGTGATCTGCATGATGCGATCGGATTAGAGGGTGAACGACGGTTTGTGCACCGCAGCACTCAGGCGGTTTCGGCCATGGTTCGCGGCGGAGCGGGGATCAATCCGGACGTTTCCGGCAGGCCGAGCAGCAGGTTTAGATTGTGGATGGCCTGGCTCGCGGCGCCTTTGAGCAGATTGTCCATGGCAAAAGCAATGACGAGCTGCCGGCCCTGGACCATCCACCCTATATCGCAGAACGGCGTATGGACGGCATAGCGCAGCTCGGGAAGGGCATCCGGCCACAGGCGGACAAAGGGCTTTTCGCCGTAGGCAGATTCGTACCAGGCACCCACGTCCGCTGCCGTCACGTCCCCGGGAAGACGAATTTGCGCCGTACCCCAGATGCCACGTGTCCACGGTCCGGAAACCGGTATGAAGGAGACGTGGGCGTCGGGGCCGAGGATCTGCTGCACTTCCGGCATGTGCTGATGTTGAAGTACCTTGTAGGCTCGGACGTTGCCTTCCCTGGTCGGGAAGTGCGTCGTCTCCTTCGGGCGTGCGCCGGATCCCGAGGCACCGGTGAGGGCGGTCACCGCCACGTCCAGCGCATCGAGGTGTCGCGCGAGCGGCATCAAACTGAGCGCGATGCCCGTCGCGAAGCATCCCGGATTGGCGATTCGGCGGGTACCGGGCGGATACGGCGCATTCATTTCAGGCAGGCCGTAGACGTAAGACGAGATCAGCTCGGGTGCCGGATGGGTGAATCCAAACCACTTGTCGTAGGTGGCGGCATCCGGGAAGCGGAAATCCGCACTCAGGTCCACGATGAGACCGTCGTAACCGGCGTTGAGCAGGGCAAGCGCCTGGGCGGCGCCTCTGCCGTGCTCGGCGGCTATAAAGACCGCGTCGATGTCCGCTACGTCGAGTTCATCGTGGGCGACGAACGTCAGGTTCGTCTCTCCTCGAAGCGCCGGATGCGCCTTCCATATCGGCTGACCGGCAAACGAGCGACTCGTGACCGCCGCCGGCTCCACGTTGGGATGTCCGAGCAGCAGCCGAATAAGCTCGCCCCCTACGTATCCCGCCCCATGAAGCAGCGCCGCTCTATGCATCATTTCCATTTGAATTTCCCCCATGTCGCCGGCTCTCATCGTCAACACGTCAACACGTCAAAACTCGGCGTGCCACATCGTCCAAACTGTCCCGAAATCAACACGTCGATACGTCAACACGTCAACACGTCAATACGTCACTAGGTCCAAACGTCCTGACGTCAAAACGTTCTCGCCTTCTGGGCGAGAAGTGCTTGTACGCCGTAAATCTGCGTGAAACCTTGCGCATCCCGTCCGTCCCACAGCTCGTTCGTTTCCCCGTACGTCGCGACGCCCGTGTCAAACATGGATGCGGGACTCTCGCATCCGAGCACCTGTGCGGTTCCTTTGAATAACCGCACGCGCACCGCACCGGTCACGGGTTGCTGCGACGAATCGAGGAAGGCCTCGATGTCCCGCATCACGGGATCAAAATGCAGGCCCTCGTGCAGCAGTTGTCCGTAAAAATCGGCAAGATGATCTTTCTGAAATCGCTGCCAGCGCGTGAGGACAATCTTCTCAAGCTCCCGGTGCGCATGGATCAGGATGATCGGTGCAGGGGCCTCGAACCCGATGCGGCCTTTGATGCCCATGATCGTGTCGCCCACGTGGATGCCGCGACCGACGCCGTGTGCCGCGCCGCGCTCGTTCAGCGTCTCCACGAGGGAGACGGGCGACATCGCGGCGCCGTCGAGCGCCGTCGGAATACCTTTTTCGAAAGCAAGTTCGAGGTCGAGCGGCTCATCCGGAGCATCGGCGGGAGAGATCGTATCGGGATACGCATCGTCCGGCAGCGGTTCCGTCGTCGACAGTGTTTCCCGGCCGCCGATGGTCGTTCCCCACAGGCCCCGATTGATCGAGTACGTGGTCGTCTTCTCGGGCACGTCGAATCCGCGCTCGCGCAGATAGCCGGTCGTATCCTGCCGGCTGAGTCCGAGGGTGCGAATCGGCGTGATAATGTCGAGGTCGGCCGCCAGAAGTCGAAGAGCAACGTCGAATCGCACCTGATCGTTGCCGGCGCCGGTCGATCCATGCGCGACGGCGCGGGCGCCGGTCCTGCGGGCGGCCTCGATGGCCTTCTTGGCCTGCGTCACCCGCTCCGGGCCGACGCACAGCGGATAGATACCGCCGCGCAGCACGTTCCCCTTGATGAGATAGCTCAGATGATCGTCGAAGAGGTCGCTACGTGCGTCGATCAGCTCGTGCCTTTCCGCCCCCAGATCCTTCGCCCGTCGCTCGATGGCCAGCGCGTCCCTCGAGGTGATGCCTCCCGTGTTGACGGTCACCGTGTAGACGGGCTCGCCGTACGTCTCGCGGAGGTAGGGAACGCAAAATGAGGTGTCGAGACCTCCGCTGAATGCCAGTACGATTGCCATGACGTGCGCGATGTCGGTATTGAAAAAAATAAAAAAGGCGCCGATCCCGAGGTGGAATCAACGCCTCTCCAAGCGGTTGAACGTCGGACGAGCCCGTCGCTCTACCATGGTCTTCGGATAGCGCTATCCCCCACGCATGCGGCTCCCGCACGTCGAAGACGTCGGAAAGCGGCTGATGTATGTGGAATCATAGCGCTCATAACGGCTAAATGATAGCCTCTGAGCGGCATGTCTGTCAAGGAAGGCGGGAGGACCCGTGCCTCGCCCCTCATCCTCGCAGATCCGCGCGCCCGGCTAAAAGCGCTTTTCCCCGGCGGCGGAGCTCATTATTGAAAAAACGTTAATTTGGTGCGTCAGCACGGATCACATGCATGAGGGCGCCTGAGTACGGAGCAAGGCGGCGCCGTCGTCTCGGGCGGTGCAGCACGGATCAGGCGCCTCGGGCGGTGCAGCACGGATCAGGCGCCTCGGGCGGTGCAGCACGGATCCGGGCGCGTCGGGCGGTGCAGCATAGATCAGGGCGCCTCAGGGCGGTGCAGCACGTGATTCGCGAGGAAGGCGCTGAGGCCGGCCATGTAGCGAGGCTCCGCCTCTGCATGCCTTTCGTTATGCCGACCGGAGAGTTCGATGAACTTCTTGGGCTCCCTCGCGGCCTCGAAGAGCCGTTCGCCTTGCTCGAATGGAATAATGTCATCGTCGGGACTGTGCATCACCATGACGGGGCAGCGACAGCGCACGATGCGGGCGAGATTGTCGAAATCGATCTTCGAAAGCAGGCGGACGGGCAGGAAGGGGTAGTGAAAGGCTCCGGCATCCGGTACGGAGGTGAACGTGGATTCGAGAATGAGCGCCCCGCACTGCACACGCTCGCACAGCCACGTCGCCGGGCCGCCTCCAAGTGAGCGTCCATGAACGATGACGTCCGACGGCGGAACGGATCGGTCACGAACGAGATATTGCCAGGCCGCTTCGGCATCCCGATACAGGCCCTCTTCCGACGGCGCACCGGTACTTTGCCCGTACCCTCGATAGTCTAGAATGAAGATGTTGAGTCCGAGGCGCCGAAGCATCTCTACGGTATCGAGCCGTCCCGAGATATTTCCTGCGTTTCCATGGAAGAAGAGAAGCGTGGCAAAAGCGTTGTCGTGAGGAATCCACCAGCCATGCAGCGTCTCGTCGTCCGAGGTCTTCAGGCGGACGTCTTCGTAGCCCAGGCCCACGGCGGCCGGTGTGCTGTAGAGCTCCCGCGTAGGGTAGAACAGGAGCCGCTCTTGCAGCAGATAGATCAGGGTCGTCAGCGCACCGTAGCCGCCGGCTACGACGAGAAGTATCGGAATGGCAGCTTTCATAAGAAAAGGAACGTCAGTATTTCCGACGCGTCGGGCGTCGAATGCGCCGGGGATCTCCACGCACATTTAAGCGCTAGGACGGTCCCCCTCCGATGCGGGCCAGTTCTTCTGGAGCAGAAACGACTCCTGGAGTGCCTTGGCCTCATCGACGAACAGCTGAAGGTGCGGGAACGGAATTTCGATGTCCGCCGCACGCAGCGCCTCACGAATTTTCTCGACGTATTCGAATTTTACCGGCATCTCGAGCTTGGGATTGATGAGGAACAGCCTCAGCACCATGTTGACGCTCGAGTCGTCAAGCTTCGTCACGACGACCTCGGACTTATAATTCGGATGAAGTCGCCCGTCTCCTTCCGTCAGTTTAATAACCACGTCACGCGCTTGTTGCGGATATTCTTTATACGCGATGCTGAACGGCACTTCGACGCGCACGATGCCGAGTATGGTATGGTTGATCAGTTTCTGGCTGATCATCATAATATTGGGCAAGACCATGTACTCGTGGTTGAGCGTACGAATGCGGGTGGAACGCAGCGTGATTTCGTCGACCGTGCCGTAGACGTCTTCCACCTCGATGTTGTCTCCGATGCGGAAGGGTTTGTCCATCAAAATGGTGATTCCCGAGATAAAGTTTTCGAGCGTATCGCGGGCTGCGAAGCCGACGGCTATACCCGCGATGCTGATGAAGGCAAGAAGGGCGGCAATGTCGACGTTGAGCTGTGCCAGCACCATCAACATGATGAAGATGATCCCGACGACGCGGAAGGTCTTCAGGAGAAGATTTTCGAGCCCGGGATCGACCTTTTTGCTCCCGGCGAGGAATTTGTTGAGGATCCGGTAGAGACCGCGGTAGACCGCGTAGAACAGGACGAAGACCAGGATCGCCAGGAGCAGTTTCGGGACGAACTCGATCACCAGATTCGCGAGCCCACCGTAAAGCTGCACCCAGAACAGATCCCACTCCCCGGTGATCAACAGACGGCCGGCCTCACCCACTTCTCGGCTGAGCTGCGTGAAGGCATCCGGTGAATCCGCGGCGGTGTCAGCGGCGGCCGTGTCGGCCTGCGCAATCAGAGAATCGGCCGCTGACTGAAAGTCATCGAGGGGCGCCTCCTGAGGCGATAACAACGTGAGAAGGCGTGGCTGAGACATGGGGAGATGGCTAAAACATACGAGAGGGCGGTAAATCCACGACGCGGCGATGGTCCTAGCAGTAATCGCCCCGCGCCGCGGAGAGGGTATTCTTCAGAAGCATGGCAATCGTCATGGGCCCGACCCCCCCCGGTACGGGCGTGATCGCCGACGCTTTTTCGCGAACGGGCTCAAAATCAACGTCGCCGACGAGTCGATATCCCCTTTCCCGCGAAGGATCATCCACCCGATTGATGCCCACGTCGATGACCACGGCCCCGTCCTTCACCATGTCGGCCCTCACGAAGTTGGCCCGGCCGATAGCGGCGATGAGGATGTCCGCCTGCCGCGCGATACCGGGAAGATCGCGCGTGCGACTGTGACAGGTGGTCACGGTGGCGTCGACGCCGCGTTGGAGAAGCAGACTCGAGACCGGCCGTCCGACGATGTTCGACCGCCCGATGACGACGGCGTGCTTGCCGCTCGTTTCGATGCTCGACCGGCGCAGCATCTCCATGATGCCCGCCGGTGTCGCGGACACAAAGCCCGGCTCACCGAGGGAAAGACGGCCCACATTTTCGGGATGGAACCCGTCGACGTCCTTCCTTGGATCGATCGCATGGATGACCTTGCTTTCGGAGATGTGATCGGGAAGCGGAAGCTGCACGAGTATGCCGTCGACGGCGTCGTTCTCATTGAGCTCGTAAACCACTTCGAGCAGCTTCTTTTCGCTAATGCCGGCATCAAAGGTCAGCGTATCGCTGTCGATGCCGGCTTCCGCGGCGGCCTTCGTCTTGCCGCGCACGTACGACGCCGACGCCGCGTCGTCGCCAACGAGCACCACGGCCAGATACGGCCGGCGGTGGCCCGCATCGGTCCACAGATCTACCTCCGTTCGGACGTCGGCTCTAACCGCCGACGCAATCGCTTTTCCGTCGATGATGGAATGGTCGGGCACTTCGTTGCCGGGCTCTGTTAGTAGGTTAAGCGTCAAGATATAGAACGAACAGGGGAAGGTGAAACGGGAAGAGAAGAGGAAAAGGAAAAGTGCCTTGTCCCCATCCCTGGAGAACCCTTCCTCTTCTCCAACTCCTTCCCCTATGAAATCAAAAGCGTTTCCATCTCGCCCGGCACCCACGACGCGGAACACGCCTCATTCACCTCTGGTATGACGACGCAATGAAACGATGTTTCTGATAGCTCATCCAGAAGGGTGGAGGGTGCAGGCCCTTCGAAGCCCTGGCAACCGCTGCTGCCGATCTAGGCGGAAGAAAGGTGCCAATTCCTGCCTCGCGATTGAGTTTCGTCTCGCGCGAGGAAAGATGAGCGGGAGAGTCCTCCTGGAATTCCAGGGACCGTCCTCTTCCGCTTTCGGCGCGGGGGAGGTTTTTTTATGTCCCTCTCGCAGGTCGACTCGTCGACCTTTCTGGATGATGCTGATTTACGACGTTCACAGCATCCACATTTATCAGTCATCCAGTACAATGAGCCAGAACGGAACGGAGCGGACGCTACATTTCGAAACGCTTCAAGTTCACGCGGGGCAGAAGCCCGATACGGCGACCAACGCACGTGCCGTACCCATCTACGCGACGACGTCCTACACCTTCGATGACGCCCAACACGGCGCGAACCTCTTCGCGTTGAAGGAGTTCGGCAACATCTATACGCGGATCATGAATCCGACGACGGATGTCTTCGAGCAGCGGATGGCCGCGCTCGAGGGCGGTGTCGCCGCCCTCGCCACCGCGAGCGGCCAGTCCGCGCAGCTCCTCGCGATCACGACGCTGGCCCATGCAGGTGACAACATCGTATCGAGTAGCTATCTCTACGGCGGCACCTACAATCAGTTCAAGGTGACCTTCCCGCGTCTCGGCATCAACGTAAAATTTGCGGACGGTGACGATGCGGATTCCATCGAATCGCTCATCGATGACGGCACGAAGGCGATCTACGTCGAGACAATCGGCAATCCGCGATTCAACATTCCGGATTTCGAGCGGCTTTCCGAGATTTCGAAGAAGTACGGCGTTCCTCTCGTCGTCGATAATACGTTTGGAGCTGCCGGATACCTGTTTCAGCCGCTCAAGCACGGAGCGCACATCGTCGTAGAGAGCGCGACGAAATGGATCGGCGGCCACGGCACGACGATCGGCGGGGTGATCGTAGACGGTGGCACGTTTCCGTGGGACAGCGGCCGATTCCCCAGCTTCACCGAGCCGTCCCCGTCCTACCATGGCCTCAATTTCTGGGAGGTCTTCGGTCCTGACGGCGTCCTCGGTGCGAATGCGGCATTCGCTATCCGGGCGAGGGTGGAAGGGCTGCGAGATCTCGGCCCGGCTCAAAATCCGTTTGGATCCTTCCTGCTGCTGCAGGGTCTCGAAACCCTGTCGCTGCGCGTGGATCGAAGCTGCGAAAACGCGATGGCGGTGGCCGAATGGCTGCGTGCACGACCGGAGGTAGCCTGGGTAAGCTATCCGGGTCTGGATGATCATCCCTACCATGACCGGGCCAAGAGCTATCTCCGCAACGGCTTCGGATCCGTCCTTGCCTTTGGCGTAAAAGGCGGCGTAGAAGCCGGTCGAGGATTCGTCGAAAGCGTGAAGCTGGCTTCGCATCTTGCGAACGTCGGCGATGCCAAGACGCTGGTCATCCATCCGTCGTCGACCACGCACCAGCAGCTGGCCGCGGAAGAGCAACTGGCGGCGGGCGTTACTCCGGATCTCGTTCGCATTTCGGTCGGCATCGAACACGTCGACGATCTGAAGGCGGACTTCAGCGACGCCTTTGCGGCGATCGGCGACCGCGTCACGGCGTGAGTCGACGGAAACGGCCGTCTATTCATTCAGGAGGTCTCGTCCATGTCCGATTGTATTATCCTTCCGAGGCTTGAGCTCGAATCCGGCGTCGTTCTCACGGACGTGCAGATCGCCTACGACGCATGGGGCGAGCTGAATTCCGGGAGAGACAACGTGGTGGTCGTCTGCCACGCGTTGACGGGAAATACGCGCGCCGACGTATGGTGGGGCCCGTTGATCGGTCCCGGCGGGGCGCTGGACACGGATCGCCATTTCGTCATCTGCCTGAATGTGCTCGGCTCACCATACGGCTCCACCTCCCCGATCTCCGAAGAGCCGGGAACGGGAAAGCCGTTTGGGGCGAATTTTCCGGCCGTCACGATCCGGGATACGGTACGCGCCCACAAAGCGGCCCTCGATCATCTGGGTGTCCGCCAGGTGCTTACGGCGGTCGGCGGCTCCATGGGCGGGATGCAGGCCCTCGAGTGGGCCTTTTACGGATCGTTCGTGCGCAGCATCATCCCGGTGGGCGTAGGAGGGTGGCATTCAGCCTGGTGCATCGGCTTCAGTGAAGCGCAGCGTCAGGCGATCTACGCGGATGCCAACTGGAAAGAAGGCCGGTACACGGAGCAGCCGGCGGCGGGTCTCGCCACGGCCCGGATGATTGCGATGATCTCCTATAGATCGCGCACCTCATTCGAGGATCGGTTCGGCAGGCAGCCGCAGGACGGACAAGAGGGATTATTCGCGATTGAAAGTTATCTGCAGTACCAGGGTGAGAAACTCGTCAACCGATTCGACGCCAACTGCTACATCCACCTGACGAAGCAGATGGACACGCACGACGTATCACGTGGTCGAGGAGGATACGAGGCCGCACTGCGAAGCATCGAACAACCGGCGCTCGTGATCGGTATCGACTCCGACGTGCTGTATCCGATGGAGGAGCAGGAAGAGCTTGTGGATCTGATCCCGAATTCGGAGCTGGCCGTCGTTACGTCTGCGCACGGACACGACGCCTTCCTCATCGAATTCGAGCAGATGAGCGACATAGTCGGTCCGTGGCTGCGGAAACAGAGGCCGCTGCCGCGGCCAAAGGAGCTCACGGAAAGCTCTCGATAGGACCACGAATTCGTGAACACTCGCGCCGGCCGAGCGTCACTACGCTCACCGGCACACGATCTTTTGGATATCATGACGAAGTTCAAGGTTGGCATACTCGGCGCGACCGGTGCGGTCGGGCAGAAGTTTATAGAGGTGCTCGACGAGCATCCCTGGTTCGACATCACGGTGCTGGCCGCGTCGGAGCGGTCTGCAGGCAAGCCGTACAAAGAGGCGGCGAACTGGATCGGTTCGAAGGCGATTCCTCCGGCCGTGGCCGATAGGGTCGTCGTCGAGGCGCGTCCCGGCTTCGACTGCGACCTCGTGTTTTCCGGGCTCGATGCAGGCGTTGCCGGCGAGATCGAG
The DNA here is from genome assembly GCA_964487555.1 of uncultured Rhodothermales bacterium. Taxonomy (GTDB): domain Bacteria; phylum Bacteroidota; class Rhodothermia; order Rhodothermales; family VXPQ01; genus CAZART01. Next base: position 26,961 of record CAZART010000068.1, read on the forward strand.
GCGGATTTTGCGCGCGCCGGCTACCCGGTGATCTCGAACGCGCGGAATTATCGGATGCAGGACGACGTTCCGCTCTTGATTCCGGAGATCAATCCGGATCACGTGTCGCTCATCGAACAGCAGGACTGGGGAAGCGACGGGTACATCGTCACGAACCCGAACTGTAGCACCGTCGGGCTTGTCTGCGCGCTTCGGCCTCTGGTCGATGCCTTTGATGTCGAGGCGGTTCAGGTCGTCACGATGCAGGCGCTATCCGGCGCGGGGTATCCCGGCGTGGCGTCGCTCGACGTACTCGGAAACGTCGTGCCGTATATCGGTGGCGAAGAGGAGAAAATGGCCTCCGAGCCGAAGAAGCTCCTCGGTACGCTGGTCGACGGCCGCATCGAGCCCGCCACCTTGCGAGTGAGCGCCCAGTGCAACCGCGTGCCCGTTCTGGACGGTCACATGGAATGCATTTCGGTGCGATTCGGCGGTGACGTTTCTGCCGATGACGTTCGGCGTGCTTTCTCGGCATTCAGGAGTCCGATCGACGGCTACGAGCTTCCATCCGCGCCCGAGAGGTTGATCCAGGTGTTCGAAGATCCCCGTTTCCCGCAGCCGCGGCGGCACGCCGAACACGGCCGTGGGATGATGGTGTCTGTCGGACGCATCCGCCCGTGCGAGGTGCTCGACGTAAAATTCGTTGCGCTCGTTCACAACACGGTCCGCGGAGCGGCCGGCGGCGCCGTGTTGAACGCGGAGCTGCTCGCGCATCGGGGCTATTTGAAGCATCGGAGCAAGGAAGCGGAGGTGGCGGCGTAGATAGATATGGAGGTGATTCGAAAGGCCAGGGCAGCGGATGAGGACGACGTCGTTCGTCTGTGGATGGATCTGCTTCGATCGCAGTCGCTGCTCGATGCGAGGTTTAGTCCGGCCGACGATGCGCAGGTGCGATGGCGAAATGATTTCGGTGAGTGGCTAGACCGGGAGTCGCGACGGATCTTCGTTGCCGTGCTCGATGGCCGGATACGGGGATTTATCACGGCCGAACGCTCGTCGCCGGCCCCCATCTTCGAGAGCAGAGCCGAGATCTACATTGACGAGCTTTTCGTCGAGCCCGAAGTACGGCGCCGCGGCCTCGCGACGGCCCTTGTCGGAGCGGTTCGCGCGTGGGCCGAAAGCCTCGGTGCCGAACGCATCCGTGCAGGACTGGTCGCAGCGAACGAAGAGGCGCGGTCGTTCTGGAAGTTCGTCGGCGGCGAGACTATCTCGATCACGGTTGGAATCGAGCTCAGCGCCCCGGAGTCCGATCACGCGCCACCGCCCGAGCGCCGCAGAATTGGCTTTTAGCTCGAGAGAATGCCTGCAAAGAGCGAGTGCCTGCAAAGAGCGAGTGCCTGGAAAGAGCGAGTGCCTGCAAAGAGCGAGTACCTGGAACGAGAGATCGCCTGGAACGAGGAAGCCTGGAGAAAGGACCCTGAAATGAGAACGCGCGGAAAGCCGGCGCGGGGAGTGAGAATGCCTGGAAAACGTGATCGTCAAGAGCGCGTAAATTGCGGCGGTGCTGCCGCGAGGGTTAAGGAACCAACCTATACCGGTTCCGTTTTACGAAACCGGCGCAAAATCCGGCTATGACGGGGCGCTTGAGATTCACGTGAAGCGGTGAGCGCCGCCTTGACATACGACACACGCCGTCCGTAGAATAGGCGTCTCTTAAGCGGAAGTAGCTCAGTTGGTAGAGCATTTGCTTGCCATGCAAAAGGTCGCGGGTTCGAATCCCGTCTTCCGCTCCAC
>CAZART010000069.1:0-14923 GCA_964487555.1 uncultured Rhodothermales bacterium
TTTTAGAATTCGTGATGTTGTAGGCCGAGACGATGCGTGGCCGCAGCGATCCACTACGAGGATCGGAAACGGCCAACCATGCCGTTTCAGCATTGCCCGCTTCGACCGGGGTCGCAGTGATCGTGAAGAAGAGCTTATCCGGATCGAACACTTGCCCCACGAGGTTCGTGAGCGCGTGCATAGCCGTCACTTCGCCCGCTTTCCGCTGGAAATCGCTCGTCGTCGGCAAGTGGAAGAGCAGAAAGAGGAAGGACGTGACGCAGTAGAGCACGCCAAACCCGAGGGCCAGGTCTGTGAAGAGCTCGAGCGGATAACTGTAGTGGCGGATGTATGCCTCGAAGCCCGGAAGCGTCTCGTCTGAACCCAAAACCCCCCCCAGCACGCCCATCAGGAGCATCGAGAGGCCGATGCCGGCCGCCTTTTCACGGAAGGAGAGGAAAACAATCCAAGACACCCGGAACGCGTTTATCGCCATCATAACGCCCGCCGGTATCAACGCAATGAGCTGAACGGCCCCGGCGTCGGTGCCCGGATCTTTGAAGAAGGCCGACAGCGATCCTGCCGCCATCAACGCAAGCATGAGATACCAGTTGCGGAGGCTCTTCTTCGTGCGCTTGAACAAGACGAGATCGCGTAGGCGAAGCAGCAGGAAGAATGCGAACGCCGCCTTGAAGAGGCCGAGTACGTTCATCTTGACCACCGTCGCCACCGTCAGCGGCACGCCCGTACCGTACTCGAAGCCGAGTGTGCTCGGATTGATCTGGATGCCGCTCGGCATTGCGATCGTTACCACGAGCCGGGTGACGATTACGAGCAGGAAACCCACAAATAGCGTCGTCCAGAAAATCTTCAGCGGGGAGGCCTGCCTCTGCCGAAAGGCGTGGGAGATGAGGACCCACAACAGTACGAAGCCGGCGACGACGAAGATCTCATAGGTCGCGTCCGCCACTTTCGAGAGCGGTTCGCCGGACTGCCACGTCAAGACATTTATAATCGCCGTTGCGATATAGCAGACCGCGGCGGCGACGGCGGCAGCGATGCGCCGTCCCCTGCTGGTCAGCCACGACGTTGCGCGTGCCTGGGGAGCCTTGGCGATGAGATCTGTTAACATGCTTACTGCAATGGCCGGCCAGTCGGCAAGAAAGCGTTTTATGTCGGCCGTGTAACAGCTGGACTCGGCGCGGACGCCACCCAGGAGGGCGGTCCCCGACGGCGCGCAGCTTGAAATCAGCGCCGTGATGCCGATGCAGGCCTCCAGAAACGAAGATATACTACTGAAAACGTAGGGTTATGTTACAACGCCGTCGCACCACACCGTCCTGCGTCCACTCCTTGCATCGTCGACGTACGTCGCTGGTGCGGCGTACATGGTAACTTAAGCGGGCGGATTCCGTATACGCGTCGACTGCCCAAACTCCATCCATCCCCATGAAAAGAAAGAAGCTTGTTCGAGTCGAGCTCGTCTTGCTTGCCGTCGTAACGCTCCTTCTGGCGTACCGCGCATTGGAAGGACCGCCTGCGCCGAAAGGAGCCGTTGTTATTTCGGATGTCGACCTCGACCGCCTTCGACGGCATTCATTCGCAGTCGACCGAGCAGCGCGTGTTACGATTGAGGCCGTGGGATCTCTCAATTCCACCGACGAACACGAACGTGAGTTCGCGGCCTATGGCTGGGTTCTAGACCGAGTCCGTCGAAAGGTAGTGTGGCAGATGGAGCCCGGCAAGGTAACGCGAGAGCGCGGCAGCGTTGCGTCGGTTCGGGACACCTTTCTCCTCGACGCCGGGACGTATGATGTTTATTTCACGTCCCACGGCAATCGCAGTGGATCGCGATTCGGAATCTCCTTCCTCGATCGGCTTCTGGGCGATGAATCCGCCTGGAGGGGGGACCAGGACCGATGGAAGATGATCGTGCGCAAAGCCCCGGGTGAAGAGATCCAGATAAAGCTACTGACGGATGAGTCGGATACCGCGCTTGCGCCGAAGTATCCTAACCTCGTCTGGACGACCGCCCCGATGCGTGGACGGCGCGAAGCCGAGTACATTTTTCAGGTCTCTGAAGCCGCGCAGCTTTCGATCTACGCAGTCGGAGAGATTGGAAACCGCCCGATGGATTTCGGGTGGATTGAGGATGTCGCGTCGGGAGAACGCATCTGGGAGATGACCCTAGAGAACACCCGGCACGGCGGCGGCTGGGAGGTGAACCGCGTGTACGAGGACACGATTGCTGTCGATGAGGGAATCTACCGGGCGGCGTATCAGACAGACGCTCGTCAAAGTTGGGGCGATTGGGTCGGCAACCCGCCCCTGGATCCGGCCGGGTGGGGAGTCACGCTCGCCGCATCGCCTGCGGCGGCCGTCTCGCCCTTCGATCCTCTGGCGAACCGCGAGCCGATGATCGAGCTGACCCGCGTGCGTGACGACGAGAGGCGGCAGGCGCAGTTTAAGGTCAACCAACCCACTCAACTTGCCGCCTTTGCGGTGGGTGAGATAGGTCGGAGTAGTCGTTACGACTGGGGCTGGCTGCGCAATAATGACTCGCAGGAAATCGTCTGGGAGATGACGTACCCTCGGTCGCGCCAGTCCGGTGACGATGAAAGCAACCGCGCAGAACTTGCCTTTTTTCGGCTGGAGCCGGGAACCTACACGCTGGGCTACGAAACCGACGACTCTCATTCCTACGACTCCTGGCTCCATGGTCGCCCGGAGCATCCCGAGAGGTGGGGTGTGACGCTGTTTCCCGTCGCCAAGCAGATCGACTCGTCCGCCGTCGAGGTGCTCGACATCGAGACGACGGCGCTGGGAGATAAGCACAGTCACCCCGAGCCCCCCCAACCACCGGAGCATCCTGTACATTCTCCACCACTGCCCGGCACGATGATGGTCACGCTTTCCGGCGTCGGCAATGAGGAGCGAGCGAAGGCAACGTTCACGCTTCAGGAGGAATCAAAGCTTCACGTCCGGGCCATCGGTGAGATCACCATCAGCGGTCGTTACGATTATGGATGGATTGAAAAAGCTGACAGCGGTGAAATCGTTTGGGAGATGACGTTTCAGAATACGCAACCGGCAGGCGGTGCGGATCGGAATCGCCGGTATGACGGCGTTGTGGCGCTAGGGCCGGGAGAGTACATCGTGCACTACCGAACGGATTTCTCGCATGCGTATGGTGATTTCGGCGAAGAAGCTCCTGCGGATCCGCAGGGATGGGGCGTCCGAATTTCGAAATTGTGAGCACCGTCGCCGTAAAGATCAGCGTTCCGGACGCGCATCAGGAGATTCTCATCGCCGAGTTGGCCGATCTCGACTTCGAGAGCTTCGAACAGCACGATCGGCATCTCATCGCCTACATCCCTTCATCGCGATGGAACGACGTCGCACGCGAGACGATAGGTCTCTGGCTGGCAGGGCACGGCCTTCCCACGGTCGTCGAGGAGCAGGTCATCGCGGATCAGAACTGGAATCAGAAGTGGGAGGAGACCATTCGTGCGGTCGCCGTACCCCCGTTTCTGATCAAACCCACGTGGTGCGAGGTGCTGACGAAGCACCGAGATCTTATCCTCCTCGAAATCGATCCGAAAATGAGCTTCGGAACGGGATACCACGAGTCGACACGTCTGATACTCAGGATGCTTCCGAGCGTCGTCGATCCGGGCGACGACGTACTGGATGCCGGCACCGGCACCGGAATTCTTGCGATTGCCGCGGTGAAACTGGGCGCGGCATCCGCCATCGCGTTCGATATTGATCCGTGGTCTCAGGAGAATGCCCTTGAGAACATTCATATCAACAAGGTCGAGAACCGTATCGACATTCGCCGAGGATCGATCGGGCTGATTGACGAACGCGGATTTGACCTCGTGATCGCGAACATAAATCTCAACGTCGTCGCAGGCCTCCTCCCGATCTTTGTGGAGAAGCTGGCCCGGGACGGCGCGATGATTATCAGTGGCGTGCTTAACCGCGATCGTAGCCGAATCCTGCAAACAGCCGAGCGATACGGCGTCGTTCTTCAAGAAGAGCTGACTGAGAATGGGTGGTGGGCGGGCTGCCTTCAGCTCGAGAGTGCAGGAACAATGGGATAGGGCCCCTGTCCTATTTCGGCGTGCTGAAATCCATCTTATTGAGATAAAGAATGCCCGTATCCAGAGAGCAGGTCCTTCGCGCCCTGTCGAATGTCGTTGAGCCGGAGAGCAAGAAAGACATTCTCCGTCTCAACCTGGTGAAGGGACTCCGCCTGGCGGGAGACCACGTCTCATTCACCATTGTCTTGAAGAATCCGGGTGCGCCGTTTGCCGGGCGCGTCGTTGAGTTGTGCACGAGCGCCATTGCCGAAGAAGCCGGGTCAAGCGTAACGGTGAATGTGGATCTCGACAACGAGATGATTTCGCTGGGAGATCAACTCGACCCCGACAGCGGCGGAAAACAGCAGCCGGGCCAGCCGGAGGGCGTTGTAAACTTTATTGCGGTCGCATCGGGGAAGGGCGGAGTCGGCAAGAGCACGGTGGCCTCGAATCTTGCCGTCGCGCTCGCTCAGAAAGGCTATGACGTCGGCCTCGTCGATACGGACATGTACGGCCCCTCCATTCCGACCATGTTCGGCATAGAAGATGAGAAGCCGCGCGTGAACGACGCCCGAAAAATCGTCCCGCTCAAAAGACACGGTGTGCGGCTGCTGTCGATGGGGATGCTGGTCGATCCTGCCAAAGCCGTGATCTGGCGAGGGCCCATGGTCTCGAACGCCGTGCGGCAGTTTCTCGGCGAGGCGGAGTGGGGTGATCTAGATTACCTGATTCTCGACCTGCCCCCGGGAACGGGCGACATCCAGCTTACTATTGTACAGACGGTAGCGCTGACCGGCGCCATCGTGGTTTCGACCCCGCAGAAGGTAGCGCTTGCCGATGCGCGCAAAGGTGTGGCGATGTTCAAGAACGTGAACGTTCCGGTCCTCGGCATCATCGAGAACATGGCCTACTTTACGCCGCCCGATCTACCTGATAAGAGGTATTATCTATTCGGGGAGCATGGCGCACGTCGGCTGTCTGAGGAAATGGGCGTGCCTCTTCTTGCCGAAGTACCGATCGAACAAAAGGTCCGCGAAACGAGTGATGAAGGCCTCCCGATCGTACTGGCCGATCCAAATAGCATTTCTGCTCGAGCATTTGATGCGCTGGCCGGTAACGTAGTACGGCAGGTGACGATTCGCAATGCCGAGGCAGAGCCCACGCAGAAAGTCGAAATACTTCACCGCTAGATCGGCGAAACCTGAATCGCGGCGGACCTCTGGGCAGAAAGGGATCCCTACCAGGTTTCCATCGTTCGCGAAGTTGATAGTTTTCGTAACGGGTCACACACCCGTCTTCCCACCGAGGAGCCATGGCTGAGAATAAGAACCACACGACGCCTCCCGAAGAGTTTAATCCGGGTGCCGACCCGGAACTTCGGAAGCAGATCGACGAAGCGCTGGACATGATCCGCCCCTACCTAATGGCGGACGGGGGGTCGGTACGGCTCTTGAATGTGACGCCCGACATGGTCGTAGAGCTGGAACTGCTGGGTGCATGTGGATCGTGCCCGATGAGCACGATGACGCTCCGTGCGGGCATCGAACAGGCGCTGAAGCGCTCCGTTCCGCAGATTTCGCGGGTTGAGGCCGTCAACGCGCCGGCGACGTACTGAGTGGCCAACTTGAACGAGTCGATGGCCCGGCTGCAAAATGGTATCCGGGTTTCTTTTTTCTGGTTATCGGACAGCTACCTGGAGCGCCATGAAGATCGCGATTTCCGGAAAAGGGGGTGTCGGCAAAACGACGATATCCGGTACGCTTTGCCGTCTTCTCGGTAAGAAGGGATACGACGTGCTAGCCATTGACGGCGATCCGAATCCGAATCTCGGGGTAGCGCTCGGCTTGCCGACCAGCAATCCTCCGCTGATCAGTGCCAACGATCTTCTCGAGAAGGTCTTGGATGACGATGGGAAAACGACGCTTCGCCTGGGCGTCGGGCTCGATGAGCTCCTCGATCGCTATGGGACCGCCGCTCCGGACGGCGTCAAGCTGCTCATGGTCGGCAAGCCGGAACATGCTGGGACAGGATGCATGTGCGGTTCGCACGCCGTCATTCGCGAAGTCGTCCATGCGGCCGTTGCCGATGCGAAGCAGGTGACGGTGCTCGACATGGAGGCGTCGCTCGAGCATATGAAGCGCGGTACGTCAAAATACGTCGATACCCTGTTCGTCGTAATGGAACCGTACTACCGCTCGCTCGAAGCCGGGAGACGCATTCACGAACTGGGGCAGGAGCTCGGTATCCGGCGAATTGTCGCCATCGCGAACAAAGTGCGCACGCCGGAGGACGAAGAGGCTGTGCTCGAGTTCTGTCGTCGCTGCGGAATCGCCGTTGCCGCGGTGATTCCGTTCGACGAGTCCGTCCTTCAGGCGGAGCGCGAAGGTCGGACGCTCGTTGATGCAGACGGCTCGGCGCCGTCACTCATGCAAATTGCCGGACTCGCCAACGAATTACACGCGAGCCGCCTCCGCTGATACGTATCACGGAATTGGCAGGATTACCGCGGTCGCTAGCCGGGCGAAAGGATCGAGAAGCTGGGAGCCGGCAAGCGAGCGATCGGTCGATTACGAGCCGGCGGGCGAAAGTGAAACCGGACGTACGGGCCGGTTTTCGGGCCGGATGAACATCTCGTCGGAAAGCGATCGCTTGAAATCCGCACCCGTTATCACGTACTCCTCGAGCTTTGTGCCGTTGCTCCGGTAGTACGATTGACGATGGCTGAACGTAAGGCCGTCTACCGTTCCGTGGTCGGACCAGTATATTTCTTCCGGCGGCGCGTCTCCCTCGAGCGAGCCGAAGTGCTCGATCTTGCGTATCAGCTTCGTGTCGGGATCGACGAAGAAAACCCAGCGATCGGAGCCGACCTCAGGATCGTAGGTCACGTCAAGCACCTCGACCTCCCGCCCGTTCAGCGAGGCATACCCGGCATGCCGCGGCCTTACGCCCGGGTCGGTGAGCTTGAACGGCAGTGAAAAACGAAAGAAAGCCATCTCGGCCGCGCACTGCGGGGTGCAGTACTCCGAGTCACACATCATGCCAAGGCTTCGCGCGACGACGATCGGTGAAATCGGACTGCCGTCCCGCGTCGCCCAGTAGCCCTCACCATCGCGACCTATCTGGACGTGGCCCAGTTCGCCCTCCGATTCGATGAGTAGCCTCCATTCGCCGCCTTTCTGGAAGTAAAACGTCTCCGTTTCGGCCTTCTCGACCTTGCCGGTCTCGTCATAAAGCGTATGAACTCTGGTAAACGATCCCTCGTCGATAGCCTGCCACTGTTCCATACCGCCGGCGGCGTCCACCATCTGAGCGAGAAGGGCTTCTCCACTCGGCGGCTTGACATAGAGATACCAGGCCGCGCCGCCGGCGATTAGAAGCATGAGAACGACGCCGCCTAGCCAGAGCGTTCTCCGGCGGATCGTTACCGGATGAATGAGATCCTTTATTTCCCAGCCGACGCTCGTCGGTATCCGTACGTCCGATCCACGATGATCTTCCAGCTTCGTAGACATATTTTTCCCTCTCCGTTCAACCAGTTCAGTTAATGACGGATGTCAGGCTGAAGACAGCAACAAGCGGGGGAACCGCTTGTCATGTTAATTACGATCCCGTAGTGTCATGATCCATTCGTTCTCTGGCTCCTGCGCCCGATTTCAGGTCGAAGAGTGACGCCGGGAGTGGGGCATCGAACCGCACATTTTCGTAGAAGATCTCCGAGATCTTATCGAGCCGGTCACCTGCCGCATTGGAGCGGTAGCCGAACCGTCGAGTGGCCATGTGCACGCCGTCGATCAATCGGTAGTCCGCGTACTCCGTATAATCGTAATCCTCAGGCCCAGGCCCATATTTGAGATGATTCGCAAGTAGTCGGAAATCCTCCGGCGAGAAAAAATACGTCCACGTATGCATGCCGCCGGAGCTGCCGGCAGCGGCTTCATAGTCGACCTGAACAGTCTCCGAAGGACCGACGTCCGGAAGATGGATGCGACCACCGTAGGTGAGGATCGCGCCCGGATCAGCGAGCTTAAACGGCATAGCAAAGACGTAATGCGAGCCGAACGAAGAATTCCAGGCATGATCTCGCTCTTGCTGGCTTGTCGCCCGTTTACCATCCACCCATTTCCAAGCCTGTTCACCATCATTGATGATCACGTAATCAGTTCCATCCTCCTCCCAGGCGATGTGCATCTTCGGACTCGGGTGCAGCATGTAATAGTGATCCTGAATGATCCGGCGAAATTCTTCGCCGTTCTCATCGACCTGAATCGTCGTCTTGCGATACTCCACAGTTTTCTTGGATGCCCAGCCCTGCCAATCTCCAGTCGCGAATTGGACAGAGCGGCTTACGATGTGTCCGGCGTGAGTCTCGGGCAATCGATCGACGAGGGCGGCATGGCTCAGTGTCTGCGGCTCGTCAACACAGGAGAGGACCGACAGGAGGAGAGCCACGCTCAGGATAGTTGGTATCTTCATATACGTCATGCCTCGTGTCGATGGAGCGGGCAGTGGTCGGCGCCTTCCGTAAAGCATACACAGTCAGAGCTACATTCGCCATGCCCCTGCTTCTGCAGTTCGGAAAAAGCGTCGGAGAATAGCCGGCCGCCTTCCTGACGTCCCTCGTCCGTCAGCCGGAAACGACCGGTGCCGTCCTCCACGAGCAGTCCTTGCCGGCAGCAGCGGCGTAGCTGGTGCCCAATGATGGCTGCATCGCCATTCAGGAAGGATTGGAGATCCGCAACCCCTACTGCGTCTGCGAGGTGTTCACCCTCCATCCAGAAAAGAACCTGGAGAATTTCCTCGCGCCAGAACAGTTCGTCGAGTGCGTTCTGAGAGCTACCGGTTGCCATGAATGGTGTCGATGGAGAGGGTATTGGTTTTCACGTCATTGATGAGCACCTGCGTGATCTCCACGGCTCGAGGTACGGCTGCTGAAACCGTTTCGGAGAGCGTCGTGGACAGCTCATCCGTTTCGCCGGGTTGGCAGCCGATGATGCGGATGAATGGCGGCAGAACGCCGGCGGCCGCCGCCATAATCAGCGCGGGACCGGGCATCGTCTGGTGCATGTCCGATGCGGCCTGCCGGCGGTCCCACCCTTCCATGGATGCGATGTCCGGCACCTCCGGTTCGAGCACGAAGAGGGTTCCGGCCGGCGCTCCGCGATCCACGGCATCGATAACCACGAGGCCGTCGTAGCCGTCCATCAGCTCGTGCACGAGATTCACGCCACCGATTCCCAGTTCTACGACTCGGACCAGCGGCAGGTTGAGCCCCTCAACGGCGCGAGCGACGGCCGGACCAAAGCCGTCGTCGCAGCGCAGCACGTTGCCGATTCCTGCGACAAGCACGGTTGGGCGCTGTGCGGTCACGACAGTTTTCCATTATCGGGCAGAAGCGTAACGTCATCCACCGCGATAAAGCCCGTCGGTTGTGCATTTTCCTGCGGCAGATCGAGCTTCGCCAGGTCGTAAAGTCCCAGGAGAATGCGCACGATGGGGTCGGATTCGAATCGTTCGAGGATCTCCGTCGCGCCGGCCATCCGAACGATCGCGACGAGGCGATCGAGGCCCTCTCGGTGCAGCGCGTCAAGCCCGCTGAGCAGCGCGATCGCCTGCTCTCGAGTCATCGGATCGGGATGATCTACGAATCCCGCGACTAGCGAATCGACCTGTTCAATCAGGTTGAGATAAGATGCGTATCGATCTTCGATGCTCATGCCGATCTTCCAAGCTTTCCGTAGGCCTTTCGCGTTGGATGTTGAAGGGCTGCCTCCCTCACGTCTCCGTATCCGAATGCGGTCCATCCGAGCGAATCCATGGGTCGCGTTCCGCCGCTCATCCCACCCACCATGGCAACCGTGAGGCCATAAGCCAGATGCCCGAGCAATAGACCGATCACCGTCGGCCATCCGAGCGAGAGGGCAAAGAACCCGGGATTGCTTACGAGTGGGCTGAGCGCGCCGGCCGCCGGCAGAACCAAACCCGATACGATCCACAGCAACGCGCCGGCGGATAGCCCCTTGAACAAAGAGCCTTTCACGGTCAACGGATGTCCGGGGAGGGTACTCCAGAGGCTCGTTATCACAATGGGCAGCACGAAGGCGCTCATCAGGAAGAGGATTACGTAGCCGAGCCAGAAGGCGGCGTGGGCATCGGCAGTGAAGATCCCACCTCCAAGTCTCGGGAAATCGATAAACTGGAAGCCTAGCGCCGGGGCGAGATAGATAAAGGCGGTGATAAGCAGCGTTGCCGTGACACCTCCCAGCACCATCAGTAAGCGTGCCGGTCGTGGTTGCAATACCTTCGGCAGCATCATGGCATCTCGGCTCGATGAAGTGCGAGTTCTTGGCGGACGCAGTTGGCCACCTCACTTACCAGAGCGGCCACCGTCGGTGTCAGGCCGTCGCCGCTCGAGGCGTCGACCGGCTCAACCTCCAGTAGAAGGACGTGCTCTGGAAGGGCGTTAAAATATTCTGCGATCACGAGCAGGTGGTCGAGATCGACCACGCCGGCACCTGCTTCTCGGATGCGCGCCTGGATCTCTTCCATATCCGGCAGCCGCCCCGACCAGGCGCAACGATAGAGGCGGCCGGGAGGGCGTCCCCGCTGTACGCCGGCGATCAATATGAGCCGATCGTACGGCGGATCGGCGGCCTGCAGATCCTGGACGACGAAATGAGCCCCATAACCGAGATCCTCCACCTCGATCTCGTGAGGCCACGCCTGCTTCGCGAGCGCCTGCGCCGCGACCACTCCGAAAGAAGCATCTCGCTGCCACCAGTAGCCCACGCCGCCAATCAAGACGCGTTCACCGTTTAGACGCCGCATCCGCACGTGTTCACCTCCTTCGTAATGACGTGGTCGTCGGTGTGCACGTGGGTCGTGCAAGGCATACAGGGATCGAAAGACCGGATGGCCCTGAAAATGTCGATACCCGTAAAGTCTTCGGGCCGGTCGTACTCCTCGAGAATAGGCGTGCTGAGGACGGCCTCTTCATAGGCGCCGACATTTCCGAATGGGTCGCGCGGCGAGGCGTTTATCGTCGAGGGCGTGATGATCTGATAGTTGGTCAGTGCCCCTTTGTCCATCTCCAGGTGGTGTGTCAGCCATCCACGACCGGCTCCCCAGAATCCGACGCCGATGCGGTGATCCTTCGGCACCTCGTATGGTGTGGCTGTGCGGGTCTCGCCTTTTTTCATCAGCTCGAAGGCGAGCTTCAGGTTATCGAAGGCCACCAGCATGGAATAGAGAATGTGGTACGCCCGGTTGCGGTTGCGCTCGAAAGCATTCCACACTTCAGGGATCTCCCATTCGAGGTCCATCGCCGGCAGCAGTGTCTTGGGGACGTGCAGCTTCAAACTCGAGCCTGTCGACTCCATGTACCGAGTGTGCGGAAGCTTTTCCGCCGCGGCCGTGATCCACATGCGTGCATACGTGCCCGCCTCCATCACCTGGCGGTCCCACCGAGGCGATGTGGCCCACGTGTACCGGTCCTTCCAGCTGCGCTTGTGGGTAGGCGTAGGTTTTGTCTCCTTGTTCCAGGGATGGTGGGGGGAGATGGGATTGCCGCCGGGATCGGTTCGGTGACGAATCCCCTCGTTTTCCCAGCTTTCGTAGTAGGAATGCTCGACGAATTCCTCGAGCCCCATGTTGATCTGGTGAAGGTTCGTCGTGATCAGCTCGCCGTCAATGATGATTCCGGGCGTCCCCCAGCGCTTCTCGCCCCAATCAGGACAATTAGCATAGCTGGCATCATAGGCGTAAGGATCATCCCAAATTCCGGAATCCATAAAGTTCTTCGGACGCGCCCCCACCTGTTTGTACTTAGGGTCGGCCTCGTAGAAGAATTCGGTTAAGTCATCCCAGATATGCACGCCCTTCTTGGCGAAGTCGATGGTTCGGATGATGCGGTTATGCGTCTCATTGAGCTCCTTCAGCGAAACGGTCGTCGAAAGGCCGCCAGGGACGACCGTCTGCGGATGGGGATATTTTCCATAGAGCAACGCATAAGCCTCGCGAGGCGGACGCGTTGCCTGCAGCCCCTCGAGGTAGAGCTTGCCCGTCAGCGGGTTGAGCCCTTTCATGATGTCGGCGATCATTTTAAAGCCGTGGATTTCCGCAGAAGGTGCCTCGGTCTTCTGTGCACGCTCCCAGAGAGAAGGATTGGTACGCTCGATGACTACTTCCGAGTAGTCCGGTCCCGCGAGCACGTAAAGGTGAAGCGGGTTATCAAGCATGAAATCGAGTGCAAGCTGAATGTTGCGCAAGACGATGCCCATCGGTGGCGGAGAGATGCCGAATGCCATCTCGATGGCCAGTGACGACGCGACGGAGTGCACGCCTCCGCACACTCCGCAGACGCGGCTGGAAATAAACATCGCATCCCGCGGATCGCGGCCTTTCAGGATGACTTCATAGCCGCGGAACAGGGTGGCCACTGAATTCGCCTCGTACACCTTTCGCTGCTCGAGGTCGACGACGGAGTGGAAGGCCAGCGCTCCGGCGACGCGCGTGACGGGATCGATATCGACCTCTTTGATGTGCCCGTTTCGCGCGAGCAACTCCTCGACACGGGACCGGTCGATCTCTTGCGCGTGGTAGGCGTAGGGATCGGCCACTCCTTCTTTGAGGAAGGCGCGGCCCTGATCGTCAAATTCGATCGGCAGATTCTGGAAGCACATGCTGCAATGTTAGGTGGGGTCGGAGGGACTGACAAAGCCGTCGGGCTGAGGTGAAAGCTCGCTGCGCTGCCGAGTCCCTCGTCGCCGGGCCTCCTTGGCGCGCTGGCCGGGCAGCATCCGGTTGTACTCTCCGCCGTAGGCGGCTTCCGCGGGTGTGATGTACCCGCTCCGGTAGCGCTCATGCGCTCGCTGCCGGCCCGGATTCTGCGAGCGGAAGTACTGTAGCTTGTCGTAAAAGTACTCGGCCACTCGGTGGGTGAGTGTCGGCTTGCCGCGATCGAGCGCCCACCCGCTCGGAATCTCGTCCGTCCAGCGGGTCTCCCGGTTGCGTTCATGCTGTGTCATGCGCCGGAGGGGGCGGACGAAGGATCCGCTCAGCCGTGTCGCCATCGTCGAGAGGCTCGAGCCGGGGGGCATCTTGTAGAAGGGGGTGAACTTATCCGGAAAGCCGGGCATCGTGCACCCGATGCACGGCCCGCCTGCGACCATACATCCGCCCATGTGACTGACGGCGCCGCGCTCCGTGATGTTGCAATTCACGACGGGTCCCCAGCAGCCGATCTCGACGAGGCACTCCGGGTCGCCATATTCTTTCGCGAAGGTTCCCTCCTCGTACCATCCGGCCCGGGGACAGTGGCGATGCACCGTCTCTTCGAAAAGCCAGGAGGGTCGCCCGATCTCGTCGAATTCCGGCAGCGGCGTCCGTTCGTTGAGAAAGAGAAGGAGCATGGCGACTGTCTCGGTGAAGTTATCGCCCAGAGGAGCGCATCCCGGTACGTTAATGACGGGCAAGCCATAGGAGCTGCGGTATTCCTTCCCCAGGAAGTCCATCACGCTCATGGCCCCCGTGGGATTGCCGGCCGATGCAGGAATACCACCCCACGTCGCACAGGTGCCGATCGCGATGGTCGCGGCCGCCTTCGGAGCGAGACGGCGCACCCACTCCGCCGTGGATACACGTCGCCGCTCCTCACCTGCGGACCATACGGGAAGGGAACCTTCGGCCGCCCACGGCTCGCCGTCGACCGTCAGATTTTCATCGGGGATCGAGCCCTCGTACACGATGACGAAAGGCGCATCGAGCTCGCCCTCTTCGGCCCGCTCCAGCTCATGCGTAAAGTGGTCGCCGGATTCGATGGAGGTCGCGTAATGGTGCAGGATGAGGACGGGCATATTTGGCTGGGCACCCGTCAGCAACTCTTCCACCGACGGCTCCGTGGCACCGAGCGTGGAAATCGTGCAACCGTCACAGCTCATTCCTGCCAGCCAGAAGGCATACACCTTTTCGAGCGGTCCCTGCGTCTCGCCGGTGTAGCCTGCCGATTGAATGAGACGATTCGAAAGCTCACTTCCGGTTGCCCCGGCCGGGTTGCCGACCTGGTTCGGCATTCGACGGCTTTCCTCGTCTTCCAACGGATGATCTATCCGGCCGCGGATGGGTGTCGTGAGCATCTGTGACGGCATGCCGGCCTCGTATCTGTTAGCCGAGTTGTTCGTTTTCGATGGTCGTCTTGAGGCTCCGATCCAGTGCTCTCAGGCGAACGGCGGCATCCCCCGTTCCACGGCTTGCCTCTTCGAGTAAGTCGACGAGGCGTTTCGCTCGATCGCCGAGCGGCGTCACTTGCTGCTCAATGGCGCGGACGCCCATCGCGATGCGTTCCAGGTGAATCCGCGCGCGTTTAAGCGGCTGCCGAATGAGCATCAACGAGACGGTGAGCAGCGCAAGGACCGTCCACACCGCCAGCACGGACAGGATGGTGAGCAGCAGTTCCATGTCAGGCGCTCCGTTCGACGTGCATCCTTAGACGGCGATGGATCGAGGCGCACTCCTCCCTCAGTTCTTCCGCGGCTGCCGCGAACTGCGCAGCCGGCCCACCGGCATCACGCAGCGCCTCGGCAGCTTCGATGCGGGCGGCGAGTCCATCTGCAGCATCTCGAGTGTAGACTCCCAGCCGATGAATTTGGCGGAGTACCCGCAGCAGGAGGGAGACCTGTTTTAAGAGGACGGCCGTGAGCACGAGCGCCCCTAGGAGGCCGATCCCCCATATGATTTGTAGGGCCGTTTCCATGTTTTCTGCCGTTGTCGCCGGTTTATACTCCCTGGCCCGCCGGTTTATGCATTCTAGCCCGCCGGTTTATGCCTCCTGGCCCGCACCCCTGACAAAGACCTTGAGCCGTTCG
>CAZART010000069.1:15023-28076 GCA_964487555.1 uncultured Rhodothermales bacterium
CCCGCCGGTTTATGCCTCCTGGCCCGCACCCCTGACAAAGACCTTGAGCCGTTCGCAAAGCGTCGTCAACTGCTCATTGGCCTCCATGAGATCCTCGTCGGCATCGGCGGTTGCGGCGCGAATGCGGATGGTTTCGGCCGAAAGCGGGGCGAGGTGCTCCTCCAGCGGTAAGGTTCTTTGTTGCGTCAGCGAGAGGGATCGCCGCGTTTCTGCAAGGACGCCGCCGATGCGGCGCAGATAGATGAGTACGGCTATCAGGCTCACTGCCAGTGCGAGGACGAGTACGCCGGCATAGATCAGCGAGAGAAGGCGCAGCACTTCCACGTCACCGCCTCCCGACGAGCGCGTCGAGCTTCTCGCTCATCGATGCCGCCGATTTTTCCATGGCGCGGGTCGACCGGGCCGTTCGCTGGAGGCGTCTATTCACGTCGTCGAGAATCCAGATCGACACCGTGTTTCCGGCGATCTCCTTGCCCGCCGTCCAGATGTCCACCGCGTGGCGGTCGACCTGCTTCGCAGCCTGTAAGATGAGCGCCAGCAGGACGGCGACGACCACGATGACGACCGCGAATATGGCGATCGACAGCCACCATAGCTCCAGGATGTCCATCAACGATCTCCGTTTTTCCCGCCATTGAGCTTACCGATGAATACGCGCCTGAAAGGAGACATGCGAGCCCGCGGGGAAGCGCTTTCAAGATGATTACAAGGGGCGGAAGTCGTCTCAGCCCTGCACACAGGCTGGCTACAGCGTTTCGGAAGTGGAGATCTTTGGGAGAAGCACTGGCGTGAAGAACCAGCGGCAGTCGGGGCCGCGGCGAAGGGAGGCGTCGGGCACGAATTGAAGGGAGAGGGCAGTGGCCGACTCGAGCGATGTTTCGAGATTAATGGCAAGCCGGAGCGGCTCGCTTTCGGTCGCCGTCAGCGGCGCACCGGCATTCGCGCCGAAGCGCGCGAATAGTCCCCCGAAAACGAGGCCGACTGAATCGTAGCGGGCCGGCGCGACACGCGTGTCGAGCACAGTGCGCCGTGCGCCCTTTCTAAGCGGCAAAGCGAATTGATGCGCCTCCGACGGCAGGCGAATCCATTCACCGTCGGTCCGATGGAGCCGCACTTCGGAGATGCGAAACTCAAAGCGTTCGATGTCCTCGGGCAAGGATGTCGCACCCTGTTCGAGCGTGATCGAAAGGAGCGCCTGACGCGAAGAGGGTTGCTCATCCGAGAGGTCCGCGTCGATGGTCGTTGGCGCCGACGTCTCGATCTGCGTGGTCGAAGAACATCCTCCGGCGGCGATGAGAATACCGACCAGGAGCATCCGGCCGAATGCGGCCAGATGGTGCGGAGCGGAAGGAAGTGCGATACGCTTACTGAAGTTCATATAGATGCCGTAGACCGTCATTGCCGGCGCTCAAAGAGTATGAAGGCGCTCAACGGGTATAAAAAGAGCGTTAGTTTGATGAGGTGTGGCGGGATGTGTAGGTCCAGGCGAGATACGCCATGAAGCCGGGTGCGACGCGCAGCGCGTCCTCATCGATGGTGAACCGCGGCGTATGAAGACCGTGCACAATCCCCTTCTCCTTATTTCCCGTTCCGATCCGGTAGAATGAGCCGGGAAGCTCCTTAAGGTACCAGGCGAAATCCTCGGACGCATACCACCGGTCGAGCTCTACGACGTTGTCGGATCCGACGTACTCGGATGCGGCATGGCGCACGAAGTCGGTCTCGTCGTGATGATTGTACAGCGCCGGGTAGCCCACCAGCACGTCGACGTCCACCACGGCGCCGAAGGCCGACGCCGTATGTTCCACGACCCTCCGCATCAAATCGTGGGCGCGAAAACGCCAATTCTCGTCCATGGCGCGAAATGTCCCCTCCAGCCTTGCCTGCTCCGGGATGACATTCGTTGCGCCGTCGGCGATGAGCCGGCCGATGGTGAGCACGCTGGGGACGTCCGGCGGGCAATGGCGGCTGATGATGCTCTGCAGCGCGACGACGATGTGCGACGCGACGAGGACGGCATCGGTCCTCAACATGTGCGGCCCGGCTGCGTGCCCCCCTGTGCCCCGAACGGTGATGTAGATCTCGTCGGAAGACGCCATGTACATTCCGCTGCGCACGCCGATCTTCCCGGCCTGTAGATCGGGCTGGACATGCTGACCGAAGATTGCTTTCGGTTCGTTCGGACCTCCAAGCGCGCCTTGCTCGATCATCGGCTTTGCGCCGCCGGGGAGTCGCTCCTCGCTCGGTTGAAAGAGAAAGCGGATGCGCCCGTGGAGCTTGTCTTTAAGCCGGCTCAGAATCATCGCCGTTCCCAGTAGGGAAGACGTGTGGGCATCATGCCCGCACGCGTGCATCTTTCCGTCGTTCCTTGAGGCGAAGTCGAACGTATTCTCTTCGTGGATGGGTAGCGCATCCATGTCGCCGCGGAGGGCGACAGTCCTTCCGGGAAGAGCACCTTCGAGCGTCGCGACGATGCCGGTGTTGGCTACACCTGCACGCAACTCCAGTCCAAGCGGTTCGAGGATCTCGGTTACGAGTCGGGCTGTTTCCCGCTCCTCGAAGGCGAGCTCCGGGTTCTGGTGAATGGTTCGCCGAAGCCGCACAATCTCACCGAAGAACTCATCGTTGAGCTGCTTGATCTTCTCGAGCATGTACCGTCGTTCGCAGTTGGCCTTAGTTGAATCCGTGGCCGCTTACGGCCGGAGGCGCATCCTGATTCGCAACCTGCCACGCCGTTGCGAAGATAAGCCGGCCGATACGTGCCAGGCGGTCATAGTCGATCTTGTCGGCCTCGTCGCCCGGCTGGTGGTAGTCGTCGTGCGTACCGGTAAAGAAGAAGATGAACGGGATGTTGTGCTTGCCGAAGTTCCAGTGATCGGATCGGGCGTAGAACTGATTTGGATCGTTCTTCGAATTGAAGCGCTCGTTCAGCTCGAGATCGACGCCGGTCATCTCATTGGTTCTGAGATTGATCTCGTGCAGTTCTTTCGAGATCAGATCCGATCCGATGATGTACACGTAATTCTCAGGGTGATCGCCCCGGTAGGTGGGATCGTGGCGGCCGATCATGTCGATGTTGAGATTCGTGACCGTCTTCTCGAGAGGAAATACGGGCTCGAAGTCCGCGTAGTACTCCGAGCCAAGCAGTCCCTTCTCCTCCCCGGAAACATTCAGGAATAGAATGGAACGGCGCGGCCCCAACTGCTCGCGTTTTGCCTTCATAAATGCTTCGGCGATCTCCAGCGTCGTCACCGTTCCGGATCCGTCGTCGTCCGCTCCGTTGTTAATCTGATCGCCTTCGGCCGATGGGTCGATGCCGATGTGGTCGTAGTGCGACGAGATGACGACGACCTCGTCCTTCAACGCTGGATCGGACCCCTCAATAAAGGCGAGTACGTTCTCCGACGTGGCGGTATACGGTTCGAGATCAAGCTTGCTGCTTACGACGACGCCGGGAAGCTCGAATACGACCGGTGAGAGATTCTCATCGATCCGACGCTGGATCTCATCGACTTGGCGTCCGGACGGTGCGAGAATCTTATTCGCCAGATCGGAAGAAATCATGTAGGCCGGCGGGCGTGAGCTATTGCCGGTTTCGAGCAGGGAGAGACTACCGATGGCATCCAGCGCCGTCGCAGCGCGCTCAGCGGCTTCGCCGATCGAACCCGGGGCCCTCGGTCCGGTGTCGCCGATGATGAGAAATCCCTTCGGAACGCCGTGCGCGTAGGCCGCCCGCACCTTTCGATAGATGCTCTGCGACCACGCCGACGGTGCCCCGTCGGGCGTCGACAGAAGACTGGTCGATGCATCGGCGAGCGGTTCGTCTCGAAGTACGAGCACCCACTTGCCGGCGGTGTTAATGCCTTTGTCTTTGAGCGCAAGGTAATCGTTATAGCCCAGTTCGGAATCGGAAATGCCGTATCCGGCGAACACAACGCCCCCATCGACGATCGGGCGCGTGCCGAATACGAGATAGGATTGGTCATCCTGCTGCTCCGAGGAGAAGGTGCTCGAGGCAACGACGTCGCCCTGAACGATTACCTCGAGCGAGGCGCCGTGAATCCGCTGGCCGTGAACGGGAAAATGCTGGAAATAGGCTTCGGGGGCATAGGGGTCGGATGGTTTCACCGTCCCTTTCGGCATCAACCCGAGTTTTCGATACTGCGATGCCAGGTAGAGGGCCGCGAGTTTCTGCCCGCGCGTCGTCGTCTCGCGGCCTTCGAAATAATCAGACGCGAATAGGTAGAGCTGAGATGCCAGGTCTTCGGGGGTGATCGTTGCCTGGTAACGCTGCACGAGACTTGGATTTTCAAACACCGTTGGCGGCGTGGCCGGTATTTGAGTCTCGACGGCCTGTGAGAATGCGCTTGCTGCCACGGCGCACGAGAGCAACAACGCCGGCAGCGCGGTACGTACGGTCTTCATAATTGCCCGAGGATAAGATGGATATACAAATTTCCTAGTCAAAGCCGCATACGACAAAAGGTTCAGCAAATCGGCGCGATCAAACCATCGCGAAGCTCATCTTCGATAAACTGGAACGGGCCGAGTTCGATGACGAGCGTGAGCTAGACCAGCTTCTTCCTCTTATTTAGATACGAGAGCAGCGCCGTGTCGTACGGCTGCGCCGTATCGATCTCGACAAAATCGACGTTGTACTCCAGACACTGTCGGCGAAACCGATCGCTGAAGTGACGGACCGCCTCCTCGTAGTTGTCGCGAAGCTGAGAGGGCTGAAGCGAGATTTCTTCCCCCGTCTCCATATCTCGGAATACCATCGGCACATCCGGAAATTGGAATCGCCGCTCGGTTTCGGATTCGAGCACGTGGAAGACGAGCACTTCATGACCCCGGTAACGCAGATGCCGCAGCGCCTTGAGCAGGGCGTCGTGCTCGCGGATGTTTTCGAAAAGATCGGTAATGATAACGACCATAGAACGGCGCGATATGCGCTCGGCCACTTCGCTGAGCACCGATGCGGCACTCGTGCGTCTGCGCTCAGGAGTCTCTGCAACGATTCGTTCGAGCGTCGCAAGGATCTGCCGCAGGTAGGACGTCGTGCTCTTCGGCGACATCAATGAATGCACGGTCTCATCGAAGGTGATGAGGCCGGTCGCGTCCCGTTGTTTCACCATCAGGTAGTGAAGCGATGCGGAAAGATACGCCCCGTATTCCAGCTTCGAGAGTGCGGCGCTGTGACGGTAGTGCATTGAGGTCGACGTGTCGAGAACGACGTAATGGCGAAGATTCGTCTCCTCTTCGAACTGCTTTACGTAATGGCGATCCGTCTTGGCGTAGACTTTCCAGTCGACGTGGCGAAGCTCGTCGCCGGGATTGTACGGGCGGTGCTCGGCGAACTCTACAGAAAAGCCGTGGTAAGGGCTCTTGTGCAACCCCGTCATGAATCCTTCCACGATGAGCCGGGCACGCAGCTCCATGTTCTTGAGCCGCGAAACGACGACCGGGTCAAGGTATTGAAGAGACGTGTCCTGTTTCTCGGCCACGGAGATGTGCTGTCGAAATTAAGAAAGAGAAAGGAAGCGCCGTGCGGCGACCGGGAAGTTAGAACGCAGAACGCCCTCTCGGTTCCGGCAGACGGCCCGAAAGAAGGCACGAGAGCGTGCTATCACTTACTTTGCCCGCATGGAGCTAAAGGACCGTATCAAGGCTCAGTTGATGGATGCGCAGGATCTGGACCGCACGTTGGACCGGATGGCGCGTCAGATCGTAGAGCTCATCGCGCCGGAGCAGCATGCAGCGAAGCATTTCGGGCTTGTGGGCATGCAGACGCGAGGCGTGTACCTCGCGCAGCGGTTAAAAGCGAAGATCAAGGCGGTAGAAGATCTCGATATTCCGTTGGGCGTTCTTGATGCGACCATGTACCGCGACGACTTCCGGATGCGAATGAAGCAGCCCGTCGTTCGCGCGACCGAGATTCCCTTCGACATTACCGAACGGCACGTGGTGCTCGTCGACGACGTTCTCTACACCGGCCGAACGGCGCGCTCGGCGCTCGACGCATTGATGGATATAGGACGTCCCGGCGCGGTACACTTCCTCGTGATCGTCGATCGCGGACTCCGCGAGCTTCCGATCTGTGCGGATATCGTCGGGCGTCAGGTCCCCACGTTGCCGGGGGAGGAGGTCCGTGTACGCCTCAACGAGGTCGACGAGCGAGAAGGCGTGTGGCTGGTCGAGCACTCACAGTCGTCTGTTTAACTGCGGATATGATGGCAGCACCTCCCGAAGAACAAGGTGTGCAGGAAAAGCTGACTTTGCTGCATCACCGTCATCTACTCGGTCTGGCGACCTACGGAGCCGATGAGATCGAATTGATTTTGGATACGGCGCGGCAGTTTCGGACCGTGCTCGAGCGGCCCATTCGCCGCGTTCCGACCCTCCGGGGCATCACGGTCGTCAATCTTTTCTTTGAATCCTCTACCCGCACGCGCATCTCTTTTGAGCTGGCCGAAAAAAGGCTGTCGGCCGACACCGTGAATTTTTCAGCATCGGGCTCGTCGGTGAGCAAGGGAGAGACGCTGAAGGATACGGCGCGTAACATCGAGGCGATGAAAATCGATATGGTGGTCATCCGCCATCGTTCGCCCGGTGCCCCACATTTTCTGACGCAATGTGTGGACGCCGTCGTCGTAAACGCCGGCGACGGCGCGCACGAGCATCCGACGCAAGCCCTGTTGGATTTACTGACGCTTTCCGATCGTTTCGAGCGTTTTGAAGGGCTCAACGTCTCGATCATCGGAGACATTTCACACAGCCGCGTCGCGCGGTCGAACATCCATGGACTGCGGGCACTCGGCGCAAGCGTTACGCTTTGCGGCCCGAAGACGATGATGCCGCTGGGAATCGAGAAAATGGGCGTACGCGTGACGCACCGGCTGGATGAGGCCCTGGAAGGCTGCGACGTAGCGATGGCCTTGCGCATCCAGATGGAACGGCAGGAAGCCGGTCTCTTCCCGAGTCTTCGTGAATACCACGAGCGGTTCGGCATCAAGATGGAGCACCTGGATCGGTATCGGGAACTGCTCATCATGCACCCGGGACCCGTCAACCGGGGAGTCGAGCTCGCCAGCGAAGTCGTCGATCACGAGCGCGCCGTCATCCTCAATCAGGTGACGAATGGCGTGGCCGTTCGGATGGCGGTGTTGTACCTGCTGGCAGGCGGTAAAGGAGAAGGAGAAGGGGACGGGGAAGGATGAGGCAGGGAATGAAGGGCGCCAGTTACTCGAAGGTTCGGATTCGACGGCGGTCTTCCGGCGTGATGGCATCTTCGTTGAGCCATTCGATAATGGCGGCGAACCCGCGGCTCTTGCGATCGCGCTCGAAATAATCGGGCACCACCGAAAGCACGCGAAATCCCTGTTTGAGCTGAAACGAGAGCGTGGGGTCGAAGAGTTCGCCGGCGATGGCCTTCCGCACGTAGTCTTTGGCCGACATTTCTCCGGCATGCGCGTAATAACCGGCCAGCCGCGCACCCGCCCGAATTCGCAGAAGACCGCGGCGGCGGACGAGCTCCTTTCGGGCATCGTAAATACGCGAGCCGATTCCTTGACCACGTCGCGCAGGGTCTACGATCACTTCCGCGCCGTATAGCGTGCGGCCTGAAGGATCGTGATTGGTGAACCATCCCTGATCGGTGAAGTCGTTGTAGGTGTCGAGGTGATCGTAGTCGTCCCACGTCACCATCAAACTTGCCGCCATCCCGACCACCTGACCGTCGTCGACAGCGACGAACTGGCCCACCGGGAAGATTTCGAGATGCCGGGAAAGGTAGTCTGCCGTCCACGGGAAGTCGTCCGGATACGTGATCCGCGAGAGGTTTTCGATGGCCGGGAAATCGGCGGGAACGGTGTTTCTGACGACGATGGACATCGGGGTGGGGAACGCATAAGCATGTTGGCCGGGAAACGGGAGACGGGACACGGACACCTTTTCTTAGGGATCGTCTCCCGTCGCCCGGAGAAATCTACCATCACCCATAGAAAAACGTGGATCTAGACCGCGCCTCACAGCACAACCTCATCAATGTCTTTTATCAGCTCTTTTGTATGGTGGCTGTCGTTCAGAGGTAGGACGGTGCCGAAGGACCGACTCTGCTCGATCGTCCGCATGTCGAGCTCGCCGACGATCAAATCCTCTTGATTAAGCGTACCCAGCGCGAGGATGCCGTCTCGTGCGAAAGAGAAATCGGATGGTGTAAGGATGGCAGCCTGCCCGTAGCTCATGGAAACATCCGGAACTCGAGGCAGGCTTCCGACAGTGCCGGTGTGGATAACATACATGTGATTTTCGATCGTGCGCGCCTGGGCGCAATAGCGAACGCGTATAAATCCCTGGCGATCGTCGGTATAGCTTGGCACGGCGAGGATCGCTGCGCCCTTGTGGGCGGCCGCCCGAACGAGCTCCGGAAACTCCACGTCGTAACAGATGGCGATGGCGATCTTTCCGAAATCCGTTTCAAATACGCGCAATCGATTGCGAGCGGCGACGTACCAATCCTCTCTCTCAAACCGCGTCATGTGCAGCTTACCCTGGATGGCATGATCGCCCTTCGGTGAGAATAGATAGCTGTCGTTGTGAACCTTCCCGGTGTCTTCATCGAGAACGGGGATGGTGCCCGCCACCACATAGATGTCGTGCTCTTTCGCAAGCCGGGCCATCAGTTCAACGAACCGCGGCAGAAAGGAAGCGAGCTCGCGGATGAGCTCGTGAATCGGTCGTTTGATGTCCGTCAGTGAGATGAGTTGCGCGGTGAAGTACTCGGGCAGCACGAGGAGCCGGCACCTGTAGCTTGCTGAGGTCATGACGGCCGATTCGACCTGATCGGCGAACTGCTCAAATCGCTCAATGGGGCGGATGAAGTACTGCGATGCGGCCACGCGTAGGCGGTCGCCCAGAGGTTCTTTCATACTTGTGCCGGATCATTATTGCGGATGGCTGATCTTTACTGCCAGCGCGTCGTGATTGAGAGGCAACGGCGCAGAGTGCGAATACGTGTACAGGCGTTGTGATGGTGAGATCCGATTCAAACGACCCCGGCATCCGAAGGAGCGCCTCAGCCGGCGAGCCGGCGCTGGTGCAGCTGGACGGTCTCACGAAGACGTACCAGGAGGGCGATCGATGCCGGACCGTTCTCGACGGACTCGACGCGCAATTCGGCAAAGGCGATTTAATCGTCCTGTTAGGTCGAAGTGGATCCGGAAAGAGCACGCTGCTCAATCTAATTAGTGGCATAGACGTGCCTACTTCCGGGACGGTATCGATCGCGAACTCCGACCTTACGCGTCTCTCCGAGCGCGAGCGGACGCTATTTCGGCGACGACACATCGGATTCATATTTCAGTCATTCAACCTAATTCCCACGCTCAGCGTGCTCGAAAATCTTCTCTTGCCGATGGAGTTGACGGGCCGGCGCGGTCGCTCGGATGCGGCTCGGGACCTGCTCGAGAAGATCGGGCTCGAAGACCGGGCCGACACATTTCCGGACCGGCTGTCAGGCGGGGAACGGCAGCGCGTGGCCATCGCGCGGGCACTGGCGCACGAGCCGCTCCTCATTCTTGCGGACGAACCTACGGGCAATCTGGATTTCGAGACGGGGACCCACGTCATGAACCTTCTGGAGGCACTCGTTCATGACCAGGGCGCAACGATGATTGTGGCCACGCACGATCGCGACATCGTCCCTCGGGCGAATCGAGTCGTTCAGCTGCGTGGGGGAAAGCTCGAGGATTCGGCGCTTTCTAATGGATGGGGAGAGTCGGCATGACGCTGACGAACCGCGCGGGCGTCCGATATCTCAAACGTCATCCGTGGCTGACGGCGCTTTCGGTGCTCGGCATCGCGCTGGGCGTTGCGGTCGTTGTGTCGATCGACATTGCGAATTCAAGCGCCAGGCGTTCCTTCGAGCTTTCGGCGGAACGTGTGGCGGGCCGTGCAACCCACAGCGTCGTCGGTATTGAAACGCTTGCCGATGAGGTCTTCCGGCGGGTGCGCGTAGAGGCCGGTGTTCGGCCTTCTGCGCCTATCGTAGAAGGGTATGTCTCGATTCGAGGCCGCACCTTTGAAGTGCTCGGAGTGGATCCGTTTTTCGACCGGCCGTTTCGTGGATACGCCGGGCCTGTCTCAGAGCTGGATCTCGGATTGTTTCTCGGGCCGGGCGGCGTAGTGCTGCTGTCCGGCACGGCGGCCGACGAGCTCGCCGTCCATTCGGGCGATACGTTGAGGGCGACGGCGGCCGGTCGATCTCATCCGCTGGTTGTCGGTGGAGTCACGAGGGCGGAAGGTGGGAATGCCGAGGCGCCGACCAATCTCATCGTGGCAGACGTCGGCACGGCGCAGCGACTGTTCGGCATGGAGGGTCGCTTGAGCCGGATCGATCTGATGCTGCCCGACGACCCCGAGGCGATCGACCGAGTCGAGGCGGCGCTTCCAGGGGGCGCCCGCCTGGTCCGATCGGGGGCGCGGACGGAGACGGTGGGTCAGATGACGCGCGCCTTCGAGGTCAATCTGACGGCACTGAGCCTTCTTGCGCTGGTAGTCGGCATGTTTTTGATTTACAACACCATGACGTTTTCGGTCGTGCAGCGTCGTTCCCTGATCGGGAGGATGCGTGCAATCGGGATCACGCGGGCCGAGGTGTTTCGCCTCATTCTTGTTGAGGCTTGCATCCTCGGGGTCGCGGGAACCGTGATCGGTCTGGCAAGTGGCGTCGCGCTATCGTTCGGGCTCGTCCGCATGGTTACTCAGACGATCAACGACCTGTACTATGTCGTCGAAGTCCAGTCCGTGACGGTGGATCCCTGGGTTCTAGCCAAGGGCATTGCCCTTGGCATCGGGGCGACCGTTATTGCGGCCCTGCCGCCGGCACGTGAAGCGGCGACGTCGCCCGTCGCGGTCGTGCTGCAGCGATCCGAGGAGGAGGTCCGTCTCGTGCGGGCGTTGCCGAAGCTGACACTTGCGGCGGCCGCGGCAGGCGCCTGCGCGGCGGCCTTACTCCTGGCGTCGGGGCGCAGCCTCGTTCTGAGCTATATCGGACTGCTGCTGATCCTCGTCGCCTTCGCCTTGATCACTCCGCTGGCGCTGATGCTGTTCGCACGCGCGACGCGAAGCGTGATCGGCAGGCCGTTTGGCGTGCTTGGGAGAATGGCTGCTCAAGGCGTAATTCACAATCTCAGCCGAACGTCCGTTGCGGCGGCCGCCCTGAGCATCGCCGTCGCTGCGGCCGTCGGTGTTGGCGTGATGATCGGCAGTTTTCGTGACACGGTGTCGACGTGGCTCGACTATACGCTCCAGGCCGACCTTTACGTGCAGGCGCCAAGTTCCGTCGCTCGGCTGGGAGACGCAGTGCTCGACGAAGAACTCCTCGAAGCATTTGCCGATATAGACGGAGTAGAGGCCGTCTCGTCCATTCGCCGGCTCGATCTTGTCCTAGAGGGAGACCCCATACAGCTGGCCGGGGTCCTCGCGGGTCCGAAAAGGCGAGCATCGGTCCGGTTTATGCACGATGCGGTCGACGAGATCTGGCGTGGATTTGATGCCGGCGAGGTGATCGTTTCCGAGCCCTTCGCGTACCGCACTCGACTGGGACGGGGCGATACACTCGAGTTACCAACTGCAAAGGGGCTTCGCCGTTTTCCGGTGGCCGGCGTGTTCTACGATTATGGATCCGATGCGGGTGTGGCTATGATGAACAGGAACTCATTTGTGCAGTACTTCGACGTGCGCGGTCTATCGGGCATCTCCCTTTATGCGAGGGAAGGCGCGGATCTAACGCGCATGGCGGCAGATGTGCGTGAGGCGGCGAAAGGTCGGGAGCTGATCGTGCGGTCGAATCGCGATCTGCGAACGTTCTCGCTGGAAATCTTCGATCGCTCCTTCACGATTACGGCCGTTCTCCGGTTGCTCGCGTTGCTGGTCGCATTCGTCGGGATCGTCAGCGCGCTGATGGCCCTACAAGTTGAGCGCGAACGCGAATTTGCCGTCTTGCGAGCGGAAGGACTGACGCCCGGCCAACTCTGGCGCTACGTGACGCTTCAGACGGGCGTGATGGGCGCGGCCGCCGGGCTGCTTTCCGTGCCGCTGGGAATCCTCCTCGCCGTCGTACTGGTGTTTGTAATCAACAAGCGCTCGTTCGGATGGACTCTTGAGCTTGGCATCGATCCTGGAATTCTCGTGCAAGCCGCGGTCGTTGCGATCGCCGCATCCATTCTGGCCGGTATCTATCCGTCCTGGAAAATGAGCCGGGCAAATCCGGCGAACGCTCTTCGGGGTGATTGATGCCCAGCGATCTTGGATTTAGGCGAACATCCGGTTGCTTTATTGCGTACAAAACGGTTACAGTAAGGCTGCCCCGTTCCGCGTCGGAAACAATGAGCGCCGTCCGAGGGCAAAAGATGTTCCTATCTATCGAACCAGCGGGTCTATCGTGGTCACACAAATACTTCTTGGCAATCCACACAACCTCTTTGTTTTCGACTTCGGCCGCTCCGGCACCGGCTCCGCGCCGTTTTGCGGCGATGAGTCCTTCATCGAGACGAAGTGGGAGCTCGTCCAGCGCAACGTATCGATCAGCGGATCGAAGGGTGCGCTCTACCGTCCCCCGATCGAGATGCGCGAAGTGACGGTAGTGAGCCGCGATTGAGGCTTGCGAGGGTGACCTCCGGCCGCAAAACGAGCGTGCGATGGATTTTCGCGGTGATCCTTGTTGCAGCAGGCGTCGCGACCGTCCTCCTGCTCCTTGCGAAGGAACAAAGCGAGACGGGCGAATCGTCGCTGAGCCTTGCGGCTGCATTGTCTTCGGACACCAGCGGATATGCTCGCGCCACTGCGCCGCGCGCGTTCCAGTTTCCGGCCGATCACGGTCCCCATTCTGATTTTCGGACGGAATGGTGGTACTATACCGGCAATCTCGCAGACGCGGACGGACGGCGGATAGCGTATCAGTTCACCCTCTTTCGGACGGCTCTTACGCCCGCCGCTGGCACTGATTCGCTGCCGTCGCACATGTCTGAAGGATCGCACGTGTCTGAAGGATCG
>CAZART010000070.1:0-27826 GCA_964487555.1 uncultured Rhodothermales bacterium
CAGCAAAAGTGCGACTGCGATGAGGATCAATATCGGTCGATGCATGGTCGGCTAACATGTACGTAATAGGGGTCTGGTCGTAGACCGGATTCGGAATGTTTGGTTCTAGAAGATCGGCAAGGATGCCGACATCGGCATCCAACTCGCGAGCCGGCTGACCGCCGGATCGGCGGACGCCCTGACCGTTCTGCGGCCCGAGGGGATCGCATGATTTATTCTGTCGTCGTAATTTGCGGGCTCTTGTGGAGGGGCTGAAGAGCTGAAACGTCCACAAGTCAATCCGTCATTGCGTCATATGCTTGTTTCGTAAACATTCGTGCTTGTGAGGGGCCTCACGGCCCGCACACGCATGCTCTTCCTCGGATCCTGTGTCCCGGCGCTCGCCTGGTGCAGGATGCCGCGTGCGTTTACGTTTTTCGAGCCAATCAGATCATGACGCTTTCTTCCCTTGGATGGAGCGACGAGTTTGCACGCTCCTTCGATGCCTTAGGCCACGACGCTCTCATCCCCGCTCGCATCGCGCGTCAGGACCGCAATCACTATGTGGTGCTGGACGGCCGACGCGCTCTTACGGCGCATGTCGTAGGTCGTCTGTTGTACGCCGATGAGAGTCTTCCGGCTGTCGGCGACTGGGTGGCGATTGACGCGTTCGACGACGAAGAGGCCGTCATCCACGCCGTGCTTCCGCGGCGAAGCGCCTTCACGAGAAAAGAGGCCGGGGCGGTCACGCGAGAACAGGTCCTCGTCGCCAACGTCGACCTCGCCTTTCTGGTGAGCGGCCTCGACTTCGATTTCAATCTGCGCCGCATCGAGCGGTACCTCGTCCAGGCGTCTGCCGGCGGCGCGACGCCGGTGATCGTGCTCAACAAAGCCGATTTATGCGACGACGTCGAGTTGCGAGTTGCCGAGGTTTCTCGCGTGGCCCCGTCTGTAGAGGTCGTCGTAGTGAGCGCAGTGACCGGCTTTGGCTCTGCCAGGCTGCGGACCTTTCTCCGACCGGGGATGACCGTCGTATTCCTGGGATCCTCCGGAGTCGGCAAGTCGTCGCTGGCTAATCGCCTGCTCGGCGAAGATCGACAGGAGGTGCAACCGGTGCGGGCGGACGATAGCCGCGGCCGGCACACGACGTCCTTCCGCGAGCTTATCGTACTTCCCGGCGGGGGCATTCTGGTCGATACGCCGGGTCTCCGTGAGCTGCAACTCTGGGGTGACGGATCAGATCTGGAATCGGCATTTCCGGAGATTGAGGCACTTGCCCGCGGCTGCCGTTACCGCGACTGTTCCCACGAGGTGGAACCCGGCTGCGAAGTGCTGCTCGCCGTCGAAGAATGTCGTCTCGATGTAGACCGTTACGCCAGCTATCTAAAGCTGCGCCGTGAACTGCAGTACCTCGATCGCCGGAAGGATGAGGTCGGGATCATCGAAGACAAGCGGCGACACAGACAGTTCGGGCGCCTGCGCTCGCGCATCAACCGTAACAACCCCAAGCGGTGAACAGCTCTCGGCAGCCGAAGTCGATGCGAGGGACCTTTCGGAGGACGTCATTGCATGCGTATCGAGATCGGCTCGATGCTCGAATTCTTATAGGCCCAGTTCTGAGCCAGCGCTGAGACGACGAGCACGCGCGGTTTACCGGAGGTGGACGCCTCGTATCGCGCGCGCAGGACCGCAACAGGGCATTTCGCCATGACCTCGTCGATCGGCACAAACTGCCGTTCGAGCCCGACTCCGACGGTGCGCTGCACGCTGACGGCGGGCGCGAGCCGGCGCAGGCCGGACGAATCGGACGCGAAAAACGTGACGTGCAGCGGTTTTGCTCGAGACGCCACGATCCACGTCGACGAATCCGCGGTGGTGATCTCGTGCGTCGTTTCGGTATATGAACCCGGTGCCGTGTACGTGACAGTGATGCGCACGTCCGGCGGCGTATCATCTCGCTCGGGCTCGCGGAGGCATTCACCGGAAGAACAGGCTACGACATGAAAAAGCGCGGCGATTAGGAGTCGATTCACGGGCTGTGCAGCGTCTGCGGAGAACACGGGGCGCGGAGCCGTACGGGTATCGCGCCGTCACCTCATTCCAGCGTTACGAAGATCGAGCGGCGCGGCTTGCCGTCTACCGTTCTTGTCCGGTGCCCACGGCCGGACGTGTCTTCCACCAACAATACGTCCCCGCCACGAAAACGCCGCTTTCCGCCGTCGCTCACTTCAATCTCAATCTCGCCGTCAAGCAGGGCGATGTACTGCCGCTGCGGCGCATGATGCCAGTCGTAGTCATAGGAGGGCGCGTTTTCCCGGAAAATGATCTCGCGAGCCGCAATGCCGTCCGACAACATGCCGATCTCGCCGGCATCGCGCAGGGGAATCTCTATGTCTTCGAAGTGCGACTCGCCGTCCGGCGTCGCATATACGCGCGTCACGTTCATTGCGCATTCGACGTGTTTAGAATATGGGCCAGGAGCTCCCGAACGAATTCGATTTCGTCCTCATTTACCGTGTGACCCATTCCTTCATAGATCCGCACGGTGACGTCGCCGCCCAGGCCACGCAGTATGTCGGCCGACTGGTGCACGCGCCGGACCGGTATATGGGCATCTACGTCGCTGCACCCGAGAAAAATAGGCGTGCCTCGTAGAGAGCCGTCATATTCGAAGAGCTTATCATTCGGCGGCTCCTCCCCTTCTCGAGATCTGGTCCCGATCAACCCGCCGCTGAACGCTACGGCGCCGCCGTAGCGTCGAGGATTTCGGGCGACATATTCCAGTCCAAGGCACGCCCCTTGGGAAAAACCGAGCACAACCGTTCGTTCGTCAGGAATTCCGGCTTCTTCAATCTTCTTGCGGATGTCTTCAATCGCCTGACGGCCGGAGGAAAGCCCCGGCTCATTCCGCTCAATCGGCGCGAGGAAACTGTTTGGATACCAGGTGTTGCCGCCGGCCTGCGGGGCCAGGTAAGCAACACCAGGCTGTTTTATTTCGTCGGATAGCGGCAGGATACTCTCTGCCGTAGCGCCGCGGCCGTGAACAAGAATGACGGCTGCCCTTGCACCGTCGAGAGGCGAGCCGGCTTGTACAATCCGGCGGCGCTGATGGGGCCCTTCGTTCTGCATGTCGTCGTTTCGTTCGTTCGTGCTCCTGCTTCAACGGCCGGCGCAATCCGGTTACGTTTACCTCTTCGGCTGTGCCGCGGAAATCTGTTCACGCTTACATGTTCCGTCCGGCCGCGGAGATCCGCTAATGCTTGCATGTTCGGCTGGGCTCCGGAGATCTGTTCACGTCTCGACGTCAGGCAGCGCGGCCATAATCTCCGCCCGCCTCGACTCCTCCCACGGCGGAAGTCGAAGCTGGAGGCCGAGGGCATCGTCGGGTTCGTCGATGAGAAAGCCCGGCCCGGCGGTCGCAACCTCCAGCAGCACGCCGCCGGGCTCACGGAAGTAAATCGACCGGAAGTATTGCCGGTCGCGCACGTCGGTGACGCTATATCCGTGCCGGCGAAGCTCTTCCTGAACGTCGGTCTGTTCTTCATCGGTTTCGACGGCCAGGGCGACGTGGTGCACTGTGCCGATACCGTTGATGGCGGGCGAGGCTTCCGGTACGTGCAAGACGTCCAGCACACGCCCTGCTCCACCACCGCGCACGCCGAAACGGATCCGATGGCCTTCTTCACCGGCGACCTCGAATCCGAGCACGTTGCGCAACAGCTTCTGCGTCGGATCGACGGCGTTGATTACGAGCGTAACGCCGAAGACGCCCCGGATTGCATTCGCCGCATCGACGTCATCGGTTATCCACGGCCTGCGCTTATCGTTCGGTGCCGCGACAAGCTCCATGATCAGCCCCGACGGATCGTCGAAGCCGATGACGTCCGCACCTAGTATCGAGCCTTTATCTTGCACCGCGATACCGTGACGCGTCAAACGCTTCCTCCAGAAATCCAGTGAGTCTGCCGGCACGGAGAACGACGTCACCGTAATCTGCCCGGCTCCCTTCTCCCCGATGCGTACGCCTTTCCCCTCGTAGGGGAAGGTCGTCATGATCGTCCCGGGCGCCCCGCGGCCCGTTCCGTAGTAGAAGTGATAGACGCCCGGGTTGTCGAAATTGACGGTCCGCTTGACCAGGCGAAGCCCCAACAATTTCGTATAAAAATCCAGATCCTCCTGGGCATTGCCGACGGTGGCTGTGACGTGGTGTAAGCCGTGGATGGATGTGCTCAAGTTCGTGCCTCCGGTTGTGCTAAAGGCGCTTCTCTCACGTGTGGGAGCCCTGGGGGCCGTGTTTTCGTCGCCCCTACAAGGTACGGCCGAAGGCGCCGCATTGCGAAGGGAGCGGTTGCGATCTGGGGTTCGAGCCGGGGTGTTCGCGGACGGAACACGAAGTGTACGGAGAAGAACGACGCCGCCGTCGGCCTCGTTATACGGAAAACAAAAGTCCGGCGATGATGGCAACGACGATGAGAAGGAAGCCGGCCACGTACAGCCAGGCCGTGAGGCGCGCCGGTCGGCTGACCTCGACGTCGACATCGTCGCTGCGGGGTGAAACATCATCCTCCTCAGGCGCCAGGTCGCCGACCATTTTGGCGTCTTCCAGCGCGATGCGGGCGTTTTGCGCCTCCTCGCTCATCACGAACAGCCTCACCCCTTCGGTAAGCTGTATCGGTGGATGCACATCGTCCGCCACGACGAAGGATGCAATGCCCTGGTCTTCGAGGAAGCTCTTCGCCACTTCAGCGTCGTGGCGGTTCGTATAGGTCGCGACTACCGCCGTCTCTTCCGAGGATATGTCGCTGGTCATGTCGGCACCGTTTGGTCGATCGAATGGGATCGCATGTGGCCTCCAGTTTCATGCGTAGAGGCCGCTACAATATACGTCGAATGGTCATGCCGAACCGAACTGCGAGTCCCTCGCGCGGGAGTGCCCATACCGGCGTGCATGGCGATGGGCACTCCCCTATCCGTCCGACGACGCTTCAGGCAGCCACCCCCTCGGCGCAGCAGCTCGATTCACAGCAGGCGTCCGCCTCCGTACCGTAGAAGCCGGCGCTCTCGCCGTAGGTGTGGAAGACCTCCCACTCGACGCCTTGCGGATCCTTCGCCCACGATTTCTCCGAGTTCGCGTAGCAGCACGTCGTGTGGCCTTCCACGCGCACGGCAGCGTCGGCCCCGGCGACATTTTCGTACAGCTCCCGCAATTCGGCTTCATCCTCGGCCTGGATACCCAGATGTTCGATGCCCACCCTGCCCTCTCTTTCGGTGATGGAGAAGTTTACACGGGGGTTGTCGATGAGCCATTTGGCGTAGTCCCCTTTAGTCACGCTGGGGGCCGTACCAAAAAGCGCGCTGTAGAAATCGATCGACTGCTGCAGGTCGCTAACGCTCAAAGCTACATGGATACGTTTCATGGTTCGTCTCTCTCTCTGATTATTAAAAGGGGCATTCCGATGGCGGCCGTTCGACCGCCGCTCACTCAGAGAGTCGTTCATACTGCAAAAAGGACGCATGCTTCACGTCGTCTTCGCGAATCTACGAGCCGCGGGCTTACAGGTACCGCTCGCGAAGGATCTTCAGATGGTGCGTGACGTGCCCGGCTGAAATGTAGGCGAGGGCACGAACGGTAAACTCGTTGTCACTGGCGATGCCTCGGCGGGCCCACGCTTCCGCCGGAAGGTTCTGGAAGAACCCCACCGTCGCGGCGCGGACAGCCCGAAACTCTTCGATATGGCGCTCCAAGGATAGGGCGTTTGAGTCCGCACCAGCCACTGCGATATTCTGATCGAAGTTGGGCAGTTCGCTGTCGAATCCGCGCGCAAACCAAAAAGCGCGGAATATGAACATGCGTTCGCAGTCATTTAGATGGCCGACGACCTGCCGGATCGTCCATTTTTCGGGGGCATACCGATATAGCGACTGGTCGTCCGAGATGCCCTCCAGAAGCGCGAGCGCCACCGGCAGTTGCGCTTTGAGGATCTGACGGATGTCGCCGTCTTCGACCTGATCGATGTACGTGAAATAGTACGCAGCGGCCTCGGTGCGATCGGGAGCGGTGGTCATGGTCATCGTGTATCTCCATGCTGGGGTAACAGGCTGACGTCTCATACATCCGGCCGGTATTCAGGCCGGCTGGAGGCTTGACGGCGCCGATGCCGATCAATCGTGCCGAAGCGCCTCCTATGGTGCATCTTCCCGGCCGATCCACGATCGAACATTTTCCTCCAATACCGTAAGCGGCACGGCGCCCGAACCGAGCACGACGTCGTGAAATCGGCGCAGGTCGAAGCTGCTGCCGAGCACTCGCTCAGCCTCCGCACGCAGCTCACTGATTTTCATCTGCCCCGTCTTGTAGGCCAGGGCCTGCCCGGGCCAGGCGATGTATCGATCGACCTCATTCGTGATGTTGAGCAGGGTAAGCGCACTGTTTTCGGCCATGTAATCGATGGCCTGCTGCCGGGTCCAGCCCTTCCAGTGCATCCCGGTATCCACCACGAGCCGGAGCGCACGCCACATCTCGTAGGTGAGCTGTCCGAACCGGCTGTGCGGATCGGTAAAAAAACCCACGTCGTAGCCCAATTGCTCGGAATACAGCGCCCATCCTTCCACAAACGCTGTGAATCCGCCAAAGCGGCGGAAAGCGGGAAGTCCCTCGAGCTCCTGCATGAGAGCGATTTGAAGATGGTGTCCCGGCACCGCTTCGTGATACGATAGCGATTCGATCTCGTAAATCGGACGGCTCTTGAGGTCGTGCGTATTGACCCAGAAGGTCCCCGAACGCGTGCCGTCCCCCGAAGGCCGCGAGTAATAGGCCGTGGTGGTTCGCGGTGCGATGTAATCGGGAACGGGCTTCAGGCCGTACGGCATCCGCGGAAGATGCCCGAATAGCTTCGGAAGCTCGCCGTCCATCCGCTTCAGCACGAGTGCAGTCCGCGCCATCAGCTCTTCGGGCGTGTCGACGTAGAACTGCGGATCCGTCCGCAAAAAGTGGATGAACTCCTGAAAGCTGCCTGTAAAATCGGTCGCTTGGATCAGTGAGTCCATCTGCGCGCGGATGCGCGCAACCTCGCGAAGCCCCGTTTCGTGCACTTCATCCGGCGTCACGTCCAGCGTCGTATAGCTGCGGACCCGCTGCGCATAGAGAGCCCGCCCGCGCGGCAGCTCCGACGCACTGATCCCGTCCCGTGCGGCAGGGACGTACTCTTGCTGGATGAACGCAAGAAAGTCGCGGTAGCCTGGAACGACGGACCGTTCGACGGCCTCGCGACCGGCCGAGGCGAGCCGCGCTCGCTCCGAGTCGGGAACGCCGGAGGGTAACTCCTCGAAGGGTGCCCACAGGAGGCTCTCGGTGGGATCCCTGACGATGTGAGGCCGGATGGTCTCGTCGATGCCGGCCAGAGAGATCGACGGCAGCACCATGCCCGTCCGGATCCCTTCCCGCATGAGCTCCAGATGCTGCGCTACCCAGGGACGAAAGGCGTTCAGACGCGCGATGTAATTCTCGTAGTCCTGCGTGTTGTTGAGCGGGACGTTCTCCGCCAACCGCAAAAAAGAGATATGAAACCCTGAGCGGTTCGTGATGGGAATAAGATGAAGGAGAAGATCGATCTCCTCAAGCGTCTCCCGGTGCTCCCGCTCGAGAATGTCGTAATTGATGCCGTCCTGTTGCGCGAGCGAGTCGCGAGGAATCGCGCGAAGTCGCTCGAGAAGATTCCGGATTGCATCCGCCCGGCGCTGCACATCCTCGGGCGCAACGGATCCGAGCAGGTGATTGTTTCGGTGCTCACCCACACTCGTCGCGAACGTGGGGTATTCGCGCAGCCGAAATTCCCAGTCCTCTTCAATGAGCTGTTCCAGGCGCTGCGAGGCCGTAGACTGCGCTGCGGCATCGGAGACGATGCACGCGAGCACCAGAAAAATGCAGTGGCGAATTTGTGTCATTTATTCCCCTCGGCTGATATGTCCACAGGATAAGCCTCGCCGGTCATAGAGGATACGGGCTTAAGGACGCGCGCGCCTCACGAGTCTTCTCAGTCGACCTAGCCCGGGTCACCTCCCCCACGCTCGGCCGGAAGACGGACGTGCAGTCAGCGACGACAATCAAGACGCCGGTCCGCGCTCGCAGAACGCTTTTACAAGGTCGAGATCTTTCTCGATCTCCTTCTTGATCATACCCCGAATCAGCGGCGTGGTCAACCTGGCCGACAGCGTGTGGGGGCGCGCTTCCATTACCATCTCGAGGCGGGTGCCGTCGCCTAGCGGCGCGGTGGTGAACACAGTGTCCCATACGGCGCCGTGGCTATCGGAAACCAGACGTACGCGTTCGTTGGATACGTACTCCGTGACCTCCAGCGTCGTGGATGCTTCCCGATTTTTCATGATGCGCGTCTCCCGGAAGCGGGTGCCGACGCCCGACTTTTGGCCCGATAGAAACTCCACGGATTGGATGTGCGGAATCGCCGTTGAGAATTGTTCGATGTCGGCAACGGTCGCAAAGACTCTATCTACAGGCGCGGCGATATCCTTTGTGAGGGTGATCGTCGTCATGATGCTGACCTACACCAAGCGGCTCCGTCCGGCAGCCAATCTTATAGCCGAGGTGACATACCCTAATGCTCGGCCCCTTTTATCGATCTTCGCGAAATAAGATATGTATTCGATTCGCACCTCACAATGCTCTCAGCGGGATCGATTACCGTCGATCCGTCGGCCCTATACGTCAGCAATCAGCGCTTGGATCGACCCTCGGAGGCCGCATGTCGAATCCCATCCTTTCATGCTTTAGACCAGGGCGATTCGTAGAATGGGG
Source organism: uncultured Rhodothermales bacterium (assembly GCA_964487555.1). Taxonomy (GTDB): domain Bacteria; phylum Bacteroidota; class Rhodothermia; order Rhodothermales; family VXPQ01; genus CAZART01. The sequence goes on from CAZART010000070.1 coordinate 8,792, forward strand.
ATATTAATTCGTCAATTAGCCCCATATACCGATGCCTTCGACCATGAGCACGATCGGATTGGCCAGCGACTTGGCCGCGCACCGCGCGGGTGAGATCGGCGTGCGGAAGGTAATGGGCTTCCGTCGATAGCATCATCAACTCGCCGGCGCAGCGGCACTCGGCATAGCTCTGCCGACGGTCGGCTTCCCGGCCGCGCTTGTCGAACCCAAATAGGCGCTCGAGCCCGAGCAAATAGAGAGCGTATCTTGACGTCGAACGACACATCGCCGGGTTTCCTTCGAGCCTTTAGCGCAGGCTTTGCCGGCGGGCTGGCCTGGATCGCCGGCATGATGCTCCTCTTCGGCCCGGCACAGGCGATTCTCGCGGATCCGGGCTTTCAAAGCCGGAAATTCTTATTCATCATGGGGCAGCTCTCACCCCTGCCGCGCACGGCTGAAAATGCGTGGATTCTCCCTGTAGGCCTGCTCGCCATCGGAGTGATCTACGGTGTCGTTTACCATTTCGTCAGGAAGGCATTTTCAAGAAAGCCATGGTGGAGCAAGGGGCTACAGTTCGGATCGGTAGCCTGGGCGCTGATGGTGCCGTGGTTCGAGTTTTATCTTCCGTGGAATGTGATGCACGAACCGATCATGCTGGTCGTTATAGAAATGGTGATGTGGTTCGGCGTGATGAGTATTGTGGGACTCGCGATTGCAGGGGTATATGAATGGCAAATTGTCGAAGGGGAGGCAGATCGGCCGCTTCACCCCTCTTCTCCTCCCTCTCGTCCACACTGACCGCCCCTACATGGATCGTCATGGGGATGCAGCCGCTGGAATGACACGGCCCGGCCTTCTTCGCCGAACTCGACCGCGCAGCAGCGCTGCAGCAGGTCACCCAGCAGCGCCCGTGCCCGCTGCACGCGCGACTTGGCTCCTGAGAGGGAAAGCCCGAGTGCATCGGCCACCTCCTGCTGCGTTTTGCCTTCCACATCAGCCATGCGGAGCGGCCTACCGTACTTCTCAGGCAGTTCGTCGATCATCGGACGCAGCCATGAGAGCACCTCTTCGTGTACGTCGTGTGGGCCAAAATACGGGCTTAGATTGTCGGGCGGCGCCGTCTCGACCGATGCAACGTCATTGGCGGCATCTATGAGGACCGGATCCGCCGTGACGCGCCGGCCGCGGGCGCGGTAGTGGTCCGCCACGGTGCGGCGAGCGATGGTGTAGAGCCAGGCTTCTACGTTTTCCACCTCGTTCAGCCTTGACGCGCCGGCATGGATGCGCAAGAAGACTTCCTGCAACGCGTCCTTCGCGTCGGCCTTCGACGGAAGCCGCCGCACCAGGAAACCCATCAAATCCCTTCGAAAGCGGAGCCAGAGCGTTTCCAGTGTGGCTGTGCGCTCCTGCATGTCCTCGTCGGTGTCACTCATTCGCAGCATGTCTCTTGGCCGCTTCCCGGCCCGCTCGGGCCGAGGGGTGATCGGCGGTGGTCGAACCCCGTGTAGGATCCGGTGTCCTGAAAGCATTCGATGGCGACACGCTGAGTTAAACCAATCGGTTCCGCCCGCACGTGATCGTATCGCAGAGCTGCTGGAGGACGATCTCTCCGAAGCGGTCCGCGTCCTTCGAACCGCGCGGGCCGACCATTCCGACGTCGATCTTGTGAGCATGCGGACGCTCGTCTTAACGGTGTTCCGCGCGCGGCATCGCGGCGCGGAGGAAGATGTCGTCCTGCTCAATCAGCTAAAGCTTGAAATTATCCCTGAATAGCTGATCACATCCCTTCGCGAGTCCACGCGTCGGATGACAGTGAAAGGCAGAGGCCGATCGTCCTACTCTCCACCGTTCTGAAAGTGTGCCAGGTCGTGACGGCGGATCAAGGTGCGCAGGTACGCCAGGGCATTTGTTTTCGTCAACGTCACTTCGATCATTCCGACGCGAAGGTGTACGTGGCCGCTCTCGCAAAGCCACCCTTCCAGCAGCCCTCGCTCGAGGGCGCGTTCGATCAAGTCGTCGAGCGAAAGCTTCGTCAGATCTGATCCTCCCATGGGCTGCTCTTTCTCTCCATGCATTGCACCCTTCGCTCCATACGTATAGGCCCCCGCTCAAATCTACGGGTGCAAAATGGAGCGTGCGTAGTGTATGAGCGCCCTTTTCGTGGCGCTCAGACACTACCGCCGAGGCAATCAGACCCTATTTGCGTTCGACCTCCGGCGTTCCTTGAGCATCGTCATACCCTGAGCCGGCTCTCAAGGATAACGTTCATCGGAGAACGACAAAACGCTTCGTGTGGCGCGCTCCGTCACTCGGCTCGTGGCGATGGCCGCCGGATCTTCACGTGACCCTCCTTCTATTGACCGCGCCCCACGGCCCCCGTCAGCGGATCTGTAATCTTGATCTTCCGGATCCAGCGCAGCGTCTCCTCAAGCTGCAGATCGGTAATCATGCCTCCTCCAGCCATGTGGTATTGTGCAGGCGGTCCCAGTTCCCGAAGGTCGAGTACAAAGAACGGAACGACCTCCTTCTCAGGCACCTCTGGATGGTACGACCTCAACAATTCCTCTCCTTCCTCGCTGTCCAGATTAACGGCATACCGAGAAAAGCTGCGGTTGATGTAGTCGGCGATTCGAGCATAACCGAAGATGCTGCGCTCTATTTTTTCACTGCCCGGATGCGCGCTGCGGTAGAAATAGATCAGAAGATCGCCGTCGTGGTGCTGCAGGGCCGCTTCTGTAGCGGCCTCGAACGTCTGATGTGGGAAGGTCACGTGGCTGCCCCGGAAGACCACTTGTGCGCGGCAGGGTAAGGCTGCTTCTAGAGACAAGAGGAAGAGCAAGGAGCCAAGAATGTGCGGCCGCATAAGATTACACACATCGTTCGTTGAACGCGCACCGCCGTAACGGCCTTGCCCTCACTGACGCCGCCGGCGATTGGAATATTAGAACCAATGTAGATGCAGTCGCGCCTCGATGCAAAAGATGCGCGCGCAGCCACTATTGTTGAGGCAGTTAAACCTCATCGGCGTGGGCGGCAGCAATTATGCGACGACTCCCTCTCAACGCCTGCCGATGCCGATCCATTCGAGCCCATACAGCTCAACGCCGACTTGTGCGGGATGACTTCGAATCGTTGCATACCTATTTTGCATTCGACCCTACTTCACCGATCTCGTTGTTACCTCGATTGACGCCTGAAAGAACATGCCCGAAAGCATTCCTGTTACGTATGAAGGCAGCTACTGTACGCTGTCGATAAACTCCCCCGCCGCCGGAGTGGTCGTGCTGCGTATCACCGGCACGGACGTGGGAGAATTGGGCGCGCTGCCCATGCGTGAGTTGGAAAATCACCTATCCGATCACCGCTCAATCGCATTGTTCATCGATGCTCGGGCGACGAAAGGTGCCTCCACCGAAGTCAGCAGCGACTGGGCGCTCTGGCTCGCCGCGCACCGATCTCGTTTCACGCAAATCAACATGCTCACGGGGTCGCGCTTCATCCGAATCACCGCCGGGTTCGTACGCAGTTTCGCCGGCCTGGAGGACCTCATGTGCATTTATACGGATGCGGACGCCTTCGATGAGGCCCTCGTTTCATCGATTGCCGACGCCGCCGGGTGATGGTCGTCGGCTCCCGGGCACAATCCGCTGTATCATGCCGTAGATGCAACCTGCTCGATCTGGAGGTAGGCCATGAACGCTTCTTCCGTTGTACTCGTGATCCTGACGCTCGTCCTACTCCTCTGGATTGGACTTAGCATCACACGCACGGCCACTACACGCTACTTCCAAAAAGTTTCAGCAGCCTACGATACGTATTATCAGGCAAACCGGAGTGAGGCTGGCGAGATGCCTCCGCCCGCTCGATGGGATTTTGGGAAAGGCAAACTCGTGCCGATTCCCCCGGAAGAGATTGCGGTGGATTCCTCCTCCGTATCACCGGATCCGGAGCATTCCTTCTATCCGGAAGCACAGCAAATGCAGGTTCATCTGGTCAGGGAAGGAGAAGCGGCACCCGCGCCGTTCTGGGTTCTGGGCCTGGCCTTCGGGAAGAAGTTGGCGAGGATCTCCCCTCTGCTATTTCACGGAGGATTTGCCGCGCTCGCGATCGGGCTGGGCGTGATTGCCCTGAAGTTGAGGATGTAGCAAGTGCGGTATCACGGCGTTGCACCGGAGCCAGAGTAGCGCAAAAGATTCTAAGGGGGCCGGACCTTAATGAAAGGTATCGAGACCTACGACCCTGCCAACTATTTGCCAATCGAAAGATATGTGTGGCCCCAGTTGTGCACATCTCCTGCGGTCGGCGACGAACCGGTCCCCGGGTCGCACGCCGACTTTGCGCCGAGCGATGCATGGCGTCATTCCTCAGCCTCACGCTAATGCGGCTCGGGATTGGGAGATGGGCGTTCGTTGTCGGTCAGACGCTGCTCGTTAACGCGGGGTGAACGGATTGACGGCGGTTGGGGGTTAGTGGGATTGTTGATCGGCGATTCGGAGCGCCGATTGAAATAGCACGCATGCCTGAGGAACCGACCCGAAATCGGTGAATTACAGCGGGCTCAACTAATTCCCGTCTCCCTGCCCATGCTCCGAGTTGTTGCTGCCGCCGGTGCATTAGCGCTGCTGCTTACGATTGTCGGCTGCGATTCCGTGTCGGAACTCCGTCCTGTCTGGGAAACCGTCGATCTCCTGAGCGGAGCCTCGCAAGTGACGGTCGACGACTCGGGCACATTCTTCGTTCTCGCGTTCAACCCGGACCGGCCGGAAAACGGCGCCCCCTTTTCTCTTTTCAAACGCGAGAAGGAAACGGGTCCATGGTCGAGTATAGCGATACCAACGGATTTTGAGGCGTACGCCATCCGGACCACGCCCGGCGGGACACTCTACACGTGGGGCTATGATCGCAGCCGGACGCATTCTCATGATTGGGGGATCATTAAGTCAACAGACGGTGCGAAATCATGGGAGCGTCTCCCTCCAACGGCCGCTCCCGGCATTTCGGATCCGTATGAGCTGTCTTCCGATGACAACGGCTGGGTTGTTGTCACTTCGACGTTCGGACTGCTGGTATCCCGAGATGGTGGAGCTTCATGGGATCAAACGTGGCCAGTCGAGTTGCCCGCACACGACCAGTACCTCGCCGGCGGCGCCAACTTGTGCCGGAATGGTGTCGCCTACGTGAATTTCGTTACGATTGTATATGCCCCTGAGACCGGGCGCTATCTGCATACTTCGGCGCGGATCTGGGCGACTCGTGACGGCGGTCGATCATGGCGACAGACCGATCTTCCGGAAATTCGCAACACTATGTATCGCGGCTTTACTGAGGGGGCGGACGGAACGGTTTATCTCTCCGGTGGCGAAAGCATATATCGGACTTTTGACGAGGGTGCAACGTGGTCGATCCTGAATGCCCCGCCGGACGTTGATGAGATCTTCGCGCTCGCTCACAACGCGTCAGGACATCTCGTCGCCGGGGCGACACTGAGGGACAAGGACTACGGATACACCTTCTACATCTCGGCTGACGGCGGCGTCTCCTGGTTGCCATACGACGAGCTCGATGCTCGGACGCCGTTTCGAAGCCGCATCAGATATCTACCTTCGGGAAACGGACTCCACCGTCCTATGCCATTTGTGAAGCGTACTGCATCCGGGAGAATGTACGCATTCATAACCGAGTACAGTGGCCCGTTTGGATCCCTCTATCGCACGCTGTAGCGCTACCTGCTAATTCGCCGATACTACGTTTCGGATGTTAACCGACTTGTGCGTTGCTAATCGGTATAGGTATTTCCCCCGGTCTGCGCGGTAGCATCGAACGGCAACCTATAGGTTCCGGCTGCGAGCATCTCATCGACGGGGACGGCAAGCCGGCGGCCGAGCGCGTCGACAACCGTCACCTCGAACGTGCTGCGCCGCCGACAATGAAGAAGCGGATCTGCACGCCGGTAACAGACGGCGATGGGCGATGGGACGCGCAGCTTCAAGTTTTCTGCCCGGGATGACGTGCAAGAGCCATGAGCGAAAGCCCGCCATCCTCTCGAGTGGCGGGCCTGGTACCGCGTACGGGATTTGAAGACGAGTGACATCCTGTCCTTGAGGCAAAGCTCGACAAACGGTGTCATCGAACGTAATCGAGACAAAGAATTGTGGACACTATTTGGACCAGTGCTCTTCACCATCCCTTGCGTAAAGCACCTCGGGTTGTAGCGCCATTTTGTTATTGCCTCAACCTTTTGTACCGTCACTTCATTCCTAGCCAAATAGGGCGTGCTACACCGAGCACGAGCGGGTGTAGTGTATGCTAGGTGCACGTTCTTTAAGGGCAAGAATTTTCTTGACCCCAAACAAAGGAGGCGACCATGAAGGTGTTATCTCTTTGTGCTTTCGTCCTGTTGATTATCTCTTACCCCAGCTTCGGACAAGATGCAAATCCGCTCGTCGGAGCGTGGGAACTCATCTACGGCAAGTACAGCGTTCCCGGCGAAACTTCTTTTACGGAAATGAACCAACCTGACCGTCCGTTCGGGTTCAAAGTCTTTTCCCCGGAACATTTCGCCTTTGTAAATCAAGACGAAGACGGAACGTTTTCCCTTGCTAGCGCGGGTCCCTATAGGATCGATGGCGACAGGTATATTGAGACGCACAGATGGGCTTCAAACGGGACCGAAGTGCATACCAGTACCTATGAGTTCAGAATTAGGAGAGATACGCTGTATATGTCTGGACCGATCTTGATCGTTGATGTCGACGGCCAGGAGATGGAACTGCCCTTTCAGCTGGAGGAGATCAGAATTCGGGCTAAATAGCCTCTGCGCCCAGGTGCACCTAACAAGCCTAGGGCCCCCGTAGTCAATAGGCAATAGTCTGTTTTTGGCGGGTCCGGAAGATCCGCCAAAGGATAGGATCTCGAGTCTTCGGCTGGAATAGCATCTGACTGCTTCGGGCCGTTCTCTTCGCGGTTACAGCAGCGGATGGAGCGCACTGTACTAAACACTCCTCGGGCGTCGCGCCCTACGCGTAGGGCGTAGCGGCCGGGAATCGTCGCCCGGCGGACCAACAATTTATCCCGCTACCCGATTCCGAATCCTTCAAGTCGTGGGCTCCGCGATATTTGCGACGCCACCTGACTAGTTAGTCGGTGAATTCAAATTGAGAGCAGTGCGCCCGCTCTGCCGAAAAGAGCAGAGACCATCGTCCGGGCCTCGGCTGTGTCCAATCAAGCGTTGCGGAGCTCGTGGGACCGGTTGCCGGTCAGTGAATCGTCCTTCTAAAGTAAAACACAATATGGAACTCGTCTTCGGCTGGATCTGTGGGCGGCGGGGCCTTGGGTACTCGATGGGCGGCCACAGCGCAGCAAACGGGATTCACCTGCTCTTGATGCCGTATTTCTTTTGAAGGTAAGGCTGTCCCGCTAGGTCAAACTCTGGGGAAGCTGACAAAAGGGATGGGTCCGTATTTTTCTCCCTGCCGACTCGACAGAGTACCGCACCACCGTGCATATGTGGCGTGAGGATGAGCAAACACTTATCGAGGCTGGCATTCTTTCTGACCACCGGAGAGAGCCGGCTCCGCGCGACCTCGCGCCCCGTGCACCGGACACCTTCGATTCAGCCAGGTTGCAAGCGGATCGTCATCCGACCGGATGATTAGCTAATGCCGACACCGTCGAATTAGCGTGGTTTCCTGAGCCGACCCCGCCACCGGTCGAGGTGCTCGTTCCTGAGCTAACCGTTTGCCGGAAACACGATGACGAACGTGGCCCCCTTGCCTTCTACGCTCTCGAGGATGATCTCGCCGCCGTGTCCCTGGTTGACGATCTCGAAGCAAAGGGACAGTCCGAGGCCGGTGCCCTCGCCTGCGGGCTTCGTTGTGAAGAACGGCTCGAAGATCTTCTCGCGCAATGAAGCCGGAATGCCCGGGCCGTTGTCGGCTATCCGTATGTCCACCTGATCCCCATCGCGCGCTGTAGAAACCACGACCGCCGGCTCATATTCGCCTCCTCGTTTCCTCTGTTGTTCGTGAACGGCCTGAAAGGCGTTATTGAGGATGTTGATCAGCACACGGCCGATCTCCTGTGGAACGAGCTCTACTTCGCCTACACCGGGGCCAAAACGGCGGTGAATCGTAACTGCGAAATCGGCGTGCCGCGCCCGCATGCCGTGAAAGGCCAGATTGACGTACTCGTCCACCAGCTCGTTCACGTCCACAGCGGCACGATCACCCTTGCTGCCCCTGCTGTGGTCGAGCATCGATCGCACGATGCCGTCCACACGTCGACCGTGCTCCGTGATTTTGGCGGCATTCAGCTTCAAGTCCGTCAGGTATTCTTGCATTTGCCCGACCGTTACGTCGGGTTCGTGGGTCACCTCCTCGATCATCTCGACGGAGAGCGAAGCGAAGTTGTTGATGAAATTCAGCGGATTCTTGATCTCGTGCGCGATCCCCGCGGTTAACTGGCCGAGGGAGGCAAGCTTCTCCTGCTGCACGAGCCGGTCCTTCGCCTGCCTCAGCTGGTGGTACGCCTGCTCAATCTCGCGCTTCTGTGCGAGCTCCCGTTCCCGTGTTGCTTCACGCTCCTTGCGAAGAACACGTTTCCGCTGCACGCGATCTACGCCGAAGATGCCCGCCACGAACGTCGCCACGTAAAGAAGATACGCCCATGGCATTCGCCACCACGGCGGCATGATCGCCAGCTGAACGGTGGCGGGCTCGCTCCAAACATGGTCGATGTTGGCGGCGGAGAGCTCGAACACGAATTCGCCCGGCGGAAGATTCGTGTACCGGGCCACCGATTGGACCCCACCGTCCGACCACGTCTCGTCATAGCCGCTGAGGCGGTAGCGGAGGCGGACACCGTCCGGGCGCACGAAGTCAATACCGTTGAAATGAAAAGTGAGGTCGTTTCGGTCGTAACCGAGCCGGAGAGCATGATCGTTCCGAACCAGGTATCGGAGCGTCTCTCCGCTGCCGACGTTGCGGGATGTAACGGCGTCAAGTGTGACGACCGGGGGCTGTAGATTCGGCCCCAGCTCGGCCGGATCCAGAACGGCGAAGGCGGTTTCTCCACCGAAGATCAGGAGACCATTTCGGGTGCAAAGACTACTGGCCATGAAATCGGAGGTCGAGAGTCCGTCGTCCGCGCCGAACACTCGAAAAGTCTCCGTTTCCGGATCGAAGCGGACAATTCCGCGATGCGTTCCCAGCCAGAGGCGTCCTTCGTCGTCTTCGAGAATCTTACCACCGCTGTTGCCGAGAAGGCCGTCGGACTCGTCGTATCGTCGAATGACCGTACCGTTTTCTCGGTCAAACAGGATGAGGCCGCCGACGTAGCTTCCGAGCCAAAGGCGACCATCCCGATCCTCATGAATCGCGATGATGCCTTCCATTCCCATTGTGCGGTTCCAGAAGGAGGTAAACCGACCGGTGGAAGGGTCCAGCAGGTTTAGCCCGCCATTGTTGGTGCCGACCCAGAGCCTTCCCTCACGATCTACAAGAAGTGAGGACACCTGGTCGTCGTCGAGCGCACCATCCAGATCGCCCGGCGGCGGCCCAAAGGTGTAGGGATAATGCACGAGGGTGGTGATTTCGGGGTCGAATCGATACAGGCCGGCGCCCCCGGTGCCGAGCCAGATATTCCCATCGTGGTCTTCGACAGCCAGACGGACGTGAGCCTTGAGCGTGGTCGTATCACTTGCATCCACTCGGAGACGCTTCACGATTCGACCACCGGCGTCCATCACGTTCAGAAACCTATTTTGCGTACTGAACTCCGTCACCCAGAGCCTTCGGCGTGAGTCGATGAGGAACGGCACGGTGTAAGGTCCCTTTTCTCCAATGATCTCGAGATCCGGTCTGGAGAAACGTTCCGTCGACGGATCGAACCGATTGATGCCCCCGTTCGACCCGATCAGGACCGAGCCGTCCGCCGACTCAACCATGCCATAGAGATAGTTCCCGCTCAGTCCCTGCTCATTCGTCGGGTCGTGGACGAATTCCCGGATCCTTTCTGTAAGGCGTTCCACGCGATTGAGACCTCCGGTCGTACCCGCCCAGAGCGTGTTCTGCCGATCGAGAAGCAGCACGCTCGGTGGTCCGCCCGTTGGCGTCGTCTCGTCGTTCGGGTCGTGCTCGTAGCCCGCATATTCGCCTGTGGCCGGATCGAAGCGGAGAAAACTGTTCGTCGTCCTGAGCCAGAGGGCCCCTTCGGCGTCGCTGAGAAGCCCACGGATCGTGTTTCGGCTGCGTGCGATCTCCTCTGGCGAAGCTGTCGAGCGCCGAGGTCCGAGCGAGGGTACCGGATACCGGACGAATCGACCGGCGCGAAAGAGGGCGAGCCCCCTATCCGTACCTATCCAGAGCCGGCCATCCCGGTCCTCACCTATCGACAAGACCGCGTCGCTAGGCAGGCTCGTCGCATCACCGGGATCATGCCGAAAGACGTCGGCACAGACGCCGGCCTGCCGTGCGAATCGGCACAATCCATCGCCGTCCGTGCCGACCCAGAGCTGACCCAATCGATCCACATACACGACCGAAACAGGACCACTGGGGAGTGGGGCCTCGAGAGAACGCAGGTCCCTTGTAATCGGAATCGGTGAATCCAAGCTGTCGATCAGATGCACCTGGACGCCCCAGAGATCGGGCCGGTCCGGCGGCATGGCGTTCCACGCCCCGAAACTGTGGCTGAAATCGGACCGGTACGTGAGCCGGTACCGTCCGGCCGGGAGCGTGCGACGCGCCACCACCATACGATTCTTCGCGCCCCCTCCAGCCCATGCGGAATGGCGGCGATCCATGGTCCAGACAGTATCACCGTCGGCGTTCACCAACCATCCGAAATCATCGGGCGCTACAAACATTTCACCGAGTCCGACGAGGACAACGTCGGCTGGTCGAGCCAGATGGAAGGAAGCCGTTCGTTCCTCGCGGTCGCGAACCTGCAGGATGGATGCCAGGGGCCTGCGGCCGTTGAGAACGTCGAGGTGGGTCGCGTCGTATCTCGGACCGGAAGATGCATAGAATCGAAGCGTATCGCGCTCCGCGTCGAAGTGAATCAACCCGCCCCCGGTGCGGATCCAGCTCGTTCCGTCATGATCCGGCACCACTACCGGACTCGCAAACGCGGTCTGCATGAATGAGAAGCATGCGCCGTCCATGCGATCCCCTGAATTGCCTCGATATCGGAACCGGCGAACGAGCCCCGTCTCCATGTCGATACGGTCGAGGCAGTACCCGAGGCTGTCCACCCACGTGATGGCGAGTACGCGGTTCGGTCCGCCCATTGCGGCTGTTTGCACATTGCTGCTGCTCAGCGAATTCGCGTTCGCCGGATCATGGCGGAAGAATGTCCACTGCTCGGTTGCTCGATCGTAGCGGGCGATGCCACCGTCCACGTCACCGGAGGCCCACACATTGCCCGACGCATCTTCGAAGAGCGCGGTGATGTATTGAACGGCGGGATCCATCGGCCCGGGCGCAGGACGGATGACGTCCATACTGCGTCCGTCGTAGCGTGCGATGCCGTTCTTCGTGCCGATCCAGAGAAATCCGCGACTATCCTGAAACATGACGCGGACGAAACGCTCAGGAAGTCCGTCCGCGACGGCCAGACGCCGAAAGCGATAATCCGGACCGGTCTCGGACGATCGTGGCAGACCGCCTTCCTGTGCTCGGACCGTGAAGGGGAGCACGGACAGGAGTAGCGCAGTGAGCAGGAGCCGGGCGAGGAGCCAGTGCATTTCGGGAGCCGCCGGTGGGTAAAGCGATGCGCCTCAGTCACTCATCTCGGCGACAAGAAACGACTTCAATCCGGCGGATGCAAGGTTCGGTGGTTCGGTGGCGGCTCTGACAGCATGGCGTAGCGCACCCCAACGCTCCGCCGCTTCCGGATGGCGTCCGCAGCGCGAATTGCGGGGACTCCAATCATGGACGTGCGAGCGTGGGCGCCACGAACTCAGACGGCGGCCGCCGCTCCTTGAAATATCCGCGTTCATGGCCGGAAAAGATGCGATGCCGGAGCACGACCGTGCCCGAGTTATGGACAGTCTTGGATACGGGCGGTTCTCGCACCAGCCTATAACGGCCCTATTCCCCTCGAGTAGAGAGAGAATCGAGCCGTATGGTACCGCGTACGGGATTTGTTCGCGGGCCGGAAGCAGATCCGGCTGCAAAGCGGCGATAAGTGGATCCAGAACCGCCTTCAGCGTGCAGTAGCGACCGTAGGTGAGCAGGTTTTAGGGAGAGAGTAGGGAAGCTAATGCGACATTGGACCGCTCGGCGGATCCGCTGCTATTGCTTGTCTAACGCCCACGGCTTATTCCACCAACCATTCACAGGCGAGCACTATTGCTCAGCTCCCAGCGAACAACGGAAGTGACGAACGAGCAGGCCACGAAGACATACTCTATACCTGTCTCCTCTGTGATATCCCAGGCCGCGTCTATGTCTTCATCCACACCGTGATCAGCCGCATTTCGTATGTGGCCGAGATATTTTGAAACGTTCAGGAGCTTTGTTGGCAAATTCCAATGCTCTCTGAGCCGTTGCGCTTTTGCATTGATGCCGTGCGCGCCAGCCATGTCGGCCCCAACACGATTGCCGAGCTCACCTAGGAATGATTCGACAGCGTTACCTGCCTGCTGAATCGCACCAGATCCGTCCGCGGCGTTCGCGCGCCACAATGCGTCAGACAGCGGCTGCACGACATCAGCTACCGATACGATTCCGACTGCGTCGTCGCCAAGCCGATTCCGTACAGCACGTTCTGCACTGTCAGTATCGTCGCAAGCTTGCGCAATAGCTTTCAGAGGATTAATGGCCGGAATCTCATTAATCTTGTAGCTTCCGCCTCCCTCACTAATGAGAAGTTGACCATAGCCACCCAAATTAATCAGCGTGTCCTTGATATCCGCTCGGTGGGCATCAAGGTCGAGGATTGCTTTTGTCTGTTCGGCGGCTGTTGACGGGTTGTTGGTCGCTAATAGCCGCTCTTTGAATACCTGGAATGGTTCATAAGTATCTAGAATGATTCTAAGCACGGCGGCCTTCTGATTTACATTTGGCGATGCCGTATACCGGCAGAGCGGACTGTATGGCACGTATCCGCTATTGGCTCCCTTCTTGAGGAGTCCGAGATCTGTCGCCATTTCGAGCGCGTCTTTCGCCTGATCCTTAGGTTGGTCGGCGAACGCAGCGACATAGTCGAGGGTAGCCTCTGCACCAAGGACAAAGACCGCTTCAACGGCGTCTGTCACTAATTCTGCCGTAGTCGGCGCAAACGGTCGAGCCATTGCTCTATTCGGAGGTTTCGCCGTGTTCGCCGAAATCTTCGTTTAGCTGCTGGAGCAGCGAACGGAGGCCCTTTCCAAGTGCTTCTAGCTCATTAACGTCACAGGATATATTGACGTCGAGCGTGATCGCTATCGTAACTCCTGTTGGTCCCTCTACTGTGCGAACGTGGGTAATAGCGTCCGTCGGTACCGTTTCTGGCTCTTCAGCAAAGGACGAGGATGGACCGGCCTGTTTCTTAGGTGCTTCCTTTTCAAACTCCTCGTCGTGCCTGTCTCTCGCAACAACGACGATCTTACCATCGGACTCTTTGATCAGGTCAGCGATCGATAGGATGTCAACAATTGTATTAGCGCCCGTCATGACGCGAGATGTTTTTTTCTCACCGGCGGTATAGGCTATATGCGACTCGAATGCTGAACGGTCCATGCCATTACGTATTCGAACGGCAGCCAAGATCTTCTGAAGAAAATCGTTTTCGTTGACGACTTCCTTCCAGTATCGAGCTACTTCGCTAGGAATATCATGTTGTAGTGCATTCGCGAGCTGTTTTCCAAGCGGTGTTGAGGACTTCTTTTGCCCTCCTTCAATTATGCCCGCGCTCACTAGGAAGCCATTATTCCTGCTTATGGTGGTCGTGTTTGTCCCTGATAAATCAGAGACGTCTTGGAGGCTTCCCGCGTTATTTAGATGAGCATACGCGACAATGATGTTTCGCACCTCATCGTAGGCGGACTTTGGAAGCTGAAAGCTTTCGTCAGACATGTTTCAATTCTCTAGGTCGAGTCTCTATTCCTGCTACTGCCCAGGGGAAGAAACGGATTTCGTGTGATTCTTTCTTGCTCGCGCGGTCTAAAATGAATTCTAACTACTCAGAGGTTGGCGGGCAAATTACATAAAATCCAGTCGCTCCAGCGTAGGCTACTCAGAGTCGACCGTTTCTAGCAGATCGGCGTTTACGCTAGATCGAAAAACGAAGGGATAATCTCATAAGACGCGCAAGGTAGTGCGCGTGATGCTTGTATGCGACCGTTGCTAAACATTGGAGCAGTCGCCAGTCTGATTCGCTATTGAAAGTACGTCTCTGTACGCAAAAGCCGTATGCGTTAGATCATTACCGGTGTAAATGCACCCGGCGGAGCGGCGTGCGGCGCGGTGGGTCAATCCCTGTGGACCCCCGCCTAAATTAAATGTTGGCTCGCTATTGACTCTTTATGAGGATACATATAGTTTCTGTACTACATAACTCTTCTGTATAAGGTCAGTCGAATGAAACGTCTCAATTTCAACATCGAAGAGAGCCAGTACGAATGGCTCAGCCAGTGGAGCGAGGAGCTCGGAATTTCAATTTCTGAGATTATCCGGCGGGCGCTGAAGGATTATATCAAGTCTGGTGCACTGGGCGAAACGGTGGCAGGATGGGAGGCAGTAACGGAAGATGATATGCCTTTCGAAGACGAGATCGTGCACCGGCTAGCCATGTTGGAGGGATTGGTTATGAACCTTTTCCCGGAAAAGCGGCGCCAGTTCGTCTACGACTACGCGTTGGGCTACGCAGACGGGCAGTTGGGCATACCGCTCGACGAGAAGGAATCCATAGACACCAAATAAAAAAGGCCCCGCTGTTGGAGCAGCAGGGCCCTGACCTATTAACCGGCATCCTCAGTGCTTGGCGGCAAGGGATGCCAGAATCATTGATCACATGTCTAAACAACAGGACCACGGTCCGGTTTCGCAACCGGATACTACGACTTTATCTGCAGCTTCGGCTCAGGATCCGCCTACTGAGGCGATACCCCCACATGATAACATGGGGGTATATAATGCCACTACGAGTGGACAAAGCGGCTTCGCGGTGAGCGATGTGCGGCAGCTGGGGAAGCCGGAAGACTACTTTGGTTGTCTAGCCCTTGATACACTTCAATTCTCGATCAAGGGGCGGTGGGCCCGTGAGGATGGGGCCCTAGAGTTACTCCGTAAACGCAAGGAGTCGGAGTTTGCCAACGAGCAAGGGTTCGGTAGCGCGACCTTCATCGCTCCAGATGGACATCCGTTAAAGGTATATCCACACGGAGGCCGTCCAACGTATCAAGTCGTTCTGCGCGATGGGGATGGTTTGGAGATTCGGGCGCTGCCGAAAGGCACGATGCCGACCTTCATCTTCCGATTCGGTGCACGCTGGTGCGTGGAAAATACTACGCTCGAAATGGGTACCTGGGCGACCGAGCTCGTCGGCGCCCTAGGATTCGAAACCGAGAAGGCGCAGCTCTCCGAAGCCCATATTCGATGTGACGTTCCGACGCCCTTCGAACAGGGCGATACCGAACGCATGCGCGGCCTTGGCACCCGTAAAGGGAGCTTCAATACGCACGTCTATCAGGGGGCGCTCTCGGGCATAAACAATCTCGGCGGCAAAAAGCGAATCAAGTTCGCCATCTACGATAAACGGCTTGAGCAGCAGCTAAAGGAGGCTGTGCTCTGGCCCGCCGTTTGGAAAAGCTACGGTATAACGGCGGATAGCCCTATTTGGAGGATTGAAGCCCGGTGGGGTCGTGAAGCACTCTTAGTCTGCGGCCTGGATTACCTCGGGGATCTTGACGCAAAAGCCATTCGCGGGCTTTGGCATCTCTTCTCAAGCAAGTATCTGACTTTTGTTGCTGATGCGGAGATGCGGACTAGCCGGACGGAACCGCTGCCGAAATGGAAGGCGGTCCAGAAGTGCGGCGAAGTCATGGAAGTCGCGCCCGTCTCTGCGAATGTCGATGTCACGGCAACGCAGCTCATCAAGCAGGCTACCGGCTGTATCGCAAAGGCTATGGCCGTAGCTGGTCGCGGTTACGCCCGCAAGGAAATCGAGGACGTGATCGCCCAAGCAGTGCTTGTGCCCGAGGAGCGATTTAATGATCAGCGACCGGCTTACATCGGCGATCTTCTCCAAAACGTTCTGGAGAAATGTCCCGACGAAGTTTTTGCTGGCGCTGAAATAGTGAAATACGAAATCAATGAACGGCTTGGCCATGCACTGTCTAAGAAAGCTCTTGCGGAGCCATTCTGCGATCCTATTTCAAAGGACAAGGTGGGTGAAAGACAATGAGAGATTCGGAAAAAAGGTGGACATACAGGGTGTCCAGGGATCGCGATCTAATTTGGTTCTTTCGGGGTGACATCTTCTTGTATGGTCATGCCCCGCGTCCCCTACTTAAGCGAGCTATAGAGGCCGTCGACAATGTAGCGCATAAACTGACGCTACAGGGTGAAAACGCGCGAGACTACTACGCTCTGATAGTCGCAACGAGAGACCGAATTGATTTGTGTCTCTTGCCTCCTTCCGAAGTGGAGCAGCTGATGGAGTCTCACGGCGAGCGCATCGAGCAAGCCATGGCAAGAATCGCTCACGAAAACACTCTGGACAGATGATTAATGCACTTGATCCTTGGAGTCCGGAACCGCCGGAAGACGAGTTGCACGAAGCCGCCACTCTGGCTGGCCTTACCGAGAAGATCGAGCAACTGATGTCGCTCGTCGAGGACATCCACTCACGTGACGCTGAAAAGCCTCAGATCGATCCGAAGGCTCGCTATCGCCTCTCAGCTGCCGCTGACTATCTGGAGACGAGCACGAGCACGCTGAAGCGCAGAGCAAGGCGGAAAAAGTTCGTGGTCGTCTACGACGGGAAGACCCCTTTCGTGATGGGGGCGGAAATCCTCCGGTATGCGCGGGAAGGTGCCAGTCGGAAGACGAAGCGATCCCGCAGCCGAAAAGCTAGCTGAGCAGCATTGTCGCTTCCCATTAGTAATCAAACGTGAGAAGTATGGCACGTCCGATGGAAATAGATGGCCGGGTTTTCTATGAGCCGAACCTTAGGTGGAAAAGTGGAAGGGCCTATATTAGGTTCTACCACCCCGACCGCAGCCCGAAGCAAAAGGATTTCGCCTTGCATACGTCCGAGAAGGACGCGGCAGAATACCTTTTTCAGA
Organism: uncultured Rhodothermales bacterium; assembly: GCA_964487555.1. Classification (GTDB taxonomy): domain Bacteria; phylum Bacteroidota; class Rhodothermia; order Rhodothermales; family VXPQ01; genus CAZART01. Next base: position 26,040 of record CAZART010000070.1, read on the forward strand.
CGAGACGTTTCGAGTACCTACACGGCATGCTTGATCCGTGGTCGGAAAAGCGGGTTCGTGGCGTCACGCTTGGCGAGGCTGTAGCCAAGTACCTGGCTGCGCAGGATGTCCGACAAACATCCTTGAAGACTAAACGTGTTCGCCTTGAGCCGTTTGCAAGAGCAAATCCAGGTATGCTGGTTTCAGGAGTAACGGTCGACATCGTTCGGGAGTACTGCTACAGGAAATCGCTCAAAACGGGTACGCAGCAGCGCTACCTTGCCGAAATACGGCATTTCATAGAGTACTGTCAGGAGCAGGGCTGGATTACTTCGAATCCCGCCGCAGAGCTGCACAAGTCAACGCCACGGCGCAAGAGGCGGCAGAATCGAGATTTAACCGAGTACCTCTCCCCTCCCGAATTTCGCGCCATCATAGCCAAGATCGAGGAGGACATCGCCGGCAATCCTCCGCGTGCCGGCCGCAAGGTCCTCATCGACGTGATGCATTTCGCGGTACTGACCGGGCTCCGTCGCGGAGAAATATGCAATCTTCGGTGGGATGACGTTCGGATTTACGATCCTCCTAAAGAGAGCCGTGCAGGTATTAGGCTCTACGGGTGGATCAACGTCAGCAGTCGGGAAGGGGCTCTAACTAAAACCGGCGATGCGGACCGCGTGCCAATGGTCCCTCAGGCGCATGCGCTCCTGCGCTCCCTGCGCGAATCAAGGGGGAAGAGCGGTTACGTGTTCGAGTCCCCTCGTGCGAGCGGCCACCTAAATGCGTGGTGGGTTAGCAATCTATTTCGCCATTACCGTCGCGAAGCCAAAATCAGAGATGAGATTCACTTTCACAGCCTTCGCCATACCTGCGCGTCCTGGCTCGCCGAACGTGACGTAGACCTGAAAGTCATTCAGGAAGTGATGCGACATGCTAACATTCGCCAGACGATGCGGTACGCGCATCTCGTGCCGGAGGTCGTCGCAAACAAGATGGTTGGCGCTTTCGCCAAGATCGACCTAGGCCAACGCTCACCTAGTTAGCCTGACCGAATACCTTCGATCTCCCATGCGTAAACCGCGCCGGAAGTGTGAACAGGGTGAATAAGTTGATCAAAGTAAGCGGCATGCCGCTTCCCAAGCACTACCTTTTGATCAGCCAATATCTCGAAGGCCATGATCATGTCCAGAAGGGGAAGCTTCGGCACCTCGTACCCGAATATTAGCACCGCCTTCCGCTCAGCAAATTGCGAATCGTTCAGCTTTGAGCAGTCGGTCAGAGCGCTCCTGTGAGTTGGATACGGCGAAAGAATATACTTGACGGCATTTCCATTAGGCTTGCCATTGTCGCCGAGCAAGCGAAGCATCTTGACTTCTATTGCCCAGCCGGGTGATTTGGAGATGATGAGATCACATTTCTGTCGCTTCGCAGACGGATATGAAACGCTGGTTCGGATGGCACCCGCGTACGGATCGGCCTTATACGACAGCAAGTTCTTCCGTGACGAGCTCCACAGTCGTTTCTTCAGGATGCGGACCGATCCCCGGTTGAAACGGAATATGCTGGGGTGCTCTTGCGTCCACGCGCTTCAAACATGTGGCGAAGTCCTGAACAATATCGGCGAGATCCATTCGGCTAAATCCTCAACCTTCAGCGGAAAAAGTAGGGAGATAGTAGGGAAGACCGGAACCACAAACAAAAAGCCTCGCCCGCATCCCTCGAGTAAACAAGGAGTTACGAGCAAGGCTTTTAAGAGTACCGCGTACGGGATTTGAACCCGTGTTACCGGCGTGAAAGGCCGGCGTCCT
>CAZART010000071.1:0-27546 GCA_964487555.1 uncultured Rhodothermales bacterium
TTGTTGCGCTCGAAGCGGACCTGGTAACCGCTGATCTCATCCGTATCGATCCGGTAGACCGGAAGTGCAGGTGCGTCAGTGGGTGCTGAGAAATCATCATGTGATTAGCAGTCACCCGGAACGCGGGAAAATCGTCGAAGTTGATGTCCGAATATTACGCCCTTCTCTCCTGCGGTGCGCCTTCGCACTGCCCCTCTGAGCAGTAATTGCATGGGTCTCTATCTGTCGGCGCCCGACCTGGCGCGCCTCGAAGCGGTCTCCCGCATCATGGTTTCGCCCCTGGCATCGCCCACCGTTGAAGCGTGGCGTGCATCCGTCAGCGCCGCAGTGGCCGACCTCTTCCGCAGCCACAAGGTCATCACAATGATGCCCAGTCAGGGCGACACGTACGGCAGTTACTGTGCGGATGACGTCGTCGATCGCATGCGCGGATGGGTCGAGCTCGCCATATCCGGGGATTACGTGGTGAATGACGCCATCATCGATGCGTGGAACCAGCTACGGCGTCAAAACGGGGTAAACGTTTTCTCGTGGGATATCAACGCAAGTATGGTCCGGCAGTGCGGCTATGAGATGTCGGACTCGGAATTCACGAACTATACAGTCGTTGATGTCGGGAGTCGCGACTTCGTCGGGGCGTATTCGAGGATTCCGGCCGGAGAAGTATGGCTCTGGATACAGCTCGAGCGGCCGGACGTTCACCCGTTCGGTGAACATGCCACCCAGATCATGCGCGCGCTGTATCCGTCCTTCAATGCAGGCCTGGATGCGATCACGCGTTTCCAGGCGCACCGGGAGATGCTCGACGGCGTCTCGGAGCCCCTGATCGTCTTCGGCCGAGGTGCCGTGGAACGCTACCGCAACCAGGCATTAACGCGCATGCTCGAGAGCGACCCGGAGGGTAATCGCGTCCTGCTCGAGGCCGTTCGACTCGCCGTCTCCATCTATCCCTTCGGATTTCCGCTGGTATCATCACCGTCGCCGGTCGCCGGCCCCCATCAAACCGTGCGGACGGCCCGTGGGGCGTACATCCTCACAGGGTCGGTCACCGGACCGGGCGTGTTCGACAGCGATGCAGCTGTACTGATTTCCGTCCAGTCAAAGGCAGCGCCTCGCCTCCCGCCTCCGGGAGTGCTGCGGGAGCGACTGGGGCTCACAGATCGAGAGGCCGAAGTGGCGCTTCTTCTTGCGGAAGGCCTGTCCAATACGGAGATCGCCGATCGTCTCTTCCTCAGTCCGCACACCGCTCGTCGGCATACGGCAAATATCTTCGAGAAGCTGGGCGTCGGGTCCCGAAGGGCTCTCGGCCTTCGATTCCTGGATCTCTGATCAGTCAGTCCAGCACAACGAACAGCTCGTAGTGGTCGAGGCCGCCCGCCCGGACGATGACGGTGTAGATTCCGGGTGCGATTGAGGCGTTCTCCAACACCGTTTCATGCCGGCCTGAATGGAGCTTCCCCAATGCCATTTCGCGGCGGATCGTGCCGTCGGGATGGCACAAGAAGACGCTTACGTCCTGAGCACGTTGCATCACAAATTGGATGCGCGCGTCCGGATGATGCGGAGCGCTTCGCTCCACGCGCACGTCCAGCGTCCGCGACAACGACTCGCCGTGCCGTGCCATCGTTCGATCTATCCCGCCTTCCCCCAGTCCGAGCAGCACGGCGTCGGATGCGGCGTGAATACTTACGGATTCGCCTGGTCCGCCGAAGTCTTTCTCCCACTCCGCCAGGCCGGGTCGCCAGCGATGCACCGTCGATTGGCCGTGGCCTTGCAGGACGACGAGGACCGACGATCCGAAGGGTGCAGCGCTGCGGACGAGCATTCCCTCAGGCGGAAGGGGGAGTCCCATCCACTTACCATTAATCTCCTCCGAAAAGAAGACGCCGCTCGGGGTCCACGCCAGTAGGCCGTCGTGGGCCCATTCCACGACACCGATAGGCCTCATTATCGCCGGAATTCCCGAAAGCACGCAGCATCCCGTCTCGTCGAGGGTCCAGAGGCCCCGTGTTGTCGCTGCGACGAGACGGCTTCGCCGGAACGACAGGGACGTCACGACAACCCCGGCGCAGGACGGCTCGCCAGGATGCGAGGCGATCGACCACGCTCCGGCGGAGAGCCTGAAGATGCCGCGCCCTCGGATCGCCGCGAACACCTCATGTTGCGAAGCGGCGAGCGCCGTCACGACGCCGTCTTCAGGCAGATCGCCGCCTGCCGGACGCCACTCCGCTCCGTCCGCACGCGGCGCCCACAGCACTCCGCCGCTCAGAAGCCCGACGAAAGCCGCACCGGGCCCTGCCGCCAGGGCCGTTACGAGACTGTTCCGCGGTAAATCGGGCCAGGGTGATGCCCATAGCAGCCCTTCATCGAACGAGTGGAGGACGCGAGTCGCGCCGTCGACGGCCAGGAGCGCGACGCATTCGGAGGCCAAACTGGCGAAGGCGAGGACGTCCCCGCGGGTCACGTTCGTCGACTGCCATGCCGTCCGGCCGGGAATTTCTTCGCAAGACAAGGTAAAGATGCCCGTTGGTTGAACTACGGCGCCAGGATACGGCCGGCGCAGGCGGTCCCGCATGGCTCGAATGCGTCATTTCCATCGTCTGCAAAATGGCTCATTCGTGCCATGCGCAGGCGGCGCGCGCGGCGGTAAAATGGCGACCGTCGGCCCACGACAGGCTCGACCAACAGCCACACTCCACTGCAATGTCCTACGAGGACGGGTAAACACGATGAACCATTTTACCACCAACCGGATCGGCCGCCACGTCCTTCTCGGACTCGCCGCTCTGGCGGCTCTATTGGGCGCGGCTGATGCCGCCCTGGCGCAGTCCGTCCCTAATGACCAGCGCCTCATTCAACACATCCAGCCCCGCGGCTACAGTGCCCTGCACAAGGCGAAGCTTTCAGAGGCGTCGGCGGAAAAGGTGCTGCTGGACCAGCGCTGGGCGTACGAGTGGAATGGCGGGAACTGGGGCCACAGCTCCCAGACGCTCTTCGTCTACAACCAGGGCAACCGCACCGAAGAGTGGCTTTTCGTCTGGAACGGCTCCGTGATGATGAACCAGACGCGTACGACATACCAGCTTACGGGCAGCGAGATGCTCGTCGAGCTCTATGAGGAGTACGACGTCGTGAAGGGCGAATTCCACGAGACGGATCGCTATACATATGGGTACATGTACGACCTCTTCACGGGCGAGCCGCTCTTCCTTGTCAGCATGGTGTACGAGACGAAAGCCGGCGACGATTGGCTGCCCGTTGAGCGAACGACGTACGAGCAGGTATCCGAATCCGAATTGCTCACCACGGTCCATGACTGGGATGGCGCGGAGTGGACGCCGCTTCAGAGGATCACCATGGTCGATACGCCCCAGGGCGTCGTCGAGACGGAAGAGCGTCGATCAGGCACCGGATTCGAGCCGTTCGAGCGGACGACATTCCCCGGTGAGACGATCGAAAGCCTTCGGGAGATCTCCGAGACCTTCATGAACTCGTTTATCGACTACGCCGGGCTCTACTATTCGGCGCACCTCGTTCCGAATTTCCTGTCCGAGGCCTGGAACGGCATCGGCTGGGTGTTCACGGAGCGCAAGATCGACCTACTCCTCAATCCCGACCACGGAAGCAGCCTCTACTTCGGCGGTGCTCTGTACGAATCGTACTCTGATGGCACCTGGGCACCGGAGCAGCGTCAAATCACGGCATACCGGATGTCCGACGACAGGCCTGTGAAGTCAAGCCTCGACTTCAACGCGGGCACGACCTGGACGACCATGCTCGTCGAGACGTTCGAGCACGACGGCCTCGGCGACCTGACCACCGCCACGCAGCAGGTCGATCAGGGCGCAGGCCTCGAAAACTCACTGCAATTAAGGTTCCTGTGGGAGCACATTCATGTCGGCGTCGAAGACGATGAGATGCCCGGCGGGTATGCGCTCGATGGAGCGTTCCCGAATCCATTCAATCCGTCAACCACCGTGCAGTACCGCCTGGCCTCGGCCGGCCGTGTGGCCATCCAGGTGTACGATGCTCTCGGTCGACACGTCGCGACGCTTTTCGAAGGCAACCAGATCGCAGGCACCCACGAAATAACCTTCGAAGCAACCGGGCTTTCAAGCGGAGTCTACCTGGTTCGGCTTGATGCGCCGGGATTCACGCAGTCGCGAACCGTAACGCTCCTCAAGTAGCGCGCTTGCGATCGGATGCCGGCGGCGACCTCCCTCGCCGCCGGCTACTTTCACAGGCTCGTTCGTCGAAACCAAACGGATGTTACTGATTGTGATCAGGCATGCGTCCCTGTGTTCTGTGAGCAGTGTTCTCGGATATACTTATGCAAATGGATCAATTGGAGCAGCGAGGTCAGGCGCACGCGCGATAGTGACCAAATAGTGCCCACGATTCTTCGTCTCGATTGCATTCAATGACACGGTTTGGAGAGAGATGCCTCGAGTGACAGGTGTCAATCGTCTTCAAATCCAATACGCCGTACACAAATAAGCCCTCTTTGCAAACCCTTGACTCATACTCGAGGGATGTGGGGAGGGCTTTTTGCATGCGGAAGACGGCTTCCACGTACTGTCCCTACCTAGGTGACGCAGGCGTCGCGTTCTCCGAATCAAAATGTTTTTGCTGGCGTTTGCAACCGAAGCGCCACCAAAACGCCACCAGACAGGAATCGACGGCCATGCCTTCGCTCACGCTAAAAGGTATTCCAAACGATTTATTGGAGCAGCTCCGTAGCCTCGCCGAAAAAGAACGCCGTAGCCTGAATCAACAGGCCATCATGCTGCTCGAGTCGGCACTCGAGCAGAAGCGGCCGAGCTATACGGAGGCTTACGGTACGTTCCTCCGGAAGTACGGCCCATCACCCATCGGCGTTGAGTCCTTTGATGATGCATTTGAGGGGCTACGGAGCCGTGAGATAGGGCGACCCGCCCCCTTCGAGCAGGATGAGACCGGAGGATGATTCGCTACCTCCTTGACACCAACATCGTGTCGGAGCCGGCTCGATTAGACGCCGCACCGCAGGTGCAGGCACGTTTCCGAACACATGCCGAGGAGACATGCATCTCAAGTGTAGTATGGCACGAACTGGTTTACGGAGTCGAGCGGCTCGCACGTGGTCGAAAGCGGGAATTTTTGAGACACTATCTCCTAGAGGTGGTCCGTCCGGTCATGCCCGTGCTTCCGTTCGACGCTGTCGCGGCGGAATGGCTAGGTCGGGAACGGGCTCGCCTGGAATCACTCGGCCGACCGCGACCCATAACGGATGGTATGATAGCCGCTGCCGCGGCAACGCGCGGCCTTATCCTTGTCACCCGTAACATCGACGATTTTGCCGATTTCAACGGTCTACATATTGAGAACTGGTTCGACGACTGAAGGTGCCGCTTTACATGATCAACTGGTCCCTTTTCGGTTGACAAAAACAGGCGCGTGTGCTGGGCTGCTAGGTAAAGGGCGAACATGTCTCGAGGCTCACCCCCAACCCTTTCTCGGACTCGTATTCTGAAGAGGTGGAGCGCAGTAGAATGCGCGATCAGAATTCAGGCACCGATCTGCTGATGCAGCGTCGGGATTTCTCGCGGCCGGAGAGTACCAGCACGAGACGTCAGTATCGAAGGGAAGGAAATCATCCCTCCCTTGCTACGCCAACAACACGAAGTTTCCCTCGCGCAGCAGGACATCCGCTGGCGTAGTCGGCAGGGTGAACAATCGAGTAATGGAATTCACTCTGCCGCAGCGGCGGCGGGTCGCCGATGATTTCGATCCGGCTGACGGCGCAGGGGATATGAGGTTCTTTCCCTTCGCTAGCGCGCGATTACAAAAGATAACCCTTCCACAAAGCTTTCTCCGACCACCCTGAGGAAGTAAATCCCGGGCGCGGCATTCGAGGCGTTCCATTCCATCAGCACCGCCCCTGAGGCGTTGCCCCCGTGCAGTAGCCCGACGCGGCGCCCGAGTACGTCGAGGACTTCTGCGTTCACGCGCTGAGCTTGAAACAGAGTCAGCTCAAACGCGGCACGGCTAGAAACAGGATGTGCACCCAAAATGCGCAGACGGACTTCTTTTCCAGCGGTCTCAATGCCACGTTCGCTGGAGATTCCGGTGTCCACCAAGGCATCGACTTCGAACTCGCCACTGTATGAGGCTACCCCACTCGCGTCAACTGCTCTCAATCGGAACCGGCGCGGTCCGGTTGCAGATGATGAGACGACAAAACCATAATCCCGCGGCGCAGTGGAATCGTCCTTTACGGTGACATAGCCCAGCTCATGCCACTCTTCGCCGCGACTCATCTGCACGCCGAATCCGAGGTGCCGACTTCCTTGTCTAGTCCACCACCTCAGGACGGTGTCGGAATCCAAAGAGGCGCCTGTGAAGGCGCTAATTCCATGATCTAATGCGTCAGCTACGTTCCCGTCGTAAATGTAGAGCCGCCCATGTTTGAATGGAGCCGACGGCGCCCCTACAAGGAAGTCTGGAATCGAGTCCTCGTTCAGATCGCCCGCGGCAGCCAGCGCCGTACCAAACCAGCTGGCCGGAGGTTCAGGTTCCATGATCGCTCGCAGCACGGTGCCGTCGGCGCCGCTCACCAGATAGACCCCGCCCTTATCCCAATCGTCACCATCGGTATCGTATTCTCCGACGAGAATCTCAGACACGCCATCTCCATCGATATCTCCTGCCAGTGCGACATCGACGCCGAAGCGGACGCCTGTCGTTGAAGTGGGGCGGTAGGTTCTAACTACGTGGCCATCGGTCAGGCTAACAAGGTATACCCTCCCTTTTCCGCTTTCGGAGTTAGGCTGCGTGATGAGCGCATCGGGCGACCCGTCCCCGTTCATGTCGCCCGAACCTGCAATGCTTGCCCCGAACGTCCCCATGTTCTCAGGCTCAGGGCTCGTAAGCGTGCGTAGGAGGCTCCCATTCCTGCCGCTAAAGACGTATGCACGGCCACTCAAAGGCATTTCGCCTCCTTCATTTGGCGCGCCTATAACAAAGTCAGGTACGCCGTCTCCGTCTACGTCCTCGACCGGAGCGATAGCCCTACCGAACTGTCCGCCGGCTTTCGGTTCCGGGCTCGTGAGCGTGTGGAGCAGGCGACCGTCTGAGCCGCTGAAGGCATACGCCCGTCCATTGGTGAGATGACCGTTATCCGGTTTCCAGGCGGGACCGTTGGCACTGGTTGCAGTGATAAGCACGTCAGCGATTCCGTCTCCGCTTATGTCCCCGATGGAGACGGCCTCTCCGAATCTGTCATGGGAGGTCACAATAGGGCTCACGAACGTGTGGAGCAGGCGGCCATTTGAGCCGCTGAATACGTAAGCCCGTCCGCTGAGCCATCCGGCCCCTTCCTCGCCTGGGGCACCGATCAGCAGGTCCGTCACTTCGTCACCGTCGATGTCCCCCATCGATGATACGGTCGTCCCGAAGTAACCTGCCTTCTTCGCGTTCGGGCTGCTGAGGGACAAGAGAAAGGTACCGTCCGCTCCACTTACGATGTATGCGGCCCCCTTGTACTCATTCTCTCGAGGCGATCCCACCAATATCTCGGGCACCCCGTCGCCGTCGATGTCGCCGATCATGGCAACACTGGAGGCAAAACCGCCGTTCCGCGCATCGTGAGGACTGCCGAAGGTGAGATCCTGTGCCTGGCCCGGCCCGACACCTACGAGCGGCAGAAGCGCCGCCATTAATACAAAGAAAGCTCTCATGATCACGTTTTTCCTGGTCTACGCCGCATGGGATTGGAGGACGCTTTCCTTAACGCCATGAACTGCGCGGAGTGTAGAGAATAGCTCCGCCAGAACAAGCTTTTGTCCCGTGTTCCCCAACGGTCAACGCCCCGATCTTCCACCCGCGGCTATACTAGATAATATAGCAGGACCGTGCCCTCTCATCTGCCTCGAGCAAAAGCTGAAGAATGAACCGGCGTCGATTAGGAAGCCCACTCGGGCGCATCCGCGACGCTTCGGGGAACCACGCTGCTGCTACAGGCACTTCCGGCGGCTTCATCCTCTACCGTCTTGTGAGTAGATCTCCACCAGATTGCCGTCGATATCCTTGAACTGAAAGTATCGGAACGTCTTGGCCTGGCGGATCTCCGGATCGACTGTCGGAGCGAGGGCGCGAATTCGTTCATACTCCGCCTCAATCTGCTCCACTTCGATATTCGGCACGCAGTTGTTGCCGAGAATGATCTCCTCTCCATCAACGGCAGCGCAGAACAATCCAAAGTAGGTACCCGACAAATCAAACATAGAGAAGCGCTCCTCCGCTTGAACAGGTTCTCGTTGAAATACCGCTTTGTAGAACGTGAGCGCACGCGTCATGTCATTGACGGTTACATACATAGCGTTAAGATTCATTTCGATCACCGGTGTTGTCAGGGTTGCCTCCAGTTCAGAGATGCTTGCATAGTCCGCCGGGCGAGCGAGGCAAAGCAGCATGTTAGTTTTACGTGCGCAGGTGGCACGGAAAGGAGTGGTGCATTCACGTAGTTCAAGTCCGAATCGTTTTGACCCGCTAATGAACCCTTTCTAATACGGCACACGCTCCTCTATGAAGCGCGCGCACGACGTATAGGCAGGGCTTCGACACTTTGCTCCCGACAGGCACCGGGCTACCATCGCGCTGCGTGCGGCATTAGCCGGCGCCGATACCGGAAGCGCCCTCCCCATTCCCAGGGCACATAAATTGCCGCACGGAAATTCTATGTGAGGACGTTTCCACCGTCGTCCCGGGGGAGACCGGCGTGTCGACCGTGAATGCGACGACTCCTGCTCCTGTACGGGGTCGTGGCGGACCGGATGAAGACTACCAGTCGACCTCGTATGAGTAGATCTTTGACATAGCCCTGTCTCCGAACTTGAAGAAAAAGGGCATCAGCCGGTCACGTAGCCAGATTCCGACCGGGTTCGTCATCAGCTTCTGGCGGTCATTGCGACGCGCCTGTCGAACGATCTGCTCGGCGCGAGACTTCCGCCGGCTTTCGTACAGAGCAAAGGCGTCGGACAGATTTCGAACGTCTCGCATGCACTTGGCGAGCACCAGCGCGTCTTCCAGCGCGAGAGAAGCCCCGGATCCAGCCGACGGGGAGGCCGCGTGAGCGGCATCGCCTGCAAGACATATCCGGCTTGAATGCCACGTCGGCAGGGAGGGAAGATCATACGTCGGCCAGAGGCCAATTGGACCACGAAGCCCTTGAACGATATCCGGTATGGGACACGGGCTGGATGCATACAAACTCTTGAGTTGCTCCTTAGCCTCGGACGCGCCGCTTTGTACACCGTCCTGGTGGATACCGTTAGTTGAGGGAAAGTTGCTAAACCAGTACAGCTCTCCCGTCGGTACCGCCTGATAGCCGAAAAAAGCTCTTCGTCCGAACATCATCGTCATGGTCGTCGATGCCGGAACGGGTGATTGTTGAAGGATCGTACCGGCGTTCATCAGACCGGTGTAACTCGGATGGGGGGATCCAGGAAGCATGAGCTGCCGCGTTCGCGAGTGCACTCCGTCGCATCCGATGAGGGCCGGTCCTCGCGCGGACGTACCATCCTCAAACCGCACCTCTACGCCGTCATGCGTCCGCTCCGTCAGGTCTATGAGTCTTTTTCCAAAGGTGACCGATATGCCCGAGCGATGGGCTGCTTCCCGCAGAATCTTGTTCAGGAGTCCGCGTTGAATCAAGACGCTTTTGAACCGGGACGGAGACGGAACGTCATCCAGGTCGAGTTCGCCAATCTTGCTCCCGGATTCCGTCATGAACGAAAAGGTATTCGTTGCGTGGCCGGCCCGAGAAACCTCCTCCAGCAGGCCAAGAATCTCTAGGACGCGCAGTCCGTTCGGCATCAGGTTGAGAAAGGCACCCGCATGATCATCGGGCTCGTCTCGACCTTCAAAGATGACGGCCGGGATGCCGGCTCGCCGGAGAAACAAGGCCGTTGCCGGCCCAGCGATCCCGCAGCCGACGATCAATAGTTTGTCTCGTGCTTCCATTCTGACTATCGTTTGAGTTCGTTCACTCGGGGTTGGGCCGGGCGGGGCAGTGAAGGACGAGGACCGCTAGAAGCCCGTAGACACCGTCTTTGTATAGTCATTTACTTAGTATACTAAAATAAGTTTCATGGACGACGTAGATAATAGAGAAGGATTGTACAAGGAACTGTCGGAACTCGAGAGGCGACACAGCACGACGACGGTGGTTTTTCATCACGCGTTGTCCGAAGCGATGGGCCTCTCGTCAGCTGACCACAAGTACCTCGATCTAGTGGCGAACGAGGGCGCAGTGCCTGCCGGACGGCTTGCGGAGATGACGGGGCTGACGACCGGTGCGGTGACCGGCCTGATCGACCGGCTCGAGAAGGCGGGACTCGTTCGCCGCGTGGAGGATCCGTCGGACCGGCGCCGGGTCATCGTGGAACCACTGATTGACGAGGCGATGCGGCGCGTCGGGCCGGTCTTCGCCCGACTGTCTTCCGACCTACGCCAATTCCACGATACCTTCAGCGAGGAAGAACTCAGAACAATCTTGAACTACTTGAGCCGCTCGAGCGAACTTCTTCAGAGAATTACCCGCGAGCTACGGAGCGGCTGAGATCGTCTGCAAACGACGACTGCCGGTCGCAAGACCACACTGGCACAGTTTTCCGTCACAAACTGGCACCCGCTGAGGTGCGAATGTTTGCGTGTGCTGTACGACTATCACGCGGCATCGAGGAGTGCAGCGCAAAGCGGCAATGCGACCGCGTTGTCCCTGCAGTGAGCACGGCACCTTCTCGTCCACACGCATGGCGACCTGTCGCAGAGCCGGATCAACGAACGGCCGCAGATCATCGCGGCGGAGGCCCGGCAGTTCATGGGCATGACGAGCTACACGTCGATCTTCACCGGTCACTGCCCCTTCGAAGAGGCGACGATCGATGCGACGGGGACATGATGTTTCAGGCGCCGTCACCAGGCCATTCGGACCGCTGACACGAGCAGATGGCCTACGCCGGAAGCCACAAGGCGGTGAAGGCCGTCCTCATGCAGAAGCACGCGAAGGACTTCACAACGTTGACGCATCTAAAGGTTACTCCTGCAAAACGCAAAGCTTAAGCCCACTCATCTTGCGATTTGCACGATGGCGGATCACGTCAGGTTCGCCGTGCCGGAGAACAAAGCGGCTTCGCCCAAGAGCGGCACGGCTTTTTCTTTGATAAGGCATCCAAAAGACGAATGGTGTTTGAGACGGACGATCCATACCGCAACGAGAAGATCGCTGTAACCATATTCGGCGTGCTTCTCCTCATTGCACTCGCTGTCACGTTGTTTCTATACGTCCGTGCGCTTGAAGGATAGGATCAATTAACGACGTTCGGCGCGGTGGACAAATCTTCGTATGGCGAACTACTCGAGATCGCCGTAAACGAGATCAGCAAGCCGACCCGGCGTACGAGCCTGCACACGCAAACCTCCGACCGTCGGTCGAGCAGGGTGCGGAAGGCAGCATTATCCTTCAGGGTATAAAAAGACTCCGTAGAGCACAGCGAGATGACGTTCATAAGGCTAGGGCACCGCTACGTGAACGTGGAAATGATCACAGACTTGTTCGTTCAGGACGCACGCCCGGAAGAGCCGAAAAGACATGTTGAGGTCTATCTTGCAGTGCCCATGGGGCTCCGTCCGGTGTCGGACGCGCCGATGGACGTCACGACCCGCCATATCCACGTCTCGGGCAAGGAGGCCGATCAACTCATTCAGTTCATCGAAGACCACCGCGTAGCCCGTGACTAAAGTTAAATCCCTTCGCGGTCTCGTTCGACGGTGGAAAGCAAGCGGCAACGATCGGCATGATAGAGCGTTCCGACGGGAGCTGACAGCGCCGCAGCTCTTCGTGGGCTCATTCGCAGCGTTGATCATCGCGGGTACCGTCGGCTTCAAAGTGCTTCCCGGGCTGTACACCGACGATCCACTTAGCTGGTTGGACGCGCTCTTTACAGCCACGAGCGCCGTATGCGTTACCGGTCTCATCGTCGTCGATACGGCGACGTATTTCACAACGTCGGGCCAGGCCTATATTCTACTCCTCATTCAGCTCGGTGGCCTGGGAATCATTACGTTTACCAGTCTCATCATCATGACCTTCGGCCTCCGCCTGTCGTTGCGGCAGGAAAGCATCACGCGCTCCTCGGCCGACATCGCGCCACGTGTAGACCACCGCCACCTGACGCGTCACATTGTGGTCTTCACCCTCGCCATGGAAGCGGTCGGCATGCTGCTTCGTGACCCTCTCCCTCGATACAGGCACATAACGTCGACCGAATGTGGCGCTCGTCATCGACAACGAGCACGTTTAGCCGGTCTGCAGGCATCCTAATCACAGTCTCCGTGCATCTACGGTCGTGAGCCTCTTCGCACATCGTCGCGAAGTCTCTCTCCTCTCCAACTTAACTACGAGAGGGCGACGTTAATGTACGTAACCGCCCCGTTGCCAGTATTTATGAACATTCACGAGCAAATCAAGGTCCACTGCCCCCAGGCGGACAGTGGCTCTGCCGGCGTCCCTGACTTGACAGGACGATGAGCGCCGCTGCCCCAAGGCGGACAGTTGCTCTACATATGGATCAATCAGTCATTTTTAGCCCCGCGGTTGGGACCGGATCGCTGCTGCGCGCGTGAGGCTCTGCCGATCCAATCTTTGGCCTATGCCGGACTATTCAATTTTTCGATGGCGGCAATTCTAGTCGCGTAGTGGATCAGGGCGTCTCCCTGTTCGGGACTGAGCACACCTTCTTCGACGAGGCCGGAAACGTGGCCGGTGAATGCATTGAGCTTTTTTAGGGCCAATCGGGGCTTTTTGTCGACCATCCGCTGAACGGAGTCGAGCATTTTAAGAAGCGATTTGGTCTGTCCACCGTTCAGAAATCCCTCCGCCTGGAGGGACGATACATCTTCTCCAAGGACCGTGACGGCCTCACTTAGCGTGAGGGCTACGATGTCCACGGCGTCGGGCGCGCTCTCGGCGCTGCCGTTTTTCGCGATGAGCTGCGCGGTATAGGTGCCCGGGAGATCGGCTGTGAACGTCGTGACGGCAGCGTTGGGATTTGAGAAGACGGCCTGCGTTCCGCCAGGGGTAGCCGTCCATGTCCACAGGTAGATTAGCGCATCGTTGTCCGGATCGCTCGAGGCCGTGCCGGCAAGCTTCGCACGTTCCGTTACGATGATCTGCTGGTCCGGACCCGCGTCGGCGACAGGCGGCTCGGCTAACACACCGTAGGTGACCGTTAGATCGTCCCAAAACGTCTGCGCCTGGTAATCGATGATGGCGACCTGGTGAATCTCGCCGGTGACCGTTAACGAGACGCGCTCGCTGGAATCGATAAATGTGGCGCGGTCGATTTCAATGCCCGCGGCGTCGTAGGCGACAAAGTTTCTCGGCCCTAGATTCCTGATACCGATCGCTTCAATCGAGACGGCCGATGCCGGACTCGGCAACGTGATGAGATTCCTGGCCACTGTGCCGGCATTAAACCCTGCAAGGTCTGTCGGAACGAGCGCTACGCCTCCGCCCAGGGAGCATCGCGCCAGGAGGCGAGAGTCCGAAAACTCCAGGTCTCGGTAGAATGTCGGAAACGCCGTGTTGAAGAGACAGGTGACGTCGAGGTCGTCGAACGTGTATGCGACGACGTCCCCGCCACTCTTGGCCATTATCGAGCCGGGACGCTCTCGCTTCTCTGTTTGCTTAAGAGCCTCGAGAGCTTCTTCGGGTATTTCGAGCGCAATCTGCTCCGATTGCGGCTCGACGTCGGCGGCGGCGATTTCGCTGCCGACCGGGTTGGATGACTGGGAGCAGCCGGATACAACGAGTAGGATAGCGATTACGTGGCCGCTGAATCCCCATCTGGCGGATGATCGGGTCGGTATGAACATGAATGCTCCTGGATTTGGCGCTGCCGGTCCTACGGACGCGACGAGCTGATTCGACGAGCGCACCTCAGCACTTCGTTCACGCGTGGAAAATCCCTTGCCAAAGTCCATCCTCAGAGAAGAGGAGTTCCTTTCCGCCAGGATGAGATCTTCACTTCGCGTCGTCGATATATCGGCTGCTTTTGCGGAATCTTAAGCCTGGCCGTATCCTCGAGCGACGCTCCAGGCCGCCCGCAATTTGGCAGTCTACCGGACTACACGCATCAAAATATTAGGCCGGATGAGCCGGCCGAGTACCTCGCGAGGTGACCCGGCACGACCTGCACGACATGTCGCAAAGACGAGCTTCAGGTGGTCGCTCGATGCGGCATCGGCGTACGTTTACTATTGCCCCCTCGGTCCGTATGTTTGCGTCCGGCACCTCCTTGTCGGAGAGCCGCTCCTTGGTCGCAAATGTGCACCGCGCCGGGCCCGCAAGGCTCGACGGAGACGGAGGCCGCTTCGCAACCCATCCGATTTGCGTGTATGCCATGGTCGGAAAGCACGTCGACGGGCAGCTCTTCATGCGATCGCGTGTTACGAAGGGAGGATGCTCAAAGGCGGTGATCGAAGAGGGCCATGTCTCGCGCGAGCGAAACGATCAGCACATAAACTCATCTGCATGGAGAATCGACCGTGCCCCGGCTGCGGCGCCAAAGACGTACGCGTTCGGTTTGAAGAGCCGCCGTTTATGGTGGTCAAGTGCTCTTCGTGCTCGCTGGTGTACCTGGGAAATCCACCCGAGGAAGAAGCGCTGTACGAGGATTATTACGGCGCTTCCGTACCGCGCGCGGCCTCGTACCGACCGGACTCCGACGATCCGGGTCTCAGAGAGCTCTACGCGATCAATGAGCAGCGCATCCGCCGTATCAAGCGCCTCAAACCGACCGGCCGGCTGCTCGACGTCGGCTGCGGACGGGGATATTTCGTCAAGACGGCGAACGAGCATAGTTATGCGTCGGTGGGCATCGACGTGTCGGCGAGAGCCGTTGCCTACGCGAGCCGAGAGTTCGGCGTACGTGCCGACGTGCTGTCGACGGAGGAGATGGCGGGTTCAGGTGAACGGTACGACGTGGTCACACTCTGGCATGTGCTCGAGCACTTCATCGAGCCGTATGAAGCGCTCGCACACGTCAGGACGGTTCTGAAGGATGACGGGATCTGCGTGATCGAGGTGCCGAATCTGCACAGCCTCAAATTCATCATTTCGAAGTCGAAATGGGAAGGGGGCAACCATCCGCTTTACCATCGGACGTTCTTCACGCCGGCCACGTTGCGTGACGCGCTGATTCAGAGCGGATTCTCACGTGTTCGCCGCGTTAGATGGTCGTATCACGTACGCGGAAGGAGCGCACCGTACGAGTGGTTGAAGCACCTGCTTGACCTGGTCGGAATGGATGCGTTTCTGGATTTCGTAGCCTGGCGGTAAGTCCTCACGTTGCCGCCCGCCTGGCGTTTTGCATTGCGCGTCGTGTGAGACGAATTAGAAGTCACACCACCTGAGAGAAGTAACTCATGCAAATAGTCGCAATCTCCTTTGCCGTTTGCTTTACTGCCCTCCCTCTTTTGTGCGGGCAACCTCAAGCTCACCCCGCAGAGGAGGAGAAGCAAACGGCACTCCCTGATACCTCACGCGCTGTCGCGGTCACAATCGACGACCTACCTGTCGTGCGGGGCCGCAATCTTGGAAGGATGCAGGAGATAACGAGAGGACTTCTTGAACACATGGCTTTCTATGAAATTCCTACCATTGGATTTGTCAACGAGCAGAAACTAGGTGAGCCTCCGGCCGAGTCTGAGCAGGTAGCCTTGCTAAAGCAATGGCTTGAAGCCGGCCACGATCTCGGCAATCATACGTACTCCCATCCAAAGTTCTACGACACGCCGCTGGCCGCCTATGAGGCTGACGTGCTGCGCGGAGAAGTCATCACGGCGCAGCTACTCAGCAAACGAAACGAGGAGCCTCGATACTTTCGCCATCCGTATCTCAATACCGGGCCGGACCTGGAGACAAAGGCGGCGTTTGAGCAGTTCCTGGACGAGCAAGGCTATGCGATTGCGCCTGTTACTATAGACAATGACGAGTACATCTACGCCCTTGCTTTCGATAGAGGAGAGGCAGCGGCCGAGAGCACATTAGCGGCACGAATAGGTGCGGATTACGTGCGGTACATGGAAGAGGTATTTACGTTTTACGAGAAGCTCTCGCGGGATTTGCTAGGCCGTGAGCCTGCTCAGATTCTCCTTCTTCATGCGAACGCGCTCAATGCAGAGTATCTAGATGAACTCGCCGAGATGATGCAGGCGCGTGGCTACCGATTTATCTCATTGGAGTCGGCACTGCAGGATCCGGCATACAGCTTGCCGGATGAGTATGTAGGTCAGAGTGGCCTGTCTTGGTTGCAGCGGTGGTGGATAACGCAAGGGAACGAGCGACGAAAGGAGCCGCCTGTGCCGAAGTGGGTAAGGGAGACGGCCTATCCAAACAGGGAATAGGTGGTACAAAAACGGCCTGACCTCGCGGTCCGGAGCCGCCCGTACTTGGAACGCAGCAGTGCATTCGTCACCGCATTTCCGATCCGTCCTGCCTACAAACCATAGGAAGCTCGCCGGCCGGCTTTTTTACTACCCCTTCGAAGTGCAGAGTATGAACATTTGGGTCGACGTTGGCATCCTCCGGGTACGGAACAGTGAATTGTTGGTCGCCGCGAAGCATTCCCTCCGAGTCGAACGTCAGTGCAAACGTATGATCGTAGGGCGTCTGATCATAGCCAGGCATGGGGCCGGAAAGGGCGGAGAGGCTGTCGAGCGTCTTGGGCATGAGGAGTCCAACGGACACTTCTCCATTCAGGCATCGCGAACTGCCGCACATAAAGGTGATTCCATACGTATGAGGGTGCCCGGACTTGTCGTAAGCCCTGTATCCGGCACTGTATGAACGGAAATCGGTCACGGTGCCTCCGAAGTAAACGTGGTTGGTCTGAAAGCTCGCGGCCTCGTTCCGCTGTTCGCGCAATGTGCGTTGCTCCCGGCGCGCCTCTTCAGATTCTGAGCCGTCTTGCCTGCCGGCATGGATGGATGCGCTTCCTGATATCCGCACTACGTCTCCGAAATGCACGCGATGATACGGGTGGGATATGTCGGCACCGCTCGGATACGGAATGTCGAAGACAGACTCGCCTCGTAAGAGTCCGTCGGAGTCGAACTCAAGGTAGAATGTGAGATCAGGCTCGGAATAATCGAACGAGAAGACGCAGGACGTCCTGAGGCTGTCGATCGTGGTCGGAAGATATACCCCAGCGGCTACGTCGCCGCGCGCCGACACGTCCGGCCGCAGGCTTATGATATAGTCCATCGAACGGCCCCTTTGGTCATACGCACCGTAGGAGACTGCAACGTCATGGTCGGAAGGAAGATTGCCCTCGAAATACACATTCTCCGTCTGGTAGTCGACTGAAGCGCCAAGCGGATCAGTGGAATCACATCCCGTGAACAGTACCACGAGGAAGAGCGACAAAACGATGAGCTGTTGCATCATTGGACCATAATGTTGAGTCAATTACGGGCTGTTCGCTCGTAGACCAAAATTGGTGCCGGTGATCCAAAATCATCATTTAACGCGAACGTAGGGCACTCAAGCTCAGACGCGCAGCTTAGCGGCGGAAACTGCTTCCGTGATTCGTATCGTAGATTAGAAATTGATAGTAATTGAAAACGCTACCCCGTACGAGTGCACCGGTAGCACATCGTTGCCGACGTGTCTCGGTTCACGCTCATTGCCGCGAAGTTAATTATGCTCAGGAATTTCCACGCCGTCGTCATTTTACTGCTATTGCCGCTGCTGACGTGCCCGCAAGCTTTCGGGCAGGCTGTAGAGGTCCAGGATCGCCTGCCCAGTGGCGCCGTGGAAGGTCTCGACGTGGCGGACGGGCTGGAAGCGACGCTTTTTGCAGCGGAGCCGATGCTCGTCAATCCCACCAATATGGACATCGACGCCCGGGGGCGTGTCTGGGTGATCGAGGGATACAACTACCGGCTCGCCATTAATCCCCATAATCCGGTTCGGGAAGCAGGGGATCGCATCGTCATTCTTGAGGATACCGACGGCGACGGTGTAGCCGATCAGGAAAAAACCTTCTACCAGGGTCCCGACATCAATGCCGCGCTCGGCATCGCCGTCCTTGGGGAGAAGGTTATCGTCTCGTCGTATACGAACGTTTTCGTCTTCACCGATGCTGACGGCGACGATCGGCCTGATGAGAAGGAGGTGCTGTTCACCGGCTTCCTGCCTGAGGAATCCGACCACGCCGTACATGCCTTCGTCTTCGGTCCCGACGGCAAGGTGTATTTCAACTTCGGCAACGCGGGCGGGCTGGTGCGCGACCGTGTAGGCAACGTCGTGATCGATGAGGCGGGTAATCCCGTCATCGCCGACGGTGACCCGTACCACGAGGGGATGGTGTTTCGCACGAACATCGACGGCAGCGCCTTCGAAGTGCTGGGGCACAACTTCCGCAATCCCTACGAGGTGGCCGTGGATTCGTACGGCAGCCTCTGGCAGAGCGACAATGATGATGACGGCAACCGGGCCGTTCGGATCAACTTCTTGATGGAGGGCGGAAACTATGGACGAGCGGACGAGATGACGGGCGCGAACTGGCGTGAGCACCGCACGGGTCTGGAGGAAGAAATCCCGATGCGGCACTGGCATCAGAATGATCCCGGTGTCGTGCCCAACCTGCTCATCACGGGTGCCGGCTCTCCCACAGGTATCGTCGTGTATGAAGGTCGCCTGCTTCCGCCGGTATACTGGGACGAAATGATCCACGCCGACGCCGGTCCCAACGTCGTCCGCGCGTATCCGACCGAGCGGAGCGGCGCCGGATATTCCGCCGAGATCGTGGACGTCGTGAACGCGCGCGATCGTTGGTTCCGGCCGTCGGATGTTACCGTGGCTCCGGACGGCTCCCTTTTCATTGCCGATTGGTATGA
Organism: uncultured Rhodothermales bacterium; assembly: GCA_964487555.1. Taxonomy (GTDB): domain Bacteria; phylum Bacteroidota; class Rhodothermia; order Rhodothermales; family VXPQ01; genus CAZART01. Next base: position 18,946 of record CAZART010000071.1, read on the forward strand.
TCCCGGCGTCGGTGGACATCAGGTCGGCGACCTGGAGCGCGGCCGCATATTCCGCATCGCTCCGCCGGACACACCGTACCGATCCGGCGCTATCGATCTGTCGAGTCCGGAAAGCGCCGTTGATGTGCTCGAGAGTCCGAATCTTGCCCGGCGCTATCTCGCCTGGCAGCAGCTTCACGCCTGGGGAGTGAAGGCCGAGCCCGCCCTGAACGCGTTGTGGGCCTCTGAAAACCAGCGGTTTCGGGCACGTGCCCTCTGGCTGCTTTCGAAGATCGACGGACGGGGCACCCACTATGTCGACGAAGCGCTGAAGGATGAGAACCCGGACATCCGGATCACCGGTCTGCGCGCGGCGCGGCAGTTGGAGGGCGTCGACGTGTTCACGTACGTGAGGAGTCTCGTAGGCGACGCCTCGCCGCAGGTGCGCCGCGAGGCGGCCCTCGCACTTCGCCACGAGCCGTCGCTCGAAGCGGCCGAGCTGTGGGCCGAGCTGGCCCTGCAGCACGATCCGAACGATCGGTGGTATCTCGAGGCCCTCGGCATCGGAGCCGACGGGCAGTGGGACCGATTCTTCGCTGCGTGGAAGGAGCGTGTCGGTCAGGACTGGGACACGCCCGCCGGTCGCGACATCATCTGGCGAGCACGGTCAAAAGAGGCGCTGCCGTTGCTTACCGAAATCATCCGGAATACCGAAACGGCGCCGCAAGAGCGCTATTTCCGCGCCTTCGATTTTCATACGGATCCGTCGAAACAGCGGCTGCTCGTTTCCCTGGCGGAGGGAGATCATCCCGACCAGCCCGAAATCAGGCGATTGGCGCTGCACCATCTCGGTCCCGACGCGGTCACGGCGGAACCTTCGGTGCGGCAGGCGCTCGAGAAGGTGCTTTCTCAAGTCGAAGGTACGCAGGAGTACGTCGAACTCGTCTCTCAGTACGGCCTCCGCGACCGGAACGAGACGCTGCTTCAACTGGCGTTAACGTATCCGGACAGCAGCCTCGGCATCAATGCCGGCCGAGTGCTGATGGAGGTGGATGGCTTCCCGCTCCTTCAAGAGACTGCGCTTGCGGGCGACAATGAGCAGACTGCGCTGGCCGCGGTGAAAGTGCTCGGACATCTCGGCGGACCCGACGTCGAGACCCTCCTCGAGCAGATCATGGCGGATGGAAGTCGGAATCTGGCCGTTCGCCGCGCAGCGGTGGAATCCTATGGCCGGGGCTGGGATGGGGAGGACCGGCTTCTCGAGATGGTGAAGACGGAGGAATTGCCGGAACAGCTCAAACCGACAGCAGCCGGATCGCTAATGCGCGCTTACCGTGAGGGCATTCGAAATGAGGCGGCGCGGCATCTTAAGCTACCGCTTCCTGAGGGCAGTAAATCGCTGCCGCCCATCGACGTGCTTGTAGCGCGCGACGGAATGGCCTCACGCGGGAAGGAGGTATTTACGCACGCTTGCGGCAGCTGCCATCAGGTCAATGGAGCGGGTACCGATTTCGGCCCGGACCTCTCCGAAATCGGCGGCAAGCTGTCCAAAGAGTCCCTTTACACGTCGATCGTTCACCCCGACGCGGGAATCAGCTTCGGCTATGAGGGCTACCACATTCGCCTTAACGACGGCACCGGTGTCGTCGGATTCATTGCGAGTGAGACGAAAAACGACCTCGTCGTCCGCACGCCGGACGGGCTCACGACGCGCTACCGCAAAACGGACGTTGCCTCGCGTGTTCCGCTGGAGTCCTCACTCATGCCGTCGGGCTTGCACCAGGCCCTGACCGAACGGCAGCTCGTCGATCTCATCGAGTACCTTGCATCGCTGAAGCCGGAGGAGCAGTAAGGTGCCGTCGATTTGAGCGATGCACAGGTCGATTTGAGCGATGCACAGGGCGCCGAGTAGAGTGCGTCAGGCCGGCGTAATCTCGAGGAACTCGACGAGGTTCTGATCCACGATTCCGTTCAATCGCGGCGCGCTCGAGACGCCTGCTGCCTTCATTCACATGCTGGGCGATACGCTGGCGACGCTCGGCGTACTCTGCGGCGGCTTCCTGATCTTGCTGTACGGCGAATACTGGAACGATTCGGCCCTCACGGCGGCGATCGCGGTCTACCTGTTCGTGCACGGATACGTGGAAATCCGGAAGGCCGTCCACATCCTCATGGAGAGCGCACCGGCGGATGTCGATCTCGATCAGATGGTGCGAGAGGTAGAAGCGGTGGAGGCTGTCGAAGACATGCATCACGTCCACATATGGCGGCTGGACGAGCGGAGGGTCGCCCTGGAAGCGCACATCGCCGTCAACGAGAGGGATCTCGCGTCGATCGAGGAGATCAAGCACCGTGTCAAGATGTTGCTTCGCGACAAGTTCAACGTCGAGCATTCTACCCTCGAGATCGAAATCGTAGGCCGGACAGGACATGGCCCGGAGGCGATCGCCCGAGAATAAGGCCGGCAAAGGCGTCAGTATAACGCGACCTAGTCCGTCAAATGTGTAAGTCGTCTGTAACAAGGCACATGCGGTGAGAACGTTCTGATCGGTCATGCATGCCATTCTCGAGAGCCCGCGGTGTGCGAAAAGCGGGCAAAGGCATAAACCCTGGCCAGGACTACATCATCCAACGAAAGACTCATGAAGACCACACTTAATCGCATATTCTCGCTCTTACTGGTGCTCACGGTTCCCGTCTTCCTCGTGGCGTGCGAAGGCGATGATCGGGGAATAGAAGATGAGGGCGAGTTCGGCACTGGAGCAGAAGGCTATGGGGTGCCGCCAAGCGAATCGGCACCCACCGGCTCAGGAACGTTCACGACGTGGGACTCCGACTCCGACGGGGTGCTGACCGCCGATGAATTTGGCTCGGGCCTTAATCAGGGCGTCTGGTGGACGCAGTGGGACACGGATGGAGACGGTTCCCTGAATCAGCAAGAGTTCGACGCGGCCGTTAGCGACCGCGAGTGGCATGAAGACGGCCTGTTCAGTGAATGGGATGCGGACGGCGATGGAGAGCTTTCCGAAGACGAATGGGAGGCAGGACTCTTCGACACGTGGGATGAGAACAGCGACAATCGCATCGGCGAAGAAGAGTATGACAGCGGTCTCTTCGGCTGACGCGCTTCTGTCTAACGGGGCCGCGTTTAACGTACGTCTTGATTCGGGGCAGCCGGGGACCGCACTCCCCCGGCTGCCCGGCTTTTAGATGCCTGCTAGCGGCGAACCGGAGCCTAGTATGTTACAAACAGTTCGTCGACGAAGAGCGACTTTACGGAGACTGCCACCATGGCATTTTCGTCCAGTAAGTAACGAGGCGTAGTAGTATATCTTCGTTCGGAAAACGTTGAAGCCGGGCAAGCTTCTCCAACGAGGACTATCCAATCCACCGAAGTACGTGGGATACGTATGTCTCGGACAAACGGGGCCGTTAGGTATCCCACAGAAGTTCCTCCGAAGGAGATGGCAAATACCCGACTTGAAGTCGTGGCCGGTATGCGAAACATCTCGCACGACGAACCGCTGGATCTCGTCCTGTCGATCGTGAAGGGTTTCGTCCTTCTCGTCGACCAAAGATCAATCGTAGTGAGAGTGTACGCTCCCGACAGGGCGATCCTTCCGGGCCGGCACGACGCCATTGTCGGCCGAGTGCTCAGTGACATCCTTCCTTCCGGAGTTTCGAATGAGGTGATGCTGTGCCTGCGAGGTGCTTGGGAAGGGAGTACGTCTGCTTCGCTGGAGATAGAAATTCCGACGGCGGATGGGACGTCGTGTCTGCTTGATTTACGATTCAGGGGCTGCGGCGAACATGTGCTGGTACTGGCCTGCGACGTCAGTCCACATAAGAAGATGTCCCGGATTATTTTCGAAGCCGTAATAGAAGAGCGCCGCCGTATCGGTGCCGATCTTCACGATAGTCTCGCCGGCCAACTATATGGCGCATCGTTGATGGCGAGCGCGATTGAAAACGAGATGCGTCGGAACGTGCCCGTTGATGCTCAGCAAGTCAGGCAGGTCGTAGATTCGATTTCCGAGAGCATCGATCTGATTCGGGACGTTGCGCATGGTCTTCATCAGAAAGCACCGGCTGTCGTTGATCTTGATGCATCGCTCCAAAAAATCGCCGGCTCTCTTCAGCGCGGAGGGCTCCTCGACTGCACCTACGAGCGGATTGGCGAACGTCCCCTTCTGCATGGCGGCGTGGCCTATCATCTCGAGCAGGTCGCGCACGAGGCCATCCGCAACACCGTCAAGCACAGCCGGGCGACGAAGATAGCCATCGAGCTCAAGAACGACGGATCCTCTTTATCTCTCGAACTAAGGGATAACGGCATCGGTATTTCTAATTCCTCAGCCGTGGACGGTGGAATAGGGTTGCGTCAGATGCGGTATCGCGCCGAATTGATCGGAGCAAGCATTCTCGTAGCCGACGCGCAGGCCGGCGGAACCTTGGTCCGCGTTGTCCTTCATCTCGAGAACGCGAGCGAACCTGTAAATTTTTAATCCCTGGCCCGCTAGTCAAGAGGCTTTTATGAACCCAAAGAAGTACAGCGTCTTTATTGTCGACGATCACCCCCTCGTCCGGCGGGGCTATTCATACGTGGTAGGCCAGCACCCAAAGCTGCACATTTGCGGAGAGGCTTCGAGCGTAGATGAGGCACTGAAGAAGATTCGGGAAAGTGCGCCGGATCTCGTCATTACGGATATTTCGCTGGAGGGAGCGACGGGATTGGAACTGATCAAGTCACTTCAAGTGGAGTATCCGTCGCTTCCCATACTCGTTATTTCTATGCACGATGAGTCCGAATATGCTTTCCGCTCATTTCGGTCGGGGGCTCGGGGGTACATCGTGAAACGCAAAGGCGACTCCACCATCGTGCAGGCGATCGAGACGCTGCTACAGGGGGGCGTCTATCTAAGCGACGAGATGACCCGTTCTATCGTCACGGAGCTTCAGGGAAATTCCAACGGAAAGATCACTGATCCCATAGACAATCTGACCGACAGGGAGATGGAGATTTTTCAACTTTGCGGCCAAGGACTAAGCTTCCGCGAGATTAGTGAGTCCCTGCATATCAGCATCAAGACGGTGGAATCTCATCGTTCGAAGATTCGGAACAAGATCAACGCGACATCCAACGTGGATCTAATTCGGAAAGCGGTTCAGTGGGTCAGTAGGGGACGGTACGAGCGTCTTTCGGATGCCAGGTCTCAGTAGATTCGAGCACCGGAGCTTATTCGTACAGTCCGATCCAGGCTCGCTCGAGCGAGCCGTCGACGTCCACGCGGCCCTCTCCGTCATAGACCTTCATTATGTACGTCGAGCCTTCCTCGGTCACTATAGCAACTCGACGTATCGAGGTCGGATACGCTGCGTCGCCGGTACTCAGGGATGTGTCGTCGCCACCGGGTCCGCTGTGTATTTCAAGGACGTGGCCCGTCGGCAGGGCGAACCGGCTATCGCTCACTTTACGCAACGGTGGTGAGAAATGGCCGTCGGGTCGATACTCAATCTCAAAGACCGGGAATCGAAGGATCGCCGCTCGCAGCTGATCCGAATCGACATCCGAATCCGGGAACAGCAAATCGGCCGTTCCACTCCGAACAAACACGTCGAAATTGATCTCTGGAAATGAGATGATCACGTTAGGCCGTCTCGCCAGATCGGTCATGAGCACGTACAATCGACAACGTTTTCTGTCGCGTTGTTCACGAAGGAGACAGACAACAACTCCGGATTCTTTGGATCCAAGTAGAAGAATGGGATCGTAGAACGTTGCTGCGCCGCTAGCCGGTATCTCAATCCCTTCTTCCTGGAGCGAAAACGCGCGTCCTTGCGTCTTCATTTCAACAGGAAACAAGGGAACCACGTGTGGTGAGGGGAAGATCGACGTGATGAACATCTCGACCGACGAGGCTGAATGGTCCGGGAGGTGTTCCAGTTCGTCATAGAACGAGCGATAGAATTCCGCAAGCCGTCGCGCCCCGGGATCCTGTTCCAGCAGCTCCTCGATGGCGCGTACGACCGACACCGCCAGCGTAGCCGGATCCCGTACGTAGCGTTCGATAACGGCGTCGTTGATCACGGCATCCGATCGCGTATGGAGCTCGCCCGAATTGAAGTCGGAGGGTGCGAGATTTATCCCTCTCTGGGAACGAGTACGTGCCTGAATACGGCGATCGGGCTTCATGAAGGAACTTGTTATATGATTTGGTAAATCACCACGCCGGTACGTCTGACCCAAGCCCGTTAGGAGTCGACACAAAAAACGGCGCGGGATCCGCTATTCTCGATGTGGAAATATAATCGAAGCGCTGAGCATTATACGACGGCGCTCATATAATTCAGCAGTTCCGTTCTGGCCAGTTTTGTTAAGTATTCGAGTACGTTTCGGTGTTTGTCCTTGTACTCGGTCTCGGAGAGTCCCGGTAGATGCTCTGCTAGGGCGCTGCAAAATGATTCTGTTTCCGTGCCGTAGAGATAATCGCCGGTTAATATGGCCTCGACGGCGTCAAGGTAGGCGTCGAATGTTGGTTCTTCAATCTTGCCACGCCCAACGTAACTGCTCTTTTTTTCCACACCAACTTTTCTAACGGCGCGAGCAATGGCTCGCTCTGTTTCATCGTCTGAGAAAACACGTTCCGGGTCGGACGTATCCATCGCGGCTTCCGTGCGCTCGAAGGCCGAACGTATGCATCGCGCGAGGGACGTTAGTGGATATCCGGGAGCATAGAACGGATGTGCCTGCGTAAAGGCGACGAACTGCGTCGTCAGGTCGCGGACACGTCTGTTGGACATCAGCTCAGACGAGAAGAAGGATTCCAGTACTTCCGGCGGAGTCAGCGGAAGATAAAGTGCATTCGCGTCGCTCATGCGTTCTCGTTTCAAATATTTTGTCACCACCAGCCACGTCTGTCCTTTGACGAGCCGCATGGCCAGATGCTCGTTTAGCTTTGTGCCGTCCTTAATATTCCGAATGATGCGCGAGAGATTGCCGTCGGTCTCGTGGTAACGACGAAAGAGATTCTCGTTCACCTTGCTGAAGACGAGCCGGCGCAGCGCGACGGCGGAGTCGATCTCGCCCGATGTGGCGAGGTCGGCGTACCGTTCGAAGTACGCACGCAGAACAGGAAATCGGCCGTCCGACGTACGTTCGAACAGTTCGGCGATCGAGTCGAGTGCGAGGTCTTCAATCGACAAGCCGAAGAGGGAGACCTGTAGCGAGCCGCGCTGCGTCTTCTTGATCAAGTACGCAAGCGCAAGTTTGTGAGATGATTCGATGACGTACGCTGTCGAGGCTCGATCGGGTGAATCTGAAACGAGCGAGCGGATGCATCGCCGCAGTGAGATTTTCCGATATCGCGAAACCGTAGATTCAGCCGCTACCATAACCGCTACTTTCTGTGGTGAGTGTGAACTGACGGCGGCCCGGGGATGGGACGCGAGGATTAAGGTAGCGGCGGCGGGCATAGGACTTAAGGAGCGGATCGCTGATTTGGTGGCCCAATATCTCCCATCGCCTACGAGATTTCGGAGGAGGCGTGTACGGTTAAGGGCGTATGACCACGTAAGGGATTCCCTTACCGTTCAAGGGATATCGGATGATGCAGCCCGTTTGTGGAATGGGTAGCGCTCTGCGTCGTTGCAGGGGTTGGGAGTGGCGGAATCGTCTCGCCGTGCTGTAGTCGGCGTTTCGCGGCGCTCAGTAAGCTCCTGACGCTGACGTAACCGCTCCGAATGTCCGGAATAGAATGATTGCGTCCAGCCACAGCGACCAATTGCGCACGTAATACGGATCGTATAGCTCCATTCCGTCGCTTCCGCTGTCGCTGCGTCCGGAAACCTGCCAGAGGCCCGTGAGGCCCGGTTTGACTCGCTCGCGGAGGCCCTGAACCCGGGCCCGCAGCGCGCGATGGTGGTAGACCGGAAGGGGTCGTGGTCCAACCAGCGACATCTCACCGCGAATAACATTGACGAGTTGAGGGAGTTCGTCCAGGCTGTACCTGCGCAGGAGACGGCCAATCCGCGTGACGCGGGGATCGTGTTCGAGCTTGAAATTTAGCGTCCATTTCCGGCGCATCTCCGGGTCTTTTTCAAGGGCATCCTGCAGCACCTGCTCCGCATCCAGGTACATGGTTCGAAACTTACAGGTGTCGAAGGTCCGGCCATTCTGGCCGACGCGTGCCTGAAAGAAGAACGGATGGGCCCGGTCTTCGACCCAGATCAGCGCGGCGATCAAGGTGCATAGAGGCACCCACACCGGCATGGTTAGAATGACGGCGACTACGTCGAACGTTCGCTTTAGAACCTGCGCGACGGGACTACAAAGATTGCAACGAATCTCTAGACCGAGCAGGCCATTCAGATCCCGAGGCTTGACCCATAGGGACGGTGCGTCGATCAGGTCAGGTATCACGATGACGGTGCGAAAGCGTGATAGCGGCCCTTCGAGGAGTTCGACCGTGCGCTCTCGCCCCATCGACGGCATGTTCACGATGGCCACGGGTGCCGGCGTAACGTCCATCATCATGGTACCGCCCATGACGGGCACGTTTCGGCACTGCGTACCACGGCGTCGACTGTCGTCAAAAACGCCGACCGGCGTGTAGCCGAGCCCTC
>CAZART010000072.1:0-6131 GCA_964487555.1 uncultured Rhodothermales bacterium
CGTGATCGGCCGGGATGGCCTCCGGGTGCGCCGGCCGGATGCCGCCGTCGCTCCAGGTCATCTCGATGGGCGCCAGGCTCTTGTCCGTAGCGTCGAAATGGAGCGTGATGAACGACGACGCTGGGCATCCTTTCGGATGGTACTCCGGCGTCCACATTTCGGTGTAGATGGTCCCCACGCTGGATTCCGCGTCGGTCGGATAGTGCAGGTTCAGGGTGCGGAAGGGAATGTCGATCAGGTGACAGCCGACGTCGCCCAGGGCGCCCGTGCCGTAATCCCACCAGCCTCGCCAGTTGAACGGATGCAGACCGGGCGTGTATGGCATGTACTCGGCGGGACCCAGCCAAAGGTCCCAATCGAGGTCCGCGGGCTTCCGGCCGGGATCCGGATCCGGCATGGCGAAGCCTTGGGGCCAGACGGGCCGGTTCGTCCACACCTGCACCTTGGTGACCGGCCCGATGGCGCCGTCATCCACCCATTTGTGCACCATCCCCAGCAGCGGATTCGACGCACCCTGGTTTCCCATCTGACTGACGATCTTCTTCTCCCGCGCCATCTCGCTAAGGAGCCGGGCTTCGCGGATGTTGTGGGTCAGGGGCTTTTGGACGTACACGTGGACGCCGCGCTCCATCGCGAAAACGGCAGCCGGCGCGTGGTGGTGGTCGGGGGTCGAGATCGTGACGGCGTCGATATCCGTCATCTCGTCCAGCATCACGCGGTAATCTGAATACCGCTTTGCGTCCGGGTATCGTTCGACGGAACGAGACGCCGAGCCGGAGAAATCGACGTCGCACAGCGCCGCCACGCGCTCGCGGCCGTCGACCGTGGCATTCCGGATATCACTCGCACCCTTGCCGCCGGCACCGATCGCCGCCAGGTTCAGCTGATCGCTCGGCGCCGTAAACCTCACGCCGCCCAGCACGTGTCTGGGCACAATGAGAACGGAGCTCCCGACTACGGCTTTCTTGAGAAAGGACCGACGCGACGAGGTTGACTTTTTCGATCCGGATATCTCTTCTCGCTGCATTGCCAAGGACGTGGAATATTGGATGGGCTGGGACCCGTACATTACTGCATTTCCGGCTCGCCCACAAGCGGCCCGCAGCCCCGGCGACGCGTGCCTTCACTCCCACCCTGCCGCTTGATCCTGACCTGATTGACCGCGAGATCAGACCCCCCTCGACGAGGGCCGCGGAAGTTTCAGGAAGATGCGCCTGTCCATGGTTCGCATGCTCGACGCGTGAGGAGGCAGCGCTGAAGACATTAATACATAGGTCGATCGTCGATACGATGCCGACCTGTCTCAGCCGCAAGATCTCGCCGATTAATTAACACTCGCTGTTACACGGATTCACACTGTAGTTCGAGTTTAAGTCCTGCCGCCGTACGAAGCGGGCGGTAGGGACGGAGCGACCTGTCTGAACAACACGAAGGGATGTAGCCTGCAAACAAGCGAGACGTCCACGTCGGTCTCCAAGACGCTCCTTCTACGCTGTTACGCGCGCCCACGTATTTGTTGGAACCATGTGGCGGCTGATGAATCCTACCCGGAGGCGAACTATGCAAGCTCGGCAAACCTCCGTTCCTGATACGGGCCGTCCTCGGAAATCACGATTCGAGACCGGACGGCCGGAGAAGGTGTGCGACGTGATGGAAGAGGCCGGCATTAGAAGGCTCGACGGGGAATGCGTAGAGATCAGCGGCCACGACAAGACGTACAGCGCCCCATGAACCGAAATGCAGGACCTCCGCCGCGACATCCCTTCACGCCAAGGCATGGCGCCTGGATCATTCTCATCCTGATGGCGGCCATTCTCGTGCTGTTACTTCTCACGCCGTGAGGTCCAGCCCTATTACGGAGCCCCCTGTTTTGAATCCGCACACAGTCGGCGTCGAACGTCCTCCAGCCTATTCGATTTTCAAGAGGATCCGAGAATGTCACCGCGCTGCTCTCGTGCAACCGCGAGACCCGGGCCCGCGAGTTTGGCGTAGAACCCGGCGGACGGTGTTGCGAGTGGCAGCTCGATCCACGACTTATGCCGCATCAGGGCGACGGCTTGTGACAGGACCTCCACGTCGTTGATCCCACGCACCTGCGCTCGCAGCGTGAGGTTCACCAGCGGCTGTCCGCCGAATTCCTGACTGACTCCGTACAGATCCTCGAGAAGGATCCGGGCCGCGGTTTCGGGTTTCATACGTGTAGATAAGATGGGAAAGGTGCTGTGCCGGTCGGATGAGTCGTAACGTACAGATGCCGGCTGTGTTTCCGAATTTGTGGCTATAGCTTGTGTAACATATAGGCAAGTATCGGTCGACCCGGCGCCTCGATACTAGCGAACTTAGCGTAACGCACCACGTAACAAACATACGTCTTCACATAGCTCGTCTCGTTCATGGACCTCTCAGGACAACGACTTCGAACTAGCCGCGAGCGCGCGGCGCTGACGCAGGAACAGGTGGGAAGCCGTCTCGGCGTCCCGCGGGAGCTCGTTTCGATGTGGGAGACGGAGGCCCGCACACCCAACCTCCCCCAGGTCGAGGCGCTTGCGCAGATTCTGCACGTCTCTCCGGATTATCTAACCGGTACTGCTGAGCGCGATGCCGAGGTGGAGCGTCGCATCATCTATTCGCGCTTGCCGGACGACGAATCGCGAAACCATCCGGTGCGCCAGTGGCTCGACTTTCTCGACCGCTGGGCCGATTTTCTCGATTCAGTTGGTGCTTCTATGCCAGGGCCGGGAAAACCGTCTCGCAGCCTGGATCACGGATCTCCGATTACGGATGCCCGCCGTGCTCCGACGCTGGCCGATGAGGTGCGAGACCACTATCGGCTAGGTCGAAATGCGCTGCCGGACATGCGCGCCTTTCTCGACGAGCGCGGGGTCGTCGTGTATCGAGCCGCACTCGGAAGGCTCGAGCGGCCGGAGCCGGGAGTAGCCGGCATATTCTTTAACCACGGACGCCTCGGCTTCTGTGTGCTCGTTAATACGGACGCAAGCCCCGGTAGGCAGGCGTTCAGCCTGGCCCACCTGTACGCACACGCCCTCTATCACTACGCAGAGCGCGGCGCGGTTTGCCGCTTCGAGGACGAATCCCCACTGGAGCGTTTCGCAGACACCTTCGCCCCGCATTTTCTCGTCCCTCGCAAGAGGCTTCGAAAGATGGTCAAAGTCGCTGCGGAAGATTCGGTGGACGCCTACGCAGCCGTCTACCTCGCGCAGTATTTCCGCGTCAGCTATCCGACGACCCTCCATCGACTGCTCACGGAGCGCCACATCACTGAAGAAGACTATGAAAGAATGAAGCAATGCAGTCCGTCGGCCATCGCCGCGAAGATTGGCCTGGATGCGGGCCATTTCAGAGCTGCCGATCCTGCGCCTCTATCGCTCGATCGATATTCCATGTCCGTGCTCAAGCTGGTCCGCGCGGCACTGCAGCAGAACACGGCGGGAATATCCGATGTGGTCGGCCTGCTAGACGTACCGGCGGGGGTCATTGAAGACGATTTGCTGGCTGATCCCCCGTTCGCCACGCACCGTGAGATGCGCGAGTTCCACGAACTTCCCGGCTAGGTGTGCTTCGCCCCTGAAAATCCGCGCCCATCACTCTTGTGAGTTCGTGTCCGGATTCGGAACAGGAAGGTCCTGGATGGATGCGCGACCGGCCAGTCGCTTCACCTGCTCGACGACTGCGATACAATCGTCGATACTCTCGTACTGAGTCGGGGCATGAGCGATCATGGACCCGCCCTCGTCGAGAAGCCACCAAGAATACGACCCTCCGTGCGTGGGATAGATCTGAAAAACACCTTCCTGCATCATTGTGACCTCGCCGTGATGGCACTCTCCAAACACCTAAGCGATTAACGTAACAATTCGATCTACTGTTTCGCCGTTCTGCCGGGATGGTGAACCAAACAGGTAATGCCGCCTCGAAAGAATAGCACGACTATTCGTAACAGATAGATTCGGTAACTGCATGGATGTTCTGATCGGGACTCGACGTTAACCGGCCTTCTTCTCTGCATGTCGTCCTGCCTGCTCTGCTATTCTGAACGCCTTACGCCCCACGCACGCGTGCATGGGCGGCCATACCTCTTATGCACGGAGTGCGGACTTATCTTCGTTCCGCCTCATTTTCATCCGGACCATAAGACCGAACGGATGCGCTACGAGACTCACAATAATGATCCGTCCGACGAGCGCTACCGTGCGTTCCTCCGCCGTGTGACCACTCCTTTAATTAAACGCCTCGAGCGGCCCGCCACCGGCCTCGATTACGGAGCAGGTCCCGGCCCTACGCTCTCCGTCATGATGGAAGAGCAAGGGTTCGACATGGCGATTTATGATCCCTTCTTTGCTCCGCGGCTCGACGCGCTAGCGCGCAAGTACGACTTCGTCACCTGCACAGAAACGGCAGAGCACTTCCATGCGCCATCCGCCGAATTCGAGCGTTTGTACGGCTTGCTCAAGCCTGGCGGATGGCTGGCCGTGATGACGCAGTGGGCCGACGACAAGGACTTCCGTCAATGGTCGTATGCGCGGGACGTTACACACGTTTGCTTCTACCGCGAAGAGACAATGGCGTGGATCGCGGATCGCTTCGACTACAGGCTCGAGATACCTCGTCGTGATATCGCGCTGTTTCGGAAAGTGGTGATGTGAGGAACGAGGGACTCGACAGACGTGCATGAATCTCGCCTTCGTCCAGATGCCTGAAGTCAGGCTCGTGACCGGCAGGCCGGCTCGCCTTCTCCGCGGACACCGACGAGCAGCTTGCTGTCATTCAGTACGGCGGCAGCGACACCAAATCCGACCGTGATAGCCGCGGTAGCCAGAAGCGTCGGCGTGTAGCTCCCGAGCCAATCGACACCGGCCGCATAAATGATGGGTCCGGCCGCTGCACCCCCAACGAAGACGGTTTTAGCGAATCCTTTGATGGCCCCGATATGATCGCGGCCGAAGTAGTAGGCGTATCCACTCCCCATCAGCGCGCCCTGCATGCCGTGTACCATTCCGAAGACGCTACCGTACGCCCAGATCGCAGCGAAACTCCCGACGAACGGGACGGAGGCCAGCATGCCCGCAAACAACATGAGCATCGCAGCCAGGAGCACCCGTGGCTCAACGCGGTCCATCAGGTAACCCGTACCGAGGTTCGAGACGGCCGTCAGAATGCCGAGCGGAACGAACAGAGCGGCTGCAGCGCCGCGGCTCAGCCCGTTCATCTCCATCATCGAGAAATGATGGAACATGAGACCTGTCCCGAGACTCGTCACGACAACGCCGCCGACGGTCAGCATCCAGAACGCAGGGGTACGCCGCGCCTTCGCGAGAGACAGCGATTCTTCACCCCCTCCGTCGGAGGCGTCAGCACCATCGGGACGAATCCCGAAGTTCTCCGGCTTCTCTCGAAAGAGCGTCACGCCGACGGCAGGCAAAACGATCAGAACGATCAGACCAATGATGCCGAACATCTCCCGCCACGTGAATAGGTCAAGCCCACGTTCGATGAGGGGCGGAAAGACGGCCGTGGACGCCGCCAGACCGACGCCCATCCAGCCCACGGCCGTTCCACGTCCACGAACGAACCAGATATTAACGGCGTGCAGACTCACGAGGCTTAACGCGCCGGGGCCCATGGCTCGCAGGACCAGGAAACCCGCAAAGAGTGCGATCAATCCATTCACGAGGCCCATGCCCGCGACACCCAGCGCGAAGAGGACCGCTATGCCAATAACGGCCCGGCGGGGACCTACACGGTCGATCCATCTACCGATATATGAGAGAGAGAACGCGCCGAGGACGGTAGCGGCGGTATACGCTGCAGATACGGCGGAGCGTGACAGCCCGAGCTCTGCCATGATGCCGTCGATGAAAAGAGAAACGCCGATCGTCTGACCGGGAATGGTCATCGCCATGCCGACGGACGACGCCAGCACGACCACCCAGCCGTAGTACACCGGCGATGCGTTGATGACACGGCTGGTCTTGTATGCATCCGCATTTTTGCCTGCGAGATGTTGCGCTCCTGCGAGGTTGGGCAAAGTGAATAACCGGCTGTTACAGTCTGCATCGACGTTCTTCCGAAGATGGATCGTCGTATTTCAGTGGTCGCATACACGTATCGGC
>CAZART010000072.1:6231-27305 GCA_964487555.1 uncultured Rhodothermales bacterium
GACGTTCTTCCGAAGATGGATCGTCGTATTTCAGTGGTCGCATACACGTATCGGCGCACTCTGTTACGTGTTAAACTTGAATACTCGTAGCAGATTTCGGAAGCGCTTGCCGCCGGTGGATCAGAACCGGAACCCTGCTTAGGAGCGAGTGAATGGTTTAACATTCTGCACACGGTCGCTGACAGCCTCAGTAGAGACTTCGGATAGAAGTCCCCCGATAGTAGGCGGACAAAATCGCCCGATAGTCCTGTCCGGCGCGGGCGCGCCCCATGGCGCCGACCTGGCACATGCCGATGCCATGGCCCCACCCGCCGCCGGTTGCGACCACCTCCACGGGCCGGCCTTCGTCATTGCGCATCACGCCGACGTCGAATTTCGAACTGTTCAGAATCGGTCCACTCGGCCGTTCGAAAACCCAACGGATCCGATCGCCGCCGACCACGAACGTATCGACATCCGTGGCGATGGCAAGGGCGCGGATCCGCCCCTCCGGCGTGCGCTCCAGGACGCGAAGGTCGTGCAGCGTTCCAACCGATGACATGCGTTCCGGCAGCGAGTCGGCCAGCGTCCGGTTCAGAATCTCGGTGAACTCGGGGACGGTCCAGCGCTCGGTCCATTCGAAGCGGTTGGAGGATCGGCAGAAAGCTTCTCCGGAGTTGGGGTTAATGTCGGAAATGGATGTCAGATATGGCCGCGGGGGCTCGACCGGCCATACCTCGTGTATTGATGACGTGTGGCCGGCGCACGTTGAGCTGTAGAAGGCCTGGATGGGTTCGCCCTCGAAGGTGAGGATCTCGCCCGCCGTCTCCCGTACCGCACGAGATACCGGATCGTGCTCGGCCTCTACGCCGCCGTACACCTGGTCCTGAACCGTCGCGAAAACGTCGAAGCCCAGCGAGTCACGCCGGCCCATGTACCGGACGGCGTAGGTGCGAGCGGCTACCGCCTGCGCTTTGGCGGTCTCCAGAAGCTCCTCCCCCACGTTGCCGATCTCCCTCGGCACGACCCCCAACAGGTAGGCCTCCATATCCACCTGATTGATCGCCGTAAGTCGGCCGAGACCGGTCGTTCGGACGATGGCGGTCCCACGGTACGGCCGTCCGCCGATGGAGACGATTCCCTCGCCTCGGGGCCGAACGCTGAGGAGCCGCAGACCCGTATTCTGAGCGGTGAGATTGTGCTCCAGGCTAAGCTCACCCGGCGCAGAGCGCCGCAACGAATCCGTTTCCGACCGCACCACGACGCGCTCGCCCGGACCGTACTCGGCGATTCGACGTCCGCTTTCGGGATCGATGAACTCGAGGCCTGTCGGCGATGAAAGCTCGACGGATGCGGAATCCACGAGCAATCCTACGCGCACCTGTGGCCCCGTTTCGGGCGCCGCCCGCTCAAGGACGGGACGGGTGCACGCGCTCAGTACCAGCGCAGTGATCAAAAGCGGTAGTTGCGTGCGCCCGCTCTTCACCATCGATGAAAAATGCATATCCGACGCCTTGTCGTTATCCGCAGATCACATTTCTATTGCAATAGACGGCAACGATCGACCGCGCCACCCTCCCCGGGTGTAGTTAAATCCCGTATCGACCGCTCGCCCGATTACATACGTCGAATCGACCTCCATGTACCACGTGCCGTAGATCTTGAGATGGATGTACGCATCCATAGTGGCCGCTCACTCTACGTGCTGAAATAGGCCTCTCTGGATCCTTCGGGCAGCTCATTATTCCGGTCGATGGCACGGTCGGCACAGCGCGTGAGTATGGATGGCGCCGCCCGTGAGGTACTTTGCCAGCCTTCGCGCGATCGGTCGCCGTCTTCGCCGGTCGGATCCGGTAGCAGCCGCGCCGCCAGGCGCATGATGCGAGCGGTGCAGTTCGGCGCCAGCGCGTGGAAAAGATGGAGGGCTCTGGCCTGTGGTGTGAGGATCAGGAACGGCTTGCCCATCCGACAGGCGGCAATGATTTTCCGCGCGGCCTTACGAGAGCTCGTCGAGGCTAACGGGATGCCCGAGCTTGCGGAGAACCACGCGAATTCCTCGCGGTGCCGGCCTTTGAATCGGGCTTTGACGTGGGAGCCGGTTCGCATCAGCCCGGGGCAGACGGTCGTCACATAAATTCCGCGTTTCGATAGCTCGGAGGAGAGACCCTCCGAATACCCGGTCAGAGCAAACTTGCCGACCGAGTACGGGAGGAGATGGGGAACCGAGACCAGGCCGCCGATGGACGAGATGTTGACGATGCGGCTGCCCGGCTTCATCCGGCCGACGACGTTTCGAATCAGATGCATCGGCCCCCAGAGATGCGTGTCGAGGGAATCGCGAAAATCTTCCGGAGTCTGATGCTCGTAGGGTGCCACGTCGATGACGCCCGCGACATTGGCGAGCACATCGATGCTCCCGAACGCTGAGAATACCTCCCCGACGGCTCGCGCAGCCGCATCCGGGTCGCGAATGTCGCACGGGACGACAATCACATCCGATGCTTTCATACCGCTCGATTCGCCGTGCGACGGTGATTCACTCCGCTCTGAGACCGCGCGCATCTCAGACGATCCACTCGACGACGGCGATCCACCGGACCCCAGGGCTGCGCTCTTCCCAGGCGATTCGCTTCGCCCCGTCCATCCGCCCAACTCCGCATGCGCGCGGACTAGCTCGTCGGCGTCTCGAGCGAGCAGGGCGATACGAGCTCCGCGCTTGAGGAATTCGCGCGCCATTTCCAGACCCAGACCGCGCGAGCCTCCTGAGATCAGCACGCATTTGCCCCGGAGATCGAGCTGCTTTGATCGGCGGTAGGCCGTCCACAACACCGCCGTCGACGCCAGGCCGATCGCAGTTTTCGTGATCGACGCCGGGCCGATCGCGGTCTTTTTCGTCCACGCCATACATTTAGCCTCGTCTTCCAATGAAAGCCCACGAACTCATGGCGATAGTACGACCTTCACGCATCCGTCCTCCTTCTTCATAAAGGTGTCGTACGCCGACGGCCCGTCTTCGAGGCTGAGCCGGTGGGTGATGAGGAAGGACGGATCGACGTCGCCGTTTTGGATGTGCTGCAACAGCTGCGGCAGAAATTTCTGAACGTGCGTCTGTCCCATCTTGATCGTGAGCCCCTTGTTGAAGGCGGCGCCCAGGTTCAGCTTGTCGACGACGCCGCCGTAGACGCCCGGAATGGAGACGGTGCCTCCCTTCCCGCAGGCCTGAATCGCCTGACGAAGCGCCGTGGGTCGGTCGGTGTGCAGCCGCACCGTCTGCTTCGCCTTGTCGTAGAAGCCGGCGACGCCGAAGCCGTGCGCCTCCATCCCGACGGCGTCGATACAGGCGTCGGGGCCGCGGCCTCCGGTCTTTTCGCGCAGCGCGTCGAAGATGTCCTCATGGTCGTAGTTAAGGATGTCGGCGCCGGTGTGCTCGCGGGCCATCTCGAGCCGCTCCGGTACACGATCGATCGCAATCACGCGCTCCGCGCCGAGAAGGTAAGCACTCAAGATGCTGAAGAGCCCGACCGGACCGCACCCCCATACGGCGACGACGTCGCCGCCTTCTATGTCGCAGTTGACCGCCGCCTGATATCCCGTCGGGAAGATGTCGGTCAGAAAGAGGACGTGGTCGTCATCGAGATCGTCAGGTACCTTGAACGGACCTACGTCCGCATAGGGTACGCGCGCATATTCGGCCTGCCCACCGGCATAACCGCCGAGCATGTGGGAATAGCCGAAGAGGGCTGCAGGCGAATAGCCGTACATCTTCTCGGCCATCGCCGCGTTCGGGTTCGAGTTGTCGCAGAGGCTGTATTCCTCGTCACGACAGTATCGGCACCGTCCGCACGAGATGGGGAAGGGAACGATCACCCGGTCTCCTACCTGGAGGTTGCCGACCTCCGCTCCCACCTCGACGACCTCTCCCATGAATTCGTGCCCGAGGATGTCTCCCTTCATCATGCTGGGGATGTATCCGTTGTACAGGTGCAGATCCGATCCGCAAATGGCCGTGGCCGAGACGTCGATGACGGCGTCTCTGGGATTGATGATTTCGGGATCGGGCACGGTCTCAACGCGCACGTCGTGGGTTCCGAACCAGCAAAGAGCTCGCATATCCGTTCGAATAAGTAATTCAGTGAGCGCCCGAGGACTGGCCGGCCGTCGAAGGAATCTCACCGGTCTCGATCACGCGTTTGAAACGCCGGACGTCTTCCTTGACCATCTGCTCAAAGGCCGGCGTGAGGAGTCCGGCCGCTGCCGCTCCCACGTCGCCGGCCGGTGGCGCGTAGAAAATGTACACGTTCAGCACGGTGCCCCGACCGCCGGGCGCGTCCTCGAACCGGACTTCTCCGGAATTCTCAATCCCGGATCCCGCGACGGAATGCCAGGCGAGCCGGCTGTTTTCGTCTTCGGCTTCGATTTCGGATTCCCATTCGAGGTGAGTATCGGTCATCGGAATGGGCGCCGACCACGCTGAACGCCGCGCTCCAGTCTGCCGCACCTCGGAGATATGTTTCATGAACTGCGGCAGATTCTCGAGCCGACGCCAGAAGGCATAGACCTCCTCCCGCGGCTTGTCGACAGTCAGGCGGGTGCGGATCTCCACGCGATCGTGCCCTTGATCCCCTCCCGTGCTGTCGCGACCTACGGCGGCGTTGACCGGACAGTACCCTGTAACTCCCCGAAAAAGCAGGGCCGCGCCGGTGCCCGCGATGCCGTACCCGGCGAGGGAAGAGCGTTTGATCCCGTATGCCGTGAGCAATGTCCCGGCGGCGATCGACGCCAAGCGCTCGATCGCCCCGACGTTGACGTGGCTCCGCTGAGCCGCCGACGCTACGGTGGAAACAATGTTTTTTAGATGCATGATGAAATTCCAAAGTGAGCCGGCAACGAAGTTCGGCATTACGCGCCGACCACCTCGCCGCCGTTCGGGTGGATAGTTTGTCCGGTGATGTACGAGGCATCCTGCGCGGCAAGGAAGACGTAGCTCGGCGCGACTTCTTCGGGCTGGCCGACGCGGCCGAGCGGCTGCGATTTGCCGAACTCGGCCACGTCATCCGCAGGGAAACTAGCCGGTATGAGCGGCGTCCAGATGGGGCCCGGCGCGACGGCATTCACTCGAATCCCCTTGTCGGCGAGATTCTGCGCGAGAGATCGCGTGAAGGCCAGGATAGCGCCTTTCGTCGACGCATAATCCAGCAGCACGGGCATTCCGCGAAAGGCCGTAATGGAGGTCGAGTTGATGATGCTGCTGCCTTCCTTCAAGTGCGGCATCGCCGCCTGCGTCAGGAAGAAATAGGCGAAGATGTTCGTGCGGAAGGTCTTCTCGAGCTGCTCTTCGGAAATATCCTCGATCGACTCCTGCACGTACTGAACGGCGGCGTTGTTGACGAGCACATCCAGCTTTCCGAATTTCTCGATCGTTTTCTCGACCGTTTCGCGGCAGAAGGATGCCTGGCCGACGTCGCCTGAAATGGTGAGACAGCGGCGGCCCTCGTTCTCGACCATACGTTTCGCCTCCTCCGCATCCTCATGCTCGTCAAGGTAGACGATGACCACGTCCGCGCCTTCGCGTGCGAAGAGGACGGCTACGCTGCGTCCGATGCCGCTGTCGCCGCCGGTGATCAGCGCGACTTTGTCCTCGAGTTTTCCACTTCCGCGGTACCACGGTGCGAAGGATTCCGGCTTGGGATCCATTTCCTGCTCAGATCCCGGCTGCTTCTCCTGATGCTGCGGCGGAACACTTTCCGGCCGCTTCGTGGGTGCTTCTGCGCTCATAGGTCTCATCCGTTTTGTTGATCCATCCTGATCGATATGAATGGAAGCCCGATGCCCGCTCGGTGTTCGAGCTATATCCACCGTATCAAGAGACAATTACACTTGTCGGGACCTCGTGAATTTCGCTACGCCGCGGCAGAATGGCCGCGAGAAATCCACATCAATTCACCGGGCCAACGGTTTGGCGAACGCGAGATTCGAGGCTGCGCTTGATACGCGCACACTCCGCTTCGACATCTCTGCCGCGAACATACATGACGTGGATGAAGAGCGTGCTCCGATCCTCCGACACGTCGAGACTCAGCGTGCCCGGCGTCAGCGAAATGAGATTGGCCAGAAGTGTGATTTCCGCGCTTGTCTTCGCATCGAGCGGAAACGCGATAACGCCAGGCTGCATGCGATGGGACGGCGTCGCGACGTCGACCACGATTCGCGCACTTGCGACGATCAGCTCGCGCACGAAAAAGACCGCGAGCTCGAACACGTGCCATATCCGACCGACGTAGCCGGTCGCCCCGATCAGCGGTCGCAGGAGACGCATCACGAGGTATCCTATAACGAATCCCATCAGCAGGTTGGGGGCGGTGAACGATCCGGTGACCACCGTCCAGACGAGCGCCAGCAAGACGTTGAGGAGGAGACTTCTTCTCATGGGCCCAACACCGCGTTTATGTATTGGTCGGCATTCAACAATTCGTCGGCCGCGCTCGCGCAGAGATCGAACAGTGGAGTCGCGTAGAAGCTGATTCCGAGGGTCAAGGCGGCGAGAAATACGGTGGGCACGTACAGGATCTTTAGCCGGCCGCGAAGTGGAGCGTGCCGATCCGCACTCGAAGCACGAGGCGTTAGAAAGGCCTGGATCCAGATCTTAGACATCGAATACAGCGTGAGGAGGCCCACGACGAGCGCTACGGCCACTATCGTGTAGGACTGTAGGTCGAAGCCGGCCCGCGCAAGTATGAGCTTGCCCCAGAACCCCGAAAGCGGCGGAATCCCTGCCAGTGCGAGTGCAGGAATGAGGAACAGCACGGAAAGCATCGGCTGATCCCGATACAGCCCACCCAACCTCTTCAGCTCGAATGATCCGCCGACGCGCCGGGCGATGCCGCTGACGAAAAATAGATTCGTCTTGGCCAGAATGTTGTGGATGATAAAAAAGATTGAGCCGAGCAGAGCGAGCGGTGAGTGAAGGGCCAGCCCCATAATCATGTATCCGATCTGGCTGATGATGTGGTACGAAAGGATGCGGCGAAACTCGCTGTGGGCGGCGGCGCCGAGCACGCCGGTCACCATCGTCACGCCCGCGATCCACAACAGGAAGGTGTGCGTGTATCCGATGTCCTGCACGAACAACAGCGTGAAGAGACGTATTAGCACGTACACGCCGACCTTCGTCAGCAGTCCGGCGAATACGGCCGAAATGGTGACCGGAGGGGTGTGATAGGATGCGGGCAGCCAGAAGAAAAACGGGAACATAGCCGCCTTCAATCCGACCGCGACGATGAAGATCATAGAGACGGCGATTACAAGCCCCGGCGCTTCAAATGCGCGCAGCCGAAGGGCCAGATCCGCCAGATTCAGCGTGCCCGTCATTCCGTATATCAGCCCCACGCCGGCGAGCAGCAGCGACGACGCAATGAGGCTCAGCACGACGTATTTGACGGCGCCTTCCAATTGGTCGGGCGTGCTCCCGAGGACCATCAGAACGAACGAGGCGGCGAGGAGCACTTCGAACCAGACGTACAGATTAAAGAGATCGCCCGCCAGGAAGCAGCCGCAAATGCCCGCCATCATCACCTGGAGCATCGGGTGAAAGCCTCCGCGCATCCGCTCGACGTCGATGTCTGCCAGCGAGTAGATCGCCCCCGCGAGGCCGACGACGGCCGCGATGATCAGCATCAAAATGCTGAGATGATCGACGACGAGTGTTATTCCGAACGGGGCCGCCCAGGCGCCGGCCTGCGAAACGACGATGCCCTCTTCCCGTAGCACGTTGAGAAGCAGGAGGGACACCGTAAGCAGCACGGCCATGCTGCCGACGCTGAGAGCCTGCTGGATGCGCGGCGCGCGACGAACCAGCAGCGCCACCGCAGCCGCAGCCAGCGGGATCAGGATCGGCAGTATGAGAAGAACGTCCGTCGACATCCTCATGCGTTCGGGTCCTCGAAGCGATCTGTGATGCGCAGATGATCCGAATCCAGCGAATTGAACGTCTTCTCAGAGCGGTAGATCAGCGCGAGCATGAATGCCGCAAGCCCGAAACTGATCACGATGGCCGTGAGAATCAGTGCCTGCGGCAGCGGATTGGCGAGCACGACGTCGGCGGCCGCCTCCTCGGGCAAAACAGGAGGCTTTCCGCGCGTCAGACGGCCCATGGCGAAGATGAGGACGTTTACGGCATTCGTCATCACGACGACGCCGAAAAGTACGCGTATCAGGTTGCGCTGAAGGAGGAGGTACACCCCGACCGCGAACAGCGCTCCGACGGCAATGGCGAGGATCGTTTCCATCACGGCGCGTCCATGTCGTCTCCCTGGGGCAGAATGGACGTGAACGCCTCTTCGAACGCAAACGTAAGCGCGACTACCGCCCCGAGAACGATGACGTAGACGCCCACGTCGAACAACAGCGCCGTTCCCAGTGCAAGCTCGGCATCGTTCCAGAGGGATAGGTGCATCGAGACATCGGCAAGAAAGTGACCCTCGACGACGAGCCCGACCGTGCCGGCGAAAACAGCCATGCCGAGACCCGCTCCGATGAGCCGCTGCGGCTCGCCCGGGAGAGCCCGTCGGGTCTGCTTCGTTCCGAATGCAAAGGCGTACAGGGCGTACGCCAGCGCGGCAATCAGCCCGCCGCTGAATCCGCCGCCCGGCTGATCGTGCCCCCACGTGAGCATGTACACTGAGAACAGCAGGATGAGCGGAACGACCGCTCGCGTCGCCGTGCGAAGAATGAGTGAGTCGATCATGGCACATTCACGGTGTAGGAGACTCCGATCCGTCGGCATCCTCTCGCCTGCGCACGAGCGCATATGCACTGATTCCGGCCACAACCAGCACCGTGATCTCGCCGAGCGTATCGAGCGCCCGGAAATCGACGAGAATGTTGTTCACGACGTTGCGCCCTCCCGCCTCGCCATGACTTTTGCCCACGTAGTAGTCGCTGACCGCCAGATCGAACGGCATCTCGAGAACCGCAAGCATCAGCAGCGCCACGACCGTACCGGTGCCGGCCGCAATGACTATGTTTCGGTAGCGCCACCGATCAGGCTCCGGCTCGCGGTACACTTCCGGCATGTCGATGAGCGCAAGAACGATGAGAATCAACGTCAGCGTCTCGATCAGCAGCTGCACCATGGCCACGTCCGGCGCACTGAAGACGAGAAAGGTGGCGGCCACGCTGAAGCCGGCAGCGCTCAGCGCAAGCACGGCCGTAAAGCGGCGGCGCACGACGATGACGGCTACGGAGGAAAAAACGAGAAGGCCGACGATGGCCGCCTCGTAGACGAGGACACCGGCATCGATGCTCGGCAAGCCGATGCCGGCATGGAAGAGCGTCGTATAGCCGATCAAAAGCACGCCGAAGCCTACCGATGCCGCGACGTAGTGGCGAAGCACACCATGCTGGAGGACCCGAGTCTGCCACGCTGCGAGCATCGTCACGGCTTTGAGCACGCCCTCGTACGCGTGGTCCAAGCCGTCTGCAAACCACCCGGCGTAGATGCGCATCCCGGCCGAGCGGTGCAGCCGCTCCCACGACATGTAGACGACGATCCCCAGTCCTATCGTCCCGATGCTGAGAAAAAACGCCGGCGTGAAACCGTGCCACAGCGCCAGATGCTCGCTAACGTCTTCTCGCGCCACCACGTCAACCGCCGGAGCGATGATCTGCTCGGACAGAAAGCCGGGAGCCAGCCCGAAGTAAAGTCCAAGTCCCACCAGAAGCAGCGGCGCCAACCGGAGGCCCGCGGGCGCCGCATGAAGCTCACCCACCGGATGCTTCCGCCTGCCCAGGAATGGCCGGATGGACACCACACCCGCCACCGCAAAGATCGCCGCATTGGAAAGAACGGCCGCCCCTGTGAGCACGTACGGCTGTATGCTCGACTCCGTCAGAGCCGTTAGAACGGCCTCCTTACCGATCCACCCTACAAACGGAGGGAGACCGGCCATCGACACGGCGGCCAGAGCGGCGGCCGCGAACGTCGCGGGCATCGCTCGCGCGAGCCCTCCCAGCTCTTCCAGATCGTAACTGCCCGCCGCGTGCTCCAGCGTTCCCGCAATCATAAACAACGGCGCCTTGTACAGGGCATGCACGAGTACGAAGGCCAGACAGGCCAGGACGGCTTTCTCGCCCCCTATTCCGAGGAGCATCGTCAGAGCACCAAGCACCATGATCGTGGAGTAGGCGAGGATCTTCTTGAGCTCCGTATAGCGCAGGGCGAGATACGCCGCAAGGAGCATCGTGACGACGCCGGTCGTCGTCACCATCGCGATCCACGCGTCCGTATCGCCGAGCACCGGCGAGAAGCGCGCGAGAAGGTACACGCCGGCCTTCACCATCGTCGCGGAGTGCAGATAGGCGCTGACGGGCGCAGGCGCCTCCATGGCGTTCGGCAACCAGAAATAGAACGGGAACTGGGCGGACTTGGTGAAGGCTCCGGCCAGCACGAGAAGGAGAATCGGCAGGTACAGGCCGGACGCGCGCACGACCTCCCCCTCTTCCAACATGCGCGACGCCTCAAACGTACCGGCCACGTTTCCCAGCAGGATCAGCCCGGCCATGAGCGCGAATCCGCCGGCCGTCGTAACGAGAAGAGCCTGCCACGCCGACCGGCGCGATTTCTTCTCGCCGTGCTTGAATCCGATGAGCAGAAAAGACGCGACACTCGTCAGCTCGAAGAAGACGTACAGCGCGAAGACGTTGTCCGCCAGAACCAGGCCGAGCATCGAGGCCATGAACACGAGCAGATAGCTGTAGAACCGGCCCGCATGATCGTACTCCTTGACGTACGCACCCGAATAGATGAATATGGTGACGCCTACGACACATATGAGGAGCGCGAAGAAGAGGCTGAGCCCGTCGATAAGAAAGGATAGGTGCACGTCCAGCCCCGGCACCCACGGATACGCGATCCGGACAGGTCCTTCTTCCGCCACGCGCGGAATCCATCCGACCAGATACACGGCCAGCGCGAGCGGAAGAATCCCCAGCACCCATCCGGTCACCGCCGTCTTGCGCCGGTGCAGCCAGGCTACAGGCACGGCGACGACGAACCCGGACAGGACCGTGATCAGAATCCCCATCTAGCTATGCTCCTCCGTTTTGGAGCTTCGGCCTTCGCGATACGCTCGGAGCTCGTCGACGAATGTGCCTTCCCACAGCTTCACCTCCGCAAAATATGCGGCTCGGCTAATCATATGCGCCGAGATCGGCGCCGTAAGAAACACGAAGAGAATTACTGCGGCCGAGCGCCCGATGACGGATACATCCGCGAAAGCGAACATCGCGGAAACCGTGACCAGGCCGATGCCGAGCGTGCCCGCCTTGGTCGTCGCGTGCATGCGCATGAGCACGTCGGGAAATCGGAGAATTCCGACACCGGCCGTCAGAATAAGAAGGGCTCCGATCACCATCAGAACGGCACCGATGAGATCACTCAAGGCGGTCCGCCCCGGCTCTCGTACGGCTCAGCCTTTCGATGAATCGGGCAAAGACGATAGTGCCAAGAAATGCCACCAGCGCGAGTGCCAGCGCCACGTTCAGAAAGGCCGGCTCATCGCTGTAGACGGCGTAGACGATAACGAAGGCGATCACGACGAACGCCATCAGATCCAGCGCGATGATGCGGTCCGGCAGCGACGGTCCGGACAAGAGCCGAATCATCGCGAGAATGAACGACCCAATCAGCGCCCCGAGGGCCACGAACACCGCTGCATTGGTCAGGGTATCGATTTCCACGGCCGGATCCGCTGGTTCAGGGTGCCTGGAAAGCACGACGTCACTTTTTACGGCCATCCTTACGCAAAGCATCGGTACCGTGTGCCCCCGAACATCCACGAGTTACAACCTGTTCGCAACCCGCTCGAGGCCTGCACCGGGGCCGTAGCGCTGGATGCCCGCCACACATCAACTTCGCAATTCCAGCGGATCGTTCACTGAATCCCGCCGGTACCACTATCCACAAGAACGGCCTACATCGAGAAGGTATCCGTACATCCCATGCCGAACTTCAGCGACATCCTCGTACCCGTCGACTTCTCCGAACTGTCCGCCGAAGTGCTCCGCTTCGGATTGATCATGGCGGAACCGGACGGGGCCACGGTCCACCTGATGCACGATATCGAGTTTCCTGCCGATACGATCACCGGCGCAACCATCATCAAAGAGCGAATGGATGAGGCCTACGCCGAAAGCGAACGCGAGATCAGCGATCTCGAGCGCATTCCGAAAGCGGCAGGTGCGACGATTCGCAGCGTCATCCTGCGCAGCACCGACCCGAAGCGAAGCATCCTCGCCTATGCGGACGAAAACGACGTCGACCTGATCGTCCTCGGTACGCACGGACGAACCAAAGCCGTCGAGAAGCTGATCGGATCGACGGCGGAACGCGTCCTCCGCCGGAGTCCCGCGCCGAGCATCGTCGTCCCCCCCGGCCGCAGCCGCGACCGCATCGATCGCATCCTCGTGCCGGTGGATTTCTCGGAGCACTCCGCCCGCGCCGTCGACCGTGCCGCCGAGCTCGCCCGCGCCCATCGCGCGCGGCTTTTCTTGCTTCATGCCGAATCCGACGCTCCGGCGGAGGACGTCAAAGCGCGGCTCCGGCGTCTTTCCGTGGAGAGCGCCGGCGACGTCGACGGCGCGACCCTCGTCGCAACGTCCGAACCCGTCGATGAGGCCGTCACGAACACCGCGCAGGAGCACAACGCCGACCTCATCCTCATGGTGACCCACGGACGAACCGGCCTGCGACGCGCGGTGACGTCGAATGTGGCCGAGAGCGTGATTCATCGTGCACCGTGTCCGGTCATGACGTACCGCACGGCGCTCGTCGAGTAGTCCGGCGTGATGTTTGGGAGAACGGTCCGGGTAGGGCGCCGCCCTCAAGCGGGGTGCCCGTCATCAGGCCCCGCCTACCCGATCGCACATCGCCACGTGGCACGCAGACGGTATATTCAGCCCATTGCGCCGGCGGATCGGCCCTCCGCGCCTGCGGATCCGACCATCGCGCCTGCGCATCCGGCCTACCGAGCCTGCGGATCCGGCCCTACCGCGCCTGCGCATCCGGCCTATCGCGCCAGGGGATCCGGCCTCATCTGGAAGTGCACCACCTTACTCGTCGTGCCTTTGCCGCCTTCCATGTGGAACGGCGCACGCGTGCTGACGGTGGCCCAGAGACCGCGGCCCTTCCAGCCGGCGTTCGGGTCGTCGATGCGGCCGTCCATCCACTTCGTGTAGAAGCCGAGCGGATACGGCACGCGAAGCACGACCCATTCGCCCTCGTGCAGCACGAGGAGGCCTTCGGATTGATTGCCCGTGCTGATGGGGACGTTTTCGCCCAAACCAAGCGTGTTGTACCAGTCGACCCACGCGTAGTAGCTGCCTTCTCCGCTGCCCGATCCCTCCACGCCGCCGAGCTGCGGCACCGGCTCTTCGTAGAAGCTCCATCCTTCGGGACAGTGCCGGCCGGTAGCTTCCGGACCGTTTAGCGGCGCCCGGCACCTGCTCCGATCAAAGCTCGCGAGGTGGCCGCTGGCCAGCGGCGTCCAGACGACGCCGTTGCGGTCGACGTCCATCCCGCGCGGCGAGAATCCCTGGGCTGTCGCATCCGGGTCATCGTACGGCAGCTCGTAGACCTCGGCCAGCGCCGTCTCGGTCGGATTGTCGCCGGGCACGAGCCGAATGACGGCTCCCGGAAAGCCGAGAGCCGATCCCCATATCGAGCCGTCGGGAAGCGGCGTGACGGCATAAAATGCAGAACCGTACCGCTTGTCCTTATCGGGGTCGACGGGCTCATCCGGCTCGACGTAGTCGTCCCTTTGACCGTTGCCGTTCGTATCCATGATCAGAGGCGTCCATCCCTGGGAGGCTTCCTCGTCACCCGTCTCCAAAAATTTCTTCGTGTCCAGCCACCCTACCACCTGACCGCCGCCGCTGGTCCAGAGTGTGTTATTGTCGTCCATGGCGAACATCAGATGATGTGTGCTGAAGCACGTGCCGACGTGGGTCAGCTCCTCCGTCGCCGGATCGTAGACGGCGAGGTGTCGAAACGACCGTTCGAGCGGGAAGAGCCGCGCCGATGGATGATCCGATCCCTCTTTGCACACGTCCGGATTCTCCGGCGGGCGCACGGCCGCGGTGATCCACACGCGGCCCTCCTCGTCGATCATCGGGTTGTGGACGTTCGTCTTGCTATCCCAAATCGGCTCATCCCCCCAGTAGGGCGACGGCGCAGGCATGGCAGGGTTCGTCGGCGACGTGTTCGGATCGCGCGGCTCGAGCGGCACGCGGCTCGCGGTGTGGGTGAGCGGATCGAGGACGGGGAGGTAATCGGCGCTCGCTTCGAGCGCGCCGTACAGCTTGCCGTTCGCGTTCACCGTAGGATCGCGCCGATCGGTCGAGACGACGTCGTGGAGGTAGGCTTTCGGATCGGCCCAGTCCCACAGCGTGATGACCACGTTGCGTTCGAGGCCATCCGGCCGCGACGGCTGCGGCGGGACCTCGCCGGCGGCGATGCGGTCGGTCCAATCGGCAAACATCTCGAGCGCGCGCTCGCGCCCCAGTTGATTGAGCCCGTACATCATGGCGCCCCCGCCCTGACCGGATTGCAGCCTCCGTTCCCAGGCGGCTTCCGCCGACTGGAAGTCGCCCAATTCCTCCGGAATGCGGCGCGTGCCCTCGCTCCCCATCTGATGACAGGCCGTGCAAAATCCGGATTTCAGGGTGCGAAGGTACTGGGCCTGGCTCTTCATATCGGGCGAGATGCCGTTCCCATCCGGACCGGTGCCCGGAAATTCGCTCGCCTCCGGCACGTGGATCAGCGAAAACCAGTATCCGCCGGGATAATACTCCGCCGCGTCCGCTTCCGTCGGAGCGTCGACCGCATCCAGATCGAGAACGTTCCCCGGCTGCGCTTCGATCTTCGGCGAATCTACCAGCCCGTAGCCGCGCACCCAGACGTCATAGTTAGCCTCAGGCAGATCCGGCAACAGGTAACGTCCATCGTCGTCGGTCACGACGATCTTGGCATACTTCGTCGGCAAATCCAATGTCTCCGCAATCACCCACACGCCCGCTTCGGGGCCGTCTGCGCCCGATACCACGCCCGCGATGTCGTCCTCGTCGACCGCCGGCGCTTCGTCATCGGCCGGGGTCTCCGTGCACGCGACCAATAGAAGGGCAAGGCTGATGACCGCCGCGGTTGCAGACAGCACCCGTACCATGTTTGTGAGATCGATTGCTGCGACGTTTGCCATATCTTCGCCTATTTGTAGGATGAGTGTCGATGTGGGATGAGTGTGTCGGTTTAGGATGAGTGTGTCGGTTTCCGAATTTATCAATACGAGAACGGACGTATAGAGGCAACTCCACACAGCAGGCTGAACCTCGGGGCAGATTATCGTGGCAGCACAATTAGGCCCACGGGGAGGGCAGCAAGCGACCCGATGACGATCAACAGCTGCCTCACGACGCGCTCTAGAATGAGCTGGTGAACGTCCTTTGTTGACGCTCTACAACGCTCTTTTTCTATGGGGATTTGTAACCCCCTTCTGAGAAAGTAGCACGTCTCCGATAAGTAATACGCCGCCTCGAAAGTAATTCCAAATTCCCACCAAGCGCCTCTTGCGACACAAGATCGCGCCGCGGTATTACATCCGGACTAAACGCCCCTCCGGAAGGACCATTCCGGCAGACATGTAACACGGCGCAGCAAAGGTATTACGAATCGCCAGAGGTAGTACCTTTTTGAAATAGTCCTACAAAATCGAATTCAATCGGGCACCCGAACTACACCCCCAACAGACCCGCATCGCGTTCCGCACGGTCTGTGTTTGTGAAGGTTGTGACCATAAAGCGCTTCCACGCGGGTATCATCGGACCCCGTGCCGATTCGGCGGATTCGAAGGGTCGGGGTGCTACCCACGTGCACGTAGCGCAAGAATTCTTCCTCGTTCATGCTCGCATTGCTCCGGCTATTGATCAGGCCGATTCACGTCGCAATCCATGGAGTGGGCGCCGTTCTCGCACGGATGGGCTACATCGACGCGGTCCGCGCGGAACGAATATCAGACCTCGCGTGGCCGCGCATCGTTACGGGGCTGGCGCGCATGTCGAAGACGACCGCCGACGTGGCAATGGTCGGCATTGCGGTAGGCGCTCCGGCAATTGCAGGCCTGGGATACGCCATCCCGTTTTGGGCGTTGGCGTTCATGCTCGGAGGCGGCATCGCCGGCGGAACGATCAGCCTCGTTTCGCAGCGCTACGCCGCGGGACAGCACATCCGCGGCAGCGTCGCCGTGAAGGTGAGCGCCTGGCTGGCGGTCGGTCTGATGCTTCCTCTCGTCGTCGTCTTCCGGGCATTTCCTGAAGCCATGATCGGCCTCATCGGCTCCGGAGACGAAGCGGTCGCGCTCGGCGCCGAGTACCTTCGCATCGTCTGCTTATCGATGCCGTTCGCCGCCTTGAATCTCGTCGGAAGCCGCACACTCATCGCGGCCAACGACGCATGGACGCCGATGATTGCGCGGGCCGGCGCCGCCGTGCTCAACGTCGGGCTGAACGCCGTGCTCATCTTCGTCTTCGACCTCGGCGTCGCCGGCGCGGCGATCGGGACGGTGATCGCGAACGTCGTCACGACGGCCGTCTTCGCCTGGGGCCTGACGAAGGGCTCTCTTCCCTACGTGGGTACCGTCCCGATACGCATCGACTGGTCCGCGCCGCACTGGGACGGTGCCACGGCCCGGGCTCTCATAACGATTTCAACACCCCTGGCGCTGACGAACGTGGGCCAGCAGGGCGGCCAGTTTCCGATGCTGGCCGTCGTCAGTCTGTTCGGCCCCGACGTCGTGGCCGCATTCGTCATCGCGCTTCGGCTTCGCGACCTGATGAATACACCCGGCTGGGGCTTCGGACTGGCCTCCAGCAGCCTCGTCGGACAATCACTCGGAACGAACCGGGAAGACGAAGCCGGAGACTACGCGCGTGATACGCTGCGCTTTGCCGTCACCGTTTATTCGCTCGTCGCGGCGATCGTGTTCGTACTGGCCCACCCCATCGGCCGGCTGTTTGTAGATGACGTTGCCATTCTGGCGATGACCGTGCCGCTCATTCGCATCACGTGCGTGAGCGTCATTCTCTGGGGCGTCATGAACGGCGCGCTCGGCCCTCTGCGGGCGAGCGGCGATACGCGCTGGCCCCTGTACGGCCAGATGGTCGGACTGGCGTGCTTCGCCCTACCGGCGGCGTACCTGGGGGCGGTCACACCCCTAGGCATCGCCGGCCTCTATCTCGCATTGCTGCTCGAAACCGGCGTCCCGGCCGCCGTCACCTACTACCGCTTCCGCAGCGAGCAGTGGAAGGTCGTCAGCCGGGCCTACCGACCCGCCGCGTAGCAGGAACGCCGTCACGGTGCGGACAGGCGAGACCTCAACCGTTCTAGCCTTCTCTCGGTGCGGACAGGCGAGACCTTAACCGTTCTAGCCTTCTCTCGGCGCGGACAACTCATAGAACCGCCGCAACTCGTCGGGGGACTGGCGGAGGGCATCGTCGCCCAGGATATCGGCGAGTCGGTGGCTGAACCCGGAGGCTTCGTCGAACGCCTCGGCTCTGATCAGCATCGAGCGCATCATCTGCGCGTATTGCAGGCTGGTCTGCAGGTCGCCCGTTGCGGCGGCGGAGCGAAGGTCGCGCAGCAGGCGAGGCTCGGCATATGCAAGCAGGTCGACCACGCGGAAGGTGTCGTTCAGGCGCAGATAGGTGCGACCCAGGGTAATGGCCTGGTATGGATGGAGGGGGATCGTGTCGGGCGGGACGGCGTCCATCACCCTATCGAGGAGGCGGCGGGCCTCGGCGGGTCGGCCGTCGTCGACGAGGGTATCGGCGGCGTGAGCATACGTCAGGCGGTAGTTGAAGCCGGCGAGCGAGCGGGCGTCGTCGGCGAAGTAAACGCGCTCGTCGTCGAGGTTTGTGAAGCGGAAGTGCTCAAGGCGGGAGGTCATGATGCGCGGGACGACGCGCCCGCGCGGGTCTTCGTGGCGAATCGGCACGACGCGAAGGGCGAGGCCCTCACGCTGGAGGTACGGATCCAGGTCGAGGCGATCGGACGCACCGGCGGTGGATGCGAAGTAAATCGGCCGCGTCCACCCTGCTCGTGCGTTCGTGGCGAGGACGTCGAGAATCACCTGATCGGCCGTGTGGAGATAGCGCACGTCTTCGCGGAAGGAGCGGCCTTCCAGGTGCCAGCCCATCGGGCTTTCGAAGCCGTTCGTGTCTTCGACGGCGATTTCCATCTCGGGCTGCGCGCGCAGCGCGGCAAGATCGACGGGCAGCGCCACGTCGCGAGGCTGCCATGAGACCGGACGCAGCGCGTCTATCTGGTCGTCCGATAGCGAGATAGGAAGCGGCGGGGCGTCGAGGGCCCACTGGTTTCGGAGCTGCCTCGCGTACCAGTCCGTCTGGAGCAGCGGTAGGCACACGACGCGGACGTCGCGACGAACGCCTTCGACGAACTGAAGGTACCAGAGCGGATAGGTATCGTTGTCGCCGCCGGTGAAGAGAACGGCGTTCTGCTCGACGCTCATCAGAAGGTTGTAGGCGAAGTCGCGTGCGACGTAGTTGCCGGAGCGGTCGTGGTCGTCGAAGTTCTGCAGACCCATCCATCCGGGTACGGCGAGTGCGAGCAGGAATGCCGCCCCCACCGGTGCGGCCCGGCGGAACCTGATGCAGGCTGCGGCGCGGATGAGCGCCGCCGCACCAAGACCGTTCCACAAACAAAAAACGAAGTAGCTGCCTACGTAGATGTAGTCGCGCTCGCGCGGGGTGACGGGGATCTCGTTGAGGTAGACGACGAGCCCGGTGCCCATGACGAGGAAAAGGGCGAGGAGGCTGAAGGCACGCCGCGGGTCGGCGCGGAAGTGGACGATGAGGCCGAGGAGCCCAAGCAGCAGGGGAAGCGCGAAGTAGGTGTTGCGGCTCGCGCGCTCGCTGGAGGTGTCGTAGTGGTACGCATCGGCGTTGCTAAAGCCGGCGGTGGCGCCGGCGTGCTGGACGTCGTGGGCGCGGCCGGCGAAATTCCAGAGGAAGTAGCGGGCGTACATGTGGCCCATCTGGTAGCGCCGGAAGTAATCCCAATCGGAGTCGTAGCCGCTGTAGAGCTGGATGTGCTGCGGCAGGCTGCTGTGGCGGCGCGGGAAGAGGGTGGAGCGGTCGACGGTGCCGGTTCGCTGGTCGAACGTGGTGCCCTTGATTAGGGGCGTGTGGCCGTACTGCTCCCGCTTGACGTAGGAGACGAAGGCTTCGGTGGTTTCAGGGTCGTTCAGATCGATGAAGGGGTTGGCCGCGCTGCGAATGGGGATGATCGAGTAGGACGAGTAGCCGACGAGCAGGGCGGCCGCGCAGAGCAGGGCCAGATGGGCGAGCGCGACGCGGCGGCGGTGGGTGAAGAGAAGACCGACGGTGAGAGCCGCGCCGAGGAGCCCGGCGAGAAGCAGCGGCGAGCCGACGGCGGCGGCCAGCTGGGGCAGGCTGATGACGAGGCCCGGATAGATGGCGGCGAAGCCGATGGTGGCGAGGGCGGCGGTGAGCGCGAAGGCCTTGAGGCGCTGCGCGCGGGACCGAGCGGGACGGTCGATGAGGGCGAAATGTGCGACGGGCACGATGAAAAAATAGGTCAGGACGGCCATCAGGTGGATGCCGATGGCGAGCCCGAACAGGAGCGCGGCGAGCACCAGGTAGCGGTGGCCGTGCCAGCCTGCGGTGACGGAGCCGGCAAGACGGAGTTCGTCGCTCCAGCGCAGCGTCAGCCAGACGATGGCGGCCGTGAAGAGCATGGCGAGGGCGTAGACCTCGGATTCGACGGCGTTGAACCAGAAGGAGTCGCTGACGGCGAGCGTGAGCGCACCGATGACGGCGCCTCCGATCACGGACGTGGCGGGCGCGTCGGCGAACGCGCGGCGGATGATCCGAACGAGGATCAGATAAGTGAAGAGCGCGGTCAGCGCCCCGGAGAGGACGGAGACGACGTTTACGGCCAGAGCCACGTATTCGGGGGCGGCGGCGGCGGAGAACAGGCGGCCGAGCAGAATGTAGAGCGGCGCCCCGGGCGGATGCATGACCTGCAATCCGAACGCGCTGGCGATGAATTCGCCCGAATCCCATAAGGTGGCCGTCGGGGCGACCGTTGCGGTGTACAACGCGCCGGTGCCGAGGAAGGTCGCGGCTGCGCCGCACCACGTCGGGACGTGCCGGCGTGCCGGCGTGCTGACGTTGTCCAGGCGTGACGTCTTGGCGTGTTGGCGAGCCGGCATGGGGTGCTTCTCGTATTCTTCTGGTTTCGACGGAGCGGGAGGCGACCCCCCGGGGACTGCATTCTGCCTACATAAACGCGCCGGCACGGCAAAACGTCAACACATAAAACGGCCCGGACGATGGGAGCGCCCGGGCCGTTGTTCCTCTTGCTTGCCGATTACCGGCTATCAACCATGTCACCCGGCCTCAGCCGTAACGGCGGCGGGATTGATCATTCCTTTCGCGAGCTCATTGAGCTGCTGGTCCGTGGCCTTCTCCTCCTGCAGGGTTGCGGCAAGCAGCTTGTGTTCGTCGAGATGGCCCAGCGTCTCGGCGTAGGTCGCCGCCGTGCCGTAGGCGCTGATCTCGTAGTGCTCGACGCGCTGCGCCTGCGCGATCAGCCCCGCGTCGAGGACGGACGTCGGTGAGTCGCTTCCGAAGAGCTTCTTCGATTCACTGATGAGGCTCTCCGCTTCGGCGATCAGACCCTTGATCGCCTTGCACGTCTCACCTTTCGGCGTCTCGTTCCTCTTCTCGAAAATCTGCTCCAGGCGCTCTTTGTGCCGCTTTGACTGCTGGAGATGGTCTTCGAAGGCCCGCTGGAGCTGCGGATTGCTCGCCTTCTCCGCCATGCGCGGCAGTGCTTTAATGATGTCGTTTTCGGCGCTGTACAGATCACGAAGCTCGTGCACGTACAGGTCTTCCAGGTTCCTCGGCGTCATACGGCCCTCTCTTCTGGCTATGTTGATGGTGACGGTCTGAGAGAGTGAAAGATCTGCCGTGCGGGTTGATTCCGGGTTCCCGTCGTCGTCAAG
>CAZART010000073.1:0-3710 GCA_964487555.1 uncultured Rhodothermales bacterium
ATGCCGAATCGGAGAAGGTGACGGTAGAGGACGTGGTCGACCGGCTGATGGAGCGGGTGCGAGAGCCGGCTTCCGGACTGGAGTGACACCGCCGTCTTGCGTGCGTGTCCTGTGCTGTTTTGGGAAAGAAATATTGTGCGTTTTTGTAATACGATTATTAAAAGTAATACGATTTGAAACGGTAATTCGAAAGTGTTTTTCGTGCTACAATCGAGCGGAGAATGCGTGAATGCGTGGATTCTGATGCGAATGTAATTCCGGCGGGCGAAACACTCGCCCTGGAAGGCCGAATCGGCGAAAAAGTATTACCCGTTTCGATGCGTATTACTTTTCCAAAAAGTGTTACCCGATCAATTTGTATGCACAAAATCGAAATGATTTTCACTTCGAATGAGCTTCCCAAACCGCCCCTTGCCGATGATGATGTCGGCGCCTCGCAACGTGCTCGAACGAGGCGGGGCGCAAACCCGGCCCTCGGCGATGATGAGGCTGGGGCGCGTTTCAACGAACAACAAGACTGAAACCTTGAAAGCAACGAATTTCATTGATCCGATCGTCCTATCGCGCATCTCCAGCTTGGAGCTGCTCGCACGGGGCGTCGTGGAGGGCTTCGTGGCCGGGCTGCACCGAAGCCCGTACAAAGGATTTTCCGTCGAATTCATGTCGTACCGGCCGTACATGCCGGGTGACGACCTGATGCGGATGGATTGGAAACTGTTTGCGAGGACGGATCGCTATTATATCAAGGAGTTCGAAGACGAGACGAACACGTCGGTGCACATCCTATTGGACGTATCCGGGTCGATGGACTACGGATCCGGCGGCCTGACGAAACGGGTGTATGCCTCCTATCTGGCGGCGTCGCTTGCGTATCTGGTCGTACGGCAGCGGGACGGCGTGGGAATGACGTTTTTCGACGATCGGATCGTCGAGCATATTCCTCCGCGAAGTACGAGAGGCCATCTTCATACCCTGCTCGATTTTCTTGCCGCCGTGCCGCGCGGCACGCGGACACAGATCGGAAAGCCGCTTCACGAGCTCGCCGAGCGGCACCGGCGGCGGGGTTTCGTCATCCTGATCTCGGATCTGCTCGACGACGCCGCGTCCATCATCGACGGGCTGAAGCACTTCCGCTTTCAGGGTCACGACGTGCTCGTCTTCCACGTCATGGATCCCCAGGAGCTGAGCTTCGATTTTTCGGATCTCGTCGAATTCGAAGATATGGAGACCGGCGAGAAGCTCCTCGTCGCCTCGGAGGCGAGCCGCGAGGGATATCTGCAGAATCTGGAACGCTACAAAGAAACGCTGCGCCGCGAGTGCGGGCTCCTCGGCGTCGATTACGCGTTGCTCCCAACCGACCAGCCCCTCGATTTCGCCCTTTTCGAGTACCTCGCGGCCCGCTCGAAAAGGAGCGTGCGCATGGGCCGCCGCACTCGACGCGCTGTCAACACGCCCTAACGAGCGATCACCGACCAACGAATCTTGTCGTTCATCAACTCCATATTCCTCTTCGCCACGGCCGCGGCCCTGCTGCCCGTGCTTTATCATCTGGTGCGGCGAATGAAGGCGCGGACCGTGCCGTTCAGCTCGCTGATGTTTCTGAAGGCAACGCCGAAAGAGCTGATCAAGAAACGACGGCTGCGCGACCGGCTGTTGATGGCGGCGCGGAGCGCGATCTTCCTTCTACTGGCCCTCGTGTTTGCGCGGCCGTATTTCCCGGCCGAGAGGCTTCCGTTTGTGGCGCGAGAGGAAGCTGCGTCGACGGTGATTCTGCTGGATCGATCCTTTAGCATGCGTCACGCGGGTACGTTCGAGCGGGCTCGTGATGCCGTTCGCGAGCGGCTCGATGCGGCGGACCCTGGCGACGAGTTCGCGGTCGTTGCCTTCGATGATGCGCCGCAGCTCCTCGCCCCGCTGGAGACGGACCTCGCTGCGCACCGCGGCGCGCTCGATGCGCTGGCGCCCGGCTTCAGGACCACCGATTATTTTCCAGCGCTGCAGCGGGCGCAAGATCTGCTGCAGGATGCGCGCCATGCTCGCCGCGTCGTCGTGATGGTCTCGGATTTTCAAGCGGCGGGATGGACGGGTGCGCTGGACAACTGGAAGCTGGAGCCGGGCATTTCATTCGAACCGGTAGCGGTCGGTGCCGACGGCGCGGCAAACGGCTATGTCGATGCCTTTGAGGTCTCCGGACGCCGGTCAGGCGGGCGATACGCCGTGCGATACGACGCGCGCGTTGCGCTCGCAGGCGACGCGGCGGCACGTAGGCCTGCAGGTGGCAGCGCGGCGGGGCGGGTGGCGGCGTTTGTGGTCGGTGGGGCGGAGGTCGACCGGCAGGTGCTGCCGGAGCGCGCGTCCGTGCCGATCTCGTTTCAGCACGTCCGGGAGCGGGACGGGTTTTACCAAGGGATGCTGGCGCTCGATGAAGATGAGCTGCCCGTGGACGACCGCTACTATTTCACGGAGCGGGTCGCGGCGGAGCCGGGGCTACTCATCGTCGACGGGGCCGCACCAAACACGACGCGTGATGCGTTCTATCTGCGGAGCGCGTTCAGTCTGGGCGAGGCGTCGCGCTATCGAGTCGAGGCCGCGAATCGTCTAACGGAGGCCATGCTGCGGACGCACGACGTCGTTTTCCTCGCCAACCGCACGCTCGCGTCGTCCGGCGAGCGGGCGGCGCTGCGGCGCTATGTCGAGGACGGCGGGACACTCGTCGTCTCACCGGGCGACGCGACCGACGCGAGCGCGCTGACGAGACTGTTGCAGGAATTTGGGGTCGGCCGGATCATCCAAATTGTGGATGCGCGGGAGGAGCACGGATATGAGGCGATTATCGGCGAGGTGGATGTCCGGCATCCGATCTTCGTGCCCTTCGGCGGCGGCGGAGCCATCCTTCAGCCGAAATTTCGACGCTATGCACAGCTGGATCCGTCGAGCGGGACGAACGTGATCGGGCGATTCGACTCCGGAGCTCCGTTCCTGGCCGAACGTACGGTGGAGCGTGGGCTCGTGCTGTTCTATGCGTCAACGTTCAATACGCGGTGGACGGACTTGCCGCTCGATGAAATGTACGTTCCTTTCGTTTATCAACTCGCGGGCTACGGTGTGCGGCACCGGGATTCACGGCACGTGTTCACGATCGGCGAACCGGTGGAAATGGCCGGCGAAGCCGCCGAATCGTGGGAGATTCGGGCGCCGGGCGATCGTGTCCATCGCGTAAGGATCGATGACGAAGGGCGTGGCCTCTTCCGCGAAACAGACGTGCCTGGCCATTATGAGGCCGTGATGGGACGACAAACGCGAATGTTTTCAGTGAATGTAGATCCGCGGGAGTCGGATCTGACGGCTCGCGACCCGGACGAGGTCTATGCGGCCGTCGTCGCACCGGCGGAGGATGAGCCGCGGACGCCGGAGCAGGCGGCCGCTGCGGTGCTCGCGGACGATGAACGAAAGCAGAAGCTGTGGAAGCTCTTGTTGATGGGAGTGATCGTGCTTTTTGGTGTGGAGACGTATTTGGCGAATCGGCGAAGCAGAGTGAGGAGAACCGAGAGCAGCGCGTGATGCGTAGGGAGCACCGCCTGATGCAATAGCGAGCACCGCGTAAGGCATAGGTAGCACCGCGCAATTGCGGTAGCAAGCACCGCGTAAGGCGTAGGGAGCATGGCGCAATTGCGGTAGCGAGCAGCGCGCAATGCGTAGTGAGCATGGCG
>CAZART010000073.1:3810-26764 GCA_964487555.1 uncultured Rhodothermales bacterium
GAGCATGGCGCAATTGCGGTAGCGAGCAGCGCGCAATGCGTAGTGAGCATGGCGTAATTGCGTAGTGAGCATGGCGTAATTGCGTAGCGATCATGGCGTAATTGCGTAGCGAGCATGGCGTAATTGCCGAGCGCGCAGTGAGCACGGCGGAGCGCGCAGTGAACAACCGCAAAGCGCATAGTGCGTAAGGCATAGATCGTGTTTAAGATTTACCGGGGATGATGATATGTCAGAGATGGATCGGCACATGCATGCGGCAGGGTCGAGCTACCGGGTCCGGGTGTTGATTCGGGAGATCCGCGCTCGGTGGCGGCGGCGCGCAGTACTTCAGGGGGCCGCATTGGCGGCCGGAGTGATGGCGGTGTGGGGGGCGTCGCTGCTTCTGCTGCTTCGGTTTGGGGCGGTCCCTCCCATCGTGCTCGTGGTGGGGGCGGTAATGGGCCTGATCGTGGTGCTGGGTTTCGTGGTGCAGGTTGTGCTGCGACCGGCCCTTCGGAAAATTTCGGATCGGCAGATCGCACTATACGTGGAGGAGCGGATTCCGGATCTGGAGGATCGGCTGAACAGCGCGGTCGAGGTCGAGAGGACGCAACCTAATCGCACCGGACTACGGACGGATCGTGCGCGCGGCGGATTGCAGACAGGCCGTGCGCGCGGCGGATTTCACGCGGACGGTGCGCGTGACGAATGGCAGACAGGCCCTGCGCGCGGCGGTTTTCAGACCGACCGTGCGCGTGTCGAGCGCAGTGCACTGATCGACCGGTTGATCGACGATGCATCCGAGCGGGCGCGGACGATTCCGCTGACCACGGTCGTTGATCGGAAAAAGGAGCGCATGCTTTCGGCGGCGGGCGCGGTGGGACTCGTCCTCTTCGGCGTGCTGGTAGCGACGTCTCTCGATGACCTGAGGATGACCTTCGGCGGGGCCAATCTGGCGTCGCTGGTGCCGGCGGCCCAGCCGCTCATGACGGTGAACCCGGGGAACGCCGTCATCGAACAGGGGGCCTCGCAGGAAATCGTCGTGTCGCTTCGCGAGGAGACGGATCGCGACGTGTACCTTCACTTCCGGCAGGGCGACGGGGCATGGCAGAAGGAGTCGATGCAGGCGGCGATCGGCGAGCCGGCCTATCTACACGAATTTTTGGACGTACAGGAGCCTATCGAGTATTTCGTGGCGCATGACCAGGATCGGTCGGAGCCGTTTGCGATCTCCCTCTATAGCTTTCCCGCGGTCGAACAGATCGACCAGACGTACACCTATCCGGAATACACCGGCCTGCAGCCGCGGCGGGAGGAGAATGTCGGGGACGTCCACGGGCTGAAGGGATCGACGGTGACGCTCGAGGTGCACACGACGGGCACCGTGCAGGAAGCCGAGCTGGTGGTAGACGGCGAGCGGCGCGTCCGGCTCGCCGCGGCCGGCGACGGGCGCTTTCGAGGGCGCCTCCGCCTGGAAGACGCGGGGTTCTACACCGTTCTCCTTACAGATGCTGAAGCCAAACAGAACCGGTTTCCTGAGGAATATCGGATCGTGCCGGTCGAGGATGAGAAGCCGTACGTGATGGTGACGGATCCGCAGCGGGACGTACGGGCGAACGCCGTGGAGGAGGTGTTGGTGGGGGCGCGGGCGGTCGACGATATCGGGTTGAAGTCGTTGCGGCTGCGGTTTGCGGTGAATGCGGATGCGGAGCAGGTCGTAGAGCTCGCGGCGCCGTCTGCGGCGGAGGCGGAAGGGGAGCATCTGTTCTTTCTGGAGGATTATGAGCTCTCGGCGGGTGACGTAATCTCGTATTTCGTGGAGGCGGAGGATTTTCTGCACGAGACGCCGGCGGCGACGGACATGTATTTCATCGAGGTGATTCCGTTTGATCGGGAGTATTCGCAGGCGGCGGCCGGCGGGATGCAGGGCGGCGGCGGACAGGCGAGCGGGGTCGTGCTGAGCCAGCAGCAGATCATCGCGGCGACGTGGAAGCTCTACCGTGAGCAGGATGAGACGGCGGAGGAGGAGGTGGCGTCGGCGCGGCGAGGGCTCGTGCAGGCGCAGGGAAATCTGCGGCGGAACATCGAGGAGCGGATCAATTCGACGGCGTTTTCGCTGGAGCTGGATGAGAATACGCGGGCGATCGCGGAGCATCTGCGGGCGGCGGTGCAGGCGATGCGTTCGGCCGTGGGCGAGCTTGAGGGGGATCGGCTGCGGGAAGCGCTGGTGCCGGAGCGCGAGGCGCTGAACCAGTTGCTGAAGGCGGATGCGCTGAATAAGGAGCGGCAGATCGCGTTGAATCGCGGTTCGCAGGGGGGTGCAGGCGGATCGGCGACGGAGGAGCGGATGACGGAGCTGATGGATTTGGAGCTGGACATCGCGAAGGATAAATACGAGACGCTGCCGCAGGGGTCGTCCGGCGGAGGGGGCGGTGAGGTGGACGAGGCGTTGCAGAAGATCCGCGAGTTGGCTCGGCGGCAGCAGAATCTGGAGAACGAGAGCGGGCGCGCGCTGGAAGGGGAAGATCAGCGGCGGCGGGTGGAGCGGCTGCAGCGGGATCAGGACGAGTTGCGGCGGCAGGCGGAGGACGTCTCGCGAGGATTGCGGCGCATGGCGCGGCGCGATGGGCGTCTCGGCGAGGACGCGGAGGAGCAGCTCGAGCGGGTAGCGGAGAACATGCGGGAGGCGGAGCGTGCGCTTCGATCGGGCGACGTGCAGCGGGCGCGGGCGCGGCAGCGACAGGCCGTGAACGACCTCGAGCGCGTGGCGCAAGATCTTCGGCGGGCCGGTAACGAGGACCGGCGCGGTGCCCTTGAGGAGATGGACCGGACGTTCGACCGCCTGCAGGATCAGGAGCGGCAGCTTGCGCGAGACTTGAACCGCGCGGCGGACGGGGCGCGGTCGCAGGGCGGACGCGTGGATCGTGAAGAGGCGGAGCGGCTCGCGGAGCAGCGTCGTTCTCAGCGAGAAACGCTGGAGCGACTCGACGAGCAGGCGGAGGCGCTGGCCGGCCGCTCGTCGGACGACCCGGAATTGGACGCCGCGGCGCGCAGATTGCGGCAGCGACTTCGTCGCGAGGCGCTCGACGAGCACATGCAGGCTTCGGAGGAGTCGCTGCGGCGCGGGTGGCTGGACCGGGCACAGCGGCGGGAGGATGCGATACGAGAGGGACTCGGGCGGTTGGAAGAGGAGATGCGTGCCTTTGAGGAGCATCTGCCGCTGACCGACGAAGAACGGCTGGCGCGGTCGCTGAATGAGCTGCATGAGTTGGAGCGCGAATTACGTTCGCTCGAGGAGCAGATGTCGGGAGAATCCCCTTCCTCTCCCTCTTCCTCTTCCTCCCGCCTCAATCGTGCACGCGAAAGCCTCGATCGCATGCAGCGCGATCTAGGCGGTACGCAGGCGGCGCAGGGTCTCGAGGAGCTTCGGCGAGCGTTAGGGCGGGCCGACCATACCGGCGTGTCGCTCGAAGGGGAATCGGCCGCCGCGTTTTTTAATGAGGATGTGTTCGCGCCGTTGTCGGCGTTGGAAGCCGCGATCCGCAGCGAACTCGACCGCGTCGCGATGGAGAAGAAGCTCTACGGAAGTCGCTCGGGCGATGTGCCGGACGAGTACCGCGAACTCGTGGAGAAGTATTACGAATCGCTTTCGAAATCGGCGCGGTAGGCGGGGTTGTGGATGTGTGGGTGTTTGGGCTTCTGTTTTCGGGATGTTGATCGTTCATCGTATTCTTACGATTAAGTGCTGACGAATGGTTGAGACGCTGTTCAAGTTCGATCGAATCAACTTCGCGGAAGGGTCTGTGGGGTTCCAGAGCGACGGCATCATCGGGTGGATGGTGCTCGTGGTGCTGCTTCTCGCGGCGCTCGTGCTTCTGTATCGCACGACCGACAGGTACGCGAAGCCGCGGGACCGTGCCCTCTCGTTCGGCCTCCGCGCGGCCGCGCTGGTGCTGCTGTGCGTGCCGCTGCTGGAGCCCGTGCTGATCACGCCGGACGTCGTGCCGGACGAGAATTTCGTGGCCGTGCTGGTGGATGAATCCGAAAGCATGAACGTGCCCGACGGGCGCGGCGGCGTATCGCGATGGGAAGACGTGGGCGATGTTTTGGGGCGTATCGCTCCCGAAATGGAAGGTCATTTCAAGGTGCGCTATTACGCATTCGGCGAAGAGGCGCAGCGCGTGGATAGTGTGGCGCGCACGGCGGCCTCGAAGCACGGGACGAACCTCGCGAGCGCGCTGGATCGCGTGCTTTCCGATTTTCGCGGCCTTTCGCTCGCCGGCGTCGTGCTGCTCACCGACGGCGCCGACAACAGCAGAGCGGTCCCTCTGAACCATGCGGAGGCGCTTC
This sequence comes from uncultured Rhodothermales bacterium, assembly GCA_964487555.1. Taxonomy (GTDB): domain Bacteria; phylum Bacteroidota; class Rhodothermia; order Rhodothermales; family VXPQ01; genus CAZART01. The sequence goes on from CAZART010000073.1 coordinate 8,140, forward strand.
GCGACCGGGACGTGCCGCTTCACGTCGTGGGATTCGGACGAGAAACCGCCGACGGCGAGCGCGAGCTGTTGGAAGCCGCGGTCGTGGAGGGCGTGGACGAAACGACAGGGTCGGAGATCGACGTCAAAATACGGTCGTGGCGGCCGGAGCCCGAGCCGGTGGCGGTGGGATTGTATCGCGGCGACGAGCTCGTGCGCAGCGAGACGCGGGCGTTGAAGGGCGAGGGCAAGATCGATCGCTTCACGCTCTACTATGAAACGCCGGCGCAGCAAGCCGGTGAGTATTCGGTGCGCATCGAGGAGGCATCCGGGGAGATCAACGTGGCCAATAATTCGGCGGATGTACTGATCGATCCGCGCCAGGATACGCTTCGCGTGCTGTTCATCGAGGGGCATCCGCGTCGTGATTTTAAGTTCATCAAGCGCGCGCTGGAGGATGATCCGGCGGTGCATTTCACGTCGATTCTCCGGACGGGGACAGGCAAGTATTACCGGCAGGGCATTCGCCGGCCCGATGAGCTCGCCGGCGGATTCCCAGCGTCCGAAGAGGAGCTGTTCGGTTTCGACGCCGTTTTGTTTGGCGACGTGGAGGCGTCGCACTTTTCGTTGGATCAGCTCGCGATGATCGAGCGCTTTGTGCGGCTTCGCGGCGGCGGATTCGCGATGCTGGGCGGAGGGAGCACGTTTGCAGAGGGCGCTTATTGGGATAATCCGATTGCCGACCTCCTGCCGGTCGCGCTCGATCCGTCTCGGCGAACCGCCTTGCCTCGTAGTTTTGGTGATTCTGAGAAGCCGCCCGGCGAGCAGGGCTTTCGATTCATGCCGACCGACGCCGGGCTCGGCAATCCCATTCTGCGCCTGGCGGCCGATCCGTCGGAGAACCGAACGCGATGGACGCAGATGCCGGGCCTCACGAGCATCAACCTGCTGGGCCCCGTGAAGCCGGGCGCCGCCGTGCTGGCCGAGAAGCCGGACGACGCGTTCGGCGGCGGCGAGCCGCTTCTCGTCGTGCAGCGCTACGGCAAAGGACGCAGCGCCGCGCTCGCCACTGCCAGTACCTGGCGCTGGCAGATGCTGCTCGAGGCCGACGACGAACGGCACGCGCGTTTCTGGCGGCAATTCGCGCGCTGGCTCGCGGCCTCCGCGCCGTCCAGGGTGAACGTCTCCATGGATGGCGACCGTTTTGCGCCCGGTGATGAGATCGCCGCACGCGTCGACGCGTTTGACGAGCGCTACCGTCCCGTGTCGGAAGCAGATTTGCGGGCCACGCTTACAGATCCGTTCGGCACGGCCATCGACGTTGCGTTCCGACCGGATCTGGGGGATGCCGGCTCCTTTACGACGACGATCCTTCCGGCCGTGGAGGGCGTCTACACGTTGGAGGTGTCCGCCGCCGCGGGCGGCGCAGAGATCGGAATCGACCGGCAGCGTTTTCTCGTCCGCCCTTCCCGCCGGGAGTATTACGATGCCGTGCTCAAGCGGCCTTTCCTCGAACACCTTGCCGAGAAGGCGCGCGGGTTCTACTACGCTCCGGAGGATGCAGATGCCATCGCGCCGAATCTGCGCGGCCGCCGCACGAGCACGTCCATTTTCACGATCGATTACCTGTGGGACATGCCGTTCCTGTTCGGACTGGTGCTCGTGCTGCTTTCGGCCGAATGGATATTCCGGCGGAGGAAGGGGCTGCCGTGATGGGTCGATCAGAACATAGCCCGGGCGAGGTGGGCCTCGTAACGGCCCCGGGCGGTGTTTCGCCTCGTAGGCGGCTCCGGACGATGCTCATGCTCGGAGCGCTCGTCTTTGCGCTCACGGTTCTGCGTTCGGCGGCGGCGCAGGAGGCCGGCAGCCGGTATGTGCTGCTCATTGGCGGCCTCGGCGGCGAACCTGCCTATACGGAGCGTTTCGGGGCGTACTTGAACGAGACGCGCTCGGTGCTCGTCGATCGGTACGGCGTACACTCCGATCGCATGACCGTGCTGGCGGAAAATCGGATTGCGGATCGGGATTTCGTCGACAACGTCTCGACCGCCGAAAACATCCGCGCGGCATTCGCCCGGCTGGCTGCGGCGGCGACGCCGGACGACCACGTCTACGTGATCCTCTTCGGCCACGGCAGCTTCGACGGCGCGCATGCACAGCTTAATATTCCGCGGCGCGACCTTACCGATGCGGATTTCGCCGATCTCCTCGACGACGTGGACGCCGGGCGCATCATCGTCGTCAACACATCCTCTGCAAGTGGTCCCTTCGCTCAAATGCTCAGCGGGCCGGACCGCATCCTTGTGGCCGCCACGGCAACCGGTACGGAGCGAGACGAAACCGTCTTCCCGCGTTTTTTCGTAGAATCCCTTCGCTCCTCTGACGCCGATCTCGACAAAAGCGGCGGACTGTCGGTCCTCGAACTCTTCCGCTACACGGCCGATGAGGTGGCGCGCTCGTTCGAGACGACCGGTCACCTGGCGACCGAACACGCCGTGATCGACGACAACGGGGACGGTGAACCCACGCGGTTTGATCGCCTCGACGCTGGGGTCGACGGCGCACTCGCCGCCGTCACCTACATCCGTCCTCCGGACGCACTTGCGAGTATCCGCGAAGCCGACCGCCCACTGCTTCGGGAACGAGAGGCATTGCAACGGGAAATCGCCGATCTGAAGAGCAGAAAAACGACGATGCCTGACGACGCGTATTACGACGCGCTTGAAGAGATACTTCTCAAATTGGCACGGCTAAACGAACGCCTTGAATCGGATCGGTGACCGTGCGATAAGCGTTTCCGAAAGGGACGTTCCGGCATTCATTGTCTATAGATGCTATTTGGCCAACAGCATGGATCGGACGGCCCGGAAGGTGCCTGCCTCAATGTGATAGAGATACAGGCCGCTGGCGAGCTCGTGGGCCGTTAAGGAGATCTCATGCCGACCGCGTGCCTGCGATTCATCGACCAGCCTCAAGATCTCGCGTCCGAACACATCGTAGACGAACAGGCGTACCTGCATCTGCTAGATCAAGCGGCGATTCCCCCGCGCCACCGCCGACAATGATCTTACGCATGTATGCACGTCGCTACGATCATTCGCACTGCGGCCCGACGGAGACGCTCTGATCACAGGCGCGGAGCCAGCGCTTGCCGTCGAGATAGGTTTTGCCGTCTTCCCAGCCGAGTCTAAAGGCCTTCACGCTGCCGTTGTGAAATTGCAGCTGGAGGACCGAATTTCCTCCTTCCCGGACGACGCTCCACTGCCCGGCCCCTTTCCGGTTGCTGTGCAAATAGGGATCGTCGCCGCTGACCGGATCCATTTCGTTGAAAACCGTCATACTCTTATCGGAGAATGTAAAATAGCTCGGGCACAGATCGATCGTCGTCTCGTCGATGTAACCGCTGCCGTCCCCGCTGTTGTAGCTGTTGCTGATGTAGAGACGGCATCCCGCGAGGAAGTGGTGCCACTCCTGTTCCTCTGATCCCGCGGCCTGTGTGGATGTGGAGGGTTCCGGGTTGGTATCATTCGACGGTGCCACGAACACCACGCTGCGAGCCACCCGCTCGGCCAGCGCTGCATGTTCGCCTGAGAACTGTTCCGGCGCGGCCGCCACCAGCACGGTTGCGCCGGGTCCGTGTGAGGAGATGAGCCCGATCACCCTTGCCCATGCCGGGCTGCCCTCGATCCAGCCTTCAAAGTCTGCGGCCACCCCTTGATCGCCAAATGCCTCGACGGGCCCTTTCGCCCCAAGCTGCGTTCCGTATTCGTCTACTATCCCCTCTGCCGCCTCGGCTCGAAGAGCGTCGACGGTGCGCGCCTCGTGCGGCAGCACGGCGAGAAAGCCCTGCTGCGCCGGCGCCGCGAAGACGTAGCCTTCGGGCGCCTCCACCTGCGTCCATCCTTCCGGTGGCGTGAAACGCAGGCCCCAGGCGGTATCTTCAACATCGGCCGCGCGATCCTGTGCGTGCCCCGTCGATGAGCCGATAAACAGCAGGGTGACGAATGCGATGACGTAGCGCATGACCGAAGGTATTAATTTATCCATGGCGTTCGAGTGCGGGTCGGCGACAATCCTGCCGTGACGAGGCAGGCTGCACTTCGATTTTCGTTCCGATCAACTTTGACGGGTCGTTGTCGACGCAGACCACAGGGGCACGGTTCATCCGGCAGTGCGCCCAATGACGGGCGATGAGCGATACGCGGAATCAAAGACGACCATCAAGGAAGATAGCCGTCGGCGGCCCACTTCTCGAACGCCGTCTTGAGGTACTGCGGTTTGGCAGGGGAGGCGTTCGTGAAGGCGGCGATGATGCCGCCCGGCTGATTCCAGCTGTAGATTGCGTTCCGGGTTCCGTCCTTTGTAATTGATGTCGACGGGGTGATTTGCCCCGGAGTCGCCTGTGCCTGCGACACTTGTGGCCGATAGTCGAACGCCGTGTTGCCGTGATGACAGGCGCTACAGACTACGTCGTCGGGTCGGGCTTCCACGACGCTGTTGACAATGTCGGCGAGGCTCTTGGCAGTTATCTCCGGATCGGGCTGCTCTCCGAGGTTCTCCGCGGAAATCGGTGTGCTCCATCGCAGCGGTTCCGGCTCGCGGCGGCGAGTGTCGTCGTCTTCCGGCGGGGGCGAATCCCTTCCTGGCGGAGCGGAGAATGTAATCATTTGATCGAGGGGATCCTGGTATGTCATGCAAGTCTTCGATTCCTGGTAGACGATGCCGAACTGAAGACGATATCCCAGTCCATAGTTTGAGGGTTGCAGGTTTCCCAGAGGAATTCTCTTCTTGATCCTGGCGTTGTTCTGGTCGATCAAGACGTCTCCGTTGAAATACTGATAGGGGTGAATGAACCGGATCTGCGTATACCACGGATTCATGTTTCCCAGCTCGGCTCCCTTCCAGATGGCTTCGGCGCAGGCGGTGCCGCGTATCTCCCGCTTCATCTCCCACGTGAGGACAAGCTCTGCACCCTCTGCCAGGTAGGCGTCCGCTCCGTTGAACGTCCATTCGTATCCGTTTCCGGCAACGTTTGCAACCGAGTTGACCGAGCCTCGCCGATATTCGACCCCGATGAGATTGAAGTCATGCCGTACGCAGACTTGCCCGCCCATTGTACAATCGAGTCTGCAGGCTTCCAAATACGGAGAGGACGCGGCCGCTGAGGGCGAGCGCAGTAAATCAGTCGAGGTCGTGAACGGTGAGGGCCCTTCGGGGGTCACCACCGGAGTCGCCGCCGATTCGACGGGCCAAGCCTCAGGCCGGACGAGTAGCGCGGCCACGAGAAAGGGCAACGAGGCGAGAATCGACAGGATGTTCAATTTCCAAAGATCTTTCATGGTGCTCGAACAAGCTTATGACCAGGCGTCATCTACTATTACTATCGCGAGATCGCCGCACGACGGATCATCGTATCGTGCCTTCCTCTGCGCGAAGCGTGCGCCAGGGAGTGCTTACCAACACTTCTCCGCCGAGGCCCAGGGCCGCCACGCGCCAGCGCAAGGGCCCGGCGGACGCCCGCTCGGGCAGCCATGACGGCGCCCGGTAGGACGTGAGGCCGGCGGGCAGAAGCGCTGCGAGGACACGGTCATTTCCGGAATCATCGACTTCCAACCGGTAGAGCACGACGTGGGGTATGTCGGTCCAGCTAAAATCGAGCGCATCCGTCGTACCCAGCATAGAATCTTCCTCCGGAAGAAGCTGATAGAGCTTACCGGCGATCGGCGAATTGGGAAGACCCTGGGCGCCGCCGACGAAATAGCGTAGCGGCGGAATCGGAAATCCTGCCACGGCGCCGCTATGGACGGTACCGGCACCGGCTCCCACGGCCGCCAGATCGGAATCACCCTCCTTATCATCGGTCACCTCGATCCGCAGGAGGATCTGGTAGAGGCCTTCTACGTCGGTGGGCAGCCTTTCCGGATCGGGCCCCGGCAGCACAAACCGGGCCCCGGCGGAGGGCGCAAGGAATACGCTGAATCGATCCAACTCCGAATAGCGACGCTGCAGGCCGCGCTCTTCGACGGGCAACGTCGCCTCGGTCAGCAAATCTCGTTGGGTGGGCGGCTCTTCGCCAGGGCGCACTACCTCCCACCGGCCGCGAAGTTGTCCTGTGCCGTTGTACGAGATCTCCGCGGAAAGCGGGGGAAGCTGTTCACCCTGCTCGACAGGAAGAACGGCCGCAGCCTTGTCGAAGGCCAGCTGCACGTCGAGCAGGGCGAAGGGGGTTCGGGCGCCACTGCCGGCAAGCCGGCAGGTGACCGCTACGTACACGTCGGGCCCACCACCGAAGGGAAGGACGAATCGCCGTACGTAGAAGAAACGCGAGTCGGCACCGGCTCGCGCATCCTGATACGCGCGGCGCGCCACCGACGAAGGGATCGTCATAACGTCTGTGAAGCCGTCGGTGCCGCTGAAGGTAGAGAGATTGTGCCGCAGCGGAAGCCGGCCGAAGATCGTCGCTGGGTCGCAGCGCTGCCCGATCGCAGGAGCTGCGGGCACGAGCTCGCCGCACCATTCTGCCTCCTCAGGCACGTAGTCTCGCAAGCCACCGTAGGTCAGGAAGATGACCGTCGGTCCCTGGACGTTGACGTTGACGCCCGTAGGATGTACGCGGATCTGCCCGGACGCAGACCCGACCAGAATCAAGAAGAAAATAAGAAGTAGGCTCGTCGATCTCATGGCGCTGCGAGCTAAAAGAGCGTTACGTTGATGCCGGAGTTAACGGACCAGGTGCTAAATTCGTTGTTGATATCGAAGAGGATATCGTGTCTGGTGGAGGTCTGCCGCGCGTATCGGATAAAGAGCTGACCGCGGGCCGGCCACTGAAGGCGGCTGCCGAACTGGAAGGAATAGGCTCCTTCGAACCTGATGTTGGTATTGTTCGAGCGAGCGGTCTCCTCTGCATTCCGCGTGAGGGTCGGGGCGACGGACCCGGAGAAGGTGAGTTGCCGCGTCGGCCTCACGGTCGAGCGCAAGCCCAGTCTGCGTGTATATTCGACACGCTCGGCGGCGCGGTTCTCTGCCCGGTCCAGGCTGAGATCTACACCTAAGCTAATCTGAGATGCCGGATCCAGACTGATGGAGAAGCTGTGGGCCTGATTAAGGAAGTCGGCCTCCTCACGGTCTGCCTGTCGGTTATCCTGGAAAGCGGAATTGAACCGGTAGTCGAATCTCCACCGATTGCCCTGCCACGCGACACCGGTGTTATGAATGTGGTTCATCTGATCCGGGAGGTGGGTCGGACTGAATCCGCCGTTTACCGGCAGGTCGACGCCTTGCTGCCGGGTTTGATTGTAGCTGTAAGAAAGCGTCGGCAGCAGAACGAAGCGATGGCTGGTCGTAGGGGCCAGGAGTGCCGCAAGAGGAACGCCGAAGCTCACGTCGTGCCGCCTCGTCTTTGTCTTCAGGATCGAGGAAATCTCCTCGAGGTTGTCCTCGCTGCGGGAATGAGACAGTTGAACGGCGGCGGCCCCGACGCGCCCCCGCACCTCAAACGTGTTGAGGAGATTGTCGGCCTGCACGAAGGCGGCGACGGTACGGTACAATGGATCGACCCGCTCCCGGCGATACGCTGCGTCGACGCCCACCGAGAGATGAGGCGCCAGCATCGCGTTCTGTATGATCCCGGCCGTGGCCTCAACATAGTGGGCGTACCGCGTTTCCTCTTGCACCGGAACGAGCGAACCGCCCTGGGCGAGCGTCGGATCGAACGGATTGGTGTAGCGGCTGCCCGCGTAACCGGCTTCTACGCGGAACCGCTGGTCGCCGGTGGCGGCGACGAACCGGACACCGCCTCCATTGTTTTTCTCCGCGTCCGGCACACCTTCCTGGTTGAAGCCCGTTCGCGGCAGCACCGATCCGGCCAGATATGAACCTTCCAAACGCAGCCGGCCCGGCCCCTCCCGCAGGATGTCGACGCCGAACGTGCCGGACAGAATACGGTGGTCGGGTTCGTTCAGTCCACTGATATTGCGCCAGCCCACGACACGGGAGCCGTTCAGCGCGGCCACGGAGACGTCGAATCGCCGATGTGCGAGTCCCGCATGCACGCCTCGGCTGCCGAAGCCGGTGATAAGATGACGATGCCGGCCCTGCGTGACGTGGCCGAGTTGAATTCCAACGGCACCGTGCTGTACCTGGACGTTGTAACTGGCGAGATCGATCTTGGGCGCGTCATCTTGCAGATCGCCGAAGCGAAGGGCCTCGTTTTGATAGCTCACACCCACGATCTGTGCCTGCGTAGAGACGCTCCAACCGGAATGCGCGAATTTTCCCTGCGCATCCAGCTGTCCGGAGAAGTCCTGGAAGATGCGGCGATCGGGCTCGGGTTCCGGTGCCGGAAACGTATCCTCTGCGAGCTGGCCTTTGTTGTTGAGCGTTAGACTCGGATCGAGCCGCGCCTCGTCAAAACCGCCCCGCAGACGTACCTGGATGGGAAAACGCCCCAGTTCCTCCCACGGCTGACCGGCCCGGACATGGTAGACCGTTACCTGCGCCTGGCCGGCGGGAAGTGGCAGAAGCTCCGGAGCATATCGAATCACGTTTCCTTCCCATTCGATCAACGCCGACAAATCGGTGTCACCAAGTATTACCGCGATCCTGCCTTCATCGGGAGCAAGCCGACGATTGACCGTGAGCGCGATCTCATCAAAACGATCGACAGGACGTTGTCCGTCGAAGTCGGGCGTGATCGTGATCGGCTCGCGGTCTGCCGTTTCGTCGGGAGATTCCTGAGCCCGAGCAGGATAGGCGCACGCGACGGCACCGCAAAGCAGGAGCATCCAGATATGTAGATGACGGTCACGCATTCTAATTACGGGGAGGTTGACCTATTCTGAACGTGTGATATTGATAGGCGGGCTCGGCCATCGTGTTGAGCTCCCGCTTGGGCCACGTCTCGATGCGCACTCTGGACCCCGGATGCATCGTACTGGAGAGCCGGGCAACGATCCGAGCTCGCTGCTGTCCTTGGGGAATAGTGACCCAGCTCAGGCCGCTGGAATTGTAGTCGCTACCCTCGCGTACTTCCACGAATCCGTTCGCCGGCACGACTCTCCAGGCGACGTGCTGTCCTTCGGCGGCCGTTACAGGTTCGCTGAGCGAGATCTCGAGCCGGACCAGATCGCCCGGCGGCGGGGAGCCGGGATCCACGGCGATGTTTGCGACATAGTTCGGTCCCTCATACGGCAGAATCTCCCATATCATCTCGGCAGAGGGGCCAGGATCGAAGCGAAATCGGTATTTGCGCGGTTCGTCCAGCGCCTTCAACTTGTCTGTTTTCGCGGTCAAGGTGACCATGCGTACCCCGTTGTTCACCGAATTCGACTGATAGGTCATCTGAATGTCGCCATCGGCGTAGCTCAACGGTGTGTACAGCACGGGCGGATACCAGGAGGCTACCTTCGGCTCGTATGTGATCTCCACCCCCACCGTCAGATTGCTGTTGATGGCGGCGGGCGGAGGCATTGTCGTCGTCAAGTTCCTGCCGTCGTCCGAACGTGTCGTGACGTCGCCCCACGCGCCGATGGTGTGCTGCGGATCCTCAGCGAACATTGCGCTACCGACCGTCGGAGAGGATGCCTGGGCAGACGCCGGTACGGTCCATACAATCGTCAGGAGAAAAAAGAGGCCGTGTGACATGGAGATTGTTTCTCGCTTTCGGGCTTTATCTGTGTATCGGAATAGCGCGCCGGAAAGTATCATCGTCCGGCATGGTCTCGAGATGAGCCTGTTGCCTGGAATTTCTACTTCCGTTAGCCTAGCTTGGAATCCGTGATGACGACACGTGGAGTCGGTCTATTTATGAGCGATGAAGGAAACATCACGCAACTACTCATCGAAGCGCGCGAAGGGAATACGTCCGCGGCAAACCACCTCTATGATGCCGTTTACAATGAGCTTCGCCGCATCGCGCATCAGCGCCTGCTTGGCCATCGCCCCGGCGATACGCTCAACACGACGGCTCTCGTTCACGAGGCCTATCTCCGCCTCGTCGATCGAGCGCAGTCGGCGGCGACCGACCGCGCCCATTTCTTCGCCCTGGCGTCACGAGCCATGCGATTCGTCCTGATTGACTATGCCCGGCGGCAGACAGCAGAGAAGCGCGGGGGGCCGGAGGACGACGTCTTGCTGAGCGACGACCAGATCGGCAAGCCGGATCGAACCATCGAGCTGCTTGCGCTCAACGACGCGCTCGATCAGCTTTCCGCCTTCAGCGAGCGCCTGGGCCGGCTGGTCGAATACCGATTCTTCGGGGGCCTGACGTATGAAGAAATCGCCGAGGTTTCGGGTTTGTCGGTCCCTACCGTCAAACGCGATTGGCGGCGCGCCCGCACGTGGCTCTATCGCACGATGCAGCCGCCTGAAGGCTGACCTGACCCCTACGCCCGTCATTCTGCGATAGATAGGTAGGCGTAGCCGCGTCATTTCCACCATCTCACAGGCGGCATCTATGGTGAATCTCTCCCCGGAACGCTGGCGGCAAATCGATCGAGTCTTCGCCCACACGCTGGAGCGCCCTCCGGATGCGCGGAGCGCCTTTCTTCGATCCGCCTGCGGGACAGATTCCGAACTCTACCGCGAGGTGCTCGCCCTGATTGAGAGCGCGGGCGACGCCGAGGCGGCGCTCGGGGAGTCGGCTACCGCGTACGCCGCTCCGCTGCTTCACGAGTTAAAGGAGGAACTCATCAAACCGCCGAGCGACGCGCCTCCGGACCACCTCTTGGGCGCTTACCGGATCGTGCGCGAGATCGGGCGCGGCGGTATGGGACGGGTCTACCTGGCGGAACGCGCCGATGGACAATTCGAGCGAGAGGTGGCGCTGAAGCTTGTCAAACGAGGTATGGATACCGACGAGATCATGCGCCGCTTCCGGTATGAGCGCCAGATTCTCGCGTCGCTCCAGCACCCCAACATCGCGCAGCTGCACGACGGCGGAATCGCAACGGACGGTCGACCTTACCTCGTCATGGAGTACGTCGAAGGAACGCCCCTCGATCGTTACTGTGATGCGCACAGGCTCACCGTCGACGACCGCCTGCACCTCTTCCTGAAGGTCCTCGACGCCGTGCGCTATGCACATCAGAAGCTCGTCGTCCATCGCGATCTGAAGCCCTCCAACATCCTCGTGACGCAGGATGGTCAGGTCAAGCTCCTCGATTTCGGCATCGCGAAGCTCCTCTCGGATGAGGAGGACGGGTTCACACAGGCGGGCATGCGCATGATGACGCCGCACTATGCGGCTCCCGAGCAGAAGGCGTCCGGGGCGGTGACGGCCGCGACGGACACGTACACGCTCGGCGTGGTGCTATTCGAGCTGCTCACGGGGCATCGTCTCTTCGACGTGGATGCATCGTCTTCCGGGGAGCTGGCCGGTCTTGAGCACGAGCCGCGCCGGCTCTCGACGACGATTACGAGGCCGACCGTGCGGAGACATCGAAATGGAACGACGGACTCGGTGACGCCGGAGGAGGTGAGCCGCGCCCGCGGCACGAGTCCGGGACGCTTGAGACGCCGCCTACAGGGTGATCTCGACGTGATCGTTTCGAAGGCGCTGCGAATAGAGCCGGAACGTCGCTATGTATCGGTCGACGCGTTTCTCGGCGATATCGAGCGGCACGTTAACGGTCTACCCGTTCTCGCGCGATCCGATACGGCCGGCTACCGGCTGCGTAAGTTTGCGCGGCGGCATCGATACGGCGTAGCCGCGGTGGCGGGATTCGTAACCGTCCTGGCCATCGGCCTCGCGATCCATACGGCGCAAATTACACAGGAACGGAATATTGCTCGCCAGGAACGCGACAAGGCGGAGGAGGTGTCGGCTTTTCTGGAAGGGCTGTTCGATGCCTCCGACCCCTTTGCCCCTGAGCGGCTCGACACCATGCAGGTACGTACGCTGCTGCACCGCGGTACCATGCAATTTCGTGACCACCTCGAGGCCAGGCCACTGGTGCGCTCGGAGATGTTGCAGGTCATCGGGCGCGTGTATCGCCGGCTCGGAATGTACGATGAAGCCCGACCGTTGCTGGAGCAGGCACTCGCGAGCCGGCAACGTGCGCAGCCGGGGGAGCACCTTGAAATCGCCGAAATCCAGGCCGAGCTAGGCATGTTGTTGACGGATGTCGGAGATCATCAGGCAGCCGACAGCCTTCTGCAGCAGGCGCTCGCTCTTCGGCGCAGCTACCACCGAGAACCGCATGCAGAGATCGCACTAAGCCTGAATCATCTGGCAGAGCTTCGGCGCATTCAGGGCGAGTTCGACGAAGCGGAACGACTCCAGCGAGAAGCCCTGCGGATGCTGCGCGCAATGCCGGGAGAGGATCACCCGCAGGTTGCCGTGGTGATGAGCAGCCTGGCCTCTACGCTGGAGCGCAAAGGTGAGTATGCGTTCGCCGGACCCTTTATCGAGAACTCACTGGAGCTTCGGCGGTCGCTCTATGGGAGCAATCATCCGAGCGTCGCCATGGGTTTAAACGACCTCGCGCTGCTGCGCCAACGAATGGGCGAATATGAGGCGGCCGAAGCCGCTATTCGCGAAGCCCTGGCCATCAGCACCGCTGCGTTGGGTGAGGATCATCCGTACGTGGGCACCATTCTGCAGAGGCTCGGATCCATTCTCTGGTGGAAAGGTGAGCTCTACGGTGCCGAGCGGTATCACCGCGAAGCGCTCGCCCTATGGCGCCGGATCTACGGCGATATGCACATTGAGATCGCCGTTAGCCTAAGCGACCTCGGTTCGGTGCTGCGCGATCAGGGAAACTACGAAGCCTCCGTAGCCGCGATCCGGGAGGCGGTTGCAATCGCACGGCGGCTGCTGGGCGAAGATCATTCGGACGTGGCCATTTTCACGGGCAATCTGGCCTCATCCGTGCAGTTGCTGGGAGATTGCACCGAAGCCGAACGATTGTATGCAGAAGCGATCGACGGCATTCGCCGGACCATGCCCGAGGACCGTCAACGAATTCCTGCTCTGAAACGCTGGCTCGGTCGCTGTCTGACGGAGCAGGGACGGTATCTAGAGGCCGAGACGACACTTCTCGACAGCTACCGGATGCTTCATGATGAGCGGGGCGTATCAGACAAGTATACACGCCAGGCGCTATCGTATCTCGTCGAACTCTATGAGGCGTGGAGCAAGCCTGAAGAGGCGGCACGCTATGACGCCTTGATCTCCGGCGCGGTCCGCTGAGGGCGGTGAGTCGCCCCATCCGCACCCGTTCGCCGCGGGCGTCCTTCGACGACGCCTGCTGGCGCCCCTGCTGAGCAGCATCACGCTGCATGCCCGAAGTAGACCTCCGTGTCGTACTCGAAGCACACCCGCCCCGCCTCGGCGTGCCTCTCGAAGACTCGCTCGAGCTCCCGGAGCATCGTTCGATGGTTCGGCTGCGAAGGCGCCGGCGTATAAGAGGACGAGAGCAGCCGGCCTTTAAGTCCATCAAAATCGAACCGCTGCTCATTATACATCCTGCGCACCGTGAATTTTCCCTGCGCAAAGATCGCCTGCAGGTCCGCAGGATCCATGGTCTTATGCCGGACCTCGGCGTAGTCGGTTCCGTAACGCTGAAGTAGAGCCTCGTAGGCGCGCAAAAACGCGGTGGAGTCGAGCCGTCTGGAGTTCCATAGTAGGACGACCCATCCCCCGGGGCGCAGAATACGGACGAACTCCTTCTTCGATTTCTGTACGTCGAACCAGTGGAACGCCTGTCCCGCAACCACATAATCGACGCTCTCGCCGGGTAGCCCGGTGGTCTCAGCGGTCGCCGCAACGCTGTGGAATCGCGGGTACTGTGCGAGCAATCGCTCCGCGGCCTTCCGCATTTCCGGGTTCGGCTCCACGCCGTAGACCGGATTGCCGGTCCGGAGGAAGAGTTCGGACAAAATGCCCGTGCCGGAGCCGACATCAGCGATACGGGACGCCGAAGTCAAGCCTGTTTCGTCCCGCAGGATCTTGAGCACGCCGTCCGGGTAGCTCGGACGGTACCGCACGTAGTTCTCCACTCGATCGGAGAAGCGTTGGGTTGGATCTGGGCAAATCATGTTTTCACCGCTTCTATCACAATATCGGGCGCAGGGGATGAGTGTGGCTGAGCGCAACAGATACAACGGTTAAAATCGCGAGAGAACTATGGTGCCGCGACATACATTTCTTGCTCCTCTGCCATTTTATGGGTCTCCGCATTCTAAACATCCTGCCGTTTCTCTATTCCTCTTATCGATTTATCGATAACATCCTGCCGTTTCTCTATTCCTCTTATCGATTGCCCGCTGTAGCCGCGTCTAGACGTATGAAGCTCTCTCGCCGCAAATTCTGTGTACTGGCCGGACTGGCCGTATCATCCGCGCCGAGGACGGACGCGTTCGCCGGTAGCCGCGCACCGGATGCGCCCTTAAAGCCGCATCGCCTGAAAGAGGGCGACACCATCGGGCTCATCAGTCCTGGCGGCGCCATCTTTAACCCATCTGACGTCGAGGTAGTGCGGGAGACGCTGTCGGACATCGGCCTTAAAACCGTCCTCGGCCGGAACGCCCTCCATCGAAAAGGCTATCTCGCCGGCACCGACGCCCACCGGGCCGAGGATATTAATCGGATGTTCGGCGATTCAGGTATCGACGGTATCATAGCACTCCGCGGCGGATGGGGCAGCAATCGAATCTTGCCGCTCCTCGGGTACGACGTGATCCGCGCCAACCCAAAAATCTTGATGGGTTACAGCGACGTTACGTCCTTGCTGGTGGCCCTCTATGCGCGGTGCGGTCTCGTAAGCTTTCACGGTCCTGTCGGCATCTCGACCTGGAATACTTTTACCGTCGACTACGTCCGGCGCGTCCTCTTCGAGGGCGAAGCAGTAAAGATGGCAAATCCACGACACGTCGGCCCGCCGCTCGTGCAGATGCAAGATCGGATACATACCGTTACGCCCGGAACCGCGCGCGGCCGGCTCATCGGCGGTAATCTCAGCGTCCTCGTCTCGATGATGGGATCGCCGTACCTGCCTGACTGGGATGGGCACATCCTCTTCCTGGAAGACACCGATGAAGAGGTCTATCGGATAGACCGGATGTTAACACAGTTGTCCCTGGCCGGAATTCTTTCCCGACTGGCCGGCATCGTCTTCGGGAAATGCACGAACTGCGAACCAGAGAACAACGCCAGATCACTCACGCTGCGGCAAGTATTCGACCACCATTTCCGATCTCTCGGAATACCGTGCTGGTACGGTGCCATGATCGGCCACATCGGCGATAAGTTTACCATTCCCATCGGGGTGCGGGCGGAGATCGACGCCCATGCCGGAACCATCACCCTGCTCGAGCCGGCCGTTCTATGATTCGACGGCTCCCTACGATACAATCGGCCGACGTGCGCAGTATGACCGGGCGTTCGCGCTGAATATCGTTCACAAAGGCGTCTCTTCCGCACCGTGCTCGGCAACTGGAGGGACGCGTGTTCTCACGCATAGTGAATCCCTCTACTTTTGCCGCCGGTAGTGCACCGTCATGAGCTCGTTCCACTTCCCGTCCGTGTCTTGCATGAAGGACGTCAGCGTCCGGTAGTCGTCCGTCTTGAATTCGATGACGTCCCTGTAATTCGCCATTTTGCCCTCCATCTCGAAATCGGGTCCCTCGCTGTTGAGCGTGAGCACACGTTCGGCGGCATCGAGCTCGCCGTCGTAGACCCACTGGTTTGTCATCATCGAGCCGACCCACGAGCCCACGAAACGCTTCTTTCGCGGATCATAGCCGAGGGTCATGATGCTCGTCCCGGTGCCGCCGCCCGGCATCTCGCCCGCGCCCTCGGCAATGATCCAGATCCCCCCGAGCGAGCGTACGCTCTCGGATCCCGTGACTCTCTCGACCGGCTGATCCGGTCCCATCGCCGTCTCGCTCTCGTACGTCCAATCCCCGACGAGCTTATGCAGCCATTCGTGTTCTTTCTGCGGTTCGGCCTTCATCATCGGTTCCTGTTTTCTTTCGGTCGCTTCCATGGGTTTATCCTCTAGTGGTTATAAACCGGTGTGTGGGTCAGTTCTCTTGAAGTAATCGCCGTAAGGTCGCGGCTCTCACGGTCCGCTGGAGAGGCGTGATGAAAGATGTGCGCATGTACTGGGGTGCCATTGATGAGGAGTCCCTGGATGGGTAGATGGAAGAACGGCGTCCATGAGACGAGCGCCTAGAGAGCTTTTAGTCGGCCTCTGGCGAAATGGATCCTTGTTTATCGAATGCTTCCACATGGCCGGTCTACGTCGTAGGCCTCGGTATGGTGAAGCGCGGCGTCGCACCGACCACTTCCCGGCGCTCGAGAACGTTTCCGTCGAGAATCACCACGGCGGCCCACGGTGCGTCGTTAGAAAGCATCGTGGCATTCCACCGTATACTTTCGGTACTGTTTGGACGCAGTGTAAGACGCTTCGAAGGTTGATTCACATCGAGATTGTCGGCGCGCACAGCAAATGTGTGGGGGCCGTCACCGGAGGCGGTCAGTTGGAGCGTGACTTCGCCGTTTTCGTCCGTTTCCTCCCTGACGGCGAAATCGACCGAGTGGCCGGGCCGCAGATCGACGTAGTGGGCGCCTCCAGGCAATGCCGTGATGCGTACCCTCTGCTTGCCCGAGCGCACCATGTACCTGCTTTCGGGCAGAAATAAGCGAAAGCCTCCGTCGGTGTCGACGTCAATCTGGACAACCCGCCCGGTGGCGGTATCCGTTCCCACAAAGAGAGCCTTGCGGGCGAGCGTGCGGGGGGCACTCCTGTCGTGAAGCATCTCGTGCATCTTCTGATCGGGCGCTTCGAACAACGCATGACACTGCTGGCCGTCTGTCCAAATTCCGACGCCGTCACCCGGGCCGCGCTCCTCGCTGCGAAAGAGGCCGATGCGCCGCTGTTTCTGGCGGCCACTCTAAATCAGATCGACGTTGATGGTGGCTACACCGGTTGGACACCCGAGATATTTACGGCATTCTTACGCGAGGAGACGCAGCGGATCGGTATCAAGGGAAGAGAAGGTCCGCAGCGAATATATGGCCCTGCTAGAGAATCACGCGGAATATCTGGGTGGAAAGGGACGCATAGACGTGCAGGACAAATTGCTCGAGCCGCTGACGGTCCAGGCTTTCAACCTCCCGCTCGAGGTGCTCCGAAAGATCTATTATGAAAACGCCGCACGCCTGATTTCATGAATACGCTTCATTTCCCATCCTTGCATAGAAGCATCTTCGCTTCATGTATCACGCCGCGGCCGGCCGTGCAGCTTGCCATAGACGGCCGCACCGACGACGGATGGTACAGTCTCGGAAGATTCACCATCCGTGAAGAGAACTAGACGGCGCGCCCCGAGTCAGGTGGCCGTACGAGAGAAGAGAACATTCGAGGCCTTCAAAAATGGGAAAATCGATACTCGTAGTGCTGTGCATCGCCTGTTTATCCGCACGAGACGCCGCCGCGCAGCAGGCTGTGCTGAACGTCGACAAACAAAGCATCAAGACCTATCCCTTCGGCGATCCCGATCCGGTCCCGATCCTATATAAGAACCCGAAGGCGTATCCATATTTCCGATTTGACGGCTTCAGCCACACCGCGGAGCAGCAGCCATGGACGGTTGTTCATCTGGAAAACCCGTACATCGACGTAACGGTGCTGCCCGAGGTAGGGGGCAAGGTATGGGGAGCTCTGGAGAAAGCGACAGGAAATGAGTTCATCTATAAGAACGAGGTACTCAAATTCCGGGACATCGCCGTGCGAGGGGCGTGGACGTCCGGGGGTATCGAGTACAATTTCAGTGTGTACGGCCATTCACCCACGGTCGCAACGCCGGTGGATTATGTCGCGCGCACCAATGAGGACGGCAGCGCGAGGGTCGTCATAGGGGCAACGGACTGGACGTCTCGAACCCTGTGGCGAGTGACGATGACCGTTCCGAAAGACAAGGCCTATCTGCAGATCGACAACCTGTGGTTCAATCCTACGCCGCTGAATGGGCTCTGGTATCACTGGCTCAATGTGGCAGCCGAAGCGCGGCATGACTTGCAGTTCTTCTTCCCCGGGGATCATTACATCGGTCATGGCGGCGACGCGCACGCCTGGCCGATCGACGAGCAGGGACGTGACCTCTCGTACTACCGAAACAACGATTTCGGAGGCAACAAGTCATACCATGTGCTCGGACGATTGGAAGACTATTATGGAGGGTACTGGCATGACCTCGACTTCGGTTTCGGCCACTGGGCGCCTTACGCCGACGCGCCGGGAAAGAAGATATGGATCTGGTCCCTCTCGCGGTCGGGCGCCATCTGGGAAGACCTGCTGACCGACACCGACGGGCAATACGTGGAGGTGCAGGCCGGATGGAAGTTCAACCAGACGGACGGCTTGACCGAGACGCCCTTCGCACAGACCTTCTTCCCGCCGTACGCGGCCGACCGGTGGACGGAGACGTATTTCCCGGTTAAGGGGATTGGCGGCATGGTAGATGCCTCGCGGCATGGCGTGCTGAACGTCACGCGAGAAGGAAGCACACTGGAGATAGCCGTGAATGCCCTCCAGCGCCTCGATGACAGCCTCACCGTAACACTGGACGGCCGGCCATTTTATGCCGACCGGTTGGTTCTCGAGCCTATGGAAGTGGCTCATCGCGTGCTGGAACTTCCGAAT
>CAZART010000074.1:0-26719 GCA_964487555.1 uncultured Rhodothermales bacterium
GTTCTTGCAGTAGAACCTGGGAGTGCATAATGTGTATTACGATGCCCGGAAAAGGGGCGTATCCAGTTGCTCGCCGGTGGGTTTCGCCTCGTTTTTTGGCATCTGCGGAATGCGGCGGCAAGAATAAGGTGACGTGGCCGAGGGGTTAGGCAAAGGTCTGCAAAACCTTGTACGGCGGTTCGAATCCGCCCGTCACCTCCAACTCAAACGTAGGCGCTGTCGTCCATGCGGACGACCTTTGCCTATCCAAAAAGCCTGAAATTCACGCCTTATGGGCGTGTTTTCAGGCTTGTGTGTGCAAAAGCTCGCTTACGCTCGCCTTCGCACACCACGGCCCCGTCACTTCCCGTAAAGGGCTGAATGTGCGATCTAGTGTTGACAATAGTGTTGACACTTGAAGAGTCCAACAGCCCGCGCAGACTCGCTGCGCAGTCGTCGCAAACCCTACTGCGATATGGCGAGTCTTTTCAAGCGAAACAACGGCTACTGGTACATCAGCTTCTATGAAAAGGGCAAGAGGCCCAGCCGCAAACAGGTGGCGACCGGCATTACGATCGAGCGGGATGCAGAGAAGCTCCTGAAGCGCCGCGAGCGAGCCTACCTGCTCGGGGAATTTGATCCGTGGGCCTGCTCCCCCGCAGCCGGCGAGAAGCGGTGTGGGGCGTTACAGGAGGCAGTAGAGGCCTTCATTCACTCCAGGTCGAATCTCTCGTCCTACACCGTGAAGAAGTACCGGAGCGTCCTGGGTCTGCTGATCGATTGTCTCGGCGCGAAGCGCCCCGTGACTGACATCAGGACGGAGGACGTCCAGGTGTTTATCGACGGAGCGGACCGAAAGCCGGTTACCAAGAAGACGTACTCGACGACGCTCAGCCCGTTTTTCAATAGGCTGATCGACGAGGGCATTCGGAACGACAATCCGACCGACTCACTGCGCCTTCAGCGCGTGCCGACAAAATTTCCTCAGTTCCTCTCGCCAGAGGATGTCGAGGCGATCTGCGAGGCGATTATCCACTCACAGGCGAACAAGCACGCAGCAGACGACAGCGGAGAGTGGCTGATCCCAATCGTGCGCGCGAACGTCTATCTCGGCCTCCGAGCGGGAGAGGTCGTAAACCTCGCCTGGAAGGACGTGGACCTGCGTGAGAGAAGGCTGAAGGTCGGTAGCGTGTCGTTCTCTACCAAGTCGTCGAAGGATCGCATGCTGCCGCTCTGTGAGCCTGTAGCGTCCCTCCTGCGAGACCTGCCTCGCCAAAGTCCATGGGTATTCCCTAACCATGGTGGTGGGCAGCTGCACAGGGCGTATTTATCGCGCCGCTTTAAACACTATGCGAGCGAAGAGGGTCTCGCCTGGTGCATCAAATTCCATACGACGCGTCACACCTGTGCGTCGTGGCTTGCGCAGCGCGGAGTTCCTGTGGAGGCGATACGGCTCTACATGGGCCACTCCTCTATTACGGTGACGCAGAAGTACATGCACCTTGCGCCAGATGTCTATGCCGATCAGATTGCGCGCGCGTTCTCAGCGCCCTAGAGGAGAGCGGTCTTTAAGGCCTTCACACCGTTAGCGGAGTAGGTGTTTCTCACGAGGGAGTGGCGTAGCCGCCCGGCGTACCTCTTTGACGGCGCATAAAGTGTACTTTGCCTGATCCTGTACCTCGACGCGCCCCGGGGCCAGCGCTTCCAGTCTCCGCGCTGGAATGGCGTCATAAATCGCTGCCGTGAATATTTCTGCATGCGCGCGAACTCGGAGATGGTATTCACATTTGGATCGAAATCCTCCCATTCGCCGAAGAAGCCCATTTGTACGATCTGCCGCATGTGGACTTCCTCAGTCACGTCTTTGAAGAAGAGCTTGTCTGAGTGGCTTACTGCTCGTGAACAATTCGGAGCTCAAGGAAATGGCACACGAGGTCGCGAGACTCTCAGGCTATGACTGGCGTCCGTATAGAGAGTACTTCGACGGCACGCGCTATCAGTATATGCTGGCCTCAGAGAACTTCACGGAGGAAGTCCGTCCCGGCGACAACGTACGTGTCGCCATCCGCGCTCAGCAAGCCTACGACGGCTCGCAGCGGCCCGTCACAGACATGTTCGTGGAGCGGCTCGTCTGCGCTAACGGAATGCTGACGAAGGATCTCTTGTTCAGGTTCGAGTTCGAGCAGAAGATCCGTGACGGCGAGGCGGCGGAGGGCTGGCGAAAAGAGCTGGAGCGTGCCAGCTACGGGCTGCGCAACCTGCCCGTCAACTTCGAGCGTTTCACGGCTACACTGCGGGCCCTGCGAAGCGTGCCTATCGGCCGACCTGAGATGGTCCGCTTCACGAAGGCGCTACCGCGCTCGTTTCCGAGCAGCACGTACGGGGACATCGTGCGCCGATTCTACGAAGAGGAGGAGCCGTCCGCGTTCGGTCTCCTGAACGCCGCTACATACGTCACGTGGCATCAGGGGGAGACAGCTACGATCCAGGACTACAAACGGAATGAGCAGCTGGTGGAGCTATTGGTAAGCTTCGCGATCTAGAGAGTGGGGTGGATGCCGTTAGGCGTCCACCCTATTCTTTCTAGCCCAGCGGCACTGATCATTCGGCAAGGGTTGCTTTTAGCTCCTCCGTGGATGGTGTACGAAATTCACCAGGGGAAGGCCGTCAACATCTGGCATTTCGACGCCCCCTTCGTCAGCGCTGCGGCCGCGCACCAGCATTGACACGTGAACGCGTTCCAGACTGTTCGACCACAGAAACTTCGGGCGCGTGACGCAGAGGCAAGAGATTGCGACGCACGTGCAACGCTCTTTCTAGCTGCGGGGGTCACATTGTAGGCGCAATCTGTTCTTTCCACGCTCGGCTCCTACGCACAGGGAGCCATTGCACTACCATGAATCGCTGGAGCGAATCATTCCGTATCGCACGGCAAGCCCGGTGGGGCATCAACCAATGGAGACTAATCATGTCAACCAAAGACGAAGTCCGCAAAGCGTCAGAGCAGTTCTACGCCGGGTTAAACCGAATGGCAAACGGGGAGCGCGGCGCACTAGCGGACAGCTGGTCGCACAGTGCAGCCGTGACCACTATGCACCCCATCGGCGGCCGGGAAGTCGGCTGGGACGCAGTGAGAGACTCGTTTGATCAGGTGAGCGAAATAGCCTCAGAAGGGAAGATTGAACTGAAAGATCAACGCATCGAGGTCGTCGGGGATGTGGCCTACGAATTGGGCATCGAAAAAGGGCAGTTCAAGTTGGCCGGACAGGACTTCGTCAGTTTTGACCATCGCGTTACGAACATCTATCGGCGAGAAGCTGGAGGATGGAAAATGGTCCATCATCATGCGGATACGTCTCCGGCGATGCTGGATGCGCTCAGCCGCTTGGAAGCTCCGTCAGCGTAGGTCGGGCAAGCCATCACCTGCCCGGACGCCTAACCACTGCTTCAGCCGACGACGGGCGTTCGGGTCTTGCACGTTCGATCGTCCTGTCTATGTTGCTTCGCCGACTCCGCATGTTGACGCGGGCCGTGCGGAGCCGTATCCTGTTTACGAGCGGCTGCCGCTGAGCACGCTCGACTTTCTTTCTCAAACCTGACGACTGCCCGCCGATCTGCAACCGCGTGTTGACAATTCTACTGAATGAGAACGGCGCGGCCTCGCAAATCGGCGATTCTGAGCTCTGGGAGGCGATTTTGAGGGGTTAGGCAAAGGTCTGCAAAACCTTGTACGGCGGTTCGAATCCGCCCGTCACCTCTGAAAGAGCCCTGTTCGCCACGTCTGGCGGATAAGGGCTTTCTCATTCCGGCCGAACCGATGCCGACATCGGCCCTCCATTCGTCCTCGCTCAATCACCCTCCGGAATTGCGGGATGCGGCAAGCCATTTGGGCCGCCTGAGCCCTTTCCCATCGACGCATCGCGTCGGGAAATACCAATCAGGACCGCCGCATCATCAAGAATGGATTTCAAGCCGTCCTCCTGAACGTGCTGGTACGCTTCGTCCAGTGTGACCCATCGTCGCGTTCGCTCACCGTCTTCCTCCCACGCGTCCCGCTCACGCTCGACACGCATTAAGAAGACCTCGACGATCGGATCCTTCTCCGACTCGCCGTGCCGATAGCATCCGATCGAAATCGGACTCACACGCCCCTCGACGCCCGCCTCCTCCAGGGCCTCCTGTTCGGCCGACTCATGTGAATCGAGGTCCCCTTCAATACCCCCCTTGGGGATGATCCACTTACCTTTGTTGCGCGTCGTGATGAGCAGCACCTGAACGTCGCCATCAATAATTCGATAAGGTATGATCGCCGACTGGTCAGGCGTGATCGATACGTGCAGCTTTTTGTAGCTCATACATCCCACTCGCTCATACATCCCGCAGCGCGTTGCGCGGATAGGCACCTCTATGGACCCTTAGCTTCCGCCGGAGTTTCTCTCGGTTGGTTCCATAGCGTGATGGTAACCTCATCACGATAGTGCCGGCGGCAGGCCGCTCCGCGGACTGATTTCAGAAACAATTGAAAAGCCCGCGTTGGTTTCGGGACGGCGCATTCGGGAGCAGCGGCATCCCATAAGTTGTCTAGGGTCGTCACTGATACTATATTGGACTATTCCAACGCCTCCAACCCGCGGCTCATCTATGCGCCGGTTCTACACCCGGCGCGAGGAGGCCGTCCCGCCGTATGGAACGCCATTTCAAACGTGATCTCGATGCCCTGAACGACATCTTTGCGTTTATCGACGGTTTTATCGAAAAGGATGCCTCGATGTCGTCGATATCATTCCCTCTTCGCGTGGCGGTTGAAGAGCTGTTCGTGAATATGGTCTCGTACAATGCCGAAGGCGCGGGCGATATTTTGCTTGACATGGAATCCGACGGATGCAAAGTCACGACGACACTCCAGGATCTCGATTCGGATTTCTTTGACATCAAGAATCACGAAGTCGGGGACCTCGGCGCGCCTCTCGAGGAACGGAAGATCGGAGGCCTTGGCATTCACCTCGTCAAGCGGATGATGGACGAGGTTTACTTCGAGTACAAGGATCGCCGCACGACGATCCGTCTGATCAAGCATTTGAAACCGTAGTATGCTCAATATATCAGTAGGTGACGACGGTACCGTGCATCTCGCCGGTCGGTTCGATGCGGCGCAAGTCGAACGTGCATACGAGGTATTTAAAGAGATACGCCACTCGTGCCGTGTCGACTTTGCCGAGCTCGATTATATATCGAGTGCAGGTCTCGGCCTTCTATTGGAGGCGCAGCAACGTCTGCAGACGGACGGCGAGGCACTGTCGCTCGTCAACATGAAGACGCACACACGTCTCGTGTTTGAACTGGCCGGATTCGACGTCATCTTCGAGATCGTATAAGACAGGGTTTCCACGCAGGCATCCCCATGGAACCCCCCAGCGACGAAACATTGGTAAGTCGATGTTTGAGGGGCGACAAAGCTTCGTTCGGCATCCTCGTCGACCGCTATCAGCGCATCATGTACAACGTGGCGATTCGCGTCGTCAGACGGCGAGAGGACGCTGAGGACGTCGTCCAATCTGCGTTCATTAAGGCCTACGAGAACCTCGAACGGTTCGATCCGAAGTACCGCTTCTACAGCTGGCTCTATCGGATCGCCATGAATGAAGCGTTGAATGCGGCGAGGAAGGAAAATAGGACGACGCCGTTCACGGAGCGTGAAGAAGCACTCGACGAGGACCCCGAATCAGAGCTGCGGAAGAACGAGACGAGCAGGCACGTCGAAACGGCTTTGATGGAGCTGAGTCCGTCAGATCGCGCGATTATCCTTCTCAAGCATTTTGAAGGATTCTCGTACGAGGAGATCGCGTACATTTTTGAGATTCGTCCCAAGACCGTCAAATCCCGTCTGTACACGGCCAGACAGCGGCTCAAGGATGTGCTGACGACGAGCGGCTATCTCACGTGATCAGGTGCCCTCCTCAGAGGATTTTCAGCGAGATCATCATCTCGTGGTGCACTTCATCCTGTGGATCCACTGCGGCGGCGTACCCCAGCGAAAGTGTAGATTTTAGATGTGAGAAAAGCACAATACGCACGTCCAGCTGTCCTCCGATGTCTGCGTACGCCGCCCTGTCACCTGCAACAGGATTGATGAGAAGACCTCCTCCGAACGCGGAGATACGGGCCCACTGTAGATAGAACGCCGGAAGACCGGCCCGCCTCAGCCGAAGGGGCGGAAAGATCCATTCGTTTACTAGCTTCCCAAAGGACGTACCCCCGACGGCATTGAGATCGAATCCCGGGAAGCTGTAGTACGAGCGGAACTGCTTCTCCTCGCCTCGATCTACCCAGTTGTTGCCGAACCCGCCGAAGTAAAAATTCGCAAATGGATTCTCCTGATCCCCGTATGAGTAACCGGCGGATGCGCGCAACCACGTCGATAAGTGCGGCACCGGCAGCAAAAAACCCTGATCCAGGGTAGCAAATACGCGAGGATAGAACGTTGAATTGACAAGGCTGCTGCTGGATGTGAGCCCCCATCCGAATCCCTTCTCCTTATCCACTGCGCCAAGCGAAGATCGAAAGTTCGTGTAACGGAGCGACGCACGCGCCGTCTGCATGCGGTCGAACGTAGCCGTGACGTTTTGATAGTCCGGCAGCCGCTCAAACCCGCCGAAGTCGGCCGCCATGAGGGTGTATTTCAACTCCTTCGGCGGATCGTTCACGATGCGTCCCTCATATTGAACCCGAACGGCATATCCCTTTCGGCTCGTCTTCGTCGGTCCGAAAAGATCGTAGAAATTGCTCGCATTATATCCGGCGCGAACGGAGAAATCGCGGTAGGCGTACCGAAAATCGCCGTGGAAAAGTTCATTGGGCTCGCTACCGGGGGTAACAGCCGTCGTGAGATCAAACCGGTGCATGCGAATAGGGTCGGTCACGCTGAGCTTCACGCCCACAGCAACAGCGTTCTTGTATCCTTCTACCACCGGAATCGCAGTGACGAGGCGCGCCCCACCAAGGGTGCGGTAGGGACCGGACGCGACGGTCATCGTGTCGAGATTTACGTGCCCCGGCGATCCGGCAACCCACGTACGGACGACCGGATGGTTTTCAACGACTTCCTGACCGAGGAAGCGGATGGCACTCACACCCTCAGCCGGGCTGTTCGGAATCAAGCCCGGACGGAATCCGTCCGCGCCGAAGCGAAAGACGAAGACGGAGTCCTCGGACACCGGAAATGGGCGAAACAGACCTGTTTCGGCGTTGCTCAACACCTCCATCTTCCGGGCCTCCAGATCGTATCGAAAAATATTGGAAACCCCGGAGTAGTACGACGAGCCGTACAGATACCGGCCGTCGGAGGAGTATGTGAAATTCGCCGGATTGCTGGACTGAAAATCGAAGAGGGTCTCGTACTCCGATGTTCCGGAGCGTAGACTGTCGACGGAGAGTAGAACGAGGGATTGTCTTCCACTGACCTCGGCGAGGGCACCGACCAGGTACCGGCCGTCCGGCGATACGTCCGCATCATAGAAATCGCGACCGTACGGCCATGAGTATACCTGTTCCCACCGATCGTACGGGTGCGGAATACGCGCAATCGTGGAGATGCCGTTGAAGTGGCGAACGCCCCAGAGCGACTGATCATCCCGGTTGAAGGCGAGGTCGCCGATCCGAGCGTCTTTAAGAAGCATCCGATCGCCCCCCGTCTTCAAGTCGAAGGCTCGGACATCGCGCCAGCGGCCGTTGTCGGTCGTGTAAAAGAGCACTTTGTCGTCGGGATTGAACGCGAGGGCGCAAACGTTAAAAATCGCCGCGCCCTTAATTTCGTGCAGGGCTTCTTCGGTGCCCGTAGTTACGTCGATGCGAGCCAGGTGCGCGACCTGACCCGGATAGTTAACGCCTACGTATAGGCTGGCTGATTCCCGATCGAAGTGCGCACGTGAAACGGATCCCAGCGCCTTTGTCGATAGCGGGCGGAAAGGCGTAACGGGGTGCTGTCGTACGGTCGACAGATTGGCTTCTTGCCATTCACGTTCCCACGCGATCCAATCCTGCCATACGGTCGAGAGCGGGATGCCGTACACCTCCCGAAACTGGTGCGCGAAATAACCCTTGCTGCCGGGATGACGGCTGGTCCAGCGGATCACGCTCTCCGGACCATATATCAGGGCGAGATACGTCATGAACCGCGTTCCATAGAGGTACGCGTTAACGCCGACCTGAAAATCGACCTGCGAACCTTCTGCTTCAATCCCAACGTCGTCGTAGAACCGGCTGCTGTCACGGACCATAGACCGAAAGACCATCTCATCGTAGCCGCCGAGGGCGCGCCCAAGGCCGCCGGACATCCACGTTTCCAGGAAAACGGCGATACCCTCACGATACCACCGTGGCGATGAGCGGCGGGGTGACGTCAGAAACCCGTATAGAATGCTGAGCGGATGGTCCTCGTCCTCAAGCACCTTTCCGCGGAATAACGTTCGAAAGATCCGGTCCGAACCCGCGGCTTGATCGAGCGTGACGATGTGAGCGAGCTCGTGATTCATCGTCGCGTTGAGGCGCTCGTTAGCGGGAGACGTCTCGAAGGCGTAGTCGAACGGCGCGATGGCGGCGGCAATCAGATTCCTGGGTGCGGTGCCGGCTCCGGCGTTTCCATAATCGTAGAGATCATGGAGCAGTACGGTAATCTTTTCTTCGGATTCGTATCCGTAGAGATCATGGTAGAAAGACAGCGCGTTCTGAAACGAGCGTCCAGTGTGTCGGGCCAGATATTCATGCGCCTGGCCGTAATAGATGAGGCGCAGGTCGTGCGTCTCGAGGTGTTTGAACTGCGCGTGAACGTCCGAAACGAGAAAGAGCCAGCACACGCATGTGCCGGCGGCAAGCAGCTTCTTCACGAGATGGAGGCGACCCGTTGTTTGCGGGAGGGATAGGATTCGGGGCGTGAGGATATGGATCTCACGCCCCGAATGATCATCCTAATACTTCACTTGGAGGTTTGCGTCCTCGACCGCTTTCAAGAAGTCTGCATTCATGAGCGCATTCATCAGGCTTCCGTCGTCGATGGCCTTCAGGAAGTTTCGTTCCGTGAGGGCGTTCGTGAGGCTCCCGTCTTCGATGGCTTTCAGGAAGTTCGGCTCTTGCAGCGCGTTCACCAGATTTCCATCCTCAAGGGCTTTCAGGAAGTTCGTCTCCTTCAAGGCTTGCATGAGGCTTCCGTCGCCAAGAATCGCGAGGAAATCCGCGTCCTTGAGCGCATTGGTCAAATTGCCGTCATTGACGGCCTTCAGGAAGATCGGCTCCGTGAGGGCGTTGGCGAGACTTCCGTCGTCAATAGCCTTCAAGAAGTTCGGCTCTTGCAGCGCGTTCTTCAGGCTTCCGTCTTCAATGGCTGTACGAAAGTTCGCATTCTGAAGAACGGAGACGACGTCCGGATTCTGAAGAATGTCGTTGATGGTGGCATCGTCGAGCTGTACGTCCGATTCGCTTATTTGACCGGCCCGGTAGCGCTCAGCTTGTTCGATCCCGTCGAGAGAGTCGCCGCCGGCCATCGTGCCGGCTACATTCTCGGCAGGTGGAAAGCCGCTAACGGCGAAGTATGCAAGGAGTCCGACGGCGATGACGGCGGCTCCAGCGGCGAAATAGGTTTTGCGGTTCATAACGGCCTCATGATTGGGTGAGAGAAAGTAGCAGCGTGGTCGCGATAGTCGTCGAGTTATGTGTGTCGGATGGCATGTTACACCGACTTTTCTTCAAATACATTCGCCGTCTTCCAACGTTGGAAGATGTTTCACGGTGCTTGGATAACGCCCTCGTGCAGCATTTCACCGTCCCGAAGAACCTCAACGCGCACGCGTCCCGGCACGTCGAAAGCACGTCGCATTGAAAAGTCGTATCGTGACGCCCGGTCAGCGGTTATCGTGACGAATCGTTCCTCCACCGAAACCGCCCCATCGTCTTCTCGGCTGAAGCCGCGGAGGTCCAGGCCGTCGAAAAATAGCACAATTTCAGTCGGTAGTTCCGCATCGTAGGCCAGGCCCAGATAAAACAGCTCTCCGGTGGACCGAACGTGGAAGGAACCCTCGAAGCCGTCGACGTCGACGACGTGGGCCGCATCGGGCGCGAGCGTCCCCGCTACGCTTTCATGCTCGGCGGACGGGGCCACGAATGCGTAAAGACCGACGCCGGTGACTAATCCTACGGAGAAAGCATACGCGATGATGAGTGCGGGTCGCGAAAACGCGCGGCCGTCGAGGCCCCAATTTTCAGCCCACCCCTGCAAAGATGCCCGGGCGCTGCGAGCCGCACGCCGAATCAGCTCGGCCACGGTAGATGTCGCTGGAACACGTCGAGACGCTCCTGCTTCCGGAAGCGCTGTGAGAATGCGAAACGTCAGATCGCCAGGCGGGTCTACGAGACGAACATCGTCGATCAGGGCGGCTACCGCCGACATCTCGTCGAACATGCGCCGGGCTGCGGTATCGGCGGTAAGCAGCGCATCGAGATGTTCTCGCTCTTCCGGCGTTACCTCGCCGTCAAGCGCGCGATGCATTAGTTCAAGATGCGAAGGGTTCATCGCCTCGTCACGTTAAGTCGGGAAGTCGATGGAAATACAACGCGAACGACGAAAGGTTGGTACCATGCGATGAATTGCGCACGCCTTCTCAGAAGGTCGCGCCGGGACCGTATCTTACAGGGGCCCCTCAGACGAAAGACAATCCCCTTTAGAAGGTTGGATGCATCGCTTCTCATATTCCGCGGACTGATCGCCGCTTTGCCGGTCGTCGTCTTTTTATGGGGGCTCGTTCTTATCGACAGCTACAAGCTGGTCCGCCTTCACCGCGTGCTGCTTTCGGTGCTGGTCGGAAGCGCCGTCGCGGCGGCCGCCTATCCACTTCAGACATGGCTGATCGGCGCGTCCGGTGCATCGTTCGCGGCGTACTCCCGATTTGTTGCGCCGCTCGTCGAAGAGCTTATTAAGGCCGCCTTCTTGATCGTGCTCATCCGTACGCACCGCGTCGGGTTCCTCGTAGACGCGGCCATCCACGGATTCGCGATCGGGGCGGGCTTCTCGCTGGCAGAGAACCTCTACTACCTCCAGGCGGCTTCGAATATGAGCTTCATCGACGTGGTGGTCCGTGGATTCGGTACGGCCATCATGCACGGCGGTACAACCGCCATTTTCGCCGTGCTGGCGAAATCATTCGTCGACCGAGATAGGTGGAACGGAATACTGCTTGCCTGGCTGGTCGCCGCCTTCCTCCATGCGGCGTTCAATCAGTTGCTGCTCCCACCGCTGATGATGACACTGCTTCTCGTGTCGCTGCTTCCGTTGGTCTTCATCGGCATCTTCCATCGGAGCGAGAAAGCGACCGGAAAATGGCTGGGATCGGGATTTGATTCCGACCAGGAGTTGCTCCACCTTCTCTTGTCGGAGGACCTGCCCGGCTCGCGCGTCGGACGCTACCTGAATACGCTGCGAGCGCACTTCCCGGGTGAAATCGTCGCGGACATGCTCTGCTATCTTCGCCTCCACGTCGAACTCTCCATGCGCGCGAAGGGCACACTCATGATGCGGGAAGCCGGGTTCACCCCGAAGCCGGCTTCCGATCTTAAGGCGAAGCTCGATGAGCTGAACTATCTCAGAACCTCGATAGGCCCGACGGGGATTCTGGCCATCAAACCGTTCCTTCACCGGAGCAGCCAGGATCTCTGGCAGTTACATCTGCTGAAATAACGGCGCGCCTCGCTACGTCTCGCGCCCTCCGCGGCACCACGAATTGCCGCCGGCTTCCGGAGGATGAGATGCACCATCCCATAGACATCTCGCAAAAAGCGCGTATCTTATCCGGCCGAAGTTCAGCTATTCCAGCTGTTTCGGCCTTCATGTTCCGCAACGGCGACATTATGTCGACCAGCATCGCGGCCATCTCGCCGAAGATCAACAGGAATCCTTGGCCGCCATCTATAACAAGCCTACAGACGATTCGATGATCTCCGGCGCCACTACGATTACGTGTCCGCGCTGCGGTGCTCCGGTCAGGTCGGATTTTAAGTTTTGCCCGAACTGCGGGCTGGCTCTGGCCGAGATTGAACGATCGCCAGGCGATCCGCCGCTGCCGGTGCTTGCCGCGCCGGCTCCCGAGCGCCGGCAGCTTACCGTCATGTTCTGCGACCTCGTCGGCTCCGTCGCGCTTTCGCTCAAGCTCGATCCTGAAGACCTCCGGGAGGTCGTCCGCCGCTACCAGAAGGTCGCCACGACGAGCATCGAACATTTCGAAGGGTACATTGCCCAGTACCTGGGCGACGGCATCCTTGCCTACTTCGGTTACCCGATCGCGCATGAAGACGAGGCCGAGCGCGCCGTGCGCGCCGGGCGCGAAATTCTTTCCGGCATCAACCGGCTGTGCGAAAGTCTGCGCGACGAATACGGCATCAACGTGGCCGTTCGAATCGGCGTTCATACCGGCATCGTCGTCGTCGGTGAAGTCGGAAGCGGAGCGCGGCGCGAGAATCTGGCGCTCGGCGAAGTGCCGAACGTAGCGGCGCGCGTTCAGAGTCTGGCTCCCGAGAACAGTCTCGTCGCGAGCGAAGCAACGTTTCGCCTGGTGGCTCGCGGCTTCGAAGGCAGGGATCTCGGCCGACACACCCTCAAGGGCACCGATCGAGAAGAACGCATTTTCGAGATAGTCGACGAGCGAGTTCTTGGCGGCCCCCTCAGCATGAGGGGCCGCCGGAATTCGGTTTCAGGGGTCGGGCGCGACGACGAGCGCGCCGTTTTCGACGCGTGCTGGGATGATGCGGAGAACGGTCGTGGCCGCGTGTTATTCCTGCACGGCGAGCCCGGCATCGGCAAGTCGCATCTCGTACACCTCTTTCGCCAGGCGGTTCAGGTTCGCCCCCACCGCTGCGTCGACTGCCGCTGCTCGCCGTACTTCCGGAGCACACCCTTCCATCCCTTCACGGACTGGCTGCGCGGCATGCTGAATTTCTACCCCGAACAGACCACGCGCGATCGCCTCGAGATCATAGAGTTCGTTGTCAGCCGGAACGAGCTCGCCGATCCTGACGCCGTCTCGCTGCTCGCCGGCATGCTGTCCGTTTCGCCGGACGACGCACACCCGGACCTCGAAATAGCGCCGTCCCTTCGCCGCGAGCGAAGTGAAAAGCTGCTCGCCGAACTTTTTCTGCGGCTCAGCGACGACGAGCCGCTTCTGATGGTCGTTGAAGACGTCCACTGGGCCGATCCCACGTCGCGCTCATTTCTGCAGCGCTTCGCCGGCCGCATCCGCGATCGCCGTGTACTGATTCTTCTAACCTCGCGGCCGCGCCCGGAGATGACGTGGAGCCCCGAAGCCCGCATCGAGACCATCGCCCTTCACCGGTTGAGTCGGAATCAGGTAGAAGCCGTGATCACGGAAGTGGCGGGCGGCAAAGCCATTCCGTCGAAGGTCGTCGAAGCCATCATAGAAAAGACCGACGGAATCCCGCTCTTCGTTCAGGAGCTCACTCGGATGGTAATCGAGTCGGACCTCGTCACCGAATGCGATGAATGTTACGAGCTGGCGGCGGACGTGCCGGAGCTGTCGATTCCCGCGACGCTCCACGACTCACTCATGGCGCGACTCGATCGCATTTTGCCGGTCAAGGAAGTGGCTCAGATCTGCTCGACCATCGGACGTGAATTCTCATTCGAGCTTGCTAGCGTCGTGTCCAAGTTGAGCGATGCCGATCTGGCCTCCGCGCTGAAACGCCTCGTGGATGCCGAGTTGCTGAGGATGGAGGGGGTACCGCCGAGAAGCAAATACACGTTTCGACATGCCCTCATTCAGGAGGCCGCGTATGAGTCCGTACTGCGGAGGCAGCGCCAGTCCTATCACGAGCGCATCGCCCAGCATCTCATCAACCATCCCGAATTAGAGGAAAGCCGGTCCGAAATCATAGCGTTTCATCTGACACGCGCATTGAAGAGAGATCGCGCCGCCCACTACTGGAGACGGGCCGGCGAGGAAGCGTACGTACGCTGGGCGAACGAGGAAGCCCTGGATTATTTCACGCGGGGACTCGCTCTGCTCGAGGGGCAGGAGCCGACCGATGAGATTCGTCACGATCGCTTCTTTCTCCACGCCGGTCTCGGCGTGGCGTCGATGCAGCTCCGCGGATATACGCATCCGTCCGTGCTTGACGCGTTCGAGAAGGCGCTTGCCTATGCCGATGATCTCGCCGACAGAACCCTCGCCGTGCCGGCCATCCGTGGAATATGGGCGCATTACACCGTCATCGGTAATCACCAGATGGCGGACGCCACGGCGAAGCAGCTGGCTGACCTGGCTGCGATCAGCGGAGAGCTCGGAATTCGCGTCGACGCCGATCTAGCCGTGGCGTCGACGGATTTCTGGCGTGGCGAAGTGTCGAATGCGGCCGACCGCCTTGAACGTGTCCTGAGCACGCATGCAGACGTGATGCAAAATCTTCCGACGAAACTCCTGACGCAGCATCCGCGGGTCGGTGCCCTCTCCTATCTTTCCCTGGCGCGGTGGTACCTGGGTTATCCGGAGCAGGCCGAGCAGCTGGGGCGCGAGGCCGTTGCCTTCACGTCGGAAATCAAACATCCCTTCAGCTCCGCCTTCGCGGTTGGTTTTTACGGGCTGCTCCAGACCTACCTCGGACATCACGAGCGCGCACTGCACAGTGCTGAAAAGGTTCTGGACGTCTCGGACCGCTACGGCTTTCCGTTTTGGAGCGGCATCGGTACGGTGCTAAAGGCGTGGGCGACAAGTGACGATGATCCGGAGAGCGCCATCTTGGCCATCAAGCAAGCACTCGGCGGGCTCCGCCAGGCCGGCGTGCAAATCTGGACATCGTATCCGGCCGCACTGATGGCGGACCTGATGGTCAGCCGCGGGCAAGTCAAGGAAGGACTGGGCATCGTCGAATCCGTCGCCGCGCGCGCGGCCGAAAATGGCGAAGGCTATTTCCTGCCCGAGCTGCTGCGCATCCACGCCAAATGTTTACTGGCCGCCGGTCGCGAGACCGAAGCCGACGAAGTCCGCCGGAAGGCGCTGGATCTCGCCCGACGGCAGCAGGCACGCCCCATCCTGCTGCGGATCCTCCTCGATCTCGCGGATGGCGACGGTGATGTTAGCTCTGAGCTTGACACCTTGCTTCACGCCACGTGCGACAGCTTCACCGAAGGGCTCGAGACGGCCGAAATCGTCGCCGCCCGCCGGATGATCTCGGCCTGACGGCGGCTACGCCAAGGGAAGGGAGCAGGATCAACTCACTCCGAGTGCACGAGACGCGGAAGCCGGCGGCGATCACGGTCGCGCTACTCGTCGAGCGTGAAGCCGATCTTTACGGTGACCTGCCAGTGCGCCACCGCGCCTTCCTCAATGTGGCCGCGCGTCGAGACCACTTCAAACCAGCGCATGTTGTGGACGGTCTTGCTCGCACGAGTCACCGCATTCTTCACAGCGGCCTCCACACTTTCGCTCGAAGATCCGGTAAGTTCGACGATTTTGTAGACGTGATCACTCATTGTTCCGGTCGTCGTGTTTAGTTGATCTGTTGATTCGGTTCACCTTAGGACACGAGCTTCATGCCGATGGGGTCCCAATCATAGATTTTATTGTTGAAATAGCTGAGATTCGCCAGCAGCGCCGCCGCTGCAGCCTGAAATCCTATGACGGGACCTTCCACAGCCGGCGTCCGAGTCCGCACCCCGTCGAAGAAGTTCACGAAGTGATCGTAGCGGGAATCGTATCCGGAGGGCGCCTCGAATCGTGTCACCTCGGACATATCGCGCGCCATCAATGGAGCCGGATGCTCCTCCCGCCAATTGGCAGCGAACGCTTCGCGAGTCGGTTCGCACCACGTGCGCACGGAGTTGTATCCTTCAACGAGCGACTGGAGCGACGCGTCGCGAAGCGGCGATTGACTCAATTTGAGGCCGTCGCCGCCGATGCTGATGACGCCCTCGCTGCCGATAAACTGAAAGTTCGTGCCGCCGCCGCTGCCATCGGCGAAATTCGACTGCATAGAGAGCGTGAAACCCGGATGCGTCTCGGTTGCAGGATACTCGTACAGCGCCGCGATCACGTCCGGGACGTCGCGTCCGTCGTGCCAGTAGCGAAGTCCGCCCTGCGCCATGGCTCGAATCGGACCGTCCGAAGAGAGTACGTGATTGATGCCGGTGAAAAGGTGAACGAACAGGTCGCCCGGGATACCGGTGCCGTAATCCTGATAGTTGCGCCAGCGGAAGAAGCGTTCCGGATCGAACGGCCGCTTCGGGGCATCTCCCAGAAAGCCTTCCCAGTCGACATCGTCGGCCGATACGTTGGGCGGTATCGAGTACTGCCACGCGCCAAGCGAGCTGTGGCGGCTGTACTGCGCCTGAACCATATTCAGCGTGCCGATGGAACCCGTCTCGTAGAGCTCTTTCGCCTTGTCGTATACGACATCGCTCTTGTATTGGCTGCCGACCTGAAGAACGCGCTTTGAGCTACGCTGAGCATCGATCACCTTGTGCCCATCTTCCAGATCCTGCACCATCGGCTTCTCCAGATACACGTCCTTTCCCGCCTCCATCGCGTCGATGGCCATTCGAGCATGCCAGTGATCGGGGACGGCAATGATGACCGCGTCGACGTCCGGCCGCGCCAGAATTTCACGGTAATCCATGCTCGTGAAGACGTGATCGCCGTAATATTCCTTCGTGCGGCAGAGCCTGGAACCATAGACGTCCGATGCCGCCACGAACTCGACGCCGGGCACCTGAAGCGCCGTGTCGGTATCGATGAATCCGATGATGCCCATTCCAATCGTGGCAAGCCGCACACGATCGTTGGCAGAGATCTTTTTCGGCGTCGGCTTCAGCATCTCGCGCCTGGACGTAAACACGGCAGGAGCCAAACCTGCCGCGGCGCTCGATGCGGCCGCTATTTTAAGGAATTCTCGACGGGAGGAGCTTTTTCGCGACATTGCAGGCGGAAGTTTTTGTCAATAGCGCTGTGAAAAACGGCGGCGGTTCGTAAATATACGATTCGGATACCGCCCAGATTCAGCGAGGAGAACGCCTTATGCAACTGAAGAACTACGTCGTGCTTCTTGTAAGCGTCGCTATCTCAGGCTGCTCAACCCCTGGCATGACCACCATCGGTACCATTGAGAGGGAAGCCGAGAGCCTTGCCATGCTCGTGCCGAAGGATGCGCAGATCGAGACCCTGGCCGATGGATTCTCGTGGTCCGAAGGGCCTGTATGGGAACGCGATGGCGGGTATCTGCTTTTTTCCGATATCCCCAACAACACCGTGTACCGGTGGGATGAAGACAACGGAGTGCAGGTGTACCTCAGGCCGGCCGGCTACATGTGGGAGGATCCTCCGGGAGCAGAGCTCGGGACAAACGGCCTAGCCATCGATGCGGAGGGGCGCCTGGTGATGGCCGATCACGGTAACCGGCAGATCGTCCGGCTCGACTCGACGAACTTTACTCGCACGACGCTGGCGGCGCGCTATAACGGCAAGCGGCTGAACAGTCCGAACGATCTGGTCATCCGCTCCAACGGCGACATCTACTTCACGGACCCACCGTACGGCCTTCGGGACTTGAACGACCATCCGGACAAGGAGCTTCGGTTTAACGGCGTCTATCGCCTCCGTCCGAATGGTGATCTGTCGCTTCTCACCGACGAGCTGTCGTTCCCGAATGGAATCGCCTTCTCACCCGATGAGCGCACCCTATACGTGGCCAATTCCGATCCCGCTCGCCCCGTCCTGATGGCCTACGACGTGCGTCCGGACGGAATGACGAGCAACGGCCGCGTCTTCTTCGATGCGGCCGAACTCGCGGGCGCGGGGAAGAGAGGGCTCCCCGACGGCATGGCCGTTGACCAATCCGGCAATCTATTTGCCACCGGGCCGGGCGGTGTACTGATTATTAGCCCCGACGGCGTGCACCTTGGCACGATCTCAACCGGCGAAGCCATCGCGAACGCCGCGTTCGGCGACGACGGATCAACGCTCTACATGACCTCCGATATGCTTCTGGCCCGCATCCGCCTGAACACCATCGGCCTGGGCTTTGAGTAGTTCCGAACCAGCCTAGAACGGCGCGTCGTCGTCGCCCGGCGATGGCATTGAGAAACCGTCGCCACCGCCGGAATCCGGCGGTGCGTAGTACGTCGTTAAGTTCTCGAAGCGCGCATACTGATCCACGAAGGCGAGCTGCACCGTTCCGATCGGACCGTTACGCTGCTTTCCTATGATGACCTCCGCCAGCCCCTCCGTGGAGTTGCCATGCTCGTCCACGGTGATGCCGTACCGTTCCGCCCGATAGATGAAGCAGACCAGGTCGGCATCTTGCTCGATCGAGCCGCTCTCGCGCAGGTCGGCCAGATGCGGTCTCTTGTCACCACCGCGCGTCTCGACACCGCGGTTCAGCTGTGAGAGTGCAATTACGGGCACGTTGATTTCTTTCGCCAACGACTTTAACGAACGGCTGATGTGCGCGATTTCCTGCTCGCGGTTCGCGTTGTGCGAGGTTGCAGAGCCGTGCATGAGCTGCAGGTAGTCCACGATCACCATGCCGATATCATGTTCGGACTTCAGGCGCCTGCACTTGGCTCGAAGCTCGAGCACCGACAATCCCGGCGTATCGTCGATGAAGATCGGCGCCGCCGACAGCCGGCCGGCCGCACGCGCGAGGGCCTGCCAATCTCTATCCTTCATTCGGCCCGTACGTGCCGCCTGCGCGTCGATCCGTGCTTCGGAAGTGAGCAGTCGCTGGGCGAGCTGTTCGGCACCCATCTCGAGCGAGAAGATGACTACGCCCGCCGGGTGCTGCGGATGCAACGCCGCGTTGCGCGCTGCCGTCAACGCAAAGGCCGTCTTTCCCATAGATGGCCGTGCCGCGATGATGATAAGATCGGACCTCTGAAAGCCGCTCGTCATGTCGTCGAGGCGGCTAAAACCGCTCGGCACGCCGGTTACGCCTCCTTCGCGTCCGTGTATCGCTTCTAGCTGCTGGAGCGTCGACTTGATGACGTCCGTGATCGAGGAAGCGGGCCTGCGAAGCTGCGTATCGGAGATACTGAAAATCTCCGCCTCGGTCTTGTCGAGCAGCTCAAAGGCGTCGGACCCCGGGTCGTACGCCTCCCCCACGAGCATCGTCATTTTCTCGATCATCTCGCGAAGGAGGTATTTCTCCGCAATGATGCGTGCGTGATATTCGACGTTTGCCGCCGACGCGACCTGCGTTGTTAGCTCGGTGAGATAATAGGCGCCTCCGATGTCGTCGAGCTCTCCGCGACGCCGGAGTTCTTCGGTAAGCGTGATGAGGTCGACCGGATTTCCACGGTCGAAGAGTCCCTCCATCGCTGCGTAGATCTTCTTGTGCTTAGACCCATAGAATGAGTCCGCTGTTAGGACCTCGATCGCCCGAGGAATGGCTTCCCGCTCAAGGAGCATGGCGCCGAGCACCGACTGCTCAACGTCCGTCGCCTGGGGCGGAATCCGTCCGGCGCGGTGATGCAGCGCCTGCACATCCGAGTCGCTTCGGCGAGGTGAGAAGCCGGCCTCGCTACGGTTCGGCGGTGCAACCGTCCTCTCCCCATCTTCGGGGGACGAACCTGATTGATACTCCTCCTGATCTTCCATGAAGTACGGTCTATCTCAAGCGAGCGACGGCGGACCGATCGCGAGGGCCGCCGCGTCGCAAAAACGTCGTGATCACGTAGGCTACAAGCGGGCGCCACGCTCCGCAACAACTATACGGCATCCGCCGTGTCGACAAGCTCATCGAATCGCTTTCGCAACAGCTGCACGTCCTGCCATGTGGGGCGCTTCCAGTTAGGATTCCGCAGCAGCGCCGCCGGGTGGTAGGTTACGAGAACGGGGAGGCCGTGCAGATCATGGAATTTTTGTCGAAGTGCCCCGAGGGTGGTCCGCTTGTTCAGCAGTGTTGTGCCCGCCGTCCTACCGACGCACAATATTAGCTTCGGCTGAATGAGCGCGATCTGCTTATACAATATCGGTACGTGCGCCTCGACTTCCGCGGGCAGCGGATCGCGGTTATTCGGCGGTCTGCTCTTCAGGATGTTTGCAATGTAGACCTCCTCTCGCTTGAAGTGGATGGCTTCTAGAATCTTGTTCAAAAGCTGTCCGGCGCGGCCAACGAACGGCTCCCCCTGTTCATCTTCGTCGGCCCCCGGAGCCTCACCGATCACCATGATGTCGGCCGTCGGATTTCCGACGCCGAACACGGGGTTCTTTCGCAATTCGTCAAGTGGAATGAGAATCGTCTTTCGAACGTACTCCTCAACCTGCTCCAGTAGCTGCATGGACTGAAGCGGGGAATCCGGTGGAATCAGGGCAGAAATCCGATCGTACGGTGAGGGCGCGCGATTGTCGACGGAACGGGGGGTGTTGCGGAATAGATCGGTTTCAGGCATCACTTCGCGGTCGGCTGCGGATGAAGACGATTTGGCGTTCAGCGTGCGGGAACCGGACGCCGGCTCATTAATCCGTTCGTCAAGAAACGGTACGAAAACGCCGTGTACGGCACGTTCATACTCAAGGATGGTCTTGATCTCTTGAAGAAGGACCCGCATACGCCAATGAATCTACGTGGAGCCAGCTAAGCTAGCGGCGGCACCGGCGGCGCTCAAACGTTCTTATCCACGATCGACCAACAAGGAGGCTGTGGATAGATAATACGATCCAGTGGTGACACCTCAAGTGTCACAGCTCTCGAGATGGAAGGCTACGAAAGGGAGGACTGGATGCGGTCCAGAATGCAGTCTGCAACCGCGCGTTTCGACAGGATCGGAAGGTCGTCACGAGAGCCGTCGCGGCGGAGGAGCGTAACCTGATTTGTATCGACGTTGAATCCCGACCCCTCGACATTTACGTGGTTGAGAACGATCCAGTCCAGGTTCTTGGCCTGAAGTTTCTGTTTGGCGTTGGAGATTCCATTGTGGGTCTCCATGGCAAAGCCGACGAGAATCTGGCGTTCTCGTTTGTTGCTTCCAAGCTCGGCAAGTATGTCGCGGGTGCGGGTGAGGCGCAGCGACGCATCAGTATCCGTCTTTTTGGTCTTATGCTCGGTGCGTTGGGCAGGAGCATAGTCCGCGACGGCAGCAGCCATGAGTACGACATCGGCGTGCTGCCGCTCCAGCACGGCCTCATACATCTCAGCCGCGCTGACAACGTCGACTCGCTCAACCCCCCGCGGCGTCTCCAGCTGCGACGGTCCCGTGACGAGCGTCACGGCGGCGCCGCGCCGAACGGCCGCCTCGGCGAGCGCGAAACCCATCTTCCCGGACGAGGGATTGGAAATAAACCGCACAGGGTCAATGTGCTCTCTGGTCGGCCCTGCGGTGACAAGAACACTGATGCCCTCAAGCGACTGGCCTTCCCCGAAGTGGTCAACCACATGTTGGAAGATCTCTACAGGCTCGGGAAGACGGCCCTCGCCGACCAGGCCGCTCGCCAGTTCGCCATGAGCCGGCGGCATGACGTCGTACCCATAGGACGTGAGCCGATCGAGGTTTCGCCGGGTCGCCGGATGCACGAACATGTCGTGGTCCATGGCCGGGCAGACGACGATTGGGCACTGCGAGGCTAAAGCGGTGGCGGTGAGCATGTTGTCGCTGAACCCGTGAGCCAGCTTCGCGACCGTCTGAGCCGTCGCCGGGGCGATCACGAATAGGTCTGCCCAGTGTCCGAGCGTGATATGACGCGTCCAAGAGCCGTCTTCGTTCTCCGGGAATACCTCGATGAGTACCTCGCGCTGGGAAAGCGTTCCGAGCGTTAGTGCCGGCAAGAAGCGCGTGGCGTCCTGCGTCATCAGTACCTGTACGTCGGCACCGGCCTTCTTGAAGAGACGAAGCAGTTCGGCCGATTTATAAGCGGCGATACCTCCCGTCACGCCTAGAAGCAGGCGTCGGCCGGCAAGAAGCAATTGATTAGTGGCTGCCGCCATGACATAAAAAAATCCGGTCGGGCCGGATTTTTCGGTGGTTAGAAGCCGGGACGTAGCGAGCGCTAGCTCTCCTCGTTCGGATTGCGGAAGTAGATCTCATTGTTCAAGAGCTCGTCAATGGCAACTTCCGGAGGTTTCGGCCGCGTCTCGTGGTCCAAAGATACGCGGGCCTGCTCTTCCTGCATCCGCAGATTCTCCATATCTGAAGCGAAGCCTTCGTAGTAGGCGAGCTTCTCGTCCAACTCAGCTTTTGCCTTCGCGGCGACCTGGCGGGCCCGCTTGGAAAGCACGACCACGGCCTCGTACATATTCTCGGCCTGGGCCGTTAGCTGATCGACGTCAACGGTTCTGATGGGCATGACATTTCCTACTTCAAAAATGAACGCTTCCAATAAATCCTTTAGCTGCTAAGAAACCGGCTAATCAAGCGTAATGTTTCCGATACCGCGACGTCGACGTCGTCGTTCACCACAACCGCATCGAAGCGGTCCGCATGCGCCAGCTCCTTTTTTGCTCGATTGAGCCGTGCGGCGAGGCCGACGTCGTCCTCGGTAGCTCGATCGCGCAGACGAGATTCGAGTTCCGCAAAAGAGGGCGGGTGAACGAAAATGACGAGTGCGTCTTCCCCGAAAAGACGTTTCACCTCCATGGCTCCGTTTACATCTATATCGAGAAGGATAGGCGCTTGCGACGCCGCCTGTCTAATTTCGTCCTGCAACGTACCGTAATAAAGTCCGGGATATACCTGCTCGTATTCGATGAGTCGCCCTTCGTCGATGTACGTTCTGAAGCGCTCGGGACTCACGAAGTAATAGTCGACGCCGTCCTTCTCGTGAGCGCGCGGCGAACGCGTAGTCACGGAGACGGAGAAGCGAAGATCCGGCATGGCATCCATGACGCGGCGAGCGATCGTGGTCTTTCCCGCGCCGCTCGGCGCCGTAAGAACAATGAGCCGCGGCCGGGCGCGGTCCTGTGCTGCGGCGCCGGGCGCTCCTGCCTCTTCTATCTTCTCTACTCGGTCATCCACTACTCACTCGACGTTCTGGACCTGCTCGCGAATTTTCTCCAACTCATCTTTCATCTGAACCGCCAGATGAGCGATATCGGCGTCGTTCGATTTTGACCCGATCGTGTTCACCTCTCGATTGATCTCCTGAGCGATGAAATTGAGCTTGCGTCCTTCCGGATCTTCGCTGTTCAAGGACTGTCGGAAGAGTTCAAGGTGGGATCGAAGCCGAACGCATTCCTCGGTGACATCCAGACGATCGGCCAGAAGGGCTATTTCCATCTCGAGACGATCCTTGTCAAGGCGTTCGTCGTCCAGAAGCTCGTTCAGGCGGGACCGGAGTCGGCCCCGGGCGTCTTCGACGCGAAGAGGGGCCCGTTCCTCGACGGCTCTCAACTGTTTGCCGATGGCTTCGATACGAGTTTCAAGGTCAGCCAGAAGCGCGCTGCCTTCCTGGCGACGCATCAAGCGTAACTGCTTCATGGCGATGGAGAGTGCTTCGGCAGCGGCCTCCCACATCTCTTCCGCCGCCTTCGAAGGTTCGTCAACGGTCGTGAAGACGTCGCTGTAGTTGAGCAGATGATCCAGTCCAACCGGCTCGACAATGCCGGCGGCGGCGCGCAGCCGATTCAGCAGGCCGGCATAAGCTCGAACGGCGTCCTCATCGATCTCGATGGAGAGCAATCCTTCGGATGTCGTTTCAACCTGGATCTGAACGCTTATGCGGCCTCGAGAGAATGCTTGCTTGACGCGCGATTGGACCTCCGATTCGTACTCGGAGAGCGCCCGTGGGACGCGGACCGAAACCTCGCAGTAGCGGCTGTTCACGGAGCGGAGCTCGGCGCTCGCCGTGGCATTACCCACCTGCGCCTGCCCGCGTCCAAAGCCGGTCATGCTGTCTATCATAGGCGCGCGTCGGTCCGTGGGACGTTCGTCTTGAGTGGATCCCCAGTGATTCTTCGAGATCGACCTGCGAATGGGGATACATGGCGGAGAGGGAGGGATTCGAACCCTCGGTACCGCTATAAACGGCACACTCGCTTTCCAGGCGAGCCCCTTCGACCGCTCGGGCACCTCTCCGTATCGTCTCGTCGCGAGCGACGAGAAAAAAGATCTACAAGTACCGAATCGCTCCAGCAAGGATCCGTCCGTTCCGAGAATCGAGAAAGGACGGATCGAGGATCGAAACGGCGCCCGGATGCGTGAACCTCGTTTTTTCGGCCTTCTCTTCCGCTCACACTTCCATGATCTCCGATTCCTTCCGGTCGAGAAGGTGATCGATCTTCAGCGTGTATTCGTCCGTGATCGATTGCAGGCGCTCCTCGCCTTCGTAGCGCATGTCTTCGGAAATGCTTTCCTCGTCGGTAACCGTCTTGATGCGGTCCTTCACGTCGCGCCGAATATTGCGTATGGCAATCTTCGCTTCCTCGCCCTTCGCGCGCGCCGTTTTGACGAGATCCCTGCGGCGCTCTTCGGAGAGCGGAGGCACGGGAATGCGGATGAATGTGCCATCATTGTTCGGATTCAGCCCCATATTGGCCGACATAATGCCTTTCTCCACCGCCTGTAATGCGGAACGGTCCCACGGCTGCACGATCAACAGGTCGGCCTGTGGCGCGCTGATACTGGCGAGCTGGTTGAGGGGGGTCTGC
The DNA here is from genome assembly GCA_964487555.1 of uncultured Rhodothermales bacterium. GTDB lineage: Bacteria > Bacteroidota > Rhodothermia > Rhodothermales > VXPQ01 > CAZART01. The sequence goes on from CAZART010000074.1 coordinate 24,604, forward strand.
GAGCCGTAGTAATCAACCCGCACATTCTCGATCATGGACGGAGTCGCACGACCGGCGCGGATGCTGTTCAGCTCCGTGCGAAGCCAATCCATGCTTTTCTCCATATGCTCCTCTGCTTCAGAGAGAAGGTCTCGAATAGGTCGATCAACCATGTTACGCCTCTTGTGTCGGAGGAAGGAAATCCAGGGAATCGATGTTCGCAGAAACCGTCCAGGACGATCGTATTTTCAGAGGGCGGCGGCTTCGTCGTTCCAGTGAACCAGCGTCCCGACAGCGCCGCCTTCGACGATCCGCTGGAGGTTGCCGGGCTCGTTCATATTGAACACGATGATGGGCATGCCGGATTCTCGGCAGAGCGTAAACGCCGTCAGGTCCATCACGCGCAGATCGCGGCTAATCGCCTCGCTTCCGTGGAGTTCGGCGAAGCGCTGAGCCGTTGGATCCTTTTCCGGGTCCGTCGTAAAGACGCCGTCTACGCGCGTTCCCTTTAGCAGAACGTTGGCGTCGATTTCCAGAGCGCGGAGGGCCGCGGCCGTGTCGGTGGTGAAATAGGGATTGCCGGTCCCGGCGCCAAAAATCACCACTCGTCCTTTTTCGAGATGCCGAATGGCCCGCCGCCGAATGAACGGCTCAGCGATTTCCTCCATCTTTATACTGGACTGTAGGCGGGTCTGAAGACCATGTTGCTCGAGTGCGTCCTGCAAAGCCATAGCATTGATCATCGTCGCCAGCATGCCCATATAATCAGCATGCGCACGAGTCATTCCAGACGACGCATTCTTGACGCCACGAAAAATGTTGCCGCCGCCAATCACGATCGCGATCTGCACGCCACGATCCACCACCGTCTCGAGCTCATTTGCATAGGCGGTGAGAACGTCTTCATCAATGCCGTAGGTCTTCGTGCCCAGGAGGGCCTCCCCACTCAGCTTGAGGAGGACACGAGCGTACTTTTTGCGCGGTCCGACGGACGAATTCATTCGGTTGGCCCGGTTTCAGTTAGGTATCGGAAGCTAAAGCTCGGGCGAGTTGATCGCAACGAGCCGCCGTGTTGATCGAGAGTGCCTCAACGCCGGCGACGAACCTCGGCAGAAGGAAGAACGAACAGGGCGCCAAAAAAAAGGGCACCTCCAGTAACCTGGTGTGCCCCATTGGCTAAACCGAAATTTCGGGTTATTCGCCGAGTGCATAACGGACGAATCGTTCGACGTCGACTCCGGACTGTCTCAACATCTCCTTGACCGTCATAGACGAGTCCTTTACGAAAGGTTGCTCTATGAGCACGTGGTCCTTGTAATAGCGCTCAAGTTTTCCTTCGGCAATACGATCGATGATGTGATCGGGCTTACCTTCGGCCTTCGCGGCTTCCCGGGCAATCTCGAGCTCCTTGTCCTTCAGTTCCTGCGGCACCTCGTCGGTTCGCGTGGCAATCGGGTTCAGTGCGGCGACCTGCATGGCTACATCGAGCCCCGCGTCGTCGACCTGCCCATTTCCCTTCACGTCGACGAGGACGCCGAGGCGGGCCCCCGGATGAATGTAGGAAACGACACGGCCGCCGTTACTCTTGAGGATGGCGAATCGACGAATGTCGATCTTCTCGCCGATCTTCCCCGTCAGTTCGACGATGGCCTGTGCGACGGTATTACCGCTCTCCAACTCAACCGCGTACAGCGCATCGAGGTCGTCAGGTCGTTCCTGGAGCACTAGGTTGACGATCTTTGCGGCGAAGGCGGCGAATTCTTCGTTGCGTGCAACGAAGTCAGTCTCGCAATTAATCTCGGCCATTGCGCCGATTTTTTTATCGCTGGACAACGCCGTCACGATCAGGCCCTCGTCGGCATCGCGATCCGCTCGCTTGGCGGCGACTTTTTGCCCCTTCTTGCGCAGTAGTTCGACGGCCTTCTCGAAATCGCCGTCGGCCTCCTCGAGCGCCTTCTTGCAGTCCATCATACCCACTCCGGTCATATCGCGGAGCCGCTTGACGTCCTTTGCAGAGATAGACATAATCTATGGTTCCGTTATTAAATCGTGTTCAATTGCTATTGGGGGCCCCCGACCGCCTCCGTCTGGTTATTTCTTCTCTTTTTGCGCCTTATCGCTGGCTTCCTGCACCTCA
>CAZART010000075.1:0-26159 GCA_964487555.1 uncultured Rhodothermales bacterium
CGTTCGTTCGGTCCAGCGTGATGTGCGCATCCTGACTGTGGACGGCGCGGTTCCGAACGTCGTAACGTGCAATGGCGGCGGCACACGCGTCGTTCTCGGGAAAATGCCGTGCATACCCGGCCGCCGCCGCCGGACGCTCCTCATTCAGCCGCACGAGATGTACAATAACGCGCTTGAATCGCGACGGCGTCAGCCGGTGATAGCCGCCCACGTGCAGCAGAAACAACTTTTCGATCTCGGCTTCGAATTCGCCGGGCCCCTCTCGATCCACACGAGCAAAAAACACCTCTGCAAACGTGTCGACGGCCTGGTGCAGCAGCGTGTCGTCGTCGATCTCGTCGCGTTTCGCGTGGATGAGACTCAGCAGTTCGGGCCACCGCTCCCGGTAGAGCAGATCGTAGACGGTTTCCTGATTGACCACGGCCTCCATCGAACACATCACGTTACGTTCCGGCACATCGAGAACCCCAATGTACGGATCAGCGCAACGCGTTCCGACGAACATTTCGAATGCCGCCGCCGCCTCTAGCTGCTCGTCAGCTGGAATCGCACCGGGATGGCCATGTAAGCGGCGACGGCCCGGCCGCGCTGCCGCCCCGGTTTGAAGCGCTGCTTCATCACCGCTTCGATGGCGGCACTGTCCAGTGCTTTTCCAGGCGACTTCAGGATGGCCGGGTCCGACGGCGTGCCGTCGGCGTTCACCACGATCTTCACGACGACGAGGCCTTCGAGCTGCGCCTGGCGGGCTAACTGCGGATATTTGACATCTGAGGCAAGTTTTGCGGTGCCGCCGATCATTTCGGGCAACTCCTCCACGATGACGAAAATCTCCGGCTCATCGTCCTCGTCCCCTTCCTCCGCCGCCATCTCGGGCGGCGGCGGCAATTCTACCGCCGCGGCGAGATCGAGCGTCGCGTCCAGATCCAGCGCATCGTCTTCCAGGACGACGTCGTTCGGAACCTCGATGGGCACCGGCGGCCGCGGTGGTGGCGGCGGCAGCGTCTCTTGAACGGTCTGCGCGATTTCCTGGAGGGTCACGACATCCTGCTTGACGTCTGCCATCATCGTGGATGAGCCTCCGCGGAAGTCGATGTGTGTCGCGACCAGCGGAATCGAAATGGCTGCAATCGCCGCGATCTGAAGCGTGACGGCGTAGAGATGCTTTTGGGAGCGTGACCGCTCCGATCGTTCCTTGAAGCGCGACGCCAGCCAGGCTTTGTCAAACGTCGGTATGTCTTGGCCGCTCTTAGGCGCGTATCGAAATGAGCCGCTGTAGGCTCGCATGAAGTTTCCGACCAAAAAGTTCTTTTTCATGGGTCTGGACGAAGGGTGTTCGATATCCTCTTTGCTATGGCGGCCGCGACTCACGTCGCCTTCTTTAGCTGCTGCCTCGCAGTACGCGATACGGACCGACGATTGAGAGAGTTACAGTCCACGTCCGTGCATCAAATGGAAATTCCGACGACGGCCGGACAGGACGTCCCAGTCGATCCCGAATGCAATGGCAATCAAAAGGGCTTGCGATTGTGCAATCTATCGCACCATCTTTGCGGCGGACCAGGCTCTTGGAGACCCCGTTTATTTGAAACCGTTTTCTGTAAAGAGCCGGAGAAAAGCGGTTTTATGAAGCGGCGGTTCGCGGCTTTTGCACTAAACTTTTCTTCTCGGTCCTCTATATTGCGCCTCTTATTCGAACGACCGATCGTCACTGCCTGGTAGGCCGGTCGACCCACCTCCCCGAACCGGCGTGTTTAGCGGCGGCGAAGTGATTATGCACCGTGTAGTAAGCACCATTGCCCTGTTGCTGATCGCAGCCTGCTTTGCCGCGGGCGCGCAGGCGCAGAGCACGTTCGAAGAAGCGGTCATCGACGTCGGCAACGTCGGTATCACCGTGACCAACTCGGGCTTCATCGGCCGTGCCAGCGTGCGCAACGACCCGACCGGCCCGCCGTCCTTCGAGTATACGCTGAATAGCGGCGTAGAGCATCTCTTTGAAGGAGGATTGTGGATCGGTGCGATCCGGAGCGACGGCACCGTGACGGTACGTACAGGTGCCGTAACGTCGTCCGGAGGATATAGTCCGGGGGCGACGGGTTACGAGTTTGGCCCGCTCGAAGGCTTCACCGGCCGTTCCACCCTGCTTACGTCCGAAGTATTCACACGTCAGGCCGTCAGCCATCAAGACCTCCTCACTTCCTTCGCCGATACCTTTCGCGTCCTGCCGGGCACGAGCATTCCCATTCCCGATCCCGAAGGACGTCTCGGCATCGATGTCGACCAGCAGAGCTACGCCTGGAATTTCCCCTTCACCGAATCCTTCGCCATCGTCAACTTCGACATCATCAATATCAGCGATGCGACGTGGGACAGCGTTTACGTGGGCATTTATGCCGATCTCGTGGTTCGCAACGTGAATACCACACAGGAGGCCGGCAGCAACTTCTTCAATAAGAACGGGCTCGGCTTTCTCGATAGCCTCAACGCCATGTATGCCTTTAATGCGGGCGGGACGGAAGAGACGATCAATACGTACGGGTCGATTGCCTTTCTGGGTGCGGAGTGGGAAGATCCGAGAACGGGACAACGACGGTTTTTCCATCCGAACGTCGCCGATCAGTACCGGCAGGACGGCTATGCCCCTCCTCGGGTAGATCCCCGGTGGTGGGGATTTAGCGGTGGCTCCGGTGAGCTCGCCCGCCCGTCGACCGACCAGGAACAATACCGCCGATTGAGCAGGCCGTATCCCAATCCGGCCAATTTCGAAACGGAAGAAGCGTTTCGGCAGGCGAACGAAGCATGGCGCGAACGCCTACGAACGGACGGGCAGTTCGCGGCCGGAAACTGGATTTCGCTGATACCCGTGGGGCCGTTTCCACGTGTCGCGCCGGGAGATACACTGACGGTCACGTACGCGTTCGTAGGAGCTCTGAAGCCGGAGGAGTTTCAGGGCCAGGCCGGAAAGCCGGTCGACACCGAAGAGAGCCGGACCAACCTGAGGACCAATGTCCTCTGGGCGCAGCGCACGTACTCCGGAGAAGACAATAACTACAACGGCATTCTGGATCCCGGAGAGGACGTAAACGGAAACGGCCGACTCGACAGATACCTGATCCCCGAGCCCCCCGCACCGCCGCAGGTGCGGACCGAATTCGTTACGCGGACCGATCCCGAGACGGGCCGGGACAGGTCGGAAGTTATCCTTTATTGGGATCGCTCCGCCGAGCGGTCCATCGATCCCGTAACCGGCGATATGGATTTTGAAGGCTATCGCATCTATCGGTCAAATCCGGGCGACGACCGCGCCGGCAATATTCTCGACGCGGCCAGGCTGATCGCGCAATACGACAAACCAGGCAACCGAACCGGATTCAACAACGGTTTTGAAGAGATCCGTCTTGAAGAGCCCGTGACCTTTCCAGGCGATACCACGCGATACTGGTACCGCTTTGAAACCGGCGATCTCCTGGCCGGATGGCAGTACCTCTTTACAGTAACGTCCTTCGACACGGGCGATCCCGATGCCGGGCTTGATCCGTTCGAGTCATCCCGCGTAGCCAATGCAACGCGCATCTTTCCCGGTACTCCGCCGTCGTCCGACGGGGATCGCAGGGTCGGCGTGTATCCGAACCCGTACCGAGTGAGCGCGGCCTGGGACGGCGGGGGCGCGCGCACGAGAAAACTGAATTTCTACAATCTCCCCTCGAACGCGGAGATTCGCGTGTACAGCCTGGCCGGCGAGATCGTCGCCGAGATGGACCACGACGCCGATACGTATCGTGGAGACGTGCGCTGGTATGATAACTTCAGTGCCGAAAACCGGCGCCATCCGGGCGGTGAGCATTCATGGGACATTCTCTCGGAGAACAACCTGAACCTCTCCTCGGGTCTCTATCTGTATTCCGTGAAGGATCTCGATTCAGGAGAAGTACAGCAAGGCAAGTTTGTGATCATTAAATAACGCATTCCCACCCCTGGCGAACGCCCTCTCGGGAAGGCGGCCGCATTCGGATTAACCGGACGCCGTAAAAAGTGAGGGCCATTATTATCAGTCACACACCATCCAATCGGAGGGACCTAATGAACCGATTCGTTACGACGCTACTTTTTGCCTGCCTCACGTGCCTGGCTATCATGCCCGCAAAGGCACAGGATGCGCAGCAGGTTACCATACGGCAGCTCACCGAGCTGACTCCCGCGCGCCTCGACTCGCTGAACCAGATCGGCGCCGATCTCACCATGCCCCAGATCGAGGAACTCATCGAAAACGAGTTGTTCGAGGAACGCGTCCAGATCACGGGCGTCGTGTTGAGCAATCCCCGAAATTCGGGCCTGTCATCCGCGACGGACGGATTTCCCACGCGCATCCACATCTTTGTTCGCGATACGAGTGCCGCCACGCAGGGCAACGCGGGTATGGGCATTCAGATCGTGGATGACCAGTATCAAACGACCGGTACGCTCAACCTCGCCGTGGGCGACGTCATCACCGTGACGGGAGCCGTCATCAAATTCGGGACGGCCCTCCAGGTCGATCCGGAAAGCATTACGCTAGAGGGACCGTACCAGTCGTTCGGGCTGCCGGATTCGATCCTCGATCCTGTCGAAGTCACGACCGCGGAGGCGAATCGGTCGCTCGGAGGCGGCCAGGTACAGGTCAACTGGGACAACCTCGGCGATCTGCGCGGCCAGCACGTCAGAATCGAAAATGCGACGGTTCTCGTGCGAGATATCAGCGACACGGAGCGTCCGAACTTCCTCATTACTACCGATGGGGGCGAGACAGTTCTCAACTTTTACGACGTCTCGCTTCGCTACCGAAACGACCGGGGCTCGGCCTACAATAACGAGGAATTTAACGTGCGTACGAGCGATGACGGCGATTTCTTTCCGCCGCCTGCCGGCTCGCTGATCAATCTGGAAGGATTCATAAACTTCCAGGGTGACGATCCGTTTGCTCGCGGCGTGCCGGACGGTGCCTTGCTGAGCATCATACCTTTCGACGATGAAGATCTCGAAATCATAGAGGCGCCGCCGATCATCAGCAATCTGAGCTTTCCGGACTTCGTCCCCGCCGCCGACCCCGTTACGATCACCGTCGACGTCGTTGCCGACCCGAGCCGCGAGCTCACAGACGTGACGTTCCACTATTTCACGTCGGCCGATCCCGACACCGTGAGTGTTGCGGCTACCGCCGGTGCCGGGGACTCCTTTAGTGCGGAGATTCCTGCAGTGGACGACGGCGAATTCGTGACATATTTCGTAACGGCCGAAGACAATACGGGAGCACAGGCTACGTCTGAGCCTCAGATGTACCGCGTTCTCGTCGGAGGCATTAATCAGATCGCGGACATTCAGATAACGATCGATGAAGGTCCCGGCGACAGCCCGTTCCATGGTGTCGTGGCGGATATGGACATTACGGCGACGGTTCAGTCGGCGCCTGGTTTTGGGGGGAGCGCCGTTGCCGGTTTCTCCGTCCAGGACGATCCGGATTTCGGTCCGTGGTCGGGCGTGCTGATTGAAGACTCTGATGCGACCACCGGTCTCGAGAAGGGCGACGTTATCCACATCACATCGGCTGAGGTCGACGAACTCTTTGGTGTGACGATCCTGCGCGACGTCACCTTCGAAGAGACCGGCTCGGGAGAAATTCTCGGCTACAAAACGATCAGCACGGACGCCCTGCAGAGTTCGTCCGTCGCGGAAGCGCACGAAGGGATGCTCGTCCGCTTCGAAGACGTGGTCATTACAGATGCCGACGCCGGATTCGGTGAGTGGGCGTTCTCGTCCGACGGCACTACCGACAACCAGGTCTTTGCCGACGACGCGTCCCTCGAATTGACGTCCAGTTTTGCATCCGATACGTTCACCGATGGCGACGTCGTCGAGTTCATTCAGGGCGTCTGGTGGTTCTCATTCGGTGCATACAAGCTCGTGCCTGAGAGTATCGCTGATGTGGGTGCGATCATCGTATCCGCCGAGGACGAAGCCGTGCCGCATACGTTTGCGCTCGAGCAGAACTATCCGAACCCGTTCAATCCGGCAACGACGATTCGCTACGGCGTGCCCGAAGCGGCGAACGTTTCGCTCCGCGTGTTCGACATGCTCGGCCGGGAAGTCCGCGTTCTTGTGGACGAGCAGCAGGCCCCGGGCGTTTACGATGTGACGTTCGATGCAGTGGGTCTGGCCAGCGGCGTCTACCTCTACAAGCTGACGGCCGGTCAGAAGACGAAATCTCATACGATGCTGCTTTTGAAGTAGCCTGAGTAGTTTCCCAAGCGCGGAGGCGGCCACCATGGAGGGCTGCCTTCGCGCGCGGGGATCATTAGGGGAAGAGGAAGTGGATCGGAAGACTCTCATTCTGGCCCTGATAGGCGCGACGGCATCGGTCGTTGCCGGCATTATCATTTCCGGCTGCGACTCTTCGATATCCGGATCGGCCCTGGAAAATCAGCCGCCGAACACGGTGATCAGCGTACGCGATACGTCGCTCGTAGATAACCTCGAAGAGGAAGATCGACTCACGAGCACGATCTTCGCATCGTGGTCGGGCACCGACCCCGATGGTTTTGTCGCATCCTTCGAGCTGCGCTTCCATGACACCGTTATGCGGCCGGGGCCGGAGGAAGGATGGATCCGAACCACCGCGAACGACTCGCTCATCCTCTTACCGATCCCTCGCGGGGAGCGCGCGGCAAACGTCGTATTCGAGGTGCGAGCGATTGACAATGAGGGTCTTGTGGATCCCGATCCGGCCCGCACGGTCTTTCCCATCCAGAACAGCCCACCGACGATTCGGCTTAGCCAGTTCGACGCGCCGCCGGATACGACGTTCACCGTCGTCTCCTTTGCATGGACCGCGGACGATCCGGAAGGCATCGAGAACCTCGACCGCATCGAAGTGAGTCTCAATGACTCGACATCCTTTGCAGCGCTACCGCCGGACGTAGAATTCGTCACGCTTATTGCCGACAACACGGACGGACTCGTCGCCGATGCGCGCGTTTTCACCGGGCGAGGATTGCAGAGCACGGAGATCCGCGTGCCGGGATTGCGTCTGGATGACCGAAATACGTTTTACGTCCGCAGTGTCGATGCCACCGATACGACCAGCACGCGGGAGGAATACACCTGGTTCGTGAAAGCCCCGAGAAGCGAGGTCCTTTACGTTAACGACTACCGGAAGAATACGCCGCGCGTGCGGGAGTACCACGCAGGCCTTCTCGAGGAGCATCTACCGGCCGGAATGCCCATCGACTACTGGGATATTTCGAAGCCGGATCTTTCGGACGTCGTCGGCAATCTTCCCCGTTCAAATCAGCTGCCGCCGAATGCCGAATCTATTCGTGAGACGCTAAGGCTGTTCAAGTATATCTACTGGGTCTCGTCCAATACCGTCAACGCGGTCGGCGGTAATAACCTGCCCCTCGTTGCAAGTGTTACGGATCTCTTCTTTGAAGAAGGAGGCAAGATGATGGTGCATTCGCCCATCACACAGCCGCAGGATCCGGAGGCGAACCTCGCCAATCCGGCGATACTTCTTCTTCCGCTCTCTGATCTGCTGTTTCGTCCTGATTCTCTGCAGCGTCTGGAGCTTGGCATTGGCGCTGAGATTGATCCGGTTTCCGAATTGCCGGGCCTCAGCGAAGCGTTGCCCCGGTTGAAGTCGCAGACGTTTTTGATCAACGAATTGCCCTACTTCGCGGAGGGAGCAAACACCGTCCCACTATACGATGCGAAGTATAGCTATCTAACCAGACGAGGCGACCGAGGGGCGTGGCCGGGACCGAACACGGTGGCCTCGATCAGCGCCGACAGCCGGGTGGGGCTATTTGGACTTCCGCTGATTAACGACCAGTCGGGCGAACCGCTCATCGTCGGTTTAGATGGCGACCCCGGCGCGGCGCGAGAAGCCGTTAAACTCATCCTTCGGAGTCTTGATTTTCCCGGCCGGTAGATGACCAGAGCATACCTGTATATCGTCTTCTTTGCCGCCCTGCTGCTCATGCCGCCATCGGCCTTCGCGCAGGGGACGATCGCCGGCGAGGTCACGGACGCCGTCACCGGTGAGGGCCTCATCGGCGTCAATGTGATCGTCGTCGGAACGAGCAGCGGCGCCGCCACGAATATCGACGGCGGGTATGCGATTCCCGGCCTCCGCGCCGGCGAGTACAACGTCAGATTTTCCTACATCGGCTTCGAATCCAAGCTCTTCACCGGCATACGCGTGGCTAACGGCGAGACAACCACGCTGGACGTCGAGCTAGGAGAGGCGGTCCTCTCGACGGACGAGGAAATCTTGATTGTCGGTGACCGCCCCCTTGTCGACGTGGAGCAGTCCACCAGCGCCTATTCGGTCGGTCGCGAGCAGATCGAAGCAGCACCGCTCCGGGACGTCCAGGATGTGGTATCGACGCAGGCCGGCGTAATCCGCGATCCGACGGGGCTCTACATCCGCGGAGGCCGCGCCTACGAGACCGGGTTTTATGTAGATGGCGTGTCGGCCAAGGACCCTCTCGCGGGCACCGGATTCGGGCTCGACATGGGCTCGAATGCTTTCGAGGAGGTAGAGGTCACGACGGGCGGCATCGGCGCTGAATACGGAGACGTGACGTCCGGTGTCGTTCGCGTAGAGACCCGCGACGGAGGCCGGCAATTCGCCGGCTCCTTCACGCACAAGCGAGACAATTTCGGCGGGCTCAACGAGGGATGGTCGTCGAATTTCAAGGAGGACGTGTACGAGTTCAGTCTCGGCGGCCCGATTTGGGCCGAGAAGCTCACCTTCTTCCTCTCGGGACAGGCGCAACTCTCCGACGGCTTCACGCGCGAGATTGCTAATCCGGACTCCGTTCGCTCCTCGATCGTGGGATGGGATTTCCTCCTGCCGCGTACCGGAAATCGGTGGAGCGGCCTCAGCAAGCTCACCTATTCGATTCGGCCCGGAATGCGGATTCAGGGCGCCTACCAACGCTCCCTGGGGGTGAACCAGAACACGCGGATGCTTCAGGTCACCGGCAACGAAGCGGTGATTGCTCCCGGTTTTCAGTATGCCTTCATCATGCAGCCCGAGGCGGCGAATACGTACGCGCACGACAACGTGATCACCTATCTCAAGTGGTCGCACGTCCTCAGCGAGCGGTCATTCTACGAGGTTCAGGCAAGCCGTCTGTTCACCAAGATGCGAGCGGATGCCAACGGCCGGAGATGGCGTCCGCTTAACGTGACCAGTGAGCTCGATCCGGAGAGTATCGTTCCGTATCCGGCTACGTTGTTCCTGGATGAAACCGGTCAGCCGGTCGATCCGAACGCGCTTTACGTCCTCCCTGGGCCGGGCCTGTTCAACAACGGAGGCATCGCGACGCGATTCCATGACCACTTCGCCGAAGAGCTCACCCTCAAAGGCATCTATACCCGGTTCTCAGCTTCGAAGAACAGCCGCCTCGATGCGGGCTTCGAGCTTAAGTTCAACGACTATCAATGGATCGACGTCGTGCGGCCGTGGGTAGGGGCTCCCGTCGGCACCGGCGAGCAGGCGACGGCCACGAATCGGCTGGGCGAGAGCTCAGACATCTGGCGCGTGAAGCCCAGACGAGGCGCCCTGTTCTCAACGAGCCAGATGCGCTACCGCGGCTTGATTGCCAATGTCGGTGCGCGCCTGGAATACTGGGCGCCCGGAAAGTACGTCGATGAACTCGTGGACGACCCGGCGGCGCCGATTCTCGATACGGTGCGAGACGGCTACAAGGATGACACCGTCAATTTCCTCGGCCTGCGCTACAAGTTTAGACTGTTGCCGAAGGTCCGAGTCTCGTTCCCGATCCAGGATAACCAGGTTCTATTCTTTAACTACGGACACTCTACAAAACTGCCCCATCCGACGTTCGTCTATACGGGACTCGACCCGTTCTTCAGAGACCGTTCCTTCTTTGCGGATCTCGGAAATCCAAACCTCAATCCGGAGGTCGACATTTCCTACGAGCTCGGTCTGCGTAACCAGCTCTCGAGCAACGACGTGCTGAGCGTAACCGCGTTCTGGCGCGACAAGTTCGATTTCATCACCGTCGAAAACGTGGTGATTCGCGACCAGACCGGCAGGGAAACGGTTCGCGCATTTCGCGTGAATGGTGATTTCGCCCGCGTTCGAGGGCTCGAGGCAAGCTACCTCAAGCGCATCGGTGCCTGGTTCCAGGGGCACATCTCGGGATCGTTTTCTCGGGCTACCGGGCTCAGCTCGACGAATAACGATGCTCTTGCGGAATTCCTGGCGCGCGGCGACATCGAAAATACCTCCGAGACTCCGCTTGCATGGGACCGGCCCCTCGATCTGAAAACCAGCGTCACCCTCACGTACGATCGCACCGAGCCCTTGCTCGGTATTCCAGGCCTCAATAGAATGCAGCTATACGTTTCATCCACGTTCCGCAGCGGACAGCGATACACTCCGGTGGAATTCCGTGGCAATGAAGTAAATCCGTTTACCGGTGCGCGGGATTGGCGCCCCATCTATGAACGCGTCGACGACCCTGCCGAGCAGTTTTCCGAAATCGGCGCAAACTGGTGGTGGTTTGATCTGAATTTCCAGCGGGATGTCGCGATCGGCGGCTCAGATCTCGAACTGTCACTCGAGGTCACGAACCTCTTTAACCAGCTCAATAGCGTGATCGTGAACGCGGTTACCGGCAAGGGTTATCCGAACGTCGATCCGCAGGCTACCAATTTCGAAGAGCTCCGCGACGACCGTGAATTCGACGTGCCGATGGGCGTCCGCGACCCTCGTTACGACGATCCGACGACGACCGGTCTCCCGCCGTTCAATCCCGCGCGTTTCTTGCCCCAGCGGCATGTGGTCATAGGACTGTCTTATCAATTCTAAAGCATGCAGCGCAGTATGAAAGTGAGATGGGAGATAGGTGATCGGAGATGGAGCGCTCGGTCCGACGATCGGCACTCGAGCTCTAGCTCTATCCTCGATCCTCTATCCTCTATTTTCCGTTTTGCCATTGCTCTTTTTGCGCTGGTCTCAATCGTAGCATTGGATGCCGCCCCAGCTGCCGCCCAACTCATCCCGAGCCACGGTTCCGACCGTGCGGGGACGTCCGGCTTTCAGTTTTTGAAAATTACCGCCGATCCGCGTGCAGCCGCCATGGGCGAAACGGTCGCGGCCAATGCGTTCGACGCAAGCGCGCTGTACTGGAATCCTGCCCTGGCCGCGCAGGCAGAACGAATGCAGATCGGCTTCAGCCACACGGCCTATTATGCCGACGTATCCGTCTATTACGCAGCCGCCTATCGGCGATTTGGAGGATTCACCGTCGGCGCCAGCCTCCAGGCGCTAGATTCCGGCACGATGGATGTGACGACGGAATTCCAGCCGCTCGGAACCGGCGAAACATTTCGCCTCGCCGATCTGGGCCTCGGCCTTACTGTGGCACAACAATTGACGGATCTCTTCAGCTATGGAATCACGGGACGTTTCGTGCGCGAGAGTGTCGCCGAGATCGTCACGACCACCGGCATTTTCGATGTCGGCGTCTTTTATAGAGTCGGAGAGACCGGCGCACAGATGGCCGTTTCGATTCGAAATTTTGGGTTCGATGGAACCCCGAAAGGCGAAATTGAACGAATCGCGATCGACGGTGGAGGTACCGTCCTGGAATCCGACTTCGAGTCGATCACGCCTCCCACGACGTTCCATTTCGGCGCCAGTTACAATGCCTTCCGGAACGATCCAAACAATGCACTGCTGATTTCGGGACAACTAAACAATCCGAACGATAATGCGGAGAATTTCAACGTCGGCCTCGAATATACGTGGAGCCGTATGCTTGCACTTCGTGCAGGGTATCGCTTCGGAGTGGAGGAGTATTCTGTACCTAGCTTGGGCGTCGGCTTTATTGTTCCCGGCATCAGCGGGACGGCGGATGTGCGTTTGGACTACGCATTCACGCAGCTCGATCGCTTGGGCAACGTACACCGGGTAGGAGTAAATCTCGGATTATGAGTGAAGCGAAGATTGTCAAAGAACGATGGGAGATAGGTGATAGGGGGTGGGCCGCAGGCCCGATGTTCTGTCGCCGGCTGCGTGCGACGATCCCCCACCTGCTATCTCCCATCTCCTGCTTGCTCGTGGCAGCAGCCCTCCTCGCGGGCTGCGACGATCTCCTCGGAACCAAATCCGACCAAACCACCGACGAGATATTTGAAGCAGGCCGCAGCGAGCCCGGATTGGTCGAAGAGGTCGAGTACGTCCCGCTTTTTCCATTCTATACGCGCTCGGGGGACGGCGCCGTCTTGGACAGTCCCACGGACGTGTACGTCGGCTACGACGAGTTCATCTATGTAACCGATTCCCGTGGGCTTCACGTGATTGATCTCGCAGGAAGACCTGCCGATTTTTTGCCGATAGCGGGCGGTGCGACCTCCGTCATCCAGGATCGCGCCTTTGACGTGTACGTCACGGCGCGACGTGACACAACGCTCGGTGGCCAGACCTGGAATCTACCCGTCGTACTGCACTACACGGGTATCACGACCGGCAATCCGGTGATCGAAGACATCATCTGGCATCCTTTCGATGACGATTCGCGACGATTCAACAGGCCCGATCCGATACCGACGGACGAGCAGGTCGAATTCACCGGTGTGGCGGTACTCCCGTCCAACGACATCTATGTGTCGCGACGGGGTCCGATAAACGATCTCGCATCTGTCATTCTCCCGCACAACACCGTGCTGGAATTCACGCCGGAGGGCATCAATACGCAGGCGATCATCGCCCTGAATCCGACGAATCCAAGCCTTCGCAGCGCGATCTTTCCTTCCGACGTCATGACGTTCGTACACCCGCCCCAGCGTCAGTCTTTTCCCGATCAGAAACACTTTATGGTCGCACAGACGCCTCCGGAAGGCCAAACGCTGCGTTTTCCAGTTTTATCGATACTCGCGGTCGTTACGTCGGACGGCATTGTATATCGGCCGGATACCGAGAAGGTGCAGTCCGCGGCGAATCCGGATCAGGGGGAAGGTTTTTTGTACGACGAGTTCAAATTCGAGCGTCCGACCGATCTCGCGTTCGCGGCAGATGGCAGCAACTACATCTTCGTAGTTGATTCCGCGACCGACAGTCTCTACGCATTCACCAGCCGCGGTGTCGAAGGCGTTGCCGCTCCTCCGGGAGCCACAAGCACGAGACCGGTTGTGATTTCCTTCGGTGGAGAGGGTGACGGCGCGCTGCAGTTCCACGATCCTAGTGGCGTCGCTTACTTTGACCAGATCGTCTACGTCGCTGACACGGGAAACAACCGCCTTTCCCGCTTCCGGCTCAATACCGACTTCGAATGACACGCGCCGCCGCATTGCTCTGGGTCGGCGTCTCGATGGTCGCTGTACGTACGTGCTCTGCCCAGATTTTGCCGGCAGTGGGAGGGGAGCGTACGCTCGACATTGCGACGTGGAATATCGAGCACTTCGGCAATGACGGGCTCGAGCCGGATGATGAGACGCAGATCGCGAATGCGGCGACCATTATTCGTCAATCCGAGATCGATCTCTGGGCCGTCCAGGAGATCGAAGACGAAGGCGACTTCCAGCGCCTCATCGACGCGATAGGCGACGAGTGGGCAGGGATTGTGGACCAACGAAGCACGAATCTGCACGTCGGTTTTATCTACAACGAGGACGTGATTCGGGTGAGGAATGTCGCGAATATCCTTACAGAGTTCTCCAGCGTTTTTGCCGGGCGACCTCCGCTTCAGATCGAGGTGGACGTGACGCTTCCCGATACGTCGATCGTGATGACGTTCATCACTTTACACATGAAGGCATTTGGTAACGTCGATTCGTACTCTCAGCGCGAGGCAGCCTCGAAGCACTTGAAGAACCACGTCGACTTCACGACGCTCAATACGCGGCCGGTGGTCATTCTCGGAGATTTCAACGATAGGCTCACGTCTTCGATTACCTCCGGTCGGTCGTCCCCCTACCAAAACTTTCTGGCAGATACGTCCGACTTCTTCTTCATGACGCTGGATCTGGAACTCTCGGGTACGAACACGTTCTGTTTTTCGGCGCGATGCGCTTCAGGATCCACGATCGACCACATCCTTATCACGGACGAGCTGTACGCTGCATCCGGTAAACGATCAGCCGAGACGTACGACGAGGTTTTTGACGACGACCCGTTCTATCTCTCCACGACTTCCGACCATTTACCAGTCTTCGCGAGCTTTCAATTTGCAGAAAACACGAGTCGAAAGAGTGTTCCGGATCACCACTTTCGGATCGGCGGCGTCTTTCCAAATCCTGTCCGCGCGCATGGTACGCTGGAATTTTCGACCGCAGCACCCGAGCGTGTCTCTATCCTGCTGATCGACGTTTTGGGCCGCAAGATGCGCGTCTTCGGCGATCGATTCATCGCAGCCGGCCGGCACACGCTGGATCTAGACCTCTCAGATCTCAACCAGGGTACCTACTTCCTCCACGTCCGGACCGGTCAATGGTCCGCCGTGAAACCGATCGTTGTGATGCGCTGAGCGGGCCCTTCTCCTAAGGCCGCATCCAGCACATCCGTCTACCCATTCGTTTTCAAGCTACGTCATTCGTTGACGGCCGTCGCCTCCACTTCTTCCATCACCCGAAGCGCATTGCCTCCCAGGATCTTATACAGATCGTCCTCGGAATAGCCGCGCTTCATCAACTCGTAGGTGATCCAGGGCAGACGCGTCACGTCCTGGAGGCCGGCGGGAAGGTCGAACACGCCGTCGAAATCCGACCCGAGCCCCACGTGGTCGATGCCCGCCACTCGGACCGCGTGATCGATGTGGTCAATGACGTCCTCCAGGGACGCCCCTGGCAGTCCGCGTTCGTTCTTCAACTCGTAGATAACGTCCCAGATGTTGTTGAGGCTCGCATTCCGCCCGCCTAGACGCCGGTACACCGCTGCCATCAGCGAGTCGCTCAACTGGGAGTTGACGACGGCATCGAAGAAATTGATCATGATGATGCCGCGGTTCTCGGCCAGCGCTCGGAGCATCTCGTCGTTGATGTTTCGCACGTTGTCCACGAGGGCCCGTGCCGACGAATGGGACAGCATCACGGGGGCCGTTGAGACGCGCAGCGCATCGTAAAACGTCGAATCGGAGGCGTGGGAAAGGTCGACGGCGACGCCGAGTTCATTCATTCGGCGCACCATGCGGCGGCCAAGTTCATTCAGTCCGCCGAAGCGGGAGGGCGACTGCGAAGATTCGGCCCAGGAATGCGAATTCACGTGCGTAAGGGTGACGTAGCGAATGCCGGCGCGGTGAAGCGCCACCAAGGTATCCGGCGAGCCCATGAGGGCATGGCCGCTTTCGAGTCCGAGTAGCACCGCCTTCCGGCCGGCCTTCGTGATTCGCCGTACGTCGTCGGCGGAATAGGCCATGGCGATGCTGTCGGGTGATGCGCCGACTTGCCGTTTCACCTCATCGATCATACGGCGGGTCCTGCGAACCGCGGCGGCGCTCTCACCAAGCGAGACGGGGACGTAGATCGAGAAAAATGCAGCGTCGAGTCCACCTTCGAACATACGCGGCAGGTCCACGTGACCCACACGCGTCAGGTGCTTTTCGCGAACGTCGTACCCCTTATCGACCATCAAGCTGGGCGTGTCGACGTGGCCGTCGATGACGATGGCGTTGTAATGGACCCTCAGCGTACGGGCCCAGAGCGAATCCTCTTGGATCAAGATGGTCTGCCGGATCCGCGGAAGGAGCACCGGGCCGCTGTCGATAGACGCCGCGGCCTCCGTCGTATCGGCCGCGGCTTGATCGGTCAGGGCCGGCGAACCGATGGCTGATGCTTCCGCACGTTCCTCGCTGCCGGACCGGCATGCGAGAAGCCAGATAGCAACCGCGGCAATTATCGTGAGCAGCCGGATGATCATTCGCAGCAATCTTACGTAGGGAAAGGGTCACAGACTTCCGAATGTTTCCCGAACACAACAAGGCCGATCAACCCCCCAAGGGGCCGATCGGCCTCGGAAGTCCGTGCGATGCTACCCCGCCCGGCTTGAACGGATCCTCACAGCGTTACGGACGCACACGAATGCGAGACGTGGTCGCATTCAGCTGTTCTACGATCGCTTCACCTTCGCTGATCATCCGCGTCTGCACCGCCATCGGTCCGCCAAGCACGATCTCGAGCGACCCGTTCGGGCCCGAAACGAGAATCGTGATCGATTCGACCGTGGGCTCGCCGTCCTCGTCAAATTCAAGATCGTCGACCGCCTTGAACGTAAACTCCGTAATACCGGGCCCGCGCGCCACGTGATCGTAGGTGAGCCCACCGATGAACGCCGTGTCGTCGATGCGGACGTTGGTGTTTCCGACCGCCTTCACCTTGGTCCCCTCCACGCGGACGCTGATCTGCGTGCCGCCGGTAAGCGGATTGCCGTTGGCATCCCGAACCCGGAGCGTATAGAGCTGCCCGAGCACCGCCTCCGAAGGACTCACGTCAACCACCGGAAAGCCGCTGAAGACGACCGCGGTATTGCTCGTCACAGTCTGCTGGTCCTTGTCGGCCGTCGTGGCCGTGATCAAAGCGACACCGTCGCTCGGTAGCGGGTTCGCTGAAATGAGTCGCGCCGTCCCCTGTCCCTGCGGGTTCGTCGTCACTGAACCTTCAACGATGCCGCCATCGGTGGTGAAGTAAACGGCCGTGCCCGGCTTAACCGGGTTGCCGAATTCATCACCAACGACGATCGTAATCGGATTTTCCAGGCCGAATCGCCGCAGGCCGGGAAAGTTGAATCTCTCAGGTCCAATCGAAAAGTGCGTCTGGTCGGGATGGCCGCCGTGGATAGCCACAGAAACCGGAAGCGACCGAATCGTCCTGCCGTCTACCGTGGACTCTGCAACGACCTGTACGACGCCGGCACGCGTACCGCTGGAAAGGTTCACCGTTACTTTGCCGTTGTTATCCGTATCGGCCGCGGTCGGGTAGATGAACTCACCGCCGTCCGGTTGGACGCCCAGCGAGAAACGGACCCTTGCAGCATTGTCCAGGATGACCGGCCGGCCGAGGGAATCCGTCAGCTGAAAGGTGATCGTCGCGACTTCCCGAGAGCCGCTTTCCATCACACCGATGCTCTGAGCGGACTGATCCAGTAGGAGAATGTTGGACGCCTTGCCCGACTCGAGCTCTTCGGCTCCGGTCTTGTTGATGCGCAGTGTGGGAACGTTAATCTGGCGTCCCGCCAGCGCAAGGACCTCCGTGGAGGCGTTGCTATATCCGTCCTTCGTGACGATGAGGCGCAGCTCCATCGTGCTGTCGACGTCCACGTCGAATTGATAGCGTCCCTGTTCATCCGCTTCAAAAAGCAGATCGAAGGGGAGAACCCGAACGAAGGCTTCGGAGACGGGATTGTTGGTGTCGAAGTCGAGAACCTGTCCGTTCAGCGCGACAATGCCGCTGGTGTCGTCTTCTCCGCCGCTGAGATTACACCCGGCTGCAATCAGGCTCAGAATGACGATCAGGAGAGCAAAATGATGATACCGCATTCCTTCCTCTTCAATTGAATGGTCCAATCGGCTCTGGTATCGGCCGGAAGCGCGCTGATTTAAGGCCTCGATCGTCAGATGCCGAAAGAATATTTTCTCGTAACCTCGGATACAGAAGTCTCGAACCAGCATATAAGCGACACGTGTGCGACTCTACTTTACCCCCAATCCACCGTCATAACCCTCGTTTGAGTTCTATGAAATTGCGATTCGGTATTCTTTCGATTGCCCTACTTAGCATGGTCGTCCTCGGCGCGTGCGATTCGGGGGATCCTATTGACGAACCGGAGCCGCGCGACGTCGCCGGCCGCTACAACTTCACCCAGTTCGTCTTCCAGCCGAGTTCGGCGGCCGTGGAGGCGATCAATGTCCTCGACACTCTCGTGGTAGGTCGGACGCATCTCGACCTCTCGAGCGGCGGCAATTTCATATTCGCCTATGAGTTTGTCGCCGGAGACCAGTTCTTCTTGAGTGGCGATTTTAGGGTCACAGCGAATGCCGTTCGGATCGACGGCGCGCGCGATCACCGGGCCAGCTACAACAGGCTGCTGCTGGATGAGGACTTTACACTTCGCCGCAATGACGACGCCCCGGGCGTGCTCACGGCTGAGATTCCCAAGACGATCGATCCGGCGGCTTTTTCAGACCGATATGAAGGTATCAATTCCCTCTCCGGGACCCTGAGCATTCGACTCGTGAAGGAGTAGGGATTGCTGCAGACGATTAATTCAAAAAGATGTTGGAAGTAACAACTGACTATGACTATACGTCGCCTTCTCGTCGTTTTGGCGTGGGTTGCAATAGTAGCGTATATCGCGGCACTTTCCTCACCGCGTGTCTTCGCGCAGGTTCGTGGTCTCAGTTATACCACAGCTCCCATCGTCGAACGGCTGTACTTTGACGGCAACGCAGGCCTGGAAAACGGCACGCTTTATGGTGGACAGCTGGGCCTTGGCTTCGGCCGATTCATCGAATTGGAAGGCCTCTACCTTCTGAATGAAGGCCTCTCGAATGATTTCAGCGACATTTCGGGGATCACGGAGGCGACCCGCGAGAAGCTCGAGGCTCTTGAGAGTCGCGACATCACACTCCGGCGGTACGGCGGTAAGCTCAAAATCAATGCGCCGACAGCGAACGTCCTGCCATTCGTTACGCTTGGGGGCGGTGTTCTCAGCTTCGAGCCGGAGCATCTCAATAAGACGCGTACCATCTACCTGTCGCTCGGAGGCGGAGTACAGTTTTCCGTCGCCGGCCGGTACGCGCTGACGGTGGGCGCAGAGCGATTCGGATATCGCTATAATCTCGGCGCCACGTTCTTCGACGACCTCGATCTTGCCCAAGCCGACCTCAGCGACGAGAGCTTCAATCATATCCAGGTAAGCAACTGGGCGCTCCGCGCAGGCATCCGCATCTACGCTGGTGGGCGGGCACCGGGCGAAGAGACGGCTCTCGACGAGGCCCTGCGCGAGCAGTTCGCCGGTGGATTGCGCGGACTAAGTCTCCGGCTCGAGCCGTTCGGTGGCCAGCTCAACTTCGACGAAGATCTGGGTTTCAAGACCACGCAGCGTATGGCCGGCCTCTTTGCGGGACTGAATCTCGGCCCGTTTGTAGGTGTGCGCGGATTTTACTGGCGGGGCGTTGAATCAGGTCTGCTGGAATTCGACCGGCTCCAGGCCTACGGCGGTGAGCTCCGTTTCGAGCTGACGTCCGGTCAGTCCCTAGCGCCCTACCTGACGATGGGCGGCGGCTATCTCGATGTACTAAGCGGATACACAGGCGGCGCGACAATGAACGAGGAGGGCGAACCGATTATAACGAGGGCACCGGAGGATGAGCCCTTCATCATTGTCGGCGCAGGGGCGGTCCTGGCTCTGAACGAGTCGCTTTCCCTCAACGCCGCTGCACGATCCGTTCTATTGACCCGGGAAGGCGTCGACAACGTAAACGGCCCCTCGGACGTGGTATCCAGTTGGATGTTTTCAGCGGGGCTCAACTTCGGCTTCGGCGGGAGAAGCGATCGCGCCGGTCAGGCGATACGATCAGAAATTGAAGGAGCCGAAGCCGTGCGAACCCGAGAGGACCAGAACCTACGCCGAGAGCTCGATGCCGCCGAAGCCCGGATCGATTCACTTGCCCGGCTCATTCAGCGCATAGGCGAGGGAGACGTGGAGGCGTTTCGTGAGGCGCAAGTCCTCACGCCTTCGGGGGCACAGGACACCCTCGCACGGGAGGCGGTGCGCGTCCCCGCCCGCAAAGATCGAATGGTGACTCTGCCTCTGCCCGAACGGGGTGAGCTCTACATCCGATTTGGCGAACCGGGGGGCGTCTCCATCGAATCCATCGTGGGAGAGGATACCGATGCGGATGAGGTCGCCGATCTTTCCGGAGTTCGCCAGTCCTTGACCGCGGAGCAGATCGAGCAGATCGTGAGCCAGACGGTGCGTGAGCAGCTGCGGGCCGCGGAGGCGCAGGGTGCGAGCGAATCCGACATCACCCGGATTGAACGCCGGATCCAGGACCGCCTCGATGCCCTCGAAGACCGGCTGCAGTCGCGTCTCGATCGCAGGATGACGCAATTAGAGACCGAAGGAAGGCCGACGCGCGTGATTATCGAAGATGCCGCCGGGCGCGGCGGAGACGTGGACGTCGACATTCGGCCCGCCGCCCGGCGCGCCATCTATCCGTTTATGGCCTATCTGAATGGTAACCCGAATCTGGGGATCTTTGGAGTTCGATTCGATCCGGGAGCACCGTTCTTTGGCCCGATCGAGCTGCAACCTGAAATTGGATTTGGAATTGCCGCCGACACCTATGCCTATCATCTAAATCTTGATGCCGTGTACACGGCAGGATTCGTCGATCGCGTGGTATCCGGACTGCGCCCGTACCTGGGCCTGGGCGCAGGCATGCTTGGTTTCAACGAGAAGCCGGATGACGCTCCCGGCGTTCAACTCACCGCCAACGTGCGGCTCGGATCAGAGTTTGGCCCACTCTGGGGCAGTTTCTTCTTCCTCGAATATGGTACGTATGATTTCTTCGAGTACGACCGCATTGCCGCCGGATATAGAGTGCGTTTCTGAGCATGCGAACGGACCTCCCCATCGAATGCCGCTGTCGGCATCACCTTCGGTTAGCCGCTGTGGCATGCCTCGCGACGGCCGTGCTGTTGCTGCTTCATACGCTCGGCGCAGATGCCAAGGCGCAGGGCACGGATACGACGCGCACGATTACTCTGCCGGCCCCGGAATCGGGCGTAATATACATCCGGTCCGGACCCCCCGGAGGGGTCCGCATCCGATCCCGTCATCGGACGCCCCACGACGCGTCGGAACGCCGGGTCGAGCCTGACGTCCTCTCAAGCCTGGGCGATGCGCCCGTAGCGTTCAACCCGGCCGATCTTTCTCGCCTCGAGGCTTTGCTTGCACGACAGGGTCTTGACCTGGATGCCGGTCTTGCCCGCCGAGGTGGTGAGGATGTCGTCGTGTTGCGGCGTCGTGGCGATAGCGTCCTGACGGAGGCGGATACCCTTACGCTCGCTAGCGCTACGCGATTGCTTCAGACCGTCGGCGGCCGCGGTACACGGAGTGAAGCGGCCCCCGCCGGCGTGCCGCCACTGATAACCCGCATCGAGCGATCCATTCTTGACGCGGGTCTTTTCCGATCGATTCAGGTGAACTTCGAATTCGACCGGAGTGACCTGTTACCGACGGCCGAACCTACGCTCGATGCCGTGGCGAACGTACTGCGGCGGTATCCGGATCTTCACATCGAAATAGCCGGGCATTCCGATAGCCTGGGTCCGGCGGAGTACAACCGTAGACTATCAGCGCGCCGAGCCGAGCGAGTCCGTGTGGCGTTGATCGAACGAGGAATTGAGCCCGAGCGGATCCGGGCAGAAGGTTATGGCGAGTCCCACGCCGTTTTGTCGAACCGGACGACGACCGGGCGGGCGCTAAATCGACGTGTAGAGTTCGTGTTGCGTAACCCTGAAGCGGCGGAGCGTTACCGGATGGAAATGCGGGAAGGTCCGGATGAAGAGCTCGAGCGTCTGCGTGAGTCCATTCGTGCGGGAATCCGCGACGGTTTCGAAGATCGCAGCCAAGAAAACGATTAACGAGGTGTGCTGATGGATATTCTCAGAATCATAGCGGCAATCATTCTGCCGCCGCTGGGCGTCTTTCTGCAAGAGGGTCTGGGCGGCCACTTCTGGCTCAACATCCTGCTAACCCTGCTGGGCTTTATCCCAGGCATCATCCACGCACTCTGGGTGATCTTGTCGAGATGAGGGAGGATCGAGGATCGGGAGATCGAGGATCGGAAGATCGAGGATCGGAGGATCGAAGATAGAGGACCGGATCGAGGATTGCCGGCCAGGACAAGGTCGATCATCGATCCTCTATCCTCGCTCCCCCACTTCCCTCTACTCTTCCTCCACCGGATTCGCGTTGTTCGGACGCACATCCCAGGCGAGCATGGACTCTATGTCGGCGAAGTCCTCCTCGTCCGCCTCATCAACGAAGCGATAGTCGCCGAGCTGGTCGCGCTGCGAGGACGGCACGCGGAACCACTTCACGCCCTCCCGATCCACAAACTCCTCTGGAAAAGGACTCTCGACGCGGTAGGAGGGATGGTACGAGCGGTACGTCTTCTCCGCCTCGTAAAGGGCGGCACGCCGTGCTCCTGCTTTAGTGCGGCTCTCGCCTGTCACACGAAAGGGGGCGACATTGATCGTCGCTCGGAAGTACTCATCTTCAAGCTCCGTATATTCCGGTCGCATCACCTTAAATTCCTCGGGATGCGGATAGGCACTACGCTCGACGGGGTCCTGTAGCATAATCTCGTTCAGCTAATCGTAAGTAGGGTAGGACTCTGCGGTCCGGGTATCGGATTTTGTTCACGGAGGCGTTTACTACGGAGGAGCGTGTCGGGTTCGTAGGTCCGGAGAATTCGAAGCGGCCGCTAATATTAATTTTTTGAACAACCTCTCTGGTACTACTTGATTTTGGTGGAAGGCGATCCATTATTTTGGGGGCCGGCACCAGTACCCACTATCAATCAACCTAATACTATGACCTCGATTTTTCCGTTCGACGTCGACGAACAGGACGTCATGGATATACCCGTCGCTCTTGAAGACGACGACCTCGATTTTGAAGATGATGACGATCTCGATCTCGACGACGAGGAAGATTTCGACGACGACTTTGAGGATGACGACCTTGAGGACGAAGACGATTTCGACGACGAGGATCTGGATTTCGACGACGACGATTTAGATCTCGGCGACGACGACTTTGATGACATCGACGACTTCTAGTCGCGTTCTCACGCCCACACCATAGGTTTACCGCCCCGCGCCGTCCCGGCCGGGGCTTTTTTTTGGCATCTGATCTTCCGGGCTGCCTCACCCGGACCTACTATCCGGGCGCCGCATCGCTAAACCATACGCCACAAACGTCAAGAGCGGGGTGTTCCGGGCCGGGCATTACCGCGATGGTGGTATCCGTTATTGCGCGTAAGTTGATGCCGTTATTGCATTTGTTGTTGGCAGATCTGTGGACAACTTGTTAGCGGGCTGTTCAAAATAGCTTTGACTTCCCCAATAACGGAACTAAGCGCCGTCCGATCCGGTCGGAGACGCCTTGAAAGAGGCGATTTTCTCCTATTTCCGTTATGCAGTCGCGCTGGATTGTAAACTTTCGATTTGTTAATAAATACTTCTTGCATAACGGTCCCGCCCGCGATTAATTGGTAACGACACTGGCTGCCCAGCCCAACGGTTTATCACCCATACGCGGCGATAAGCCGTTATTTGTCCGGCGGACGCTCATTGAGCCGGAGTCTCATCGGATTCCTTCCCGCGCCGCGCTCCAGCAAAGCATGTAGTAATTCGAGCGTCCGTCGTCGACCAAGCGCAAGGCACTATACCATACCTAGATTCCGGAGGCGTTATGTCCGACAAGAAGTCACCCACCACGTTGTTCGAAGAGAAGCAGGCTGACGTGCAAATTTCCGATACCCTTGTTGGGGGCTTGACCATTGAGCGAACATTCTCGAGGGAGGGCGAACATCCGTTCGACTCCATCGAATGGGAGCGCCGGGAGGCCGCCATCAGAAATCATCAGGGAGACGCCATCTTCGAGCAGAACGACGTCGAATTTCCTGCGTCGTGGAGCCAGCTTGCGACCAACGTCGTCGCCAGCAAATACTTCTACGGAGATCTGAGCCGCTCGGGCGACGATCCCTCGGATGGAGGCCGCGAATCCTCCCTCAAGCAGCTCATCCACCGCGTCACCCGCACGATCGCCGATTGGGGCATCGAGCAGAATTATTTCGCTACCAAGGAAGACGGCGAACGCTTCTACGACGATCTGACGTGGCTCTGCGCCAACCAGTACGGCTCATTCAACAGCCCTGTGTGGTTCAACGTCGGGCTTCATCACCAGTACGGCGTTCGCGATTCGGGCGGCAAGACCATATTCGCCTGGGACGAAAAGAAGAACAAGGTCGTGCCCGTCGATCCGTACGAGCGGCCTCAGGCATCGGCCTGCTTCATCATCTCGGTCCAGGATTCGATCGACGATATCTGGCAGCTCATGGGTGAAAGCGCCCGCCTCTTCAAATTCGGCTCCGGCGTGGGTGCCGACTGGTCGAAGCTCCGCTCCTCCAAGGAAAAACTATCAGGGGGCGGCCAACCTTCCGGCCCCGTCAGCTTCATGCGCGTGCAGGATGCAACGGGTGGAACGATCAAGAGCGGCGGCAAGACGCGTCGCGCCGCGATCATGCAGACGCTAAAGATCTGGCATCCGGATATCGCGGAGTTCGTCGAGGCCAAGCAGGAGGAAGAAAAGAAAGCCTGGGCGCTTATCGAAGAGGGCTACGACGGCTCGTTCAACGGTCCGGCCTACGGCAGCGTCGCATTCCAGAACGTCAACCAATCCGTTCGCGTAACCGACGAATTTATGGTGGCCGCCGGGAACGGCGCGGAGTACGGCCTTCGCAGTGTGCTCGATGGTGACGTCGTGGAGACGGTCGATGCCTCCGAACTATTGACGAAGATCGCGCAGGGCACACACGTCTGCGGCGACCCCGGTGTGCAATACGAGGACACCATCCAGAAATGGCACACCTGCAAGAACACGGCACCCATCCACTCGAGCAATCCGTGCTCCGAGTACATGTTTCTGGACAACTCCGCCTGCAATCTGGCCTCGCTGAACCTCCGGAAATTCCAGAATGAGGACGGATCGTTCGACGTCGAACGCTACCGAGCGGCCAGCCGCATCTTCATCACGGCACAGGAGATCCTCGTCGATAATGCCGGGTATCCATCCGCATCTATTGCAAAGAACAGCCGCGACTATCGCCCCCTTGGACTCGGATTCGCCAACCTCGGCGCCCTCCTGATGGCGATGGGCCTGCCCTACGATAGCGACCAGGGCCGGGCGGTTGCCGGTGCGCTGATGGCGATCGAGCATGGCGAGGCCTATGCACGCAGTGCCGAAATTGCCGCCAACAAGAAGATCGGACCGTTCGACGGCTTCGCGAAGAACCGGGAGCCGATGCTCGAAGTCATGCGGATGCATTCGGCGGCCGTGAACGAGATCGATCCGAGCTGCCCTGAATTCCTGGTCGAAGCCGCAAAGCAGACGTGGTCATACTGCCTCGCCGTCGGCGAGAAGTTCGGCTATCGCAACGCCCAGGCCACCGTGCTCGCGCCGACCGGCACCATCAGCTTCATGATGGACTGCGACACCACCGGAATCGAGCCGGACATCGCGCTCGTCAAGTATAAGCTGCTCGCCGGCAAGGGCGACGGGATGATGAATATCGTCAACCGCAGCGTTCCCGAAGCGCTTTCCCGGCTCGGGTATTCGGGCGACGAGGCGAAGGCCATCATTGAATACATCGACGAGAACGATACGATCGAAGGGGCGCCTGAGCTCAAAGAAGAGCATCTTCCGGTCTTCGACTGCGCCTTCAAGCCATTCAAGGGCGAGCGCTCGATCCACCACTCCGGACACATCAAGATGATGGCCGCCGCGCAGCCGTTTATCTCCGGCGCGATCTCGAAGACGGTGAACATGCCCGAGAACGCAACCGTCGAAGAGATCGCCGACGCATATCTTCAGGGCTGGAGGCTGGGCCTGAAAGCACTGGCCATCTATCGCGAGAATTCAAAGCGCAGTCAGCCGCTCTCGACGTCGAAGGACGGCAACACCAAGAAGAAGCAGACCGAAGCGTCCGGAGACGGCATGGCGATAGGGGAGCCCGACATCGTCGAAAAGATCGTCGAGAAGGTCGTCTACAAGCCGGTACGCAAGCGCCTTCCGGACGAGCGGCCCTCCATCACCCACAAATTCTCGATCGCCGGCCACGAGGGCTACCTGCACATCGGACTCTATCCCGATTCGCACATGCCCGGTGAGATCTTCATCACCATGGCCAAGCAGGGATCGACGATCTCAGGACTGATGGATGCGTTTGCGACCTCGATCTCGATCGCCTTCCAGTACGGCGTGCCGGTCGAGGATCTGTGCAACAAGTTCAGCCACATGCGCTTCGAGCCCAGCGGCTTCACGAACAACAAGCAGATCCCGATCGCCAAGTCCATCATGGACTACA
>CAZART010000076.1:0-25762 GCA_964487555.1 uncultured Rhodothermales bacterium
CCTCCGCGATGAACCGGTAGCCGTGCCGGGGGACCGTCTGGATGAAGCGGGGATTAGAAGCGTCGTCTCCGAGCTGCCGGCGGATGTCTTTGATGCACTGCGTGAGTGCGCTGTCGCTGACCACGACGTCGTCCCAGACCTCCTCAAAAAACCGATCCTTCTCTACGAGGCGGCCATGCTGACGTACCAGAAGGACGAGTGCGTCGAAGTATCTGGCGCTGAGGTCCAGGCGTTCTTCCTCATATATCAGCTCGCGGTTAACGACGTCGAGGGTGAAGTCGCCGAAGCGGTAGATCGGGGTATCCTGCACGATGCTCACGAAATGCTCAGATGTCGCTCATGCCGCTCACGGGCTCTGGCGGCATATTACGGGTCAAGGGTCACGCCTGCAACGCGGGAGCGACCGCCGGAATTCATAACGATCGAATCGAATCAAATAGACGACCATGACGCTGAAGCAAGATATCGAGAAGGCGAGCGGAGATCCTGCCGGTCTCGAACGTCTCTACAGGAGCTCGCACGCAGAAGGAAACGAAGCCGCATTCAGAAAAGCCCTTCGGCAATGCAAAGAAGAGCACCCGGGTGACATCCTCCTCGAAGCCTGGGCCCACCGATTCGATTTGCCTGCGGAAAGTGAGGAGGACAAAGGTAGGCACAATCGGCAATGGTGGATCGTCATCGGCGCGAGCGTTCTGCTCGGCGTCGTGAGTGCCCTGCTGGCACGCGGCGAGGCTCCGGTTCCCATCCCGGGAGAAGCAGACGTGCTGTTCTGGGTGGGGTGGGGGCCGCTTGTCGCAATCGGCCTTCTCGCCTACCTGGCCTGGGCCCATCGTTCGACGAAAAGCCTGACGAGATACGGCGCTGCGGCCGTCACCGTCGTTGTGGCGGCCCTCTACGTGGGGCTCACCATTGGGGCCAGAACCGACGACGTAGCGATTCTGGGATCCATCCACCTGCTGCTCGTATCCTGGGCCGTCGTCGGAGCGGCGCTCTGTCTCGGCTATCCGAATCCTGCGAGGCAATCCTACGCCTATCTCGTCAAGTCGGTCGAGACCGTGTTGACCGGGGGCATCTTCTTCGGTGCCGGGCTGATTTTCGTCGGGCTTACCTACGGCATCTTCGCGGTACTCGGTATCGAGCTTCCCGAGGAAGACCTCCAGGTGGTTGCTGCCTGGGCCGTCGGCGCCATCCCGCTGCTGGCGATCGGCAGCGTGTACAATCCCGCGGCGTCGCCCGCGGCACAGGACTGGCATGCCGGTCTGACGCGCACGCTCCGAATCCTCGCCCGGCTCTTACTCCCGCTCGCCCTGGGTGTGCTGCTGGTCTACGTCCTGTGGTTTATTCCGGTCTACTTCCGGAAGCCTTTCGAGGAGCGGGAAGTGCTCATCGTCTACAACGCCAGCATCCTGGCCATCATGGTTCTGTTGACCGTCGTCGTCTCCGGCCCGATCGAATCTCGATCGGTCAGGCACGGATCTCTCTTCCAGTACGCCGTCCTCGGACTCGGCGGGCTCACGCTGATCCTCAACGTCTACGCATTGGCGGCAGTTGTCAGCCGGGCCATCGAATCCGGCATGACTCCGAACCGGTATGCGGTTATAGGATGGAACGTCACGACGCTGCTGATCCTGGCATCGGTGGGTTTCCGGCTTTGGAAAGGTCGCCGGCAGCCCTGGATGTCCGTCTTTCGCGAATCGATAGGTCTGTTCGCGACGCTCGCCGTGATTTGGGCCGTCTCGTTGCTAATCGCCCTGCCCTTTTTTAACTAGCCTGGGAGGAGGGACTAGCCCGCGGCTCCCTTCCGGGGAAGCCGTGAGCCGAGCGCTCAGTCGTAGCGAGGGCCAAGTGCTTCTTCAGGTTGAGTGCTCGCCAGGCTGACGTCGGTGCGGGTACGAAAGTGATGGCCGTGAACCATCTCGGTCGGTTGAAATCCAATCACAAAAGAGCGGCGGCCTCCATGTTAAGGCAGGTCTGAGAAATTGGAATCCAACACAGGATGAGATATTCTCGGCGCAGGCGCGATAACTCCTTACACCTGGAATAAACCAAGCCACTTAAAATATCGGCGCTGCGAAGGAGACTGCGATGAAGAGATCGGCACCGCGAGAGGGAAAGGCGGCTTCCGAGCTGATCGACGAGAGGATCAAGGAACTCGGCGACTGGCGGGGAGAAACCCTGAGCCGGATGCGCAGGCTCATCAAGGAGGCTGACCCTCAGATTGTCGAGGAATGGAAGTGGAGGGGGACCCCGGTTTGGTCTCACAACGGCCTCGTCTGCACGGGGGAGACCTACAAGAGCACCGTTAAGCTGACATTCGCCAGAGGGGCTTCCGTGAAGGACCCTTCGGACCTGTTCAACGCGAGCCTCGACGGGAAAGTAAGACGCGCCATCGACATCCACGAAGGCGACAGCATTAACGAAGCGGAGTTCAAGGCACTCATCCGGGCCGCCGTGGCGCTGAACCTAAAGGACAACAAGCGGCCTGCCTGACGCGGCCATTGCGCGCTCGCCTCCGTACAAGGGATTTCGCTGATGAATGGCATGGTGGAATGCTCATAGGCCCTGTGCCGGTTATGGCCGGGCCGTTACCGCGCACGCGGTCGAATGAACGTCACTCTTTTTTCCATACCATATGATTCTGGACTCCGGGGCGTCCGCATGGGGGCAGGACCAGAACACCTGATCGCTGCCGACCTTCCCGGTCGTCTCGCTGCCGCAGGCCACAATGTTCGAATCGAGATGATCGAGCACGAGAGCGAGCCTCCTGCAGAGATTCGGACGGGGTTCGAGTTGATGGGAAAGGTTTCCCATCATGTGCGCCGCGCCGTTAAGAGACGTAGTTTTCCGCTCGTTCTTTCAGGAAATTGTAATGTTGCCATCGGTACGATGGCCGGATTCGACGCCGAGCTAGGCGTTGTCTGGTTGGATGCTCATCCGGATTTTCAAACGCCCGATACGTCGAAAAGTGGATTCTTGGATGCCATGGGGCTTGCAACGGCTACTGGGCATTGCTGGGGGGCGTTGGCTTCCACGGTGTCCGGGTTTCATCCCATCCTTGAGTCGCATGTCATTCTGCTTGGCGTACGTGATGTCCAACCAGAAGAACGTAAGGCACTGAATGCTTCCGAGATCACCGTTATTGCATCTATAAATGACCGCGATTCCAGCATGCTTGAAAATGCGCTGGAGAATCTATCCAGCGATGTTGAGGGCGTATATCTTCATATCGACCTCGATGTGCTGGATACTTCTTTCGGTTTGGCGAACGAGTATGCTGCGCACAGTGGGTTGAGCCCCTCCGATATCGGCGTCATTGTGGCAGAAGTGAGCCGCCGTTTACCTATTTACGCAATCGGAATAGCATCTTTCGATCCTGGCCTCGCTCCAAATGGACCAATGACCGAAACGGCACTTCGGCTAATCGTGAAGGTGATGGCTCTTGCTGAGGGCAGCATGGTGTAGCAAGCGCCCGTCCTCTTTGGTGCGGCTCGGAGGGAGCGTCTATCTCCGCACGACAACCGTCCGAACGTCCGTCGCCGTCGGTCCGCGCGTGCGGATGAGATAGAGTCCCGATGGAAGCGCGTCCGCGTTGAAGGTGAGTGTCTGCTGCGCGTCCGCCGGAACGGCTCCGTCGAACAGGAGAGCGATGCGGCGGCCAAGGGCATCGAACGCCTCCACTGTAAGGTGCTGCGCGTGGTCGACGGACAGAGTCATCATGGCCTGCGATTCGACCGGATGCGGACGGGGCATGTCCAGCGAGAATCCCATCGCTTTCTCGCCCTCCGTCGGAAGCGGCGCGGTTCCCTTGCCCAGGCGCTCGAGATCCTCCCCGGCATCCGCATATTTCGCGTTTCGGGTGCAGAGATGCGTGGAGACGTGATCGATGTCCTCCGACGGCCCGAACGCGTAAAGGACGAACTTCTCGCCGACCTCGAAGCGGGCCCACGGATCGTTGTACCCGCACGAGGCGGATCTCGACCGCGTCCAGACCTCGAACGTCGCCGGCACGTCTCCCTTCCACACCTCCTCCACCTGGATCGTCGCGATGAGGAACGCTTTGAGTGAGGAATTGCTGCGGACCGTGTCCACGTCGAGCACGAGGCCCGCGAACGCGTAGTCGGCATACTCGAGCTGCTGCTCAAGCGTGACGGCGACGCACGTGCAGGCCCGCGCGTCGCGCAAAGTGAGCAGATTCAGGCCGGCGAGCAGGAGGGCGGATGCGATAGCGATTCTCATAGATTCATCGGCGGTTGCGAAAGTTGCGTCGGGTGGGACGTCAGCCCGGTAGTCGCTGGTCTTGCGCGACGCCGCATCTCGGGTGGCCGGTGAAGAAGCTCCGCGCTTCGAGTTATCCGTAGGGTGAAAAGACACACCATCGACGGGATTTATTTCATCCGACCGCCGGATAGGCGCAGGCCGTTGCGAGCAGTATCGGAATCGCCGGATAGACGAAGGCCGCGGCGAGCAGTATTGGAACGACCCAGCGGGCGATATGAAGCGCTTAATGAGGTCTTGCCGAGATGAAATCGACGCTTTCGCCCGTGGTGTTCAGACCGTTGTCGATTGACGCCGCATTCAGAGCCGGCGCGGGCCTGTTCCCGACCAAGCCAGGTCAGTCCGCCTTGCACGACGCGCTGCCCTGTAGGGTGATTGACGCGGTGAATGAACCCGTGATTACTCCGGCACACGCGCGTTGTCGTAGAGGAATAGCCCACGGCCCACGCCCGGCATGTCGGTGCTTCTTGCCATCTGGAAGGCAATGTAACGGCCGTCGTCGCTGACCACCGGGTTGGAGGCCTTGTAGCCGCGCGTGTCGCTGAAGTACGTGAGCCGCTCCATCGCTCCCGAGCCGTCCAGGCGCAGCTTGTAGAGGTCGATGTGCTTATCGCCGCCTCCGCCGTGACGATCGCTCTCCACGAGCGTGTGTTCGCCATCCGGATAGACCCCCTCCGGTTCTTCGTAGGCGGGGGAGTTCGTGTAGTTCGTCACCTCGCCCGTCTGCAAGTCGAGGCCCAGGACCTCCGCGTTCGTGCCCATCTCCTCGATCGCGTTCACTCTGTAGGCGGAGAAGATCACCATCCGCTCATCCGGCCGCCGGAAGTTTTGCGGCTCGATGTCGGCTTCGAAAGAGAGATCGCGGCTGTCGAGGACGAGCTTCTTGTTAGCGAGCCGGGGCTCTCCGTTCGAATAGTCGATGTCCGCCATCCAGAACTGCGCGACGCCGTAGGGCAGATTGCGCGGCTCCAGCAGGTCGTCGGTGTCGTAGTAATCCGCATGTCCGATCATCCATACAATTCGAAGACGGGTTCGCGAGACGGCCGCGCCTTCAAATACTTCCGTTCCCAGCGGCACGGGTGGCTTGTCCAGGTGCTTGTCCAGCACCCAGAGTTCTGAGTCGCGCCAGCGACTTTTGTAGGGATCTGACGGATCGTAGTCCCTGGGGCCGAAGAGTAAGATATCCCCGTTGCTCAGGTACATCGCCCTCAGGAATCCTTCATGGTAGAAGTGCCCGGTAAGGAGACTGATCGCACGCGTTTCCAACTCGATTTCATAGACGTCCCCGAATGTTTTCTCGACGAAAAGGAGCTTCCGACCATCGTGGGACCAATCCGCGCGTTCGCCGAAGTTCGTCAGCCGCGTAATGTGGGGCGGGAGGTCGTCGGCGGGCGAGTCCGATGGCTCGTCGGAGGCATGGAGCAGAGGCAGGAAGGCTTTCATTCCATGTAGATGATCCACGTGATCGGGCGCCGAGTTGCCGGCAAAGCCAAGCACTACGAATCCGCCGGCTTCTACCGCGCTCAATTGCTGCATGCCGACCGGACCCCATTTGAGCGTCGCCCGGCGGCGAAGCCCCATCTGATCCACCAGATAATCGCTCGTCTCCGTCGTGCTCGCGAACGTGCCGGGGAATACCTCCGAATGGGTCACGACGAACGCCTTTTCGCCTGCTACCGCCTGTTCGGCGAATCGCACGAAGGGAGTGAGAAGCGTCGAATCGATCCGGCCGCCCTCCGCCAACGGGGTTCGTTCCGGCACGTAGCCGGTGTGAAGTGCATCGAGAAGCAGCACGCCTCGCACGCGGTCGGCATGGCGCGAAAGGATTGCCCGCACCGCACCGTAGCCGGCGCTGAACGCACTTACATCTATGAGTCCGAACGATACCGGCCCTGCCAGCGCCTGCGCCGCGCCGTCCGCCGCGGCCTCGATCAACGATTCAAAAGCGTCGTTCTCGCGAAACGGCTGCTCGAAGGCGCTCGATCCCGAGCCCAGGTTTACTACGGCGAGCACGTCGTGCGAATGGGAATTCGCGACGCCATCCATTGCGACGTGATCCGGTCCCATGAAGTGGATGAGCAGCGACGCCTCGCCCGGTGTCACCCCCTCGCCTACGAAAAGCGTGACCGGATTCGTCAGCCCGGCGTCGATCGACCGCTCGATGCCGGGGTGATTCGCCGGCTCGATGCGCAGGTGCTCGCGCGTGCGCTCGACCATCGGGGAGGGGTTCTGGGAGGACTGCGCGCACACCTGCGAAGCGGCCGCGTTGAGGATGGCTGCGAGGAAGGTTGCCCTCATCATCCTCTTTGTGATCATCGGAATACTGGTCTCGTCGATCATGATAGTGGGCGATCTACCGGCCTGCCGGCTACCTGAATCATTCCGCCGTCCGTCCGTTTTAGCGGGGTTGTCGAGGTAATCCATCCTTGCGTAGTATCGATATGTGAAATGCTTGCGCTTTTGGGCTCTACATTCTGCCTGTGTTCCCCCTGTACCGAGCTGAAGCCCCGGCGCAGGTGATCGCGGAGGTGGATTCGGCAGCGACCGTTCGTAGTCTAACCGACGCCGCGGTCGAGATCAATGCGCAGTGGTGATCTCGGATGCTATATGGTCGCGCACTGAATCGGATCAACAATTGGCCGGAACGCCTAGCCCGAGTAATACGGTGGACCTGATTCAGATTACTCCGATCATGTTCTACGCGCCACCCGTTAACGTGTACCACATCTTCCGGTCGTCTGACGCCGAAGAGATCGACACGCCCGAGCTCCGCGCCGGCGCGAGAAATGCCACTGGTCGAAAGGGAGAAAAATGCTTTGGGCCGCCTGACCGGCTACCATACGGACGCCGCGGAAACGTCTTGCAGCGTCAGAATGTCAGCGTCTACATTTCCGGAACCGAACGAATCAATTGCGGCACCGGAGGCTACGGCATGTCCAATGCAGGATCAGCGTTAAAATGGGCTGAAGTCGAGACACATCCGGACGTATTGTGCCGCCTCATCAATCAAATCCAATGAGACAAATTTGCTACAGTGTCGCCATGAGCCTCGACGGCTACATCGCTGGTCCCAACGGCGAAAGCGACTGGATCAGCATGGACCCAGACATCGACTTTGAAGCATACATGGGACGTTTCGACACACTCCTCATGGGGCGTCGGACGTTCGAAGTCGCCGGCGGTGGCTCGATGCCGGGAACGAAGACCGTCGTCGTGTCTCGCACTTTACGGCAGGAGGACCATCCGAACATCACGATCATCGGGACCGACTTGGAAGACGCCATCACCCATTTGCGTGCGGGGTCAGGCAAAGACATCTGGCTGTTCGGAGGTGGCTCGCTCTTCCGCAGCTTGCTCGATCTGGGATTGGTTGATGCGGTCGAAGTCGCGATAATCCCCGTCATGCTCGGTGCCGGGAAGCCGCTGCTGCTGCCGCCGGGCGAGCGAGCCGGACTGCGGCTCGTCGGGAGTCGAGTATATGAGAAGACGGGGACCGTGTCGCTGGAGTACGCTGTAGAGAAGGCAGGATAACCCGTCAACGTCGTCGACCAGATTGGAGCCGACCGCGCTGCGTGGCTTGCAGAAGGCTCTGTTCAGAAGCTTGGCGCGGCGTGATTGTGAGATTTCAAACACTCGAGTCGAATTCCCCAGCTTTCATTCGACTATTCAGTAGCGGTGTGAGCCGACGTCCACGAACAACAAAGGGTAACTGGAAAATGCGAAAGCTGGTTGTGGGTACATTTCTGACTCTGGACGGCGTCATGCAGGCGCCTGGCGGTCCCAACGAGGACCGGGAGGGCGGCTTTCAGCACGGCGGCTGGCTAGTTCCCTATTTCGACGAAAAGCTGGTCGAGATCATGACCGAGTGGACCCGTGGCGCAGGCGCCTTCCTCCTCGGTCGCAAGACCTATGAGATCTTCGCAGGCTCCTGGCCCAAGTCCACCGATCCGGCTGACGAGATTGCCACGGCACTCAACACTCGGTCGAAGTTTGTAGCGTCGCGAACGCTCGATCAGGTCAACTGGACCAATTCCATGCTGCTCAAAGGTGACGTCGCCGAGGAGGTCGCGAACCTCAAGGCGCAGGAAGGCGGTGAGATTCAGGTTCACGGCAGCAGCGACCTCCTCCAGACCCTGCTCAAGCACGATCTGATTGATACGCTGCGCATCTGGCAGTTCCCCGTTGTTATCGGCGCGGGCAAGCGCCTGTTCGGAGAAGGCACGATCCCTGCCAGCTTTCGGCTCGTCGACACACAGCTGGCCACTACCGGTGCCGTCATGCACATCTACGAGCGTTCGGGGGACACCGGCATCAGGTACGGCGAAGTAGAGGTCGGCCAGGAGACGGTGATCTTCGACTCGGACGCAGCACCATGACTGAGACGATGAGTTCTGCGTGCTCGCGAAAAATCCTGGCGAAAGGAACGAAGCTGTAGATTACGTCCGTCCTTGAGCCGTAGGGAAGGCGGACATGGGCGGAGGTCGAAGCGTGAGGTATGCTCATGTCGGTGAAGGCCATCAGAACTCTTGAAGTGCGAACCCGCCACGAATGGCGGAATTGGCTGCGGAAAAACCACGGCTCGGAATCCGAGATTTGGCTCGTGTTCTACAAGCGCCACACGGGTTTGGCCTGCGTAAGTTATGACGATGCCGTCGAAGAGGCGCTGTGTTTCGGTTGGATAGACAGTCTCGTCAGGCGTCTGGATGACGATCGCTATGCGCGGAAATTCTCGCCGCGAAGGGCGGACAGCATGTGGTCCACAATCAATCGGCGACTCTATGAGGACCTGAAGAGACGAGGGTTACTGGCGGCGCCGGGATTGGAGCGGGCACCGTCGAGCCGTAGCGGCGATGCGCCACGGCCATCTCTGTCGGTGATCCCACCGTATATCGAGAAACGATTGATGGCCAATGAGCGTGCGTGGGAGTTTTTCCAGCAGCTCGCGCCGTCGCACAGGCGTGCGTATATCGGTTGGATCGAGTCGGCCAGACGGGAGGAGACGAAGGACAAACGTCTCCGTGAAGTGATAAATCGGCTGATGGCTGAAAAGAAGCCGGGCCTGAAATAGGCAGGCCATGGAATTGAGGAGGCCATATATGAACGCCGTCCGCGAGGCGATAGGCGTGGAGGACACCGCATGAGAATAGACGCGATTCTCTGGCATCGCCTGGATACCGCTGGTCACGATGCTTCTCGTCTCGTGCAGACAGACGGTGGCTGGCGACTGGAGGGCGCGGCCACCTTCCGGCACGAACGGGTCCCGGCATGTCTTGCCTACGAGGTCGATTGTGATAGTGAGTGGCGGACACGTAAGTCTGTCGTGCATGGTTGGTGAGCGACCAGGAGCATTTACCCGAATGAACGAGGGCGCGCTCGACCCGGGCCTTTCAACAGACGCCGCTGAAAGGCCTTGCCCCGTGCCAGGGAGGCATCTACATTGCTCCGAACGAACCAGCTGCCGGCTGCGCCGCTGAGCACCAATCCGTTCTAAGGACTGTGCACTTTCCACACCTTGCGCTAACATGGAGACTCGTCATGACGCGGGGAGTCCCTCTAACATCGTCCTAACCGACTGGAAGAGCTTGACGACATGAGCATCGCCGACACATTACTGCCGGAGTTCGAACAAGAGATGGCCACGACACGCCGCGTCATCGAACGCGTGCCCGATGGGGACCCGGACTGGAAGCCCCACCCAAAGTCGTTCTCCATTGCTCACCTGGCTCAACTTCTCGCCAGGCTGCCCGGCTGGATCGGCGAGACGCTGACCAGCACTGAACTGGATGTGGCCACCGGCGGCGCTTACAGCGTCGAAAGCACGGACGCTCTGCTCAAAACATTCGACGAGAGCGTGCGCAAGTCGCGCGACGCGATCGCGGCGGCGAAGGATTCCGACTACGAGGTGCCCTGGTCGCTGATGATGAAAGGGAAGGTGCTGTTCTCGATGCCGCGCGGCGCGGTCGTGCGGCAGCACATTAGCCATCTCAGCCACCATCGCGGTCAAATGACGGTGTACCTCCGGATGCTGGATGTCCCGGTGCCGTCCATTTATGGGCCAACGGCCGACGAGCCCTGGCAGGGATAACACGTCCGGCCTCCATTCATCTCTTGCCGATCGGGATGGCAACAGTCGGCGCTGCCCACATCGTGGTATCGGCGCCGATCTCGACTCGATCGAGGTGGAAAGCCGGCGGACTGATCCTGCCGACCGCCATGATGCGGATGTTGAAAGTTTTGGTCGCGATCTTATTGCGCTTTGGCGAAGTTCACTCCTGTTAAATTGCCACCGAAGGATATCGCTGAGGGTTTCCCGACTTCTTACGACGCATCAACCGTTCTCTTATGACAAAGCAGAGAAGACAAAACCACCCGGAACCGAGACTCAAGAACATTGGGCCGAAAAGCATGAAATGGCTGCGCGAGATCGGCATCCATTCCAGGGAAGACCTGGAGAAGGTAGGCGCCGTAATGGCTTATCTTATTTTGAAGCAACGACGGCCTGAGGTCAGTCTGAACATGCTTTATGCAATGTCCGGCGCATTGTCAGACAGGCACTGGAACGAGTTTTCCAAAGAGGAAAAACTACAGCTTCAGGCGGAAGCTGAAGGTGAACTCGTGATTCAGATATCGAAGCCCACTTAAGATGCGTTCGAGCAGACACAACGCCGGCTTCTCCCACGGGAAATGAATATCGTCCAACACGTCCTTACAGGATTTGCTCTGACGATCGGCTTCCTCTACGGCTGGACTCCCTTTGTCGTGGCCCAGCCTTTAGACTCGTGGAGAGACGCCGTTGACACGTATTGGGGAGTAGGTGCTCCGCTCAATGAGCAGCTCGACGTCTTCGATGCCGTCTGGTCCTACGCCGACACGGTCTTCGCCGCTTTTCAGTCGGTCGACACCGACTGGGACGAGCGTCGCACTCGGTACCGTGCCGAGATAGAGGACGGCGCAAGCCGGGGCCGGTTCGCTGCAATTCTGAATCACCTGGCCTTAGGGCTCCGCGAGAGTCATACATACGTTCTCGACTCCCTTGTCAATGTTCAGACCGACCCCGCGCCCGGGGTTCCTCTCCTATTCGGTCCCGTTTGGGGCGACAACGGCCATTTTGGGGGATGTCTTACACCGCTCCCTGACCATTCGCTCCTTGTTTACGCCGCTATTGAAGACCACCCGCTCGGCCTTGAACGTGGCGACGTCGTTCTCGGCTACGACGGGCGGCCGTGGAGGGAGTTGTATCGAGAACTTCTCGCGGCCGAACTCCCGGTATACTACCGGTCCACTTCTAACGGGGGGGATCCGCCCGACTGGTCACGCTCGCGGGCGCCGACATGCTAGTCCGGTGCACGGAGCAACTTCCGGTCCCAGGCGTCTCGTTCCCCGCCCCGGCTTGGTTCGATGGGGCCCGGCTCGCGGAGGCCGGCGAGTACATAACTTCGGGGATTGTCGAAGGTACGCGAGTCGGCTATATCTATGTTTGGAGTTGGTATTGGGGCGAAGTCCGTGAGGATTTTCGTGCGGCGGTCGAGCGGTTTGCTAACGAGTCTGAAATTGACGGGCTAATTGTTGACTTTCGATTCAACCACGGCGGTATCGTACCCTTTGCAAACAATGGGCTCTCACTTCTTTTTGACGAGACCGTCGAGACGCTCGAATTGCTTGAGCGGGTAGACCCCGACGACCGGTTCGCCCTTGAACAGGCTCCACGATATGCCGGCGAGCTCGAGATTCGTGGTGACGCCCAGACGTCGTTCAATCGGCCGATCGCAATGCTCGTTGGTCCCGGGGCCTATTCGGCCGGCGAGTTCAATGCTGTCCGCCTCCGCTACCATCCTAGAGTCCGGGTGTTTGGGAAGCCGACGGCGGGTGCTTTCACGCCTGCACGTAAGGTGGCTCTCCCACCTGATTACAGTGGCACTGTTGCGTTCGCAAACGCACAGCGGGTCGATGCCTCGGGCAACTTCCTCGTACACTCTGAGCAAACTCCTGACGAGGAGGTGTGGCTGGAGAAGGCCGACGTCGCCGCGGGAGAGGATACCGTGGTCAGGCGCGCTCTCGCATGGATCGAAAGCGTTGCCGCAAATCTAGAACGGCCACCACGCTCCAGTGTCTTTTCCGTCTCCCCTGCAGCGCCTAACCCGACTTCAGCCGCATTCACGGTCTGGGTGGATTTGCCGAAGGGAGGTCACACGAGGGCCGCTCTCCACGACCTGCTCGGCCGGGAGCTTGCGGTCGTTTCGAACGAGGTCCTACCGGTGGGGCGCCACCGGCTAACCCTCTCAGCTGACCATCTAGCCGCTGGAATCTACGTCCTTCACACTACGTCGGGGGCATTCTCCGCTTCACAGTTGATAACAGTCGTACGGTGAAGGGTTACAGCGAATTAGCCTTTGCCGGCGACTGAAGCAGTAGGAGACTCCGTCCGAATAGGTGAATCCGTTCTGCTGAACGTGCTGCTTCACACCGCCGCACGATCGAACGGTTTGCTTCGCATCATCGAAGGGGTATCTTGGCCGCGTGGCACCGCGCCACTCGCCCTCCGGGGGTGAGCAGCAAACCGTTGCTGCGCAGGTAGTATTTACCGTCAGTACGTCAGATGATTTGTCGCTTTCTTCTGTTTCTCATTCTGTCGGCTATCGTATTGCCGGTTCGTGCTCAAGTCCTTCGCGGATACGGAATCAAAGCCGGCCTTACGTCAAGCAACGTGCGGATTCCAGAAATCGGTAGGGGAGGGGACAATCCCTTCAGGTTTGAGACGAAATCACGGCTGGGTCCAACAGCCCTGGCATTTGTGGAGTGGCTAAATCTGCCGGCCCTGTCGTTCGTCACGGAAGCAGGGTACGTTCAACGGGGGTTTTTGACGGAGCATGAGGGGAGGGACGCGCAGAACAACCCAATCGGGACGATCCGAAACGTCACGAGGTTCGATTATCTGACCTTCGCGGGGCAGGCCAAGGTGCGATGGCCAATTTCAGCCGTGCAGCCGTACGCCATCGGTGGACCCCGTTTGGATGTCTTGCTGGGTGGGGACCCGGACGAAGAAGGTACGATCGTTTCCCACTATTCATCGATAGCTTTTGGAGGAACGTTCGGAGTTGGGCTGGAGGCCCCGGAACGCCTCCCGCTAATGCTCTTTGTGGAACTTCGATACAACGTTGACCTGACAAATTCACTGCCGGACGTTCCGCGTGATTCGTACAATAACGCGTTTGATTTACTTGTTGGGGTGCGGTTATGAGGAGGCGCGGCAAAACCATTCGGCAGGATTACGGCCGACGATTAGAAGGCTATATCTCAGTTTCGAACGAGCGAGGACCAGAAGCGGGACATTCTCTAAAACAACGCCGCACGGTTCCTTCGCCAGAGTGACCAAGAGATCGCAACCTATCATGGAAAACCAGCGAACGCATCAGTCACCGTTCGCCGATTTAACACGTTCAATCACCGTTTCAAAAGAGGATCTAAACATGTCGAATTCGATCTCCTGGAATCTCCAAATGTCCGTGCGCGATGGTCGACTGGACGAAGCTCGCGACCTGATGAACGAAATGGTCGTCGCCACGCGGCAGGAGCCCGGGACTGAAAACTATGAATGGTTTCTTAGCGAAAGTGGCGAGACCTGTCACATAAACGAGCGTTTTACTGACTCAGAGGCTGTGATGGATCATCTTGGCAACTTTGGGTCCAAGTTCGCAGATCGCTTCATGGCGTGTTTTGAGCCGACGTCCCTCTCCGTCTATGGCGAGCCCAGTGCAGAGGCGCGTGCGGCCCTCGACGGCCTCGGGGCGGCTTACCTGGGATCGTTCGGCGGATTCACCCGCTGATGTGTTGCTTTACCCACGCGCAGTCGGACCGTGAATATGGCTCTGACTTATGTACAGGGTCGGCTTAGCAGGCCAAAGCGGATGCGGCGTGAAGCCGAATGCCGACAGTAAGGCCGGCGTCTACAATCCCATTAGTGAGCGATTCGAAGTACCGGCGGTTTTTCTGTACGGACGGCGCGGCGACCTCCGATCGGGAGCAGTGCGAGTTCTAGTCGTCACGCCGAGGTGTCGCAGGCCTTACGTAGATGGCGAGCAGTTCGCCGCGCCGGTCGGCACCGACGCCGAGAAAATGATCCGCGACCTTGGCGCCGGTGCTCGGCTCCCTTACGTCCTGCAGAATCACGCCGTTCGCCCCGAGTCTCGCAGCCTTTTTTCGGACGGCCTTGAACATCCGGGCTTCGTCAGTCATGGCATAGTCGCCTCGCGCGTAAATGATGGCGATTTTGTCGTACTCGGCCTGGATGTCCTGCTCGTGCAGGTAGATTACGACGTCTTCAGGCTGCAGCGCCGGATAGTTTCGGCCTGATAGCGGCGTGACGCTTGTAGAGATGCAGCCGGTCAAGACCATGACGCTCAGGAGGGCCGCCGTGGAAAACGCGTATTTTGTCAGGTGGTTCATCGTCGTGAGTAGAGGTCGATTGCGGATTATGCTTCGGCATCCGTTCGCAGCTCTTCGAGAAGCAGCAGGGCCGCTGAAGCTGCTGAGAGGAGAGCCTTCGTTTCAGAATCGAGTGACGGGTGCAGCGTCACCGAACCCCGATTGACGACTTCGACCGCCGCGACGGCACGGTCGCCGGACGTGATGTAATAGCCGCTGGTCGACGCGCCGGGAAGACTTTTCTGCAGGTTCGACGTGCCACGGACGGTAAACATGGATGCATCACCGTCCAGCCGACCTTCAAGCGGCCTCTCGCGGTCCTCGGCCAGCGTCAGCAGCCACGTCTCGGAGCCCTCTGCTTCTGTGAGCGCACAGCTCAGGCGGGATCGATTCCTCAGGTCAACGTCCACGACTGGCGTGCGGATTGTGCCTCTTTCGTGCGCAGTTTCACACTTGACGAGCCACGTGTCGACATCGTCTTCGCGCAGCGCGAAAGAATAGTACTGCCTCCGCTCACGGCGTTCGACCACGTCGGAGCCGCGATCACGCCCGCGCGTC
This sequence comes from uncultured Rhodothermales bacterium, assembly GCA_964487555.1. GTDB lineage: Bacteria > Bacteroidota > Rhodothermia > Rhodothermales > VXPQ01 > CAZART01. Next base: position 15,256 of record CAZART010000076.1, read on the forward strand.
CATGAACGGCGCACGCCTGCTGCCTCGTAGGGTCCGAAACGAAGCGTCTCGCGGAGCTTCCATCCCTGGCGCCCCTTGACGGTCCATCGCTCACCGGCGGTGAGATCGTCTGGAAGCGGGATTCGGGCCGCCTGGCAGGCGGGAAGCAACACGATGAGAACGATGAGGTAAAGGACCCGGTAGGTCCCGGAAACAGGTCCGAACATTGCGATAGCGGATCACTCCGGTCGAGGTGGTACGGTTCGCCGGGTCTGAGAAGACGAGCGCCGGCTGAATTGAAACGCGAAATGTACGCCCGCCGGTAATTTTGGCAAATAGCCGACGCCCGTTTACAGAAACTTCATCCTCCGCGTTTACTCTGAACAATCGAATTGCCATCGGCGCTGTTGAGCGCCAGCCGTCAGACGGCACTCTCGAGACACCATGGATTCTCGTAGCCGTTTCCTCTTCTTGGCTCTGATCCTGACGCAGGCAGCCCATTCCCTGGAAGAATACGCCTTCCGTCTCTATGACGTATTCGCTCCGGCAAAAATCTTCAGCAGCCTCGTCAGCGACGATCTTGCGACAGGCTTCGCCATCATAAATGCAACCCTCGTTTGCTTCGGATTGTGGTGCTATGCAGCGCGAGTTCGAACGCGGCACCCGTCGGCGCGGGGTGGGGCCTGGTTTTGGACGATTCTCGAATTTGCCAACGGTATCGGGCATTCACTTGTCGTTCTGTCGCGAGGCGAGTAGGTTCCGGGAGTAATCACAGCCGCCTCGTAGTTGGTTCTCTCGATTGTCCTGGGTATGCGATTGATAAGGTGTGGGCCTGACGTGGAGAGAGCCGCATAAGACTGTTGTGGCCCCCGTTTGTCACGAGGCCATATATCTTTACTTCGGCACGTTCGGAAGATCTGCCGATTGCCGTTCAGCAATAAGGAGCCGATGTCGCTCCATGGACCGAGATACAACACTGCCCACGTCTGCCTTTTCTCGTAAACACACGGAGGATCTAGTTTTTACCGTGCTCAGAGTATGGATAGTTGTAGCCACTTTGACCCTGCGAGGTCAGTTGTTGGCAGAAAGCTGAAACAGGACAACCAACTGGTGATATTATGGCCGAAGCCGCATTCGAAATCGTGAGTTGGGAGGAAGAGCCTTTCTCTACGGTTGAAGCAGGAGACAAATTGACGCGCGTTAGCGTGGTGAAATCATACGCCGGGGTAATCGAAGGAGAAGGTCGGCTTGAGTACTTAATGCGCCATCGTCAAGACGGCTCAGCCGAATTCTTCGGGTTGGAGCGGGTCATCGGCAGTGTTGAGAGTCATTCCGGTAGTTTCATACTGCGCCATACTGGGACGTTCGAGGCCGGTGAAATGACGCAACGGTCCACGGTTTTGCACGGTTCGGGAACCGATGAACTGGTTGGGCTGCGTGGACAAATTGAGCTTACTGCCGGCCATCAGCAGGAGTATCCGTTTGCTTTCGACTATGCCCTCAATGCAGGTTGATCCTTACTTCTCGCCGCACTTGTACGAGCTTCAGCAGTCACTCTCTCTGTTGAGATCCCATCTTGAAGGTGTGGTGGGGCCGCATCCGGGCTTGCTCAATGTGAACCTGCCGGCGGAGTTTCCGGAATAGGGCGTGTGGGGCTCCGAGTCGCTACACTCGTGCTCATCTGGCACCGCGACCCTGTGCGTAACGATGCGCTTGAGCCTCAGAGAGGATGGATTGGCTCGGGTGCTTTCCTCACATCCTCCCAAATCCTTACATTAGACACGGCCCTTCTGCATGCCATTTGCGCCGGAAGCAGAAGTCCTTTTCCTGACTGCTACGCCTACATGGACCGCGCTCCCTCCAAACGATGGCAGCAGATCGAAACCCTATTCGTGGCCGCGCTCGACTTGCCTGCTGAAGCGCGCAGTGCCTTTCTCGATACCGCCTGCGATGTGCCGTTGCTCCGGACTGAAGTGGCTCGGCTGCTGGACGCTCACGACGAGGCCGAAGGGTTCCTCGAATACCTTGATGGCGGGCAGGCCGCCGCGCTCATCGAGGCCGTCGAGAAGCCCTTCAAAGAAGGCAGCCGAGTAGGCCCCTACCGCCTTCTCCGCGAGCTGGGCCGGGGCGGCATGGGCCGCGTCTACCTTGCTGAAGACACACGGCTCGATCGCCGCGTAGCGCTTAAATTTCTGCCGCCCCACCTCGCTGCCGACGAGCGGGCCAAAAAACGACTTATTGAAGAGGCCAAAGCGGCCTCCGCACTCGACCACCCCAACATCGCGGTCGTGCATGAAATCTCTGAGTCGGCCGACGGACAGCTCTTCATCGCGATGGCCTACTACGATGGCGAGACGCTCCGAGAAAGGATTGAGCATGGATTGCATTCCGTTGAAGAAGTGCTCGCCCTCGCCCCGCAAGTCGCCGAGGGGCTTCAGGCAGCGCACGCGAAGGGCGTGGTGCACCGGGACGTCAAGCCGGGTAACGTGATCGTGATCGAGCCGGACGTGGCAAAGATCGTCGACTTCGGCATCGCCAAAGCGCAGGGGACAGGGCTGACGACGGAGGGGGGGACACCGGGGACGGTCGCTTACATGAGCCCGGAGCAGACTCGCGGCGAGGCCGTCGATGTACGGACGGATCTCTGGAGTCTTGGCGTGGTGCTCTACGAAATGCTCAGCGGGGTGCGTCCGTTCACGGGCGAGCACGAGCAAACACTCATCTACGCCATTCGCCACGACGCGCCGGAGTCGGTGCGGAGCCTGCGTCCGGAGGTACCCGCCGCGTTAGCCGACATCGTCGAACGTTGCCTTGAGAAAGAGCCGGCGCGTCGCTATCCCAACGCCGCAGCGCTGCTGGCCGATTTGGACGCGCTGCGAGACGGTGCCGTTTCCGATCCGCGCACTGTACGCCGGATGCGGTATGGCCTTTCCCTCGCGCTCGTGCTCCTCGCCGCGGTGCTGGCGGGGCTATTGTATGTTCAGCAGGAAAAAAACAACCCGGGACCGGAAGTGGCCGTCGAAGTACCGCTGCCTTATGGTAACCGCATGGCTGTCCTGCCCCTAGCCAATCTCAGCGCTGATCCGGAGGATGCGTACTTCGCCGACGGGCTGACCGAAGAGTTGATCTCGCGTCTCTCGAAACTTCGGGATCTGCGTGTGATTGCCCGCACCTCTGTCTTGCCTTACAGAGAGACCGACAAAAGTATCACTGAGATCGGGGGGGAGCTGGATGTTGGAACACTGCTCGAAGGCAGTGTCCGCAAAGTGGGTGAGCAGGTACGTGTCACCGTGCAGCTTATCGATGCGGAGAGCCAGGAGCATCTCTGGGCGGAGGACTACGATGCCGGGATGGAAGACATTTTGGCTGTGCAGGGCGAGATTGCCGAACAGATAGCGGAGGCGCTCCAGGTGCAGATGCAAGAATCGGAACGTCAGGCCCTTTCACGACAGGCTACCGCCGCTGAAGCCTACACGCTGTATCTCAAAGGACGATACTTCTGGAATAAGCGCGACGCTGCGTCGTTTGAACAGGCGCGGGTGTATTTTCAGCTGGCGCTCGATGAAGACCCGATGTACGCGCAGGCGTGGGCCGGCCTGGCTGATACCTACCAAATGCTGGCGAGTATCGACGCCGTAGCCCCGGAAAAGGCAATGTCTCTCGCGCGGGCCGCAGCCGAAAGGGCCCTGGCGCTCGACGACCATCTGGCCGAGGCGCACACGGCCCTGGCCGTTGTTCTGATGAGTTTCTACCGGGAATGGGAGGCTGCCGGACGGCACCTCCGGCGGGCCGTCACGGATAACCCCAACTACGCCCTTGCTCACCAGCAGTACGCGCAGTATTTGGCCATAGAGGGTCGGTTCGACGAGGCTGTTGCCGAAGCCCGGCGGGCGCAGGCGCTCGATCCACTCTCGCTCTATGCACGCGCCAACGCTGGATGGATTCTTTATCTTGCCGGTCGTCAGGAAGAAGCCGCCGTTCATCTCCGCGAGACGATTGCCCTGAATCCCGATTTTGGGTTGGCGCACCTCGACCTCGGCCTGGTATATCTGGAAGTCGGATCGTTCGAAGAGGCGGTCAAGGCGTTTGAGACGTTGCGCGCGCTGTGGGGAGACAGTCCTGCCGTGATGGGCCTTTTGGGACATGCCTATGCCCGGCAGGGGCGGCCGGCCACAGCCCGTCGTCTCCTTGACGCGCTTAGGCAGCGTCAGCTCCGCACGCCGTTCCACGAAGCCGTCCTTTACATTGGATTAGGAGAGCACAAGCAGGCATTAAACGCGCTCGAAGAGGCCGTTAATCAACGTAGCGGTCTGGTGATGTACCTCGGCGTGGACCCGATCATCGACCCGCTCCGCTCAGACCTCCGTTTCCAGTCGTTGCTGGAGACGGTGGGTCGAGCAGGTTGACGTACCGCAAGGCGTCCGGTCGCGATGGCGCCGGGCACCAAAGACGCTTGGCATTTAAACATCCAAATCCTGATCAACGTGAGCGGCAGGTGAGGTGACGCATGCTAAAACACGCCGTACCCATTTTCCACGTCAGCAACTCAAGAGCCGCCGAAGTTTTCTACTGCGAAAGCCTCGGCTTTCAGCGAGCGTCCGTTTACCGACCTTTTGGGGGAGAAGACGATCCATGTTATTTGGCTCTCACACGTGACGGCGTGTCGTTGCACCTGTCGTCATTTCCTGGCGACGGTGTTGCCGGCGGCGTCGCCAATCTGTACGTAGAAGATGTTGGAGCTGTCTATTCCAATCTTGTCGGGAAGGGTGTAAGGCCGGAGATGGAGCCGACGGATCAGACGTGGGGAACCAGAGAAGTGTACGTAAAGGATTCGGACGGCAACAGCCTCCGCTTCGTGCAGGTGGGAATTGGATTCAATAGTGAAGAAGTCGCCGAACACATTCCGTCTCCAGGGAAGCGAAGGACAAGATTCGAGGGTGCTGCCCCCATTCTAAACGTCACCGACATGAGGGCTAGCATTCGTTATTACGTGGATATACTAGGGTTTCGGGAAGCCGACTGGGGTACCGATGAATTTACCGCGGTGACGCGCGATGGGGCCGCAATCTATTTGTGCCGCGGTGGCCAAGGGTGTCCCGGCACATGGGCGTGGATTGGCGTCGAGGATGTCGCGACACTTTACGAGGAGTATCGTGGCGGCGATACGAAGATTCGTCACTCGCCTCGAAATTATCCTTGGGCTCTCGAACTTCACGTCGAGGATCCGGATGGCCACGTACTTCGCTTCGGCTCGGAACCACTCTCCGACAGGCCGTTCGATTCCTGGCAGGGCTGAAAAATGCCCGGCCGCCTGCCACGCCAGTGCAGCGGGCGCCGCCGAGATGGCTTGCCACCTGCCGGGTCGGTGTATTTGTTGGTGCAGATAACCGCACAGCCGGCGGCACCGCTGCGCCGTGATCCGTTATCTGCAACGTGAAAGTCGCGCAAGTAGCTCGACCTCGTGAGGTTTGTTTCGTAGGATCAAGGCACGACAAAAGTATGCAGGATGCCATGAACATTGTTCCAGCGCGTCGAGCGGACACTGCGGACGGCGGCGTTATCACCACCGACGTTGCCGTGGCTGCTGCGAGCTGCTATTTTGGAGCGAAATCCCCTAACCCAGTGACGCTTATGTGCCCGCCGTTGGGTGATCGGTAACATCGTATCGTTAATGAGGCTGGAGATGAATCGCGCACAATTCCTCATCGAGTCCGGGTGGCAGGCCCGCCGGGAAGGGCGCCACGAAGACGCGGAAGAAGCATTGCTTCAGGCGATCACGACGAGTCGAGAGGCCGGGATAGGAAACGAGCTGATTCGAGGACTCAAGGCACTGGCGCACGTCGTACGTGACCTGGGACAAGACGAGCGTGCCCTGCCGCTTCTCGAGGAAGCGGTGGCTCTGAGTCGCGAAGAGGGTGATATCTTCTTGATTGCGCACACGGTGCGGCATTTTGGGGATCTGCATCGAGAGGCCGGTCGGATGGCTGAGGCCGAGCAGTGCTATCACGAAGCGATATCCCTGTATCGGGCTTCGTCCAACCCCCCACCCCTCGATTTTGCGAACGCCGTCCGCCCAGCGGCGATGCTGAAGGAAGCCCAAGATAACCGTGAAGCCGCACGGCAGCTGTGGTCCGAAGCGCGCCTTCTCTATGAAGCGGCGGGCGTGCAGACCGGCGTGGAAGAGTGCGAGAGGCGACTCTCGCAATTGCGGAGACCGACATTTCTAGCCAACAATGAGCTCGCGTTTCATCTGCCGGATCCCGTGGCTGCCGAGGCATTCTATGTCGGGATACTCGGCTGTCAGGTCGTCGAGCGTTCGCATGACTGCATCACGCTCGAGAGCGGTGCGCTTCGGCTCTATCTGCTCCGGGATCCCGCACCGAGCCACGATGCCGTAGTACCTTCGTTCGACGTGCCTGATCGCCCAGCTGCGTTAGCCGCGCTTCAGGCCGCCGGATGCAAGCTCGTTCCCATCGGACCGCACGCCCCCGGAGAGATGTACGTCCAGGATCCGTTCGGAATCGTCTTCGATGTCATTGCTCGTTCTGCTCCGGCTCCGGCGTGACGGGGAACCGCGTCAACCGATAGGAAGAAAATCGCATGTTGAAAGCAGGAGACGTCCTCGATCTCAGTCCGATAGGAGCCATCTTCCATGTCAGGAAGACGGCCAATGAAACCGATGGCCGGGCGCTCGAGATGGAGTGGGAGCTGGCGCCGCGCACCGGTGGTACTCCGGTGCATATCCACCCGCACGCGACCGAGAGTTACGAGGTGCTCGAGGGAGAATTCGACGTGTATGTCGACGGCGGCTGGCGAACGATGACGGCCGGTGAGCGGGTGACCGTCCCGGCGGGCGTACCGCATACCTTCCGCAACGCAAGCGACGGCGCCACGCGCGTGTACAACGCCCACGAGCCGGCTATGCGGTTCGACGAGTACTTTGCACGCCTCGGCCGGGTGGTTCAGAGCGGGGTTGTTTCGCCGGAGCGCATGACGCCAAAGGCGATGCTTTATCTCGCCATGGTGATAACCAGCCAGGAGGACGAGATCCGCAGCGTAAAGCCGCCCCACGCGCTGATGCGCGTGCTCGGCGCAATCGGCCGGCTATTGGGGTACCGGGTATAGTTGCCTGCGGTTCTCTCGCGGAGGACCAATGAAACAAGCACAACCTGATTCTGACGCCCGCCGTTGTTCGGGTTCCGATTGTCGCCGCCCAGGCGCCGGCGCGGAGCAGGCAAGGCGATTCGCGGCAGACATTGGTGGAGTCGCGTGGACAGGCGTCAGGCACTGTCTCAGCGCATATCCGACGGCATCGTGACGTGCTCCCCCGCGAGATTCAAAGCGAATTGCAAGGGTGTCGGGCGTAGGCCGATTTCAGCGAGCAGGGCATAAGCCTGCTCGAGCATTTGCCGGCCCTCCGCGGGTTCGGCCATCGCGCGCTTCACGGCAGCCATACCCATGAGGCAGGCGGCCAGCGTGCGGCGATCCCCGATTTCTTCGAGTACCTTTCGGCCTTCCGCGTATCTCGCCATCGCTTCGTCGTATTCTCCCCGAGCCGATTCGACGTGGCCGAGATTCACGAGCATCATTCCGATGTAGCGCTTCTGCCCGGTCTGGCGGAACGTGCGGAGGCTCTCGAGAACGAGTGACCGCGCACGGTCGGGTTCGCCGCGGGCCAGCAGGAGGAGACCGCGGCCTCCGCTGATGTAGCCGAGTCCATATTTCGCTCCCATCTCCATCCAGAGCGGCAGGGCCTTCTCGAAATCGGCCTCCGCTTCGTCGAGCTGATTCATTTCGAGCCGCATGTGGCCGCGGGTGGCATACGTATACGCCGGCCCCTGCTTGTCACGGATCTCGTCGGCCAATGCGAGGGAATCCGCCGTCAGCCGGTCCGCCTCCTCATAGTCTCCCATGTTGGATCGTAGCCCGGCCGTCATGCCCATTGCATAGCTGATCCCTCTCTTTTCTCCGATCTCTTGTCGGATTGCCATGCTCTCCTCCATGAGGGCGAGCGCCTCGGCGAACTTCGATTCGTCTTGAGAGATCATCGCCAGATTCGTCAGTGCGGCGGCCTCCCCTCGACGATCTCCGAGCTCCCGGCACAGCTGCCTTGCCTGTCCGGCCAGCTTTCGAGCGGGTATCATGTCGCCAAGTTCGAAAAGAACCCAGCTCAGATTGTTCAGGGAGGAGGCGATCCCCGGCCGGTCGCCGTGCTGTTGTGAGACGTCGAGAACATCCTTTAGAATGTCGCCGGCGGCCGGGAAATCTCCCATAACCTGGGTCATCGTTCCGAGAGCGTTGGATACCTTGATCCATGCCTGGCTGTGGTCAGCCGGACGACTCATGGCGCGCAGGTGCTCCAGCTGCCTGCGTCCTTCGGCCAGAAGACCGCGAACGATCCAGAAGCGCCAGATCGCCGCTCCCGTGCGAAGGCCGATTTCAGCCTCACCGTGCTCGGCGGCCCAGGAGAGTGCGAGGCGATAATTATCGTGTTCCATCTCGATCAGGTCCAGCCACTGAGCCTGGTCCGGCGCCGTCAGATGCGGCTCCGCCGTCTCGGCGAGATCGCGAAAATAGCAGGCGTGCGTTCTCCGCATGGCCTCTTCCTCGCTCGACTCGCGCAGCCGCTGCAGCCCGAATTCGCGGATGGTCTCCAGCATGACGAATCGCGTCGCACTTCGGGCACCCTCCACGGTTCGAATCAGACTCTTGTCGACAAGCGCGGAAATGGTATCGACGATATCGATCCCGATCGGATCACCACCGCACACAGCCTCGGCGGCCGCGAGGCGGCATCCGTCCGCGAAGACCGACAGCCGGCGAAAGAGGATCTGTTCCTCCGGCTCGAGCAGGTCATAACTCCATGCGATGGCTCGCTGAAGCGTCCGATGCCGATCCGGCACGTCACGCGGGCCGCCCCGCAGCAGTTCGAGGGGCTTGCTCAACCGCACGAGCATCTCATCGGGAGAGAACAGCTTGATGCGAGCCGCTGCGAGCTCGATGGCAAGCGGAAGTCCGTCCAGGCGATAACAGATTTCCGCCACTGCAGGGGCGTTCGCATCGGTGACTGAGAAATCATGCCGTACCGACTTCGCCCGTTGAATGAACAGTTCCACGGCCGCGTACTGGGAGAGCGTGCCGGCACCGCCGGCGTGTCCGGGTGCAGGAAGGTCCAGAGGCGGAACGGCGTACTCATGCTCGCCGCTGAGGTGGAGGACCGTCCGACTCGTCACCAGCACGTTTATACCGGGAGCCATTTGAAGCAAATCGGCGACGAACGCTGCCGCCGCGGACACCTGTTCGAAGTTGTCGATCAGCAGCAGGAGCTTCCGGTCGGCGAGACGCTCTCGAAGCGCGTCGAGCAGCGGTACGGCCGCGCTCTCCCGTACGTCGAGCGCCCGCGCGACCTCCGACGGGACGAGCGACGGATCATTCGTAAACGCGAGGGGCACGAAAAACACGCCGTCCGTAAACTCGTCGATCAGATTGGCCGCGACCTGAAGGCTAAGTCTCGTTGTTCCGGTTCCACCGGCGCCGGTGAGCGTGATGAGATGCACGTCCGGACGACGAATCAGCTCGGTGACGGCGCCGATGTCTCGCTCGCGACCGACGAGGGACGTCGGCTGCACAGGCAGGTTGTGAGGCCGGTTGTTGAGCGTGCGTAGGGGTGGGAAATCCGACGTGATGCCGTCCATTATGAGCTGGTAGAGGCGCACGGGACGGTTCAGGTCCTTGAGCCGATGTTCGCCCATGTCACGAAGACCCAGGTCGGGCGAAAGCTCGTGTCGAACAAGCTCGCGCGTCGTCTCGGAGAGGAGTACCTGCCCGCCGTGGGCCGCGGCGCAGATCCTGGCGGCGCGGTGGACGTCCATGCCCGCATAGCTCGCAGCGCTGACGTTCGGCTCGCCGGTATGAAGTCCCATCCGTACGCGCAGCAACGTTCCCTCCGGCCACGGATGCACGTCGAGCTCGTGCTGGATGGTCGCAGCCGCATTCAGGGCTCCCGTAGCACGAGGGAAGGCGGCAAAGAAGGCATCCCCGGCCGAATCAACCTCGACTCCTCCTTCTCCTCTGACAGCACCTCGAAAGATGGCGCGCTGCTCTTCGAGAACGTGCGTGAAGCGATCTCCCAGCGCGTGCAGCAGACGCGTTGATCCCTCGATGTCCGAGAAGAGAAACGTTACCGTTCCGGCCGGAAGCATGGGACTGAGGAAATGCTTGATGGGCGATTGCAGGCGCTGCAAACGTTATCTTTGCTAACGTGCGAACCTGCGTGATAGCTGAAGGCGTCCTTCTGGGTTTTTCCGCCACCCATCGACGAAAAACACGAACAGGTCTTCATCGCCCGTAAAGTTGGGCGCAGAATACAATGTCGCGGCGAGCGTCGATTCTACGGTCCGCCGCACGACAATCTAACAAAGACTCATCCAGAAAAAGATCGTCATGAAGAACCACCTGCTCGCACAATTCGACTTCCATCACAGGCTGTACAACAACGTGCTCGACGGATTCACGGACGCTGAGTCGA
>CAZART010000077.1:0-4384 GCA_964487555.1 uncultured Rhodothermales bacterium
GTATCGGTCGGGGACGAGCGCACTGCAGCGGACGGGGGCGAGGGCGCGGTATAGGCCGGGGACGAGTGGACTGCAGCGGACGGGGGCGAGGGCGCGGTATCCGTCCGAATCGTTCGCGGCTGCGAGAGAAATACCGGCAAGGTCGGTATAGAAGTGAAGAGGTGGGTATCCATAGGACGGTTCAGGTACCTTTCCGAAAACGAACCGTATTCGGAAGTTCGTTTGCGTCGCCCTCGCGAATCTCGACGCCGCCTTTTTCAAGAAGATGACCGCACATGGCGATGCCCTCCACGAGCCCGTCGGCAAAGCGGCCGTTCTTGATGCCGGAGCGGATGTGCTCGACTATATCCGCCCATTCGTCGGCCGAGACCTTCTTGTTGATGCCTGTATCGCCGATTACCTCGATTCGATGTTCGAACAGGGAGATGAAAAGCAGGATGCCGGTCCGGTCTCTCGTATTGAAGACCTCTTCCTCCACGAACGCCTTCATAGCAAGCCGGTGTACGCTTCGTGTCATGGCGTCCGAACCCGCCAGCGCGCGGCGAAGCGGACGTACGAAGGCGACGACGAATCCACCGGCGGCGCCGGCGAGCGTCACGAGGAGTGCCGTGCCCCAACCCGTGTGAAGCCAGCCGAGGCCCCAGCCTTGATAAAAATTGAAAATGAGAACGGCGAACAGCAGCGCCAGGACGGCGCCGGCCGCGGCACCCTTCCAGATGGCGGCTTCGTAAGCGTCGCTATGCGGAACGACGACGGGCACGATTTCGCCGGACGTGCGGCCCTCGGCCGCGGCGACCGCCTCTCGTATTCGCTCCTGATCGGATTCGGAAAGAATGTGCGTCATGAATTCGCGGGTTATCGTTTTCCTGATTGAACAATGTCGAATCGCAGTTACGTCAACATAGGACGGCCGCTGCAATGCAATGCACGTCGTCGCCTTCCTTGCACCAGCTCCACGTGCGTCGGCGCGCCACGCTAAGGCCGCCCATCGACGCGCCTACCGTCGGACGCGCCTACCGTCGGACAAGCCTGGCGTCGGACAAGCCTGGCGTCGGCGCGCCACGCTAAGGCCATCCATCGACGCGCCTACCGTCGACATACCTATCGTCGACGCGTCTATTTACGTTATCGTATTTACGACACGAGCCGCTTAGCGTCTACGGTCGCCCGTAATCGATGTCCTATGGTCTCGCCGCGCCGGAGGAACTCACGAGCCGCCGGCGTAGCAGCGAATGAATGAACAGACTCGCCGCGGAGAGCAGGACCGCAACGGCCACCAGGCGGATGACCGAACCTCCCCCGCCGAGACGATTGATGCTGGTAAAGATAGCGAGCGGTATGGTCCGCGTTTCCGACGGAATATTTCCCGCCAGAACGATGGTCGCACCGAACTCGCCGAGAGCGCGGCCGAATGCAAGAACCACGCCCGCCGCAATCCCCCGCGAGGCGAGCGGCAGGGTAACGTGTCGAAAGACGTCCCAACGTGTGCCACCGTAAATGAAGCCGGCCTCTTCCCATGCGGGATCGACCTGCTCGAAAGAGACCCGCATCGTCTGAACCATCAACGGGAACGCTACAATGCCTGAGGCAATCGCAGCGCCGATCCACGAAAACACGATGCGGAGACCGAGGACGTCGTCCAACCACGAGCCGATGAATCCCTCCGGGCTGAACGCGATGAGCAAGAGCCATCCCGTCACGACCGGCGGCAGCACGAGCGGCAGCTGAATCACGTTTTCAATGAGGAATGGAACAGGAATACGTTTTCGGGCCAGGAGGTAGGCGAGAACCATCCCGAAAGGCAGCGTGAACAACACGGCCGCTGCCGAAACGCGCAGCGAAAGCGCGACCGCATCCCATTCAGCCGGTGTAAGGATCCAATCCATTCGGAGCGACCGCGCGAACGACTACGTCAGCGTTGTATAGAATCGGAATACACGGCGCGGCTCGCAAATCCGAAAGATTCCCACGTAGACGCCCGCAGCGAATCGGACAGGAACGCTGCAAGTTGCTCGGCGCCGCGGCGGGCAGACGGAGCCAATCCGAGGGTATACGTGATCTGGGGCTGACAGGGCTCCGTGAACGGCTCTGAAACGTGCAGGTCGGGCGTGAAGAAAGCATCTGATCGATAGACGACAGCCGCGTCGACGGCGCCTTCCTCTACGGCCGCCAGGGCGGCACGCACGTCGACGGTGGCCGCGATGCGCTTCTCGAGAATGGTCCACATGTGATCGCACACCAGAGCACCCCGGGCATAGATGCCGGCCGGAACGTGATCCGGATCCGCCAGCGCCAGCCGTTCGACGTCCACGATGCCCTGCCCTTCGAGGCGCGATACGAGAACAAGCCGATTCGTGATGGGCAGTCTCGACGGCTTCTGCAAATATCCTTCCTGATAAAGGTACCTGGTCCAGGACGGATGGGCGGAAATGAAGATGTCGACGTCGGCGCCGTACTCGACCTGCCGCGCCAGGAGTGACGAGCCGGCCAGATTCATCGATACGTGCGGCCCATTCTGCACGGTCGTCTCGAACGAATCCACCATGGCTTCGAGCACGTCCGTCAACGACGAGGCCGCAAACAGCCGGATCGTACCATCACCGTCATGGCGTCCCGAGGCACCGCATCCTCCGACAGAAAGCATTACGAGCAGAGTTGACAGTGCGGCGAGCCGTGCGCGCATGGGGGTCAGCTTGCCTCCTCTTTCGCCTGCGACTGACGGATGGTATCGATCCACATCTCAGCCTGACGATAGTACGGCGATTCAACGCCGGCAATCGTTTTCACGCGCTCAAACTGTTCGACGGCGTCATTGAGACGATTGATGCGCATCAAGAAAACCGCCCTGTTGTAGTTGGCGGTGAGATGATCGGGCCTTTCCTCGAGTACGAGATTCGTCTGCCGAATGGCCTCCATCGGATTCTGCGGATCGTACTGATACGCCCACCCCAGATCCGCGCGCGCATCGAAATCGTCAGGCTCCTGCTGAAGCACCTGTTTGTAGGCATCGATGACGAGAAGTGCGACCTGAGGTTTCGAGTCCGGCTCCGTCATTTCCATCCAATCGAACAAAAGATTGCCGGCCGTCTTCCAATCGGGCGCCCCGTCGGTGATGCGAGCTATGCGCTGCTGCTCTATGGCCGCGCGGTCGATGCGCCCGATGCCGATGAGGATGTCGACAAGTTCCCGGCGAGCCTGCAGCGACTCCGGCGCGTCCGCCTCTTCGATGACGGTCCGCAGCGAGTCGACGCGGCCGCGGTACGCCTCTGCGATAGGGATAGCCTCGCGCTCCCGAATCACGGATGCGGACCGGGTCTCGGCCGGAGCGCTCACGGCCGCTTCGGAGTTCACCGGCGCTTGCTGGTTCGATACCACCGTAATCGTGTAAAGCGCCACTACAACCAGAACGGCGAGTCCGACCAGCACGGCGACGTGCCGCGTGAGATTGGGACCGCCGTCGGCATCACTCGGCCGTGGCGAGGCCGTCGCAGCGGGTGCCGAAGGTGCCCGACGAGATGGCGCCGACGCGGGAGTCGATGATGTCGATGCGGGAGCCGGTGAGGGCGATGTCTGGGGATCAACGGAGCCGGGCGTGTTGATCGGAGCGCCTTCCGCCCGGCGCCCGAGGCGTGCTCCGCACCGGCTGCAGAAATTCGAGTCGGGAGGATTCGTCGCACCGCACGCGCTGCAGTCAACGTCGTCGGAGTCCCCATCGGCCGGAGTCGACGGCTCCGGAATGTCTTCCCCGGGATCATCCGAACCGACTTCATCGCCGGGGCCACGCACATCGCCGGTTTCACCTTCCTGAACCTCAAGCGGCGCGCCGCACAGGTCACATCGCTCGGCTCCCGACGTCAGGCGTGCTCCGCACTCCGGACATGATCTATGATTCATACCAGTATTATTTCTTCTTCCGGGTACTTTTCCGCGCCTTCAAGGACTGATCTACCAGACTGCGCAGGTCCTTCGAAGGTCGAAACACCGGCACGTATCGGGGGCCGATGCGAACCTCCTCATTCGTTTGCGGATTACGCGCTTTACGCGCTTTACGGAGCTGGACGCGGAACGATCCAAATCCTCTGAGCTCCACGCCGTCGCCGTCTTTCATGGCGTCGATGAGCGTGGTGATGAAGCCGTTTACGACGGCCTCCGTCTCAATCTTCGTTAGCCCCGTTCCGGTTGCGATGCGATCGATGATGTCGGCTTTGGTCACGGCGGTACCGAAGGACAGTCAAGAAAAGCGGCATAACATGCGAGTGAAACCCTAAACGCCATCTATTCGCGCATGATTCCGCGCCCATCATCTAGCTTCGCCGAAGAAACGTCCACCTTCTCTCGCGCGTAGTGCGTGTGCGCTGCACCTGTAGTGCGTGTGCGCTGCACC
>CAZART010000077.1:4484-17748 GCA_964487555.1 uncultured Rhodothermales bacterium
GTAGTGCGTGTGCGCTGCACCTGTAGTGCGTGTGCGCTGCACCGGGCGTTCCTTTTTCCCATTCAAACATCCATGCAATCACGTTTTTACGTGCGATCCGTCTCCCTTCTCCTTCTCCTCTCTCATTTTCCGCTTCTTCCCGCCTACGCGCAAGGCTCGGCCGACTGGCAGCAGCGTGTAAAATACGAGATGGACGTGTCGCTCCTCGTCGACCGGCACCGGATGGAAGGCCGACAGGTTGCCCGTTACTATAACAACTCGCCCGACACGCTCGACCGCGTCTTCTATCACCTCTACTTCAACGCGTTTCATCCGCAATCGATGATGGCCGAGCGCAACCGCCATCTTCCGGATCCGGATGCGCGGATCGTTCCCCGCATCTTCCATCTCGGACCCGACGAAATCGGATATCATCGCGTCGAATCCCTTACGCAGGACGGCCGTCCGGTCGAGTTCTACGTCACGGATACGGTGATGGAGGTCGCGCTGGCGCAGCCGATCCCGCCCGGTGGTTCGGCCGACTTCGAGATGGCGTTCCACTCGCAGGTTCCGCTCCAGACGCGCCGCAGCGGCCGTGACAGCAACGAAGGCATCGACTATTCGATGACCCAGTGGTATCCGAAGCTGGCCAATTACGACGAGCGCGGATGGCACGCCGATCCGTACGTCGGCCGCGAATTCTACGCGCCGTTCGGCACCTTCGACGTCCGCATCACGTTGCCGTCCGAGTACGTGATTGGAGCCACCGGCGTGCTGCAGAACGCCGAAGGGATCGGCCACGGTTACGACACCACGGCGACCGTCCCGGACACGGATTCGCTCACCTGGCATTTCCACGCCGAAAACGTGCACGATTTCGCCTGGGCCGCCGACCCCGACTACGTCCACGATGTCATAACGAGCGGCGGCATCGACCATCATCTGCTCTACCAGCCTGACGTTGCAGAGGCCTGGGCGGGACTGCGGGAAGATCTTCCCGCCATGATGGAATTCTACAGCGAAAACTTCGGCCCGTATCCATATCCGCAGGTCACCGTCATTCAGGGTGCCGACGGCGGCATGGAATACCCGATGATCACGCTGATCACCGGCCGCCGCCCGCCGCGTTCCGTGCTCGGCGTGACCGCGCACGAAATTGCGCACATGTGGTACTATGGCGTCCTCGGCTCGAACGAAGCCGATTATGCGTGGTTGGATGAAGGCTTCACGAGCTATGCCTCCACTGAGGTGATGGCGCACCTCGACGGGATTCCGCAGGCTTCGCACGTCGGCGCCTACTATGCCGTGCTCTCTGCCCACGAGTACGGTTTCTTCGAGCACTTCAATACACCCTCCGACTGGTTTAGTACGAACGCCGGCTATTCGGCCGCGGCGTACGCGGGCGGCCAGATGATTGTCGACATGCTCGGCTACGTCATTTCCGACTCGTTGCGTGATCGGTTTCTTCTCGAGTATTTCGATCGCTTGAAATTCCGCCATCCCAATCCCTACGACGTCGAGAAAGTGGCGGAGGATGTATCCGGACTCCACCTCGACTGGTACTTCGAGCAGTTCACGAATTCGAACCGGACCGTCGACTATGCCGTCGACGACGTGCGGACTCGACGCGCCGACGACCAATGGCATACTGAAATCGTGATCGAGCGCGAAGGCGACGTCGTTCTTCCTGTCGATCTTCGCCTCACCTACGACGACGGATCGCAGCAATGGGTGAACATCCCGCTCGGCATTATGCAGGGTCACAAACCCGTGCCGGATGACTGGATCGTTGCGGATCCGTGGATGTGGACCTTTCCTGAATACAAGCTCGAGCTCAAACACCGGCAACGGCTGATCCGCGTCCAGATCGACCCGACGCTTCACACGCCGGACGTGAATCGCCTGAACAACTCCAACAGGTTTCCGGTGAACTTCACCTTCCTACAGGCGCCGCCCTTGTCGCTGTCGAGCTACAGCGTCGGATGGCGTCCTCTCCTCCAGTACGCCCATAACTTCGGCATGGCCGGCGGCCTTCAGTTTCGAGGCACGTATCTATTCGACCAGTTTCGAACGCGCGCCATGCTAAAGGTGTGGCCGGAGGTCGTCTTCAGTGGCGGTGAGGAACCGGAGGTTCGTCGTGTCAGGGAAGACGACGTGTCCGCTTTCGACGGCATCGACTTCGAGCTTAACTTTAGCGACCATCTGGAAAGGATTGGCCCATATGGCCAGGTGTCGTTTCAGTCGCAGAAACACCTCGGCATCCTTCAGAACGATCTGGCGTTTACGACACCTCTTCATCGATTCGATCTTCTCCGTGCTTCCGAGCACCGCGTCACGGTGGGGCTGCTCCACCAGCTTCGCACGACCGATCGATCGCTAGCCACAGCCGCGTCGTTCGGATTCTTCCCTGACGACATGTTATCGGGCCACCTGACCTATACGTTCACGGACGCACGATCGCGATTTGAAATCGGCGCCGAGGTGGGTGGCACCATCGACGACTTGCTCGTGAGCGCCAGCGCGAACAGGGTCTATGTGGATGCGGCCCGCGCCGTCCCGTTGGGCCTCCTCACTGCCGGCGCACGTGTGCGCCTGGGATGGGGCGCGGGTAATCTGGCGTTGCAAAAGCAGTTTCGCCTCGGTGCGGCTTCGTTTGAGGATCGATGGGACAACGACGCCTACCGTACCGTCGCCGCCGTGTTTGAAGATCCTCTCGATGATCCTCATTGGATAGGCTTTGCCGGACCCGGTCCGGTGGCCTACACGCGGAGCACGCTGAATACCGGTCTGGGTGACATCCTGTTCGATGCTCCGGTCGGCAATCATACGGTAGCGGCCAGCGCCGTTCTCGTGGCCGAACCATTCACCCGCAATGCGTGGCTGCGGCCTCTGCAGGCGGAATTGTTCGTCGGAGGCGGCGAAGTCTGGAACCATCCGGATTTTATCGAGGGCTTCTCGCTGGACCGGCTCCTCTTCGACGCAGGCGTAGGTTTTCGGTACGACATGTCGAAGCTGCGCGCGCTGCAAAGGTGGACGGCGCAGTCCGACGTGCTCTCCGGCATGAAGCTGACCGCGAAATTTCCCCTCTGGGCGAGTGACGAAGACCGTCGGGGATCGACCGAAGCGTTCGACTTCCGGTGGTTGATCGGAATTACCGTCGATGACGCTCCGTGGTACTGAGTGGCGATGCATTCACACAACGAACTTCCCGATACCCTGAATGAGCTCGCCTCTTCGTTCGGCCAGGAACGGCCGGCGCAGGTCGAGCATCCGACGCTCGAACAGGTTCATACTTTCGTGGCCGCGAACGTGACGAGGCTCCTCGAGAATAACCCCGGACTCCTCATGAGCATCCTCTACCGGATCGACGTTCCCGAGCCTAAAGTGCGCCACGTCCTCGAATCCGAACCGCCCGCCGTAATCGTCGACCGCCTGACGACACTCATTATCGAGCGGCAGCTTGAAAAGGTCCGGATCCGGCGCCAGTACCGCGAACAAGAGAACGATAGATGACACCATTCCCTCGATCGCTATTCACGGCCCTGTTGATGCTCGGCCTGGCGTTCTCCGCCTGCACGAGCACCCCCGAGGTGCAGCGCATCGTCGATCGGGCCATCGAGGCACATGGCGGTGCCGATCGGCTTGACGGAACGATCATCCAATTCGATTTCCGCGACCGGCGGTTCACGCTGCAGCACGACGGCGGCCTCTTTCATTATGAGCGAACCTTCCCGGACTCGAGTGTGCGCATCCGCGACGTAATGACCAACGACGGTGTTTATCGGGAGATCGACGGCCGCCGCGTCGAACTCTCCGAGTCGATGCGAAACTCCGTCCTCTCCGGCGTAAATTCCGTGTCATACTTCGTCTTATTGCCGTTCAAATTGAACGACCCAGCCGTGCGGAAACGGCACCTCGGCACGAGTACGATAGCCGGCGAACCGTACGACAAGGTTGAGATAACGTTTGCTGAGGAAGGCGGCGGACGTGACTATCGGGATCGTTTCGTGTACTGGTTTCATCAAGACCGGCACACGATGGACTATTTCGCGTACGATTTTGAGGAGGATTACGGCGGAACGCGGTTTCGCGAGGCGGTTCGCCCGCGTGTGGTCGGCGGTATTCGGTTCGTTGATCACGTAAACTATACGTCCGACCTCTTTCCCGCCCCCGGCGACTCCATCGAACATTACGATCGCGCCTTTGAAGACGGCGAAGTGCGCTTCGTCTCTGAAATCATCCACGAAAACGTAAGCGTTGAACCCATCCACTCGGATTGACACCTTCCTTCACCAACCCATCTTCATTATGAATGCTACCATGATACAACGGACCATTTCCCTACTCGCCTTCGGCGCTCTCGTGCTTACGATGCTCGTCGGACAGCGTGCCGCCGCTCAGGACGTAGTTCCGGCACCGGATCCGCGTCCCAGCCCGCTGTCGCTGGCCCAGATCACGCTCGACGACGGCACCTACGTGAAGATTCATTACAGCTCACCTCGAATGCGCGGCCGCGACATATTCGGCGGCCTCGTCCCCTTCGAGCAGGTGTGGCGATTCGGCGCCAATGAGGCGACCGAGATGACCGTGACGCAGCCGGTCGTCTTCGGCGGAGAGGAGATCGAGGCCGGAACGTACGGTGTCTTCGCCATTCCCGGTGAGGAAGTCTGGACAATCATCCTCAATAAAAATCTCGGGCAGTGGGGCGCATTTTCCTATGCGGACGAGGAGGATTACACGCGCATCACCGTACCAGCCGAGCAGGCCGACAAATCCTACGAGGCCTTCACGATCACCCTGGAAGAGAACGGGGGCGGATCCGGCGCCACGATGGTAGCAGTTTGGGATAGGACGCGGGTCTCGGTGCCCATCGAACCACGCGACTAAGCGCGATGCGCCGTGCGACTAAGCGCGACGCCGTGCGGCTAAACGCGGTACACCGTGCGGCTGAGCGCGATACGCCGTGCGGCTAAACGCGGTGTGGCATGCGGCTGAGTCTCGGTGCGACACGCGGCTGAACGCGGTGCGCCATGCGGCTGAACGCGGTGCGCCGTGCGGCTGAACGCGTGCGCCATGCGGCTGAGCCCGGTGCGACAGGTACACCACGCGAGCAGAGAAGTCAAACAAAGAGGACGGCAAATGTCCGAGATTCGGCGCGACGGCCTAAATGTAGAAGCTGAAGGAACGGGCATTTCGCGTCCCCTCAGCCGCCAGGTGAATCTGCTGGGCACCCTTCTGGGTCAGGCGGTTCAGCAGCAAGCCGGGAATGAGATGCTCGATCTGATCGAGGAGCTCCGCCTTGCCTGCAAGCGAGCCGCTCAGGAAAACAACCCGGAGATACGTGATCAGACGGCGCAGAGAATCGCGGATCTAGGCGACGAAGAGATTCTATGGCTCCTGCGTTCGTATACGGCGTTTTTCCACCTCGTGAACAAGGCCGAACAGGAAGAGATCATCCGGATCAACCGCGAGCGCGCCCGGCAGAGCACGCCGGAGGAGCCACGATCCGAGTCCATCGCCGAGGCCATTGCGCATTTAAAGGAGTCCGGCTACACGTTGCAGGAGGTCATAGACCTGCTTGGCACACTCGACATCCAACCGACGCTGACGGCCCACCCCACGGAGGCGCGGCGCCGCAGCATCCTCTACAAACAGCAGCATATCGCTCATCTCCTCTCCGAAATCAGCCGGTCGCGGCAGACGCCGGAGGAGGAGGAATACTCCTTCTCAGAGATCCGAAACCAGATTGCGCTGCTGCTCGCGACCGACGAAGTCCGCGCGGAGCGTCCAAGCGTCGAAGATGAAGTGGAGCAGGGCCTATACTTCGTCCGAAACGCGATCTGGCAGACCATCCCGGAGATTTACGAGGACGTCCGCCGCGCCCTACACACCTACTACGCGTCTTCGCCCGATCTCCCGGTCTTCCTGCGATATCGCTCATGGATCGGAAGCGACCGCGACGGCAATCCGAACGTGACGGCGGACGTTACGCGCCGCACCTTCGCGCGGCAGCGACTCACGGCCTTCGAACTGTTCCACGAAGAGCTGCGAGAGCTTCGTCGTGAGATCAGCATCTCCAGCCGGCTGGCGCCGGTGCCGCCGGAGCTTGACGATTCGATATCTCGGGATCAGAAGGATCTCGACGTCGGGGATCAGCTGCAGCGCATCTATCAGCACGAGCCCTATCGGCTGAAGCTGAGCTACGTGATGGCTCGCATCGACACGATGCGTGCGGAAGCGCGAAGTACGCTCAACGGCGTGACCATGCGCGATCCGGACGCCGTGCGACAGTGGGAATACGACAGCTCGGCATTCGTGCGTGACCTCGAGCTCATTCGCGACTGTTTGTCATCGACCGGTTTTGACATTTACGTCGTTTCCGGGCAGCTCAGCCGCATGCTAATCCGAGCGCGCACCTTCGGCTTTCACATGGCGGCGCTCGACGTGCGCCAGCACTCCGGCGTCCACGAGCAGGCCGTCACGGCACTGCTTCAGGTGGCCGGCGTGCACGACGATTATGCCTCCCTGGATGAAAATGAGAAGCTGGACGTTCTTGCCGCCGAGCTGGCGAATCCGCGGCCTCTTCTGCCCCGGGGGGCGAACCTGCCGGACGTAGCGACCATGGTCGTCGAGGGCTTCGACGTCATCCGCGACATTCTCGAACAAGAACCCAAGGCCGTCGGCAGCTACATCGTGAGCATGACGCATACCGTCAGCGACTTGCTCGAAACGATGCTGCTGGCGAAAGAGGCCGGGTTGTGGGCGATGCGCGACGGCAAGGTTGAATGCCCCCTGGATCTCGTTCCGCTGTTCGAGACCATCGACGATCTCGAAGTAGGTGACGAGTTGATGGAGGTCCTTTTCACGCATCCGATCTACCGGCAGCAGCTCGAAGCGCGCGGGAATTTTCAGGAAATCATGCTCGGTTACTCGGACAGCAACAAGGACGGCGGTTACTGGATGGCAAACTGGGCGCTGCACAAAGCGCAGCAGAAGCTCGGCGCGGTGTGCCGCCGTCACGACGTGAGCCTCCGGCTCTTCCACGGCCGCGGTGGAACCGTCGGACGCGGCGGCGGCCGTGCGAATCAGGCCATCCTTGCCATGCCCCCGGTGGTGCACAACGGGCGAATCCGCTTCACCGAGCAGGGTGAGGTCATCTCCTTCCGCTATGCGCTGCCCGACATCGCGCGCCGGCACATCGAACAGATCGTAAACGCGATGATCGTCAGCACCGGCGCCTCTGTGAAGCGGGACGGCCGCCCTTCCGAGGACATCGAGGATGACGGGCTGATGGAGGCGATCGCGCAGCGTGCCATGGGGACCTACCGCGACCTCATCGAAGACGAGCAGCTCTGGCCCTGGTATACGCAGGTGACGCCGATCGAGCAGATCAGCCGTTTACCCATCGCGTCGCGTCCTGTATCCAGGAAATCGGCCCAAGAAGTCGATTTTGAGGGGTTGCGTGCCATCCCGTGGGTATTCGCCTGGACGCAGACCCGCTACATCGTTCCCGGCTGGTACGGAACGGGACGGGCTCTTTCGGAAACGGTCGATGAAGGCGGCCGGGAGCTGGACGAGCTGCGGCGCCTCTACGAAGAATGGACGTTCTTCCGTGCCGTCGTCGACAGCGCGCAACGCGAAATGGCCCGTGCCCGCTTTGAAATCGCCGAATACTACGCCCGGCTGGCGGACGACAGCACCGGCCCCCATCTTCACGACACAATCGCCGAAGATTTTGCACGAGCCCGAGACGCAATCTTGAAGATCACGGGCCAGGATCAGCTGCTCGGCAATAGCCCGGTCATCCTTAAGTCCATCTTTCTCAGGAATCCCTACACGGACGTGCTAAACCTTCTGCAGGTGGAGCTGATCCGCCGCCACCGGAGCGCCGGCGCCGGCGAGCGCGATTTTCTGCGCCAGGCACTGTTCCTCAGTATCAACGGCATCGCGGCGGCGATGCAGAGTACGGGGTGAGGGGGGGTGGGGCGAGGATCGAGGATCGAGGATCGAGGGGGGAGGATCGAGGATCGCGGATCGTGGATCGAGGGGTGAGGATCGAGGATCGCGGATCGTGGATCGAGGGAGGAGGATCGAGGATCGCGGATCGCACAAGGATCGCGGATCGCGGATTGTTGTGGAATCAGGATCGTGGTTGCGTGGGCGATGATTGTGGATCGTGGTTGGGTGGGCGATGATTCTGGATCGTGGGATCCGGCGCGCCGTTTTCAAGATCTTGGATTCGGACTCGTGGGTTGGGTTGCCGACTGGCGGCTGCGGATCGGGGCTGCGGATCGGGGCTGCGGATCGGGGCTGCGAAACCTGGTCGTGGAAGGATTTGAGGGCCGCGAATCTCGCGTACGTGGTCGCGGCGGGGATGATCGTCAATCTTATCGCCGATCCACGCTCATCTGCGCGGAAGGATGTCGTCCCACCCGCACGAATCCGCCTGACGCCCCGTCTTGACTGGTTCATATCACCTGATGCCGTTGATTGGGCCTGAGCATTCGTATGGTCGGGTCGTTCGTCCAGATGCTCGAGATAATTTCGCAGGTGCCGGCCGGTTCAGTCCAGGTGAGCGGACTTAATCCGCGAGCGCGGACAGAGAATCCGCACGCGCGGACGCGGATTCCGCAGGCGCGGACGAAGAATCCGCAGGCGCAGACGCGGATTCCGCAGGTGCGGATACAGATTCCGCAGACACGGACGCGGATTTCGCTAGAGCGGACACAGATTCCGCTGGCGCGGACGAAGAATCCGCTGGCGCGGACACGGATTCCGCAGGCGCGGACGAAGACTCAGCGAACGCGGACGAAGTATCCGCAGGGGCGGACGAAGATTCCGCAGGCATAGTCAGAGAGCCCGGAGCATAGGCGGTCTCATAGACCACCTCTGTAAAATGAGTCGCCGATGCATCGCCGGCGCGGATTCCCTCACGGCGCGGAGCGTTCGAAAAGTAGCAGAGTGTGGCGATAGAGCATCGTCGGCGCGAAGTAGTTATCCTCCTGAATCAACTTCAGGCTGCCGTCCCGCAGCATTAGGCGCTTCTGGTCATCCGGCTCGCGGATGTAGTCGCCGCGATCCGCCGCATAAAGAAATCGCGAGACAGGATTCGATGGAATGGGATAGAGATCCAGCACGAACAGAAAACGGGTCCGTGGAACGATGCGCTCGAGCAGTGCGGCCGTCTGTTCGTCGGAAAGATGGTGCAGCACGCTGACGAGCTGCGTCAAGTCAAACCGGCCCGGCAATTCTTCCTCCGTAGGATCGAGACACATGAACGTCTTATCCGGATCATCGGCATAGCGGGCGGCGGCCGCTTCTACGAATTCCGGAGCAACGTCGACGCCGAGATACGGGCCGCGCGCGGTCACCGCCCAGTTGCCCGTTCCACATCCGACGTCGGCCACGGACTTATAGGGCACATCCTTCAGGAACCGGCGGATCTGTCGTTCCTTGCCCCCATCCACCAGAAACTGATAGGCATTGAAAACGGCGGGGCGATCGAAGAGATGGTAGATCCGGCGGTAGAGGCCCGATGAAGTAAACGTTTCGAAGGAAGGCACGCGCTGGCAGTCGGTCGGTGGCGGAGGCGGTTGAACCTCAATGCTCACCGGCCGTGACGCGAATGAGTTCCGTGACCGAGGTATCGCCCTGTTTGACGATTTCCCGAGCCGATCCGCGCAGCGTGAGCATGCCGTCGGCGACGGCCTGCCGGCGAAGTCCGTCCTCGTCGATCATCTCGTTCGACAGCACGATCCTGCGGCGAACTTCGTCGGTGAACACCATCGTTTCCGTAATTGCGCGGCGGCCCTTGTATCCGGATCCTGCGCATGCGCGGCAGTCCGGTTTGTGGCCTTCATCGTAGAATCGTGCCTGCGCGAGTTCCCGCGGCGTGAAGCCTAGTCTTTGAAGCATCTCGTGATCGAGATTCGTCGCGGGCCGCTTGCACTTCGGGCAGAGCGTTCGAAGGAGGCGCTGGGCAACGACCAGATTGATGGCGTAGGCAATCAAGAACGGCTCTACGCCCATTTTGTAGAGGCGGCTGACCGCGCTCGGGGCATCATTCGTATGGAGCGTAGAGAACGTGAGGTGCCCGGTATTCGCCAGTTTGATGGCGAGCTCCGCCGTCTCGCGGTCGCGCATCTCACCGACCATTACGATGTCGGGATCATGTCGGAGAATCGAGCGAAGTGCCTGCTCGAGCGCCAGTTTGTGGCTTAGCTTTATCTGGCGCACGCCAGGAATCACGTATTCGACGGGATCCTCCACTGTAAGGACGTTGACTTTCGGCGTAACGACCTGATGCAGCGCGGCAAACAGCGTGGTGGTCTTACCGGAGCCCGTCGGTCCGGTGAGGATGACCATCCCGTGCGGTTGGCGAATCGCCCACTCGAATTTCGACCGTGCGCTGTCAAGGAGACCGAGCCTCCCGAGATCAGTAATGACCTTCCGGTCGTCGAGCACGCGAATGACGATGCTTTCGGATCGGATTTCCTGATTCGCATTGGCGACGGGCAACACCGACACGCGATAGCGAATGAGGGTGTCGTCGACTTTCCGCTGGATAAATCCATCCTGGGCCGTGTCGCGTTCGAAGCGATCGACGTTCAGCGTGTTGTCCTTCACGACGGCGAGGAAAGCCTCCGGATGCACGCGCTCTTCGCGGTGCCAACACTCGAGCTCGCCGTCCAGACGGAAATGGATTTCGATCTGCTTCCGCGGATTCGGGAAAATGTGGATGTCCGACACGCCGCGCCGCACCGCCTCGACGAGCGCAGCCTCAAAAAGGTTGATGAGCGACGAGCGGCTGATTTCGGCCTCGAGAGCATCCTCATCGATGAGTGAGCTGCTTTGATCATAGCTCGTCCCCAGATCGAAGGCGAACTCGTCGGAGCTGACGCGATCCAGGTACTCGTTTCGCTTCGGGAACGCCTCCTGGATGAGGGCCTCAATTTCGGCCTCGGGAGCGTACTGAAGCTCGAAGCTCTCGAGCTTGAGCTCGCGCATCAGGCGATTGACGTCAGGACGCGAAGGATCATGGGAGATAAAGATGATCCGCTGTTCTTTTTTCTGCGCATGCGTCTCTTTCCGGATCGGCAGGACGCGCAGTTTGTTCATCCGATCCCAGAAGGTCTCGGCGAAGTTGTCTTTTTGCGTCTTGATGAATGCCGCTGCGGCTTTTTTATCGACGTGAGCCTCTTTGAAGGCGTAGACCTGCGCGGCTTCGGCAAAGATCTTGTCGCGGTCGAAGGCCGGGTCCATGGTAAGAACGCGCCAGAGCGGTTCTTTGGATTTTCCACCGGACTGCTTCTGCCACCGGCGGTGCGCTTTCTCGACGGCGTCGATCTGCACGACCTGCTTGAAGAGAAGCATGATTACGACGCGATCGCGGAGATCGAGCGCCGAAAAACCTTCATCGGATTCGACGTCTTCGCCGGCAACCGGAGAGGTGGTCCTCCGCGCCGGAGCGTCGACCTGTGTGAATTGGGAGAGATCGTTCCAGGGTTCAAGAGGCTCTTCGGTCTCCTCCTTCCCGTTACCGTCCTCCTCGACAGCAGGAGCTTCGAAGCCGTCGCCGCGAATGGCCCCGTTGTCGACTCCGTCGTCCGGCACGGAGCGAACCCCTAAGCCATCGTCGTGAGTAGCGGATATCTCGAATCCGCCGCCAAGGAGACTTTCGCTCGTGCGCCCCTCACTGTGGAGTATATCGCTCCCATCGCCATCGATCGTTTCGCTCGCGCTCCCGTCGCCATTGAGCGTTTCGCTCGCGCTCTCATCGGCGCGGTGGACTTCCCTTGCGCTCCCATCGCCGCGGAGGGCTTCCCTTGCGCTCCCATCGCCGCGCAGGGTTTCCCTTGCGCTCCCATCGCTGTGCAGGGTTTCCCTTGCGTGCTTATCGCCGTGGGCGGTATCGCCGCCGTTCCCGGGAATGGGTGCGTTAAGTTCGTCACCCTGTGTGGAAGGGCGCTCATCTCCGTCACCCTGCGCGGCGGGGCGCTCAAATCCGTCGCCTCGTCCGGTGGGGCGTTCATATCCGTCGCCTCGTGCGGCGGGGCGCTCATATCCTTCGCCCTGTGCGGCGGGGTGCTCATATCCGTCGCCTCGTGCGGCAGGGCGCTCATATCCGTCGCCTCGTGCGACGGGGCGTTCATATCCTTCGCCTCCTCGTGCGGCAGGGCGCTCATATCCGTCACCCGGTGCGGCGGGGCGTTCATATCCTTCGCCTCCTCGTGCGGCAGGGCGCTCATATCCGTCACCCGGTGCGGCGGGGTGCTCATGTCCGTCGCCCGGTGCGGCGGGGCGCTCATATCCGTCACCCGGCGCGGTGGGGCGTTCATATCCGTCACCCTGAGCTGCGGGGGGCTCATGTCCGTCGCCTCTGGAGTGGGCGCCGGCCTGCCCGGCACCGGAAGAACGATGTCCTCGACCTGCGTCATCGACGCCGTCGCGGGACCGACTGACACCAAGTCTGGAGGACGGCGGAGGGGTGGGTGGCGGAGGGTTGTCGCCGGGCGAGAAGAGGGGCCGATGCGTGTAGAGCTCGACTTTTTCCGAGGACGATGAAGCCGGCATCTTATCGGATGAGCGCCGACCCCAATCGCCGGGGCCTGCATCCGGCCGATCGTCGGAAATAGGCGCATCACTCAGTCGAAAAGCTTCGATTCCAGGCGGCCGGCGCGGAGAGGATGCGTCCTGGTCCAAGGGATCTTCCGGCACGGCCGACTCTTGAGGCGGCGCCGGCTCGTCGGCCAAGGTGGCCCAACTGTCCCACCGGGGCAAATCCTCATCCAGGCGCTTCCACGGGGTCCCCGACGGCAATCCGGACGACGCTCGATCTTTGCGCGCTTCCTCCTTCGGTGGCGTGGTGGAATCAGGATGCATGTTTATGAGAGCAATTCTTGGAGTCCGCCTCGAGGCGTGGTCGGCCCACCACGCGCTTGGTGCTGGTATCGACGCGTAGCGACCTATCTTAAGCGATCGCGAAAAAGCGAATTCGTCGTTTTAGCCTCTCTACCTACCGCCGAAGTCGGGCTCGTGTGGGGCGTTTGGGCGTCGACAACCACTGAACCATGGCGTGCTTCAATGAGTCGTCGATCCTGAGAATGGATGATTCGGTGCGATAGTGCCCAAGTCGATAACGTGAGCTCGAGTTGTCGAGGTGAGTCTGAACGGCCGAACTGGTGCCTGAACGGCCGAACCGATGCCTGAATGGCCGAATCGGTGCGTGAACGGCCGAACTAGTGCCTGAACGGCCGAACTGGTGTCTGAACGGCCGAACCGGTGC
>CAZART010000077.1:17848-25688 GCA_964487555.1 uncultured Rhodothermales bacterium
TGAACGGCCGAACCGGTGCGTGAACGGCCGAACTGGTGCCTGAACGGCGGAGATGGCGCTTAACTGGTGAAATACCGTCTCGATTCGTGATCCGTCCCCACGGGGTGCGAGACGAACTTGCGAGGGCGTCTGAGTTGGCGAGCGCGTCCGCGGTCGAGAGGCAAACCACCTAGCGCACTCGCAGACGTCATCGTGGAAAGGGTGCAGAGTCGGACGGGCGTCCTATTCAGGTTTTGCGGCATCCGAAATCCGTTCCAAAATGACGGCCGTCTGTAGAGGGGCGTCGTCGCGACGTTTCTCGATGCCGTCGTGCCCGATGAGCACGATCAAGAAATCGTCGTCACCGACGTCGAATTCAGCGCGGAGCTGTTCTGCGGAGGAGCGATCGAGCTTTTCGCCGTTCAAATAGCTATCGCCGTCACAGAAGACGTAGGCGATGTGCGCGCGGCCGCGCTCGGCGATCCTATCCTCCTGAAGTAGACGTGCCTGATTTTCATACGCCGGACTGCGTTCCGAAGGAGCGAAGACTAAGATCACAGGCTCTCGCCCTTTAACATCCTCAAGACGGAAGGAGGCGGTGCTTCGGCTCATCGTCGTCGATAACGCATGGTCGTTAGTCGCAGAAGAAGATTGCGCTGCCGGCGCGGTGATCGGTGCACAACGGTCGGTAACGTTCGTCATTCCGTTGTATGCTATGGATTTTCCATCAGATCCATGTAGGGAGAAGCGTAGCTTTTTTGTTGCAGCTATCGTAAGGAATTTATCCGTATGTATGCTTGCCCTTAAGAATAGCTGCCGAATCCATGCCCTGCTTGCTCGCTCTCCTGGCGCTCTTCATTCCGCGCGTCGTCATCGTCGTCGTATGGCTGTTCTCCACCTGGTTCGAAGCTGCCTTCGACACGCTCCTTTGGCCGATCCTCGGCTTCCTTTTCGCGCCCACCGTTCTTTTATGGTACAGTGTAGTCGTGAACGTTTATGGCGGCGTGTGGAGCACGGTCCCAATTGCCGGGATGGTCGTCGCCGTACTGGTCGATTTTTCGCCGGCATGGAGGCGCCGTGACTAATCTGGCGCCGCGTGGGCCGCAGAGAGAGGGATAGCGCCGGCCCCCGCTAGATCGAGCGCCGCCTAAATTAGCGACCGCTCGTACCTGACGAACGGATGGTTCTTCAGAGGGCGCGTCGTCCGTAAATTGACGATCCGGCGTCCGCGGCGAAAGAACCACACAACGTGCGTTAGGGATTGCCGTAAACGGGGAACACTCTGCCCCCTCTGCGTACACTTTTCGCCCCATCGTTACAATCACACGTCCGCCATGTCCCCTCTCCCCTGGTCCCGAATCGCGAAGCTCCGCGCCGCCATGTCCCCTCTCCCCTGGTCTCGAATCGCGAAGCTCCGCGCGGCCATGTCCCCTCTCCACCGGTTTCGAATCGCGAAGCTCCGTGCCGCGATGTCCCCTCTCCATTCATCTCGGGTCGCGTGCGTCGTTGCCATACTGACGGTTGTCGCTTTCTTGCCGGCCGTGGCGCAGGCGCAGGAAACGCCGCTTCTGGAGTCGCCGCTGCCCCTCGATCCTCAGGTGCGCACGGGCATGCTCGACAACGGGCTGCGATACTATGTCCGCCGGAACACGGAGCCGGAAGACCGAGCCGAGCTTTATCTGGCGGTCGACGCCGGATCGATCCTCGAGAACGACGACCAGCTCGGCCTGGCGCACTTCGTCGAGCACATGCTCTTTAATGGAACCCGCAGGTATCCGAATGAAGAGCTTATCGACTTTTTGGAGAGCACGGGTATGCGCTTCGGACCGGACGTCAATGCGTACACGTCGTTTGATGAAACGGTTTACACGCTGACCATCCCCACAGATTCGACCCGCATCGTAGAGCAAGCATTCGACGTGCTCGAGGATTGGGCCGGCTACGCCACGCTTTCGGATACGATGATCGATCAAGAGCGAGGCGTCGTCGTAGAGGAATGGCGTGCGCGGGACGAAAATGCACAGGGACGGATTCGGGAGAAAATCTTGCCGGTGGTCCTTCATGGCTCTCGCTACAAGGACCGGCTCCCGATCGGTACGCCCGACGTCATCCGGGAGGCGTCCTACGAAACCATTCGGAGCTTCTATAACACGTGGTACCGGCCCGACCTCATGGCCGTGATCGCCGTCGGCGATTTCGATCCGGACCATTTCGAGTCCTTGATCCGCGAGCATTTCTCGTCCCTCGAGGCGCCCGCCGATCCGATGAACCGTCCCGCCTTCGACGTGCCCGGCCACGACAGTACGCTCTATTCCGTTGTGACCGATCCCGAGTATCCCGTCGCCAGCATTACGGTGTATTACAAACGAGCGGCCGAGAACTTCGAAACCGTGGAGAATTACCGGGACCGGCTCATCGGGTCTCTATTCAATCAGATGCTGAACGCTCGCCTCGCGGAAATCGCTCGCCGTGGCAATGCGCCGTTTCTCGGCGCCCAGGCCTTCAAAGGTGCCTTCGTTCGTCCGGCTGAATTCTACGGCCTCTCGGCGCAGACCGACGAAGACAGCCTGCTCGTCGGCCTGCACGCCGTTCTCACGGAGGCGACTCGGGCGAGGGAGCATGGCTTCACGGAGACCGAGCTCGCCCGCCAGAAGCAGGAGATGCTTCGTACCTATCAGCAGTCCTACAACGAACGGGAGAAGACGAACTCGGCCGCATTTGCGCGGGAGTACGTATCGCATTTCCTCGAGCAGGAGCCGGCACCGGGCATTACCTTTGAATTCGAGGCGGTGCAGCAGCTCCTGCCCGGCATTGCGGTGGACGAGGTGAACGCGCTCGCCGAAGACCTTCTGGCTTCGGAGAACCGGGCCGTCATCGTGGTGATGCCCGAGAAGGATGAGTTGGTGCCCCCCACGGAAGATGAGCTCGCGTCGGTCATTGAATCCATTCAGGAAGCGTCCGTCGATGCGTACGTCGACGACGTACAGGATCGCCCCCTTATCGACGAGACGCTCGACGCGGCCGAGGTCATATCGACAGCGACGGTCACCGAGATCGGTGTCACCGTCGTGGAGCTCGCCAACGGCGTCCGGGTGGTCATGAAGCCCACGGATTTCAAAGAGGATGAGGTCAAATTCACGGCGTTCAGTCCGGGGGGATCCTCCCTCCTCTCGGATCACGAGGCCTTCGAAGCCGAGACATCCACGTCGATCGTAACCCGCAGCGGCGTGGCGGATTTCGACCGGACGCAGTTGGAAAAGATGCTCGCCGGCAAGATTGTGTCGGTCTCGCCATACGTGAGCGAGACCGAGGAGGGCTTCAACGGCAGTGCATCACCGGAGGACCTTGAGACGCTCTTTCAGCTCATCCATCTGTACTTTACGGCGCCGAGAACGGATCAGGACGCCATCGAATCTTATCAGAATCAGATGCGCTCCTCACTCGAGAATCGAGCCGCCAATCCGATGGCGGTGTTCAACGATTCTCTGATCGCGGCGCTATACGACAATCATATCCGTCGAATACCGCCCACCATTCAGATGGTTGAGTCCATCGATTCGGATGACGTGAAGACCTATTACGCGGACCGCTTCGCGGATGCCGGCGACTTCACCTTTGTTTTCGCAGGCAGCTTCGACGTCGACCGTCTTACGGAGCTCGCCGGAACGTATCTCGGATCACTGCCGGCGGTCGACCGCGACGAGACGTGGCGGGACGTGGCTCCGGATCTCCCCGAAGGGGTGGTGGAAACGACCGTTCACAAAGGCGTCGGCCAGCAGAGCTGGGTCGCGATGGTGTTCAGCGGACCTTTTGAATACGATCGCGAGCATCGGCATCAGATCCGCTCACTTGCGGACGTCCTTACGATCCTGCTCCGGCGAGATCTACGGGAAGATCGAGGCGGCGTCTACGGCGTCAGCATCAATCCGAGCACCAGTGATCGTCCGGATGAGACCTACACCATGTTCATCTACTTCAGCTGCGATCCGGAGCGCGTGGATGAGCTGACGGAGGCCGTCTTTGCGCAGATCGAGACGCTCAAGACAGAGGGGCCGCCGGACGATGTGATATCTACGGTGAGGGAACAGCAGCGCCGAGAGCGGGAGACGGACCTCCGCACGAACGACTTCTGGGTGTCCGTTCTCGATTTTTACTACTCCCGCGACGAGGACGTTCTCGACGTGCTGCGGTATGACGAGTTGATCCAGTCTCTTACGGCCGAAGAAATTCAGGAGGCGGCGCAGCGGTATCTCGACCAGGATCGATTGGTTAAAGGAATACTTTACCCCGAAGGCTTCGGCAGCCGCTAGATACCCCGAGCGCCTTTGGCAGCCGCTAAACACCCAGAGCGCCTTCGGCAGCCGCTAGATACCCCGAACGCCTTCGGCAGCCGCTAGACACCCCGAGCGCCTTTGGCAGCCGCTCGATACCCCGAACGCCTTCGGCAGCCGCTAGATACCCCGAGCGCCTTTGGCAGCCGCTAAACACCCCGAGCGCCTTCGGCAGCCGCTACATACCCCGAACGCCTTCGGCAGCCGCTACATACCCCGAGCGCCTTCGGTAGGCGATAGATCTACGAAGCCGCGGCGGCGGCTTGCGATGAGGCGTCGAATCGATCCATGCTGAAAAGGTCGGTGAAGTCCGGGTCGGCCTTGTCCGAGACGAGGTCTGCCAGGAGCTTGCCGAAGCGAAAGCCGTACGCCATTCCGTGGCCCGTGAATCCGGCCGCCCAGACGCCGTCCTCGATTCCGGGGAGAGCACCGCAGACAGGTAGACCGTCCGGCGAAAAGCCCATTACGCCGCTCCAGCGAAGATCGACCTGCATGCCGGCCGTTTTCGGGAAGTGGCGCCGGAGATACTCCTCAATGCCGTCCTGTACCGGCTTCGTCGTGGCTGCTTCGTAGCCCACCTCGGTCTGTTCGTGGCGGTGCCGCCCGCCGCCCGCCAGAACGATGCCGCTGCGCGTCTGGCGTATATAGTAGCATCCGTCGTGGGAATACACCGGCACGTCGAGCCACCGCTTCGGAAAGGGTGTCGTAGCCAGCATCTGCGCCCGTACCGGCCGCACGTAGCGGCCCAGGGACGGAAATAGCGTCGGAAGCCAGGCATTGACGGCCACGATCACGCGATCCGCCCGAATCCGCCGGACCGGCGTCTCGATGATTGCACCGTCCGGGTGTGATGCAACCTGCTGAACCGGATGGTTCTCGAGTATGTCCGCACCGGAATGCCCGGCAAGGGTCGAGACGAGCGATACCGGATTCATCACGGCGCCCGAAGGCGTGTAGAGGCTACCGAGGAATCCTCGTCCTGAAATTCGGCGGTTCGTTTCCTCCTCCGAAAAGTACATGACCGGCGCGCCGTCGGATCGCATCATGCCGACAGCTTCCTGGAGGCGCCGGTCTTCGGTTTCCGACCCGGCCACGACCAGACTGCCACTCGACTCGAGCTGTGCGGCGGAGCCGATTTCCGAAAACATCAGATCGCGATTCTCCCGCGTGAAGCGGTAAATGTGCTTCGCGCGGTCCGCGCCGTAGCGTCGGCAGTCGAGCAGATAGTCCGATCCGGCGCCCTGAAGCAGAAAACCGGCGTTCCGGCCGCTCGCTTCTGCGGCAAGCATACCCCGTTCCACGATGGCGACGCTGCAATCGGGGCGTGACCTTCCCAGCCAGTAGGCGGCCGAACACCCCACGATGCCCCCGCCGATCACCGCGACGTCGTACCGCCGCTCCGGCCCCTTCGAATGTATCTGCCAATATGACCGGTTCATGCGCGAGAATGAAGCTATCGATGGACATCCACGACGAGCCGTCCCTGTATCGCACCCGCTAGAATCTTCTCGGAGTGGACAGGAATCTCGTCGAGCGAGATGAGATCTGCTTTGATCGTCTGAAGAATATCTTCGGAAAGTAGGGAGGCCATACGGACCCACGCGCGTCGGCGTCGCTCCATAGGACACGTGTTCGAATCGATTCCGAGCAGATTCACACCCCGCAGGATGAAGGGAAAAACGGTCGTGTTGAGCTCGTGGCCTCCGGCCAATCCGCATGCCGCCACGCTGCCGTGACGATCGAGCCGGCTGAGGATCGCGGCCAACGTCGTTCCGCCCACGGTGTCGACGGCGCCGGCCCAGCGGGCCGAATCCAACGGCCGGCGGGGACCCCGGCCGAGTTCGTCGCGGTCGATGATCCGCTCGGCGCCCAGCCGGCGAAGATAATTGTGAGCACCGCGACTACCCGTCGAGGCGACCACTGCATAGCCTTCCGCGGCGAGCAGCGCTATCGCCATGCTTCCGACGCCGCCCGAAGCGCCTGTCACCACGACGTCACCCCGCGAAATGTCCCCCTCTTCGAGCGCCATCAAGCTCAGCATGGCGGTCAGGCCCGCCGTTCCGGCAATCATCGCGCCCTCCGGCGTAAGCCCCTCCGGAAGCGGGACGAGCCACTCGCTCCGCAGGCGCTGAACCTCCGAATAACCGCCCCAGTGCGTCTCGCCCAGTCCCCACCCCGTCGCAATGACCAGATCACCGGCCCGAAACTGCTCGGAGACCGACTCCTTCACCTCTCCCACGAGGTCGATGCCGGGAATGAACGGATAATCCCCCCGAATGATCTTTCCCCGACCGGTGACGGCCAGGGCGTCCTTGTAATTCACGCCGGAAAAAAGCACGGAGACCAGTACGTCTCCATCGGCGAGACGGCTCTCGTCGATGCGTTCCACGCGCGGACGCACGCCGTTGCCATCTTTGTGAAGAAAGAGCGCTTGCGACATGGATACTCCGTAGTGAGGGATAACACCTTCGGCCGTCAAGAGCCAACGTCAACGCGCCCCCTTTGCGTTCCGCGCCTGTGGACATCCGGCTTCCTCATCCGCCGTCCAACTTTTTTATTCTTAACGGGTTGATAAGAGTACGTGCGAGCGAGTACTCTACGGCCTCCTCTTCATACGCCTATGTACGGCCGTTTCACACATCCGAATCTCGTCAACGTCGCCGGCCGTGCGCTTCGCTCGAAGCGACGTCGATCGGCGACGCACGATGCTGCAGAACCATCGAAGCGCGCGCAGCACCGGCAGTCACGTCGGATTCGGCACAACCAGTACACGACGCGTTGTTTGTCCTGTCTTGCCGCATCCATTCTCGTGATGATTGCGGCGGCGCACGTTCCTTTCGGCCAGGGCTGGGCTCCTATCGGATGGCACGTGATCCATCCCACCGAATCGATTTCCATCGACGTCATGGAAGCGACGACCGCCGAAACGGCCTCGGATCAGGGCGCGCCGATAACCCGGTTCGAAGACGAGAACGCTCGCTCCAGGCCCGACGGCGTTGAACCCGAAACGAGCGAAAACCAGGCGCCCACCGACGAGGGCCGCTCGCAAATTGCTCGTCCGCTCGAGCGACTTAGCGGACGGCTCATCTTCGACGCAGCCGATAATATGCCCAGCATCGTCGGGGGTCTCGGAGCCTACTACATCCACATCGAATATCCCGAAGAGGCGGTGCGCGCCGGGATCGAGGGGCGGCTCCTGCTCAGCTTCGTCGTTGAGACGGACGGGCGGACGACCGGCGTGGAGGTTATCCATGCGCTGCACCCGGCGTGCGACTCAGCCGCCGTCCGTGCTCTTCGAAAGACGCGATTCGTTCCCGGGCGTCTGGATGGCGAAGTCGTTCCGGTTCGAATGCGCCTCCCCGTGCGTTTCAGGATCGTTGAACGAGATGAGGGCCTGGCCGCGGCAAAGGACGCCTAGTCCATCATTTCGTAAGTACGGTAACGTAATAGGAGGGTCGATGCGCGTGCTCCGCTAGGCGCGTTGACGAGTAATAGCGGAGCTATTGCGAGGAAACGCAACGACGCGGAGT
>CAZART010000078.1:0-25024 GCA_964487555.1 uncultured Rhodothermales bacterium
GATCTCCATCTGCTCCTTCGCGAAGTCGGCATCTTCGATGCGGCTTCGTGCCGCCTCATAGTTGTTCATCGACACCGTCAGGTTTTCCTGCTTGAAGGAGAGCCGCTTCTGGCTGTCGCCGACTGATGCGAGAACCGTAGCCACGTCATCGATGGCTCCGTCAACGGCGGTGAGCGTCGTACCGGCCGAAGCTGCGGATGCCACGATCAAGTCGCCCGTGTCTACACCGAGACCGGCGACCGACGTACTCGCGATCGACGCGTCAAACGTGTCCCCACTCTCGGCATTCACCTGGAAGGTAAGAGTTACTCCCGCGGTGCTGAACATAGCCGTTCCGTTGAACGTTGTCGCGTCCAGGATATCGCCGATTTCGGCCGAGAGTGCGTCCAGCTCATTCTTGATGGCTGTGCGCTCGTCGTCGCCGAGCGTATCGTTGGCGGCCTGGACGGTTTTCTCCTTCATGTTTTGAAGGATGTCCATGATAGAATTGAGGCTGCCCTCTGCAACGGTCAGCATGCTCTTGGCATCGCCGATGTTGTCGAGTGCTTTAGCCTGTCCGCGGACGCGCGCCT
This sequence comes from uncultured Rhodothermales bacterium, assembly GCA_964487555.1. Taxonomy (GTDB): domain Bacteria; phylum Bacteroidota; class Rhodothermia; order Rhodothermales; family VXPQ01; genus CAZART01. The sequence continues at coordinate 573 of CAZART010000078.1, forward strand.
GCAGCTTTTTGGCGATCGTGTAGCCGGCCGAATCGTCCTCGGCGCGATTGATTTTGCTACCGGTCGCGAGCCGCATCTGGCGCATGCCCATCTCGGCGTTCACCTTCTGCAGCGCGTTCAGCGAGCCGATCGCCTGCAGGTTGGTGTTGATGCGTGTCAAGTCTCCAAATGACATGACGTTCCTCCGTTAATTATGGTGGTGGTAATGAGAGTAATCGGCTCTCCTGGACCACGGCTAGGTTCGGCTCGGGCCTCGGCTAGCGGATGGTGATGTCCGGGTTAGCGCGATCTAGAAGAGAGAGAGTATCGACTGCGGACCCGTATTGGCCTGCGCCAATGATGCGGTTCCGGTCTGCTGGAGGATCTGGAGTTTGATGATCTCCATCTGCTCCTTGGCGAAGTCGGCATCTTCGATGCGGCTTCGTGCAGCTTCGTAGTTGTTCATAGATACGGTCAGGTTCTCCTGCTTGAAGGAGAGCCGCTTCTGGCTGTCGCCGACCGATGCGAGCAACGTAGCCACGTCGTCGATGGCGCCGTCAACGGCTGTGAGCGTATCTCCGGCCGCGCCTGCGGATCCAACGGTCAAGGCAGAGGTGCCCACACCGAGTCCTCCAACCGACGTACTCGCGATGGTTGCGGCGAACGTATCTCCACTCTCAGCATTCACCTGGAAGGTGAGGCTTACGGCGCTGGAGCTGAACAGAGCGGTTCCGTTGAATGTCGAAGCGCTCAGAATATCGCCGATTTCGGCTGACAGCGCGTCCAGCTCGTTTTTGATGGCGTCGCGCTCGTCGCTGCCGAGCGTATCGTTGGCGGCCTGGACGGTTTTCTCCTTCATGTTTTGAAGGATGTCCATGATAGAATTGAGGCTGCCCTCTGCAACGGTCAGCATGCTCTTGGCATCGCCGATGTTGTCGAGTGCTTTAGCCTGTCCGCGGACGCGCGCCTGCAGCTTTTTGGCGATCGTGTAGCCGGCCGAATCGTCCTCGGCGCGATTGATTTTGCTACCGGTCGCGAGCCGCATCTGGCGCATGCCCATTTCGGCGTTCACCTTCTGCAGGGCGTTCAGCGAGCCGATCGCCTGCAGATTGGTGTTGATGCGTGTCAAGTCTCCGAATGACATGGTTCCCTTAACGTTTGTTATTGATACGGGTCCTGGCTCGGTTAGGAGGTGGATCCTCTTGAACAGGGTATCGACGAGCCTTTCGGCGACTTAACACAGGCCTCGAAGAAATTTAGTACCTCAGGCACGGGATTTGCCAAAACAGAAAGCCCCCTGCCCGAAAAAGCAGGAGGCTATCTGTACATCGGCGGCCTTTCGCCGCCGGCCCCGGATGGAACGAGGATTGCCAGAACCGTTCCCTCTGTCGGGGACCGTGCCGTTAGTCAGCACCACGCCCCAACACAGCGATCATTAGCTGGCGGTATCACTGTGTTTTGGGCGGGGCGGGTGACCGGAATCGGCTCTCAATTGACCGACGCTCGATCCCCGCCCATCAGGGCGTGGTGCCTCATAATGAAAAGAGGCTCAGCAGCGACTGCGGTCCGATGTTCGCTTGCACAAGCGACGCAATGCCGGTCTGCTGAAGGATCTGGAGCTTGATGATCTCCATTTGCTCTCGCGCAAAATCCGCATCCTCGATGCGGCTTCGCGCCGCTTCGTAGTTATTCATCGAAACCGTGAGATTATCTTGCTTGAAGCTCAGCCGCTTCTGGCCGTCACCTACCGACGCAAGTCGCGTCGCCACGGTGCTGATAGCGTTGTCGATGCGCTCAAGGGTGTCGCCCGCAGCACCGGACGTGCTCACGGTAAGGTCGCCCGTGGAGACGCTCATGTTGCTGACGCTTATCGACGAAATCGACGTCGTATACGTATCTCCCTGTTCAGCGTTTACCTGGAACGTAAGGCTGACCGTCCCCGAGGCCGAGAAGAGGCTCGTCCCGTTGAAGGTCGAGGCGCCCAGGATATCGCTAATCTCATCCGAGAGCGCATGAAGTTCATTTTCAATGGCGTCGCGCTCCTCGGTGCCCATGGTGTCATTGGCGGCTTGAATGGTCTTTTCCTTCATGTTCTGAAGGATGTCCATGATCGAATTCAGACTGCCCTCGGCGACCGTGAGCATGCTCTTCGCATCACCGATGTTGTCGAGGGCCTTCTGCTGGCCCCGGACGCGCGCCTGCAACTTCTTCGCGATCGAATAGCCCGCCGAGTCGTCCTCGGCCCGGTTGATGCGAAGGCCGGTAGCCAGCCGCATCTGTCGCAATCCGATCTGCGAGTTAACGCGCTGGAGGGCTCCAAGCGCGTTGATCGCCTGCATGTTTGTGTTGATCCGCGTAAAATCTCCGAATGACATGACGGTCCCCGGTTGCTGCGTTGTGCGTGTATGTTTCGTGGTTGTCTCATCCAGCAAAACACGCGACGGTTCAGCCCGCTACCGCTCGTATCGGAAGTCCGCGCCTGATCTTATTAGAACAGGTTGAGGATCGATTGCGGTGCCGAGTTCGCCTGTGCCAGGGAAGCTGTTCCTGTTTGCTGCAGGATCTGGAGCTTGATGATCTCCATCTGTTCCTTGGCAAAATCGGCGTCAGAGATTCGGCTCCTTGCCGCCTCGTAGTTGTTCATCGAGGTTGTCAGGTTTTCCTGTTTAAAGGAAAGCCGCTTCTGACTGTCGCCGATCGTAGCGAGTCGCGTGGACACGGTATTTATGGCCGAGTCGATGCGTGAAAGCGTCGCGCCGGCCGAGGTGGCGGTGCTGACCTCCAGGTCGGTGGTCGCCACACTCATGCCGCTTACCCCGACACCCACCGTAGCGATGCTGGCCGTGAAGGTGTCGCCGTCTTCGGCGTTCACCTGGTACGTGAAAGACGTCCCTCCACCGGCGCTCGAGAAAAGACTCGTGCCGTTGAAGGTAGTATCCCCCAGGATGTCGCCGATTTCAGCCGACAAAGCGTTGAGCTCATTTTTGATGGCTGAGCGCTCGTCGGTTCCCATCGTATCGTTCGCTGCCTGGACTACTTTTTCCTTCATGTTCTGAAGAATGTCCATCACGGAGTTCAGGCTGCCTTCCGCCACCGTGAGCATGCCCTTCGCATCTCCGATGTTGTCGAGTGCCTTCGCCTGGCCGCGAACGCGCGCTTCCAGCTTCTTCGCAATGGTGTAGCCTGCCGAATCGTCTTCGGCACGATTAATTTTGCTGCCCGTAGCCAAGCGCATCTGGCGAAGGCCGATCTGCGCGTTGGTCCGTTGCAGGGCGTTGAGCGAGCTCATCGCCTGTAGGTTCGTGTTAATTCTTGTCAGGTCTCCAAAGGACATGGTTCGACTGAGGGTTTTTGAGAGTTGTTAACTCGGGTTCTGGCATTGGACGGGTCAGGTCCATTTGTCAACAGTATCGGTGAAAGGAATGCAAGCTTAAGTAGCGGCTCGATGCCCGGACCTTTTCGCGGTCGACGTACGGGCGGTGGCGAACGATGAATCGTCGAGATCGGAACAGGTCGGACCCATGCTTCAAAACGAAAAAGCCGCATCCTCCGGAGAGGATGCGGCGTAGGATCGCGTATAGTAGAAGCCTCGTCGCGGCCGAATGGCGGATGGCCCGGGAAGAAAGGAGTCTCTCCTAACGAACTTCAAGTTGGCTTCATATATAACCCGGCAGCGCAGCGGCCCGGGTCTCTTGCTATCTACCAGCAGTTCCGGACGTCAGATGATCGACATAGTGATCGAGGTGACTTTTCTGGGCGAGCAGGTCTGCAACGAGGTCGGACGGCGTGTGAAACGGGGCCGTTTCGGAATCGATGAAACGAGCCCATATCGGATGACCGATGACATCTTCAACGCTCACCCGCCGCGAAAATGCATAGCCCATTGCCTTTGTGGCTAGATTTCCGGCGGCCGTCGCCCGAATGAGGCGGTCGACCTCAATTTGGCCGGTCGGTTCCAGAGGGCTGTGGTGATGACGGATCACGTCGACGAGGACGTCGGGAAAATTCAGTTTCCTGGCGGCGAATTCCCCGGCCTCCGTATGATCGCAGCCGAGGAGAAGCTGTTCGAGCTCGCGATCGTCTTCGGATGCAATCTGCATGTTGAAGACCTGGTCGTCATAGAGCTTCACAGAATTCTTCTGAAAATTGTACACGAGAATGATCTTTCCGAAGTCGTGCAGGAGGCCGGCCGTGAAGGCGAGCCCGATGCGAGAAACCGGCGCCCGGCGATCGGCATCCCGCGGGGTTCCTTCAAGTAGATGCCGCGTGAGGAAGGCGGTCGCTATGCTGTGCCGGATGAGTCGCTGAAAGCAGACACCGGCAGGGCTTTCAAGGATGGATCGCAGCTTGAGCATGTGCATACCGATCACGATGCCCGCCACCGCGACCGGCCCGAGCATTACGACCGCCCGGTCGGCGCTGCCGATGGTATGCCGGAGGCCGTAATACGCAGAATTCACCGTATGAAGCAGCCGCGCGACGACGATCGGATCGCGCTGGACCATCTCGGTTACGGGCCCGATCTCGATGCGCTCGGGACGTTCGATGAGATTCAGGGCGTCGAAGAGCGTTTGGGGCAGGGGGGGACAGCGCAGTTCGAGGTTTCCCAACGAACGGCGCGCCGTGTCCATCTGTCCCGTCAGCTCAGTATCCATGAATCCCCCGTCTGCCGTCGACCGTTTCGGCGTCACAGCGTCCAAATGCTCACACGTTTTCACCCGGCCAGACGGAGCGCTCCCTGCTCCATCAGGCGTCGCGCTTCCTGCACTTTGCCCTCGCGGATGTACAGCCCCACCACGCGCCGCCGCAGCAATTCGTTCTGCGGATCCTGCTCGAAGATCGCCTGATAAAGGAGGAGCGCCTGACGGTGCCAACCCTGACGCACGAGCGTTTGAAGCACCACGTCCGCCTTTTCAATGTTGTTCTCGGCAATCAGCTGCTCCGCAGCTGCGGCTGCATCCTCCGGACGCTCGCGGTAGAAGGCCAGCCGAAACCAATCCTCTTGCAGAAAGCTCGGCATCGACCGGACCCCCTTCGGATACGCCTCGGTGAGCTCCGTTGCCGTGTTGTCCCAGTCGCTCGTCATCCACGCGCATGTGGCACGAATGAGGTGCCGCTCCGTTGCGCCGAGCACTTCGTCCCATGCCTCAACCGTTTTTGGTGGGCAATGGCTGTCGATGAGGTCCCTCGCCTTGTCGAATGCCTTCTCGGCAATGTATACCGTGAGGAGCACACGCCAGGCAAGCCACTGTTGCGGGAGCAGATTCAGAGACTGCTGCGCCATTTGCTTGGCGCCGTGCACGACCCCGTTGTCCCATTCGGCCGACGCAAGTCCGGCGAGGAGGGCGGCCCTCAGCTCGCTGGACAGCGGATCCTCGCGAAGAATCTTGTAGCCGCGACGTAGGGCAAGGCGAACCTTGCGGCCGTGCAATGCCGACCAGACGGGCCGGAGCTCATCCGGTATCTCGTCCGTGTCCAAGAAGTCGGGTCGCGGTGGCTTATATCCGGCCAGAAATGAATCGTCGATCATCTGAAGCATGGGGGTGGGGGCTATCCGTTATCGGAGGTAGTCGAGCAAGGTGGTATTGAGGACGGATGATGCTACGGACACGGCGGCCTGTAGCGCCATCTGATTCTTTTGGAAACCGGTCATGGCCTCGGCGAAGTCGAGATCTTCCATCTCGGAGCGGCGCTGTTCGGCAAGGTCGCTGGCATCGCGAAGCTGGGTTTCAGCCAGCGACAGGCGATTTGCCATAGCGCCCGCCGCACCGCCGAGGTCGATGACGTGGTCACGGGCGACGGTAACTTGCTCGATGGAAGCGTCCATGGCGGCGGGATCGCCGGCACGAATGCTGTCGATGAGTCCCTGCATGGCCTCAGTGATGGTGTAGCCCTCGCCGGTGTCCTGCAGTGTATCGCCGTCAATGTTAATGTTCATCGAGAGGTCGCGGCCGATATGCCGCTCACGGGCACCGCCATTGCCGTTGTAGTTCACGGTCGGTGGGGGACCGGCATCCTGGACGAACGGTTTGACGGTCGTGCGCGAGCCGGCAAAGATGAATTCGTCACCATCCCGCCCGTTCATGATGTCGACCACGTTCTCGAGGATCGCCTCAAGCTTCTGCGCTTCGGCTTCGCGATCGCCTGCCGAAAACGTGGCGTTGTTGATGCGAACACCGCGTTCATAGGCTTCCGTAAAGAGTTCCGCAAGCTCGTCGAGGTTCTCCTCTGTGCGGATCACCCACGACCTGGATGCCGTCACCGAGCGGGTGTACTGGGCAAATCTATTGGTAAGGAGTTCCATCTGTCTGGCCTCTGTGAAGGCGGACGGATCGTCGGAGGCGCGGCGTACGCGCAGGCCCGAGCTCAGCTGCTCTTGAAGGCGAGCAAGCTCCATCTGGCGTGCCTGTATCGCGTGGTCTGAAAACGCGGTATATAGAGCGCGCTCTCGCGCTAGGTTAATCGAGGGCATACCGGCCTGCGGGTTGTTCTGGCGTTTCGTTCAAGTGTTGGCGGAGTGTAGAATGGTTAGAGGTTCAACAGCGTGTCCATCATCGTTTGTACGGAATCCAATACGCGCGCTGCGGCGCCGAAGGCCTGCTGGTACCGAATGAGGTCGGTCATCTCCTCTTCGAGTGAGACCCCCGATACCCCTTTTGCCATGGCGTCGACGTGGCTGGCAAATGCGGCATGACTCTCGTAGAGGCCGCTGGCCCGTTTGGCGGTCGCTCCGATGCCGGATACGAGATTGATGGCGAAGGTCTCGACGGTCTCCGAGTTACCGTTCATCAGCTGGGTCTCACTCAGCTTGAAGAGGGCGTTCGCGATATCGCTGTCGTTCACACCCGCTGACGGATCGCCTGCCGAAGCGACGACCGCGCGGCTGTCGGCGTTGACGGCATCTGAAAGGCGAATCGTCGCGGCCGTGGTACCGCCGCCGTTGAAGAAATCGACGCCCGTATTTCCATCCAGATCATATCCGGTGCTGTGGAGGGCGTTGATTTCCGTCACGAGGGTCTCGGCGATGTCGTCGAGCGCCGATTGCGTATTGGGAATCGTCGATTGCAGCGTTCTCAGCCATCCGACGAGCCGTCCTCCGCCTTCCGCCGGCACATTAAGAGAGACCTGCGTATCGGAGATCATCACCCTCGGTGTACCGCTCGTCATGTCCACCTTCAGTGTTTCCGAAGTGGCGTCGGAGACGATCATCATACCGTTGAGCGTCACGGTGTACGAGCCGGACGGTTCTTCCTGAACCCGAATGCCGGCATACTCGGACAGTTTGCTGATGAGGGTGTCGCGGCGATCCTCGGAGGCCAGGTCGGGCGATCCGATGGAGTTGCCCTGCTCGATAACGTAGTTCAACTCCGCGATTTCTTCGAGCAGCTTATTGACGTCGTTGACGCCGCCGTTGAGAGCACGCTGCGTCTCTTCCGTCAGATGCTCCATTTCCGCGGACATCCGATTGAGTGTTGCAGCCAGCGAGGCACCCTGGCCGCGAACGGCCATGCGGACGCCGTTGTCGGTAGGATTGTCGGCCAGATCGCTCCACGAATTCCAGAAGGCATTCAGCTGGTTCGAGATCGAGCCGTCCGTTGATGACGAGAAGAGACTCTGAAGGGCGGTCGTAATGCGATGCTCTTCTTCGGAAGCGCCCATCCACCCGTTTGCATTCCAGCTCGACCGCGCGAGCAGCTGATCGCGCAGGCGTTCGTAGACGGCGACGTTGACGCCGTTTCCGGTGGCCGTGCGGGACGTCGAGCGATCGAGTAGCCCGATCCCGATGGTGCTTTCAGCCTGCATGGTCACTCTCCGCCGCGAGTAGCCCTCCGTTTCGGCATTGGCGACGTTCTGGCCGATCGTGTTCATTGCGGCATCGAAAGCCGCGAAAGATCGCCTGGTGATATTAAGGAGCTGGTTGATGCTCATGGCGCGTCGAGGATGGGAGCGTGAGGCCTGGTTCAGCCGAAACGGTTGAGGAGGGAACGTTGACTGTTGGCGGACTCGACTGTGCTGCCGTGTGCGGTATAATGACGTCCACCGGCAGGGAGGTCGACGCCCTGAACGGCATGCAGCAACTCGCGTCCGAGATGGACGGCGTACTGCAGCGCAAATTCAAGGTCGCGGCAGCGCTCCTGCGTTTGCTGAGCCTGCCCTCGAACCTGCTCTCGCAGCTCAGCCAGCCGAGCACCGACCTCTCTCGTGTCCGTACCGCTTTCGAGAGCTTCGGTGACGTCACGCACGGAAATCGTGTCGCCCTCGAGGCGCAGCACCCGACCGAGGAGCCGGATCTGCCGATCACGGGTCTGTTTCAGACGGGCAAGAATGTTGACTTCGTCACTCGTTCGTATGGCCGTTTCCTCGACGCCCTCCTGATCGTGATCGCGGATGGCCGCGAGCTGTCGATCGAATTGATCCTGCATCCGGGCCAGAGAGGCGTATTCTTCCTCGAGCGTCTCGAGCAGGGTGGTGGCTAGTGAAGCGGGGCCCTTCGGCTGCTGTTGGGCTGGCATATTCATAATTTATATCTCCATGAACGGGTTGACCGGGCCGGTACCCAGGATGTTGTCGATGCCGGGGGCAGGATCGGCAGGCGATCCGTCATCGGGCATCGTCAGCTCTTCTTCGCGCTTCCACTGCTTGATGAGCAGCTCGGCAATACCCATTCTGCCGCTCTTACCGAGCTGTTTGGCGAGCTCCTCCGCGAGAACGTCGCTCTGCATGTCGCTGTAGCCACCCATCCACTGCGGCGCGTCGTCCCCCGTCAGATTGCCGTCGAAGAGCTCCTTGGTCATCGTATGCACCATCTGCTTGATGAGCACCTCTTCGAACTGCTTCGCAGCCGCTTCCGGCGTCGTCGGCTTCTTGGCCTCAAGCGGTAGGCCGGCAGCGTTTTTCGGTATGTCGATCCCCTCGATTCGCATGGCTCTTGTGTGCTTACTGGATGATGAGCTCGCCCTGGAGCGACCCGGCGCGGTCGATGGCCTGAAAGATTGCGATGACGTCGCGCGCGGTGAGGCCGAGGTCGTTCAGCGCCGTCGCAAGCTGGCTCACGTTCGTGTTCGATGGAAGCACGACCGAACGGGTCATCTCTTCGTCAATGCTGGCCGTGCCCACCGTGCCGGAGACCGTTTCTCCATTCGAAAGGGGAGGAGGCTGAGAGACGAACGGATCTTCCTGTGTGGATATCACGACGCTGCCGTAGGTGACCATCACCTCATTCACGCGGACGGAGCCACCGGCAACGATCGTACCCGTACGTTCATTGATGACGACGCGCGCAGCGACGTCGACGGCGATATCCAGCTCCTCGATCTGGGCGAGAAACGCATTGGCGCCGCCTTCAACTCCGGCAACGTTGACCGTGAGTTTTCCGGCGTGATCAATTTGCGCCGCGGCGCCCTCGAGCTCTTCATTGATGACGTTCACGATGCGCTGTGCATTCGTGAAATCGGGACGCCTGAGCACGAGGCTGACGTCCACGTCGGTACCCATGAGCGTTCCCATGGCATTGGTCACGACCGCGCCGTTGGGAATGCGGCCGGTATTAGAATGGTTGACCTGAACGCTCGAACCGAGACTGGAGGCGAGTACGGCACCGGTGGACAGCGGCCCCTGCGCCATCGCGTGAACGTCGTTCGTCATCGCATTGACGAGCGGCGTCTGGAGCAGCACGCCTCCCGATAGCGATCTGGCGTCGCCGAGGGCCGAGACCGTAACGTCAAGCGAGCTTCCGGATCCGTTAAACGGCGTCATGGTCGTGGTAACCATCACGGCTGCCGCGTTGCGGGCGGCGAGCATTTCAGGGTTTACGTTAATGCCGAAGCGCCGAAGCATGTTGGTAATGCTCTGAACGGTGTACGGGGATCCACGCTGACCGCGGGCCCGGTCGCCTGTGCCGTCGAGTCCGACAACGAGGCCGTATCCCATCAGCTGGATCGGAGCCGCTCCCTCAAGAAGCACGAGGTCCTTGAGGCGTGCGGACCCTGCATCCTGGGCCAGGGCCGGTACGGCGGATGAGACGGCAAACACGACCAGCACTGAGGCGAGAATAGCGATCAGGCCGTGTTTGGAAGGTGCGTTCATTTCAAAGCGTGTCGATCGTGGCACAATGTCAGGCAATTAGCGGCCGAGTATGACGGCGGCGAGGATGGCTGCGACGGCACCGGCGCGGACGAAAAGGGCGGGTTTGAAGAACCGACGATGGATGCCGCCGCGTCGATATTCGATGTCTGCCGAGGCGATGTCCGGCGACAGAACCGTATTGTTTGATCGAATGTCGATCGGCCGCACGACGCCGGAGATTCGGAGCAGATGTGTTTCGCCGTTCACACTCAATTTCCGTTCGCCCTCGATGATGAGGTTACCGGTGGGATCGACATCCAGGACACGTGCCGTAATGGTGCCGTTCAGCAGATCTTCCTGCGACGATGAATTCTGATTCCGTGCCTTCTTGTTGAAGGTGGCGTCGACGCCGAATCGGCCGGAGATATCACTGCTGCCTGCCACTTCCGCGCCGCCCGCGAGGGCCGCATCAGAAGCATTCTGCCACGCGCTCTGCCGGCTGGCGGAGGTGCGCTCAACGAGGATGATAGTTACCAGATCGCCGGTGGCATCGGCTTTCGGATCTGCAAACACGGATAGCTGCGCCTGGGCCGGCGACACGGTGAGTGCGAGCGCGAACAGCGTTGCGGCACACGCTACGCGTACAGAGAAAACGTGCATGATCGGGCGTTTCAAAGGGTGGATATCCAGATGGCGGTGCCCCGGCCGGTTAGCTCGACCTTGTACGTCGCCTTCGTGTCGGGGCTGTAGGCGCGAATGATCTCGCCGGTGAGGCCCGGCTCACGAGCCTGGCAGGTTAGTTTCAGCGCAATGCCGTTCTTCTCGTAGGTCATCGTTAAGCTCTCCCCGGTGTCGACCGCGTAGGCCGGCCGTACGTCACCGATCCGAATCGATTCGCCGGAGCGAAGGGGGCGTGCTGCAAAGAGTCCTGCCTCCGCGAGCTTCCGAAAGACGGCCGGGCGCATGGGTTCGCCCCGAAACGTCGTCGTTTCCATCCACGCAAACGTAACGTCGCCGTCCGTGACGGGCTCGTTCTTCGCAATGTTGGTTTGGGTGATGGCTATGGTATCAAAATGGGCTACGTAGAGGAGAGCCCATCCCGCATCGGACCAGGCGTCACCGCCGTCCTGACTGAGCAGGCGGACTTGCGTATGGCCTTTCGGGATGGATTCGGAATGGTTCAGACGGATCCGTACGGCCGAGGCGCCATCCACCTTGCTTCCGACGCGTTCTACACGAACCTGTAAGGACGAAGCCAGACCTGGAAAACGCTCTTCGAACAGCTCGACGGCCGCCATGCGAACGTCTTCCGACGAAATCTCATCGCCCGGCATTCCGTCGATCGTCGCTCCCGTCATGGGCAAAAACACGGTAAGCAGGGCCGCGATGTAGAGCGTGTACTTCACGTTAGCGCTTCAAATTATTGGCGATCTGGAGCATTTCTTCGCTCGTCGTCACCATTTTGGAGTTGATTTCGTAGGCTCGCTGTGAGGAGATCAGGTTCACCATCTCGGTCACTACGTCGACGTTCGAAACCTCGAGATAACCCTGGCGAACAACGCCGAGTCCGTCCTGTCCGGGCGTGCCGATCAACGGCTCGCCGCTGGAGTCGGTCTGTTGATACAGGTTGCCGCCCATCGCTTTGAGGCCGGCCGGATTCGAAAAGCGCGCAAGCTCAAGCTGGCCGATGTCGATGAGCTCGGACTCGTTCTCCAGGCGCACCGCAACGAGGCCGTCCTGGCTGATGTGGATGTCGGTCGCGTCGGGCGGAATCGTCAGATCCGGCTCGATGGAGAGGCCGGTCTGCGTGATCAGCGTGCCGTCGGCCGAGACGTTGAGCGCGCCGTCACGAGCGTAGGCGACTTTGCCGTCGGGCATCCGCACCTGAAGAAAACCGTCGCCGTTGATGGCGATATCGAGCCGGTTTCCTGTTTGTTCGAGGCTGCCCTGCGTGAAGTTGCGCATGGTGGCAATAGGCGACGCTCCGTGGCCGATTTGCAGCGAGGCCGGCCTTGTGGCCGATTGATTTTCGGCCTGACCCTGCGCCTGCACGGTCTGATAGAGCAGGTCCTGGAAAACGACGTTCGACCGTTTGTAGCCCGTCGTGTTCGCATTCGCGAGGTTGTGGGCAATGTTGTCGACGCCGGTCTGCTGAGCGCTCATGCCGAGAGCGGCGGTACGTAGGGATCGGAGCATGGTAGGTCTGGTCGTTAGTAAGAAGGGGTGGATGGCTCGCCTGGCGGCGCTAGAACTTGCCGAGCTCCCGCGTGACGTGGCCCAGAATCTGATCGGTGGTTTGGAGCATCTTCTGCTGCGACTCGAACAGGCGAAAGTGCGAGATCATGTCCGTCATTTCCGAAATGGGATTGACGTTGCTGCCCTCCACGTGCCCCTGAACGAACGACGGGTTGTCGACGTCGATGGCTTCCATGTCGGCGGCGTCGAAGGCTGCGTCCTCCACCCGGCGTAAGTCGTTCGGCGCTTCGAAGCGAACGAGGCGGAGCCGCCCGACCGTCTGGCCGTCGGCCTGGATCGATCCGTCCTTGGCGATCTCGATGGACTGAACGTTCACCGGCAGCTGAATGGGGCCGCCGTCGCCCTCAACGAGCCGGCCGGAAGGATTGCGCAGCATCCCGTCGGCATCAAGGGCAAAGCGGCCGGCGCGTGAATAACTGAATGCGCCGGACTCCTCTTCGGAAAGGACGAAGAAGCCTTCGCCGTGGATGGCGACGTCGAGGGGGTTACCGGTAGCTTCGAGGGTCCCTTGATCGAGCGCGGCCCATTCACCGTTGCTTCGCACACTCTGCGGGCCGCCTTCGATGTCGATGAACTCGTCGAGCGTCTCGGTAAACGTCCGATGGCGTTTGTACCCGATCGTATTGGCGTTCGCGAGATTGTTGGCGATGCGCTCCTGCTCTCGAATCGTCGAGCTCATCGAGGCCAGGCCGTTTTGAAGTCGTAGCAGCATAGGTCTTCCTGATTTCTATTCGAAGCGATCCTTGAACAAAGGATACGCCAACTTGCGGCTGCGGCAGGCATCCGGCCATAGGGCGCCGATTCGACGTCGTCCCGGGCAATTTCTTCCGGCCGTTTCAGGCAGATGTTGCCCGGAAAAGCCTTCTGGGGGCCGAACCATTCGGCGGTGCAGTCGTGTCAGGCGACATGCAAGTTGTGAGCCGATCATATATCGCCTATCGAGTAACCCTCGCCGTGATCGTCGGTGTGGGCGTAGGCATCGTTGCCGCCGTGGCGATGCCCCCGGGTTGGCTGGCCGGCGTCGGCATCTTCGTGTTGGTGCTGCTAATTTCGCTCCGAAAGCCGATCCGGCGCCTGCGTGCCGTTCGAAGTGCACTGCCGGCCGGCACGCGCGAATGGCTCGAGCGCTTCGTTCCGCTATACCGGAAGCTCGACGAGGATGCACGACGGCGGTTCGAGAACGACATGAAAATCGTTCTGGATGAATGGACGTACGAAGGTGTAGACGCCGTCGAGGTGACGCCGGAGATGAAGATCGGCGTGGCCGCGGGAGCGGCGCTTCTGCTCCACGGCCGTCCCGACTGGGAGCTGCCGCGCCATCAAACCGTGCTCTTCTATCCGGATCGATTCGATTCAGACTACATGCTGCACGAGGAGGCCGCCTTCGACGGAATGGCCCACCAGCAGGGGCCGATCATCCTCTCGTCCGTGGCGCTCAAGGAAAGCTGGGAGGACACCGAGGATGCCAACAACGTCGTTCTCCACGAGCTCGCCCACCTGCTCGACTATAAGAACGAATTCGCCGACGGTGTGCCGTCCCTGCTCGATCCGGGATCTGCCGTCGCATGGCAGGACCTCGTACGCAAGGAGATGTGGCGAATCCGCCACCGCCGCTCGATGCTGCGGGGCTACGGAGCAACCAACCCGGCCGAGTTCTTCGCCGTCTCCGTAGAAAACTTCTTCGAGCGGCCGTCTCTGATGGCCGAGAAACACCCTCAGCTCTTCGCCGCGATGATGGCGCTGTTCAATCTCGATCCCCGCGAGCGAGATTCCATACCGGAATCAAGATCGGCGACGTGAGCCCATCCCGGTCGGCCGCACCCTTCGACGAGAACGAATGATACACATCGACCTTGTTCCGACCGACACCGAGAGACGCGATTATTTCACCCGCTCAATGACCATCGCACGATAAGGGAAATTAATCTTCGTGATCGTGTCGTGGCACGCCAGGTCCTCAAATGGAACCGAGCGCCCGCCGATAGAGATTTCGACCATGCTGATCTTGAACCGCGATCGATCAATCACTTCCAGTACACGCCGCTCAAAGGCGGCGAAGTCATACACGCGGGCAAAATCGCCGGAGGTCGGCCCCCCCGTTAGACGTGCGCTCGGATCCACGAGATAGGTTGCCTGGGGATCGAACGGGCACTCGGGTTTCGGCAGTCGCGAGACCTCTACGTAGGCGTCTCCGAGAAAAATGGGGATGATACAGCATTTGCCGCCCACTTTGAGAAGTCGCTGCGTCTCTTCAACGAAGCGACTATCCGAGTCTCCCTGGAAGTGTTCGAACGAATGATGCATCGATATCTTGTCGATGCTTGCATCTTCCAGAGGAATCGAACAGGCATCCCCCTCCAAATACGTGATCTCGGGACCGAAGCGACGGCGCAAGTCCTCGCCGATCACGATGTTTTGCATGTACTTCTGGGCGGTATCTATCTTATGCAGATACGTATTGATCCCGCCGGCCGCATCCATAAAAGCATCATCCTTTTGTGGATCCAGGAGCTTGTACGTCACAAACAGCTCCATCGGCTTCTTGTAGTACTTGTCGGCGTACCGTTGCTGCCAGCCGGTGACGAAGTCGTCCACGAACGCATCGTATTCATCGAGGTCGAGATCGATGCGCTGCACGGGGAAGTCGAAGCGCTCGCAGAGTCTCTCGAACGGCTCCACGTGAGTCGCGCTGTTGAGACGCTTATCCGCGCCGGCTCGATTGCTGAAAGAGACGGGCGGCGTGTCGCTCGCGGGCAGCTCCAGACGGGTGGACGGATCGACGTGTCCAAACCACGCCGTCACGAAACCCGGATTACCTTTCATGGCAAACTGCAGGCGGTTTTCATGAAGAAAGCCGAAGTGGTTGGACAGGGCTTGTAGGCGCCTGGCTAGCGTGGCCTCATATCCTGCGTGGACCTCGTACACCTCGTCTCCCGAATACGTCAGATGGCTGCATGCACGCCGGCCAACGAGATGATCGTAGCGCGTGAATGATAGAAAATGGAAGAATGACGGCTTTGGGTAATAGACGTTCAGGCGATCCGCGCCGAGCTGATTCAGTGCGGCGCCGTCGTCGATGAAGCGGAGAAGCTGCAGCGCATTGAGCTTCAGCACGTTGCTAGCGTCTACGTCGCTGCCGTAGCTTAGTACGCTGTGCGCGAAATAGTCGCTGGCCGCCCCGACGATCTGGCTAAATCGCTCGGTGGATTCGACGAACAAGTCGTGCAGGGTCTGAGGTGACGCAGCGGCGTGATCGTCTCGCGCGGCCATCACCCGCCGAACGAAATCCGCCACCTCAGGCAGCTCGATTCCAAGGTTTTGCAGCAGGGCATAGCTGTGCTTTATGGAGGCGACGCGCAGCAGAACACCGCGCGCATCGAGCTTGCCGCCGGCGTAGATGTTCTTGAACTGCGCCAGCCGGGAAGCCGTGAAATCGAAAATGATCTGCAGGCTAAGCCAGCGCTGGGCCTCATCGTCCGCCGGATTCGTTTTCTGCGCCTCGCCGTAAAGAAGCTTCAGATTATTCGCATACAGGCTGAACCGAATGTCCTTGAAGGATTCGACGTCGTATACGTAGACGTCATGCGGAAAAACATAGCGGACGAGGTCGGAACGGCCCTGCTGGTGGACGCTTAGCTGGTTTAGCCAGAACGGATCCCGAACCGGATCGACGACGACGATCAGATCGAGATCGGAGATGCCGGGGTGACCGATGGAGCCGATCTGATACACGGCTCGGACATGGGGATTCGGCTCGATCTGACCGAGATAATCGTCGAGAACCTGGTCGTACGTATCTTCGGTGAGGGGGTGGATGCTCTGGATGATGTCTATCGTCTGGCTGCTCATGAGGCGTGCTCGTTCAGTTTGGCGAGTAGAAGTTCCGCGAAGTCGAAGACCTGGCGATGAAAGCTGTCGCTGAAGGTCAGCGAGCGGTCAGGATTCCAGTTGGCCCGCGCGCTCGTCACCGTGTGGAACGGATGCCAGACCTCCGGTGGGAAATGATCCTCCCAATTCCGCAAAACGTCCCCCTTATATGGATAGATGTCTTCGATGAGCTCCACATACAGAACCGGAAGCATCGAGAAACGGCTGAGGAACCGCTTGATGTCGAAAGGCGACGTCGGTCGCTGCCCGCTCAAGTACGACGAGCGGAAGAAGTGCCCCATGTTCCAGGCGGCAAATCGATCGGCGAAGGGCAGGGCACGAACGGAGAAGGATTGGGTCTCTTCGCCATAAAGACGGGTGGCCTTCGCGAGGGTATCAACCGGAAGGAACGGCTCGGGGTACGCGGCTCGATCCATATCGGTGGCGACGAAGTAGCCGTGATGCTGAAGCCGATCGAATGCCTTCAGATACACATTATTGTGAGAGATCAGTTTGGCTACTTCCTGGATTAATTCCGGCGAGGAAAACGCTTCATCCGTGAGAAACAGCTGCGTGTCGACATCACTGAAGGGAGTGAAATCGAGCGTACTCATGCTGCCGTGTACGGCGAACAATGACATGAGGCCGATCTCCTCGAGGGCTGCGAAACCGGCCTTCAGGGCACGGTAGACGTTCTTCACGTCGTCGGTAGCCTCCGGGCGGGCGAGCGTCTCTCGATCCGACGCAATCGACGCCGAACGTGTCTCCTGCGACGCGGGGAGATGCTCTTTCAAGAGATGGAACACCGAGTAAATAAACTCGGGCTCCGATGTCGCTGCGAGATCGAATCGTACGCCGTGATCCCGAATCAAACGCTCGAGAACGGACCCGATCGTGTGAACGTGCGCGTCGGGAAGCTGCATCGCGTTGAAATAGGGACCTAGCAGCTTCTGAAATGAGAATTGCAGATAGTCGACGAGCTCCTCGTGCGATATCGCAACGTCCGGGTTTTTCAAGTAGGCGTTCAGTCCCATGTAGTCGCGAACCGTTTCGCCCTGCTTCAAAACCAAGCCGAGCGATTTATCGACGCGGTAGTCCTGCAGAGGGGGTGAGGACGGTGACATCCGGGTAGGGGTCGTCCCTCGAGCGCCTTCAGGCGTCGCCGGTCTCGTTGAGGGTGCGATTCCGGTCCGAATCGATGCCGCCGCAACAGGGCTTCCGTCGCCGGCGTGGCCGGCGAGCTGAGGCGTCGCCGGTGATCGCGGTTGCGTTTGGCCACGATACTGTTCACAGACATCATGAACGACCGCGTCGATCTCGAGGATCTGGCGCTCCGCCGTCAGGCCCCGGTCCACGAGCAGCCGACGATAGCGTGCGGGCTCGTACGTGTCCTCCAGCATCAGCGCGAGGAATTCGTCGAGATCACGGAAGATGAACTCGCTCGGCCAGATGGATCGGCTTTCGTTCCATGCATGAACGACCGGCTTCATTCCGGCCGCCATTCCGTTGCCGACGGCGTAATGGAAAGACTCCTCGAGTGAAAAGCTCAGGATATGTGATTTGTCCTCAAGCCACGCACCGAGATCGTCAATCCACTCTTCCACAATGCTGACGTTAGATTCTAAGGCGAGCTCCTCGATCATCGTCAGGACGGCCATTTGATAGCGAGCGTCCTGCCAATCCCCTCGGATGTACAGGTGATATTCCGGATCGCGCTTAACGAGCTCGTGGAAAAATTGAAGCAGGAGCGGGAGCCCCTTTCGATGATTGATGTGCCCGAGAAGAAGCAGGTTTTTCGTGTTCTTCTTTTCGTCCGGTACGGAATATTGATCGAGCCGCACACCGTTTCGGATGACCTGCTGTGCCACATTGGCGCGCGGCAGGCGCTTGTTGAAAATCTCGCGTTTGTGATCGGCAACAAAGACGAGACGGTCGATCACGTTCCAGTTGATCTTCTCGATGTAGTCGGTGAAGACTTCAAAGCCGTGGAGGCGGCAAATCACCGGCTTTCCTTTGAGCGCGCCGATCTGCTGGGTGACGGCGGCCGTAAGCGGTCCGGCCCACTCCAGCCAGACGACGTCGGCCGCTTCGATGGCTGATTGCGCCACGGAGAGATCCGTCGTTTTCACATACCGAGGCTCGATGCGGTCCTGCCAGTGCGTGAAGACGTGGTCGAAATGACCGCCTGTGCTGATGCCCTCCTGTTCGAGTATGAGGATGTTCTTCCGATTCACGCCGGCCGATGACGGAGGCGTGCCCCCCGAATCGTTAGGACGGAGTGCGGCCTCGCGCTGGTAGCCGAAGAAGTCAATGGTTTCTTTGCACCGACCCTCGAGTTTCTCGTGGTAGGATGCCGGCCAATCGACGGGCGATGGGAAGCTGCCTGCCGTCTGCTCGTTCAGTTTATTGGATAGAACGGCACGGACCTTCGCCTCGTCGAAGCCTTCGAGACCGAGAAAATCGAACAGACTCTTCGACAGGTCCACGTCGTGGACGAGGTCCTCGAATCGGACCACGCGATACCGATCTTCAGGAATCTCCGAAAGCGTTTCGCGGATGCGCCGGTAGGTGTCGTTCCAGAGCCAGCATATTTTTTCGAACGGCTCCATCGTATTCCAAGACTCGGCGTCCGGGTGGTTGAGCTCGGGGCGCAGCCGTCCGGAGTCCCAGCCATGGCCGCTGTAGTAGCCGCGACGCATTCCGGAACGCACGAAATCCCATGGGTTTCGAACGAGTACGATGAACCTGGAGTGGTCAATCTCACCGGCGATCGCGGAAGCAAACGCCGTCATGTTGTGATCGAGCTCGCCGAAGACGAGACCGTCCTTCCACGCATCTCGGATGACGCCGCCACGCGCCTTCCAGAAGACGTCGGTCTTATTCGTGCGGCCGTGGTAGGCTCTCAGTGTTTCGTCAATGAGATAGGGCCGCGGATGATGATAGACCCTCGCGTTGGACGCCGTCCCGAGCACGTGGGCGAGCGTTTGGGTGCCGCAGCGGCCTGTAGACAGGCAGAAAAAGGCAGCGCCATGTTTTTTGTCGAGATGATACCGGCCATAGCCGTTGGGCACGTCGGACCGGCGCCAGCATCCCACCTGGTCGGAAACCGCATCGAGAAGACGCTTGTCCGTTTCGAGGGCGAAAGGGGCAGGGAGGTTGTAGACCGTCTTGGCTTCACCGGCTTCGTAGCCGCCCTCGTCGATCATTTTGCTACTAGGCAGGTACGCCTTCAATCCGTTCGTATAGCCCAGAATGAAGGTGCCGGCGGGCAAAACGGCGGCGTCAAGGAGGTCACGGGCGACGTCCGCAACCAGCTCGCCGGGAAACGTGACGAAGCAGGTTTTGTCACCTAACGCAAGGAATTGAACTTCGAGGGCAAGGTGGTCGACCTCCGCCGAAGCACGCGAAACCAGCCGGTTCGCCCATTGCCTCGTAAGTGGATGATGCGACTCGTCCGCGGCTATCTCTTGTAGGACAGCCGCCGTCGGACCCGGCTGGAGGGGAAGCCTGGCCGTGTCGATTCGCGCGAACAAAGGACCTCGAACACTTCGGATCGGCGCATTCAGCACTTCTGCGACCGTTAGAGCGAGACGCTGACCATTCTCCGCCACCTCGATCGGGTTCTGCGTGAATTCGACGTTATCTGCGTGGCGTGTGGTCTGTTTGGAGCTCCCTGCAGGTCCCTGCAAGAACATGACGCTATCCGCCAGATGCGCATTCTTGAGATACTCGCGAAGATACCCGGGGAAATCGGCGGAGAGGATGGGTGCGGCGGAAAGACCGGTCGGATGGCATCCGTGACTGACCAGGAGCAGGGACGACCCCTCGTTTAGAAAATCGATGACAATGATCGGCGTCTCCTGGTGATAATAACCGTCCTCATTGACGCCGAACTCAACCGTACCGTTCACCTTTACACGCCGATTCGAGCCGATTCGTGCTTTGCCTTCGGCCGCGTACACGAAGCATGGCTGTAGATGCTCGTGCAATTGTGGAAGGACCTGCGCGATCGTGAGCACGATTTGCTGGATATACTCTTCATCAGCCCTGCCGAGGATTTCCGGCAGATCGCGTACGGTTCCAGGTGCGTAGTGCGTGTGCGAAGCGTTCATGATAACCGCCTCGGGCGGAATGCCCCATTCGCGGGCGACGGCACGAATCTGTGCGACCGCCGCATCATCGAACCCGAATAGATCCGCGGTGATGATCAGTGCGCGGTTGGCAAGGCCGTCCTCGAGCAAAAGAAGCTGCAGCTTCAGCGGCGTTGCCGCCGACTGTGCAATACGAGGATCGGAGGCGAATCCTTGCAACTCGAATGGACGTGCATGTGACAGCTCCGGCGTAATGTCGAAGGTGGTCTGGGCAGCCTTGTAGGAGCCGGCCGCTCCCAGCAGATGCCCGAGAACGGCTGCACAATGACGATGGCGTGGTTCGATGTGTTCGCTTTCGACGAGTTGTTCGAGGAAAGCGTCCACATAGGCAGCCACTGCCGGTTCTTCGATCAACGCGCCGATGTTCTCGACGAGGGTCGAATTCGTCGGCTCGAGGCACAGGGCACGAAGGAACGCATCCAGACCTCTTTGAATCTCATCGGCCTGGATGGCCGCTACGCCGATGTTGATCAGGGCATCGATGTTTAGAGGATCATCCTCCAGTAGCGATTCAAATATGGATAAGGCTTCGGCGTACTGTCCGCTCTGCACTAGTTGTTCGCCGCTTATTAGAGCGTCGGCACCAACAGGGGAAGCCATAGACGACCTCACGTTTTCGGAAAGAGATATGAAATGTGGAATGGCGAGGTCCCGGTTCAAAAAGCATTCCCGTCCGTGGCGCCGTACTTCCCGGGACCGCGCTTGGAAGGCGAGTGACTCGACCGTCTTCAACGAGCGCAGCGCCTATGGCAGAATGCACGAGTCCTCCGTCTTGAGCAAAAATGCGAATCAGAACTCGCATCCGATGTTTGTCGGGAGCGGTAGCGACGTCTACGAGGTGCGGGAGATGACGATGCGCGGCACGATGACGACGCGATGTGGGAAGGGGCGCACGGGACCCACCCCGGAGGCTCGGTAAAGAAATTCTTGCCCTGATCGGAAATTCTTTCGGGGCGAGGGCATGCGACTTAGGGGACGGGGCCTCGATTCGTCACGTTGGAGGCGGCCGCCGTCGCAACGTGACGGTGCGCAGATGAGAGTACGTTAAACACCCGCTCCAATTCATCCATCGTATTCCACACGAACGGGGCCATGCGCAAGTAGCGGCCGAGACGGCTGTCCGTAAGGATGCCGTCGCGTTTCAGATGAGCGCTCAGCTGATCGGCGGCAGGCATTTCGAGAATCACCAGCGCGCTTCGGCTCTCATCATCGGTCGGACTGCGTACCGGGATGCCGGCCGTACGTGCGCGCTCTACGCAATAGGCCGTCTTCGCGAGCGAATCGACGCGCACGTTCTCTACGCCCGCCTCAAGCAGCAGTCGTACCCCTTCGACCGCGTGGTACATGGATGACACCGACGTCGTGCCACCAAGAAACCGCCGGCGGAGGGCGGCGGCTGGAGTCGGCTCTGCATCGAAGGCAAAGGGTTCCTCATGGCCGAACCATCCCGTCAGGCGAGGCTGAAGGTCAAGTCCTTCTCGAACGTAAACGAACGCGTTGCCCGTCGATCCGGAGGCCTCCTTCAACAGCCCGCCCAGATAGACGTCGAGGCCGGTTACGTCTACGGGCGTGGATCCTACGGCGTGGTAGCCGTCGACGACGATAATACCGCCGGCGGCGTGCACGCGCTCTGCGACGGCGTTCAGAAAGGCGTCCGGCAGCCGCTCGCCTGTCGTGAAGCCGACGTGGCTCAGAACGACGGCCGCCGTGTCCGCGCCGATGCGACGCAGCACGGCCTCGCGATCTACAAATCCCTCGACGTTGAGGGGAACGACGTCGATCTCGTAGCCTGCGAGATGCGCCCATTGCCGCGCCGGCTGCAGCACGGATGGGAACGCGTCCTTCGTGAGCACGACGCGCCTCGCGCGAAATCGGTTTACATCCGAAAACAGGCATTGCATCGTCCAGTGCACGTTCGGCTGCATGATACAGGTGCCGGCCGGTGCGTCGAGGAGAGGCGCTATGAATCGATCGCCCAGATATTCGGGAAGGCTCCACCAGCCGACGGTGTCGCCGGAGGCCGGCAGCCAGTGGTTCGGCACTTCGTTCCACGCATCCACGCCGCGGCTGCGCCAGTCGTCCACGAAGTGCTGCATCATCGCGGGCACGGTTCTCGGCATCAGACCGTGCGTGAATGCACGAAGCTCGACGGCGTCGTCGGGTAAGAAATATTTGGACCGAAGATCGAGGCTCATGGCCTACCAAAATTGAATCATGGCCTACCAAAATAGAAAAGGCCTCCACCAACGGCAGAGGCCTTTCCAGCATATAACGGTAATCCGGATTACGCTTCCGCCGGATCGACGTGTACGTAGCGGCGATTACCACGGGTCCGCGAAAACCGGATCGTACCCGTCTGCTTCGCGAAAAGGGTGTCGTCTCCGCCGCGGCCCACGTTCTCGCCCGGATGGAACTTCGTCCCGCGCTGCCGCACGATGATCGATCCGGCCTTGACGAATTCGCCGCCGAACGTCTTTACGCCCAGCATCTTAGGGTTGGAGTCGCGGCCGTTTTTGGTAGAGCCTACGCCTTTCTTATGTGCCATTGCTACCTCACAATCTTCGATTCAAATTCGGACGACGCTGAGGAGCGATCCGCTCCAGAGCCCGGCTGGATCAACTTGCTTTTTCCTTCTCGTCGTCGGCTTCTTCGGCTTCGTCGATTTCGTTCGATTCGTCCGCCTCGGCTGCGGGCTTAGGACCCGCTTCGGCCTCCGGCCGCGTCTCCGCCTTGGCGCTCTTCGGGGCCGTGGTGCTCGTGTCGGCCTTCGCGGTTTTACGTTGGCGCGCCTCGGCATCGCCGGCCGCCTTGGCCTCGGCAGCTTCCGCTTTCTTCGGCTCGGGAGCCTCGGCCGTTTCGGCCTCGGCGGCTTCCGCTTTCTTCGGCTCGGGAGCCTCGGCCGTCTCGGCCTCGGCGGCTTCCGCTTTCTTAACCTCAGAAGCCTCGGCCTCGATGGCTTCTGCTTCCGATGTCTCGGCAGTCTCAGGAGCCCCAGCCGCCTTGGCCTCGGCGGCCTTCCCTTTCTTCGCCTTCACGGCCTCGGCCGGCTCGGCCTTGGCGGCCTCCGCTTTCTTCAACTCCACGGCCTCAGCCGGCTCGGCCTCGGCGGCCTCCGCTTTCTTCGCCTCAGCGGGCTTGGCCTTCGCTTTCGATTCGGCAGCCGTGGACTTCTTCGTCGACGTGGTTGCCGACTTCTTTTTTTCACCTTCGATCGACAGGGCGCCGACCTCGATTTGAGTGTAGCGCTGCCGGTGGCCTCTTTTGACTTTGAAACGCTTGCGGCGAATCTTGCGGAAAACGAGAATCTTATCCGCCTTGACGTGCTCGAGGACCTTCGCCGAGAGGGTGGCATCGGCGACCAGTGGCGTTCCGACCCGCACGTCCCCGTCATCCGCAACGAGAAGGATCCGATCGAACTCGATGGTGTCGTCTACTTTGGCATCGGCGATGTGGGGCACGAAAAGCTTATCGTTCTCCTGTACCTTATACTGTTTGCCGGCAATTTCTACGATGGCGTACATCAAAAAATCCTCTTCTTTGGGGCGGCGGACTGGCTACCGACGCGAGAGTACAAAAGTGGGTGTTCAAAAATCAGACAGCCTACAAATGTAGCGTTCGGAGTGTTCCATATCAATTCGGTTAAGAAACGACGATGATGGACATATCACTTCCCACGAGCGGACTTGTCATTCGTCCGGGTAAGCTGATCTGCGTCGGCCGCAATTATGCAAAACATGCCGCCGAGATGAAGAGTGAGGTGCCCGAAGCGCCGGTGCTTTTTCTAAAGCCGGCGACGGCGCTGGTAGGACAGGGCGGCAAAGTTATCCTGCCGAGGATGTCGAAGGATGTGCATTACGAGATGGAGCTTGTCGTCGCGATCGGCCGCGGAGGCAAGAACATCCCCGTGACCGTGGCACTCAATTACGTCGACGGCTACGCGCTCGGCCTCGACATGACGGCGCGCGATCTGCAGGCTGATGCCAAGCAGAAAGGACTTCCGTGGTCGGTCGCCAAGGGGTTCGACACGTTCGCTCCGCTGGGTTCTTTCGTGAAAGCGCATGACATTCACAATCCACAGGATTTACACCTGGAGCTCCTCGTCAACGGCGATGTCCGCCAGAAGGCCCACACGGC